>NZ_JOCQ01000058.1 GCF_000720725.1 Streptomyces rimosus subsp. rimosus
GGGGTCGGGGGTCGGGGGTCGGGGGCCGGGGTCGGGGCCGGTCCCGGGTCGGGCTTCGCGTACGCAGGCGGAGTCGCGACGTGCTCGGCGACGGCGCGCTCGGCTGTGGCGGTGCCGCCCTCGTGGTGTCGTGCGCGCGTGATCGTAGGCTGGGGCGCCCAGAGTGCGATCTTCTCTTACGGGGGTACGACGATGCTGATCGATGTCGCAGGTGTGGAGGTCCGCTTGGGGCGGGCCATGGAGCTCGCGCAGTCGGTGTGCGAGGAGTACGCGGACGACGCGCTGTATCACCACTCGATGCGCTCGTACTTCTTCGGCGCGGCATGGGCGCAGGCGCGTGGCCTCGAATTCGACCAGGAGTTGTTGTTCGTCTCCGCGATGCTGCACGACTTGGCGCTCACCCCGCCCTTCGACAGCCACACCCTCCCCTTCGAGGAGGCCGGCGGCCATCTGGCGCGCGTCTTCACGGCCGGCCTCGGCTGGTCGCGCGAACGGCGTGACCGGGCAGCCGAACTCATCGTGCTGCACATGCGGGACGATGTGGCGCCGGAACGGGACCTGGAAAGCCGCCTGTTGCAGGTGGGAACGAGCGCGGATGTCTCCGGGGCGGGGCTCGACGCGTTCGACCCCTCCTTCGTCGAAGCACTCGTCGCGGCATACCACCGCCTGGGCTTCGCCGCGTCCTTCGTCGGTCTCTTCCGCGACCAGGCGGAGCGCAAGCCGGACTGTGCGGCAGCGAAGCTGGTGGCCGGCAAGTGGCCGGACAGCACCATGGCCAATCCGATGGAGCGTGTCTGACGGGGCGCGGGCCATGCTGCCTGTGCGGCGTCTCGCCCGCGCCGAGTAAGTCGAGCGCCCACGGCAGGCGTGCTCTCTCCGGCGGCTCGGGCTGCGCAGCCCGAGCCGCCGGCAAGGTGAACCGCGACCCCGACCTGGTGTGACTGAGCGCTTCAGGTGGCGGCTTTCGCCGACTCGCATGCTCACCATTGGCCGAGCCTGGTGCAGAGGAAACACCCCTCCCATCGCGGGAGGGCGCTAAGGACACGGTGCTGCGGGCATGAGGCCACCGCGCGTTCGTCCGGTCCGGGGAAGCCCCCGACGAGGTGAACGTCGTCGGATGGTACGAAGGACTCGACCATGGCTTTGAACCGGCGCAGGTAGTCCAGGGCGAAGGGCGGGTCGTAACTCAGCTCACTCCAGCGGTGACGGCTCGACGCGAGGGTGATGGCGCGCAGCACGAAGTCCTTGGCCCGGGCACGTTCCACTGCAATGCTGCCCCATGCAATGTCCTGCAGGTCGAATCCGACCGCACCGTGTCCCATCACGCTCTGGTCCTGCAGAGTCAAAAGAGCCGCGAAGCGGTAGTCCCACTCGTCGTCGGCAAGATCGGATACCGCCGGCATCAGCACGTCGATGAACGCCTCTGTGCCGCCGTTGGACAGGTACAGGCTCTCTTCTCCACCACCACCGAATGTGTTCCCCACAGGACCACGTTATGACGCTGCCGGTACTGCGGATCTGCGGCTTTGCGAGGGCAGATGCCCCTGGCCGGCTTCGCACCCACCAGTCCGCCGGCGGAGGCCGGCGCGCCCTGCCTGCGAGCGCCGGGTGCTACGCGTGGCCCGGCCTTGGCGCACGTCCCCGCCGAATCGGCTGCCTACGTCCGCCGAGTGAAGCGCTCACCCGCCACCTGAAGCGCTCAGTCACACCTGGGGCGGGCCCGCCCCCACCCTCCATTGCATAAACCTGCCTCTATCCGTATAGTCATGCCCCCAAGGAGGAGGGTCCATGTCAGTACGGGCAGCAGTGGCCGGAGCGAGTGGCTATGCCGGGGGAGAGGTCCTGCGGCTGCTTCTCGGGCATCCGGACGTCGAGATCGGTGCGGTGACCGCGCACGGCAACGCCGGGCAGCGGCTCGGTGCGGTGCAGCCGCATCTGCTGCCGCTGGCCGGGCGGGAGCTGGTGGCCACCACGGCCGAGGCGCTGGCCGGGCACGATGTGGTTTTCCTCGCGCTGCCGCACGGGCAGTCCGCCGCGGTGGCCGAGGCGCTGGGGCCCGAGGTGCTGGTGGTGGACTGCGGGGCGGACTTCCGGCTGGCGGATGCCGCGGACTGGGAGAAGTTCTACGGGTCGCCGCACGCCGGCACCTGGCCGTACGGGCTGCCCGAGCTGCCCGGCGCGCGGGAGGCGCTGCGCGGGGCGCGGCGTATCGCGGTGCCGGGGTGTTATCCGACGGCCGTCTCGCTGGCTCTCTTCCCGGCGTACGCGGCGGGGCTGGCCGAGCCGGAGGCCGTGGTGGTCGCCGCCTCGGGCACTTCCGGGGCGGGCAAGGCGCCCAAGCCGCACCTGCTGGGCAGCGAGGTGATGGGGTCGATGAGCCCGTACGGGGTGGGCGGGGTGCACCGGCATACGCCGGAGATGGCGCAGAACCTGAGCGCCGCGGCGGGCGAGCCGGTCACGGTGTCCTTCACGCCGACGCTCGCGCCCATGCCCCGGGGCATCCTCGCCACCTGCTCGGCCAAGGCCCGGCCCGGTGTGGATGCGGCCGATGTGCGGGCCGCGTACGAGAAGGCGCTGGGGGACGAGCCGTTCGTACGGCTGCTTCCGGAGGGGCAGTGGCCGTCGACCGCGGCCGTGTACGGGGCCAACACCGCGCTGGTGCAGGTCGCCCTCGATGCGGCGGCCGGCCGGATCGTGGTGGTCAGTGCCATCGACAACCTGACGAAGGGCACCGCCGGCGGCGCGGTGCAGAGCATGAACATCGCCCTGGGCCTCGACGAGGCCACCGGGCTTTCTACGATCGGAGTCGCACCGTGAGCGTCACGGCAGCCAAGGGTTTCTCGGCGGCGGGCATCGCCGCCGGGATCAAGGAGAACGGGAACCCGGACCTCGCCCTGGTGGTGAACAACGGGCCGCGACTGGCCGCCGCCGGCGTCTTCACCAGCAACCGCGTCAAGGCCGCTCCGGTCGTGTGGTCCGAGCAGGTCCTCAAGGGCGGCCAGGTTTCGGCCGTCGTGCTCAATTCCGGCGGAGCCAATGCCTGCACCGGTCCGGCCGGGTTCCAGGACACCCATGCCACCGCGGAGAAGGCCGCCGAGGTGCTCAAGGGGCACAGCGCGGGGGAGGTGGCCGTCGCCTCGACCGGGCTGATCGGGGTGCGGCTGCCGATGGACAAGCTGCTGCCGGGCCTGGAGAAGGCCGCGGTGGAGCTGAGCGTGCACGGCGGGGAGAAGGCCGCGATCGCGATCAAGACCACCGACAGTGTGCACAAGACCGCCGTGGTGAGTGGCGACGGGTGGACGGTCGGTGGCATGGCCAAGGGGGCGGGGATGCTCGCGCCGGGGCTGGCCACCATGCTCGTGGTGCTGACCACCGACGCCGATGTGGAGGCTCCGGTGCTGGACCGGGCGCTGCGCGATGCGACGCGGCAGACGTTCGACCGGGTCGACTCCGACGGCTGCATGTCCACGAACGACACGGTGCTGCTGCTGGCGTCCGGGGCGTCCGGGGAGGTGCCGGAGTACGACGCGTTCGCGGACGCGGTGCGCAGCGTCTGCGACGATTTGGCGCGGCAGCTCATCGGGGACGCGGAGGGCGCCACCAAGGACATCCGCATCGAGGTCGTGAACGCGGCGAGCGAGGACGACGCGGTCGAGGTGGGCCGGTCCATCGCCCGTAACAACCTGCTCAAGTGCGCCATTCATGGTGAGGACCCGAACTGGGGGCGGGTGCTGTCCGCCATCGGCACCACCTCCGCCGCCTTCGACCCGGACCGGCTCAACGTCGCCATCAACGACGTCTGGGTCTGCAAGAACGGTTCGGTCGGCGAGGACCGGGACCTGGTCGACATGCGCTACCGGGAGGTACGGATCACCGCCGACCTCAGCGCCGGCACCGAGTCCGCGGTCATCTGGGCGAACGACCTCACCGCCGACTACGTCCACGAGAACAGCGCGTATTCGTCATGAGCGCCCGCAAGCACACCGCGCTGCCCAAGGCCCGCACCCTCATCGAGGCGCTGCCCTGGCTGACCCGGCACCACGGCAAGACCGTGGTCATCAAGTTCGGCGGCAACGCCATGGTCGACGAGGAGCTGAAGGCCGCCTTCGCGCAGGACGTGGTCTTCCTGCGGCACGCCGGGCTGCGGCCGGTCGTCGTGCACGGCGGCGGCCCGCAGATCAGCGCCCAGCTGGACCGGCTGGGCCTGGCCTCGGAGTTCAAGGCGGGCCTGCGGGTCACCACGCCCGAGGCGATGGACGTCGTACGGATGGTGCTCGCCGGGCAGGTGCAGCGCGAACTGGTCGGCCTGCTCAACCAGCACGGCCCGCTCGCCGTCGGCATGACCGGCGAGGACGCCCACCTGATGACCGCCACCCGGCACTACGCCGAGGTGGACGGCGAGCGGGTGGACATCGGGCGGGTCGGCGAGGTCACCGCGATCGACACCGGCGCCGTACAGGCCCTGCTGGACGACGGCCGCATTCCGGTCATCTCCTCCGTCGCGCGCAGCGCCGACGAGGGTGACGGGACCGGCGTCTTCAACGTCAACGCGGACACCGCGGCGGCGGCCCTGGCCGCGGCCCTCGGCGCCGAGACGCTGATGGTCCTCACGGACGTGGAGGGCCTGTACGAGGACTGGCCGCACAGCGATGAGGTGATCTCCCGGCTCACCGCCACCGAGCTGGAGAAGCTGCTGCCCGACCTGGCCAGCGGCATGGTGCCGAAGATGCGGGGCTGCCTGCACGCCGTACGCAACGGGGTGCGCACCGCCCGGGTCATCGACGGCCGGGTCCAGCACTCGATCCTGCTGGAGATCTTCACGGACGAGGGGATCGGGACGATGGTCGTGCCGGACGCGGAGACGGACCGGGACGCGGGTACGGAAGCGAACGTGAGCGAGAAGGCGGGAGCGGCATGAGCGGCACGGCGAGCGGTACGGCCACGGCGCCCGGCACGGCGGCTGGCGCGGCGTCCAACACGGCGCTCACCGAGCGCTGGCAGGGCGCCATGATGGACAACTTCGGCACGCCCCGCGTCCCCCTCGTACGCGGCGAGGGCGCCCGGGTCTGGGACGCCGACGGCAACGCGTACCTCGACTTCCTCGGCG
Source organism: Streptomyces rimosus subsp. rimosus (assembly GCF_000720725.1). Classification (GTDB taxonomy): domain Bacteria; phylum Actinomycetota; class Actinomycetes; order Streptomycetales; family Streptomycetaceae; genus Streptomyces; species Streptomyces rimosus_A. The sequence continues at coordinate 5,108 of NZ_JOCQ01000058.1, forward strand.
GCATCGCCGTCAACGCCCTCGGCCACGCGCACCCCGCCGTCGTCCGCGCGGTGTCCGAGCAGATCGCCACCCTCGGGCACGTCTCCAACTTCTTCGTCGCCGAGCCGACCGTCGCACTGGCCGAACGGCTGCTGCGGATCGCCGGCCGCCCCGGCCGCGTCTACTTCTCCAACTCCGGCGCGGAGGCCAACGAGGCCGCCTTCAAGATCGGCCGGCTGACCGGGCGCACCCACATGGTCTCCACGACCGGCGGCTTCCACGGCCGCACCATGGGCGCCCTCGCGCTCACCGGCCAGCCCGCCAAGCAGGACCCGTTCCGGCCGCTGCCCGGCGACGTCGACTTCGTACCGTACGGGGACACCGAAGCCCTGCGCGCCGCCGTCACCACCGAAACGGCCCTCGTCATCATCGAACCCGTGCAGGGCGAGAACGGCGTCGTCGTCCCGCCGCCCGGCTACCTCGCCGCGGCCCGCGAGATCACTGCCGCCACCGGCACCCTGCTGGTCCTGGACGAGATCCAGACCGGCATCGGCCGTACGGGCCACTGGCTCGCATCGCAGGCCCAGGGCGTCGAGGCGGACGTGATCACGCTGGCCAAGGGACTCGGCGGCGGCCTGCCCATCGGCGCCACCCTCGCCTTCGGCCCGGCCGCCGGCCTGCTCACCCCCGGCACGCACGGCTCGACCTTCAGCGGCAACCCGGTCGTGTGCGCGGGCGCCCTCGCCGTCCTGGACACCATCGAGGCCGGCGGACTGCTCGACCACGTCAAGCGGGTGGGCGAGCGGCTGCGTGGCGGGATCGAGGCGTCGGCGCACCCGCTCGTCGGCCAGGTCCGCGGCGCCGGCCTGCTCCTGGGTATCGTCTTGTGCGAGCCCGTCGCACCGCAGGTGCAGCGAGCGGCTCAGGACGCGGGCCTCCTGGTGAACGCGGTCGCGCCGGACGTCATCCGGCTCGCCCCGCCGCTGATCGTCTCGGACGACGAAGCGGATACGTTCCTCCAGAAGCTCCCCGCCGTCCTCGACGCGGCCCTCGCGGGGGCACACGGGGTACAACGATCCGGAGACTGACGACAACGATGACCGAGGCGCAGGACAACGAGACGCTGCACGGGGGACCTGCCGTACCGCAGACCCGCACCGCCCGCCACCGCCGGATCGTGGACATCCTCAACCGGCAGCCGGTCCGCTCCCAGAGCCAGCTCGCCAAGCTGCTCGCCGACGACGGCCTGTCCGTCACCCAGGCCACGCTCTCGCGCGACCTGGACGAACTGGGCGCGGTGAAGATCCGCAACACCGGCGGCGAGCTGATCTACGCGGTACCGAGCGAGGGCGGCGACCGCAAGCCGCGGGCGCCGTTGGGGGAGTCCGCCAAGGAGGAGCGGATGCGCCGGCTCTCCGGCGAACTGCTCATCTCCGCCGAGGCGTCCGCCAACCTCGTGGTCCTGCGCACCCCGCCGGGCGCCGCGCAGTTCCTGGCCTCCGCCATCGACCAGGCCGAACTGCACGACATCCTCGGCACCATCGCCGGCGACGACACGCTGATGCTCATCAGCCGCGACCCGGCGGGCGGACAGGCGCTCGCCGACCACCTGCTGAATCTGGCGCAGAAGGCGCGCTGACCCGGCCGGTCCCGCCCCGTCTCCCGCCCGGCCCCTGTGTACTGGGGACCCGCCCGGCCGCCGTGGCCGGGCGGCACGGGAGGCCCGATGCTGGCAGTACGCGCACGAGCGCTGTTCGACGGGGTGGGACCAGGGCTGATCGAGCGGCCCACCGTACTGATCGAAAATGGCCGGATCGCGGCGGTCAGCCCCGGCGGAGTACCAGTGGTGGGCGCCGAGGTCCTCGACCTGGGCACCGCGACCCTCCTCCCCGGCTTCATCGACACCCACACCCACCTGGCGTTCGACGCGAGCGACGACGTGATCGGCCGGCTCACCGCGGCCGACGACGCCACCCTCCTGGAACGCATCCGGGCCGCGGCGCGGGCCTCGCTGGCCGCCGGGGTGACGACCGTACGGGACCTCGGCGACCGCGGGTACCTGACCCTGCGCCTTCGCGCGGAAACCGCACGGGACCCGGCCGCGGGCCCGCACATCGTCGCCTCCGGCCCGCCGATCACCACCACCCGCGGCCACTGCTGGTTCCTCGGCGGGCAGGCGGAAGGCGTGGCGGGCGTCCGCGCGGCCGTACGGGAACGGGCCGAGCGCGGCACGGACGTCGTCAAGGTCATGGTGACCGGCGGCGACCTCACGCCCGGCTCGGACCCGTACAGCGTGCAGTACGGCCGCGACGAACTGCGCGCCGTCGTGGACGAGGCCCACCGCCGGGGCCTGCCCACCGCGGCCCACGCCCACGCCGTCACCGGCATCCGCGAAGCGGTCGCGGCCGGCTTCGACACCATCGAACACTGCTTCTTCCTCACGGAATCCGGCGTCGACTTCGACCGCCGGGTGATCGAGGAAATGGTCCGCCGAGGCACCACCGCCTCCCTCACCCTCGGCGCCCTCCCCGGCGGCCCACCGCCCCCTGCCCACATCGCCCGCCGCATCCCGTCCCTGATCGCGGGCCTGGGCACCCTGCGCGAGGCCGGCGTGACCATGGCCCTGGGCAGCGACTCGGGAATCTTCCCGGTCAAGGCCCACGGCAGCTACCCGTACGGCGTGACCGCCATGACCGACTTCGGCTTCACGCCCGTGCAGGCCTTGCGGGCGGCGACATCGACGGCGGCGGTGGTGTGCGGGGTGGGCGGACGGAAGGGACGGATCGCTGCCGGGTACGACGCGGACCTGATCGCGGTGGGCGGGGATCCGGTGGCGGATGCGGGGGTGGTGCGGGAGGTGGTGGCGGTGGTCCGGGGTGGGGTGCGGGTGGGGTGACGGACGTACGTGTGGGGCCCGCCCGGATCGCGCGTCTGCGGGATCGCGCGTCTACGCGCGGTCCCGTACGCACGCGCGTGGCGTCACCACGGTCAGGTGCTCGGGCCTTCGGGAGCTCCACTGCCCGGGCCCCGACTCCGGCCGGAGCACCCACTCGGCGCCGCCGAGTACGTCGGTGACGATGCCGTGCCGCCCGGTCTCCCCGTCCTGAACCAGATCGCCCACCCAAGGGTTCCGCTCGCCGCGCATCCCCTGCCCGCCCCCGTACAGCTCCGCCCACACCCGCTTCCCCCACGGCAACGGATCGGTGCCCCAGCCTTGGGCCACCCCGGCCACGAGCAGCAGACCGCGCCCGGTCTCGTCCGCCCCGCCCGGCTCCCGGAGCCACGGCACCTCCCTCGACTTGTCCACGACCCCGATGCGAACCCGGGCCGGCTCCAGGCGGGCGACCGTGACCCGGACGGAACGGCTGCGCGCGTGCTGGACGGCGTTGGAGACCAGTTCCGAAATGATCAGGGCGCCGTCCTCGGCCAGTTCCTCCAGACCCCAGGCGGAGAGCGCGTCGCGCACCAGACGTCTGGCCGCGGCTGCGCTCTCGGGTGTGCGGGACAGGGTTTCGGCAACTCGCACCATGCCGATTCGCCCTTTCAGGTCGGTCGCGTCCCCGGGGCGCCCGTACGGCTGCCAGGGGCTTACGGACCGATCATCGGGACGAGCGCCTACCGGCCCCATCCCACCTCCCTATGTACCGCCCTATATTCGCCGTATGACGGCACCCGACCTCGGCCTCTGGTCCCACCCGGAGCTGCTTTCGGCGCTCGTGACTGAGGACTGGGGTGCTGTTCTGCGCACCTACCGCAAGCTTTCGGGGCTCTCGCAGACCAAGGTCGGCGAACTCGTCGGTCTGGTGCAGCCGGACGTGTCGGACATCGAGCGCGGGCGCCGCCGGGTGACGTCACGTGAGGTACGGGAGCGCATCGTCGGCGGGCTGGGGGCGCCGTCCCACGTCGCGGGGCCGGAACGCCCGCCCGTCGCGGGGCTCGTGCTGCCCGGGCCGGGGCCGGACGACGATCTGCTCGCCCGTGTCACCGGCGCGGCCGACGCCACGCACAAGGTGGATGCCCCCACGCTGGACTGGCTGGACAGGCTGCTCGCCGAGCATCGTTCCGCGGAGGACCTGATCGGGTCCCGCCCGCTCGTGGGCTTGATGCGGCAGCAACTCCGCCTCGTTGTCGACCTGTTCACGGGCGCCCGTGGGCCGCTGGCGGGCCGGGTGATCCGGCTCGCCTCCGAGCACGCCCAGTTCCTCGCGTGGATGGCGCAGGACCAGGGACAGGCCGCCGCAGCTCTCACCTGGTACGACCGCAGTCACGACTGGGCGCTGGAGGCCGGCGACGCGGACATGGCCGCCACGACGCTGAGCATGAAGGCGCACCTGGCGTGGTCCGGTGGCCAGGGCGGCCGCGCCGTACGTCTCGCCGAGGCGGCGCGCTGGTCGGCCCCGGACGCGTCTCCCGGCGTACGGGGGATGGCGGCGCAGATGGCCGCGCGCGGTCACTCCCTCAACGGCGCGGGCGGCGAAGCCCACCGTCTGATCGACGAGGCTCAGGCGCTGATCGACCGGGCGTCCGGGCGCCCGGAGGACGAACCCGCGTGGATGTACTTCTACGGCGACACGTGGTTCACGCTCCAGCGCGGCATGATCGCCGTGCATCTGCGGGACTGGAGCGGTGCCGTCGGACACCTGCGAACCGGGCTGGCCGGGCTGGCGGACTCCTACCGGCGGGACCGTACCTGGTACGGATGCTGCCTGGCCCACGCGTACGCCGGTGCCGGAGAGGCCGCCGAGGCGCTGGCCGTATCCCTCCCGCTCGTCCCCGACGCCGCCACGATCGGCCGCCCGCACTCCTGGAACGAGCTGCACGCCACGGCCGCCGCCCTGATCCGCGCCGGAGCGAAGGAGGGGCGCCTGCTGGTGGAGGCGCTGCGGCAGTACGACTGATGACCGTAACCGTGCCAATCGCCCAGAAGGGATCCCGGCCCGATGACCCCTGCCCCGGAACTGCGCCACTTCTCCCACGCCGACCTGCCGGACATCCGGCAGACCTTGATCGACGTGCATGCCGATGTGCACGCCGCCCGCATGGCCGACGACAAGTTCCGGCGGAAATTTCCCTGGTTCGTGGATCACTGGGGCGGCAACCCCGGCTTCTCCTGCGTGGTCGCGTACGACGGCAGCCAGGCCGTGGGCTTCGCGTACGGCGCTCCCGGCGCGCCGGGGCGGGAGTGGTGGCGGGGCCAAGAAGATCGGCGAGGACCAGCCGTTCCCGGATTCTCCGGTGTACGCGGTCATGGTGGCCGAGCTGCCACCGGCGCAGCCGGAGCCGGAAACGATCGAGGGCCCCGTTCCACCGAAGTGGAACAAGGCCCTGACCTGCGACTCTTTCGAGTCGGGACGACAGGATTTGAACCTGCGACCCCTTGACCCCCAGTCAAGTGCGCTACCAAGCTGCGCCACGTCCCGGTGCTCGCTTCGGCCGGGTTTCCCCGGTCGCGGCGTGCAGAAGAAAAATACCCTGTCCGGGCCCCGGAATCCAAAAAGGGGTCGTTACGGCGGCTCTCGGGGGGTGGGGCGGGGGCCGCGCCGCGCCCCAGACCGGCCGGGAAGCGCCGGGCGGGGTGGGGTGGTGCGTGGTTGCATGGCGGTATGGGTGATCAGCGCGGAGAGATCCGGCAGCGCCGGGTGTACGAGGAGCCGGAGGCTGCGGACGGTACGCGGGTGCTCGTCGACCGGCTGTGGCCCCGGGGGGTGGCGAAGGATGCCGCTCACCTGGACGAGTGGTGCAAGGACGTGGCGCCCTCCGGTGAGCTGCGTACCTGGTACGGGCACCGGTCCGAGCGGTACGCCGAATTCGCCGAGCGGTACCGGCACGAGCTGGCCGGGTCGCCGGCCCGGGAGGCGCTGGGGCGGCTGCGGGAGTATGCGGCGGCCGGGCCGCTGACCCTGCTGACCGCGACCAAGAGCGTCGAGCAGAGCCATCTGACGGTGCTGGCGGAGGTGCTGGAGGGGGAGTAGGGGCGCCAGGCGCCCGGCATTCGGGTGAAGCGCATTGACGAATCATGCGGTCGAGTGCATAGTTATGCCTATCAGTGAATGCACCGCCGTAAGGAGAACCCCGTGACCGAGCGCGTCGTACTCGCCTATTCGGGCGGTCTGGACACCTCCGTCGCCATCGGCTGGATCGCCGAGGAGACGGGCGCCGAGGTCATCGCCGTGGCTGTGGATGTCGGCCAGGGCGGCGAGGACCTGGATGTCATCCGTAAGCGCGCGCTCGCCTGCGGTGCGGTCGAGGCCGAGGTCGCGGACGCCAAGGACGAGTTCGCCGAGGAGTACTGCCTGCCGGCGATCAAGGCGAACGCCCTGTACATGGACCGGTACCCGCTGGTCTCCGCGCTGTCGCGGCCCACGATCGTCAAGCACCTGGTCGCCGCCGCCGCGAAGCACGGCGCCACCACCGTCGCCCACGGCTGCACGGGCAAGGGGAACGACCAGGTGCGGTTCGAGGCGGGGATCTCCTCCCTGGCGCCCGGTCTGAAGTGCATCGCTCCTGTCCGGGACTATGCGATGACCCGGGACAAGGCGATCGCGTTCTGCGAGAGCAAGAACCTGCCGATCGCGACCTCCAAGAAGTCGCCGTATTCGATCGACCAGAACGTCTTCGGACGGGCCGTGGAGACCGGCTTCCTGGAGGACATCTGGAACGCGCCGATCGAGGACGTGTACGAGTACACGGCCGATCCGGCCGCGCCGCGTGCGGCCGATGAGGTGGTCATCACGTTCCAGGGGGGCGTGCCGGTCGCGATCGACGGTCAGTCCGTCTCCGTGCTCCAGGCCATCCAGCAGCTCAACGAGCGGGCCGGGGCGCAGGGCGTCGGGCGGATCGACATGGTCGAGGACCGGCTGGTCGGCATCAAGTCCCGGGAGGTCTACGAGGCCCCGGGCGCCATCGCGCTGATCACCGCCCACCAGGAGCTGGAGAACGTCACCGTCGAGCGCGAGCTGGCCCGCTACAAGCGGCAGGTCGAGCAGCGGTGGGGCGAGCTGGTCTACGACGGTCTGTGGTTCTCGCCGCTGAAGCGGGCGCTGGACGGGTTCATCCAGGAAGCGAACCAGGCCGTGTCCGGTGACATCCGGATGACGTTGCACGGGGGGCGCGCGGTGGTCACCGGGCGGCGGTCCGAGCAGTCGCTGTACGACTTCGACCTGGCGACCTACGACACGGGTGACACCTTCGACCAGTCGCTGTCGAAGGGCTTCATCGAGATCTTCGGGATGTCGTCGAAGATCGCCGCGAAGCGGGACCTGGCGTAAAGGGGCGGCTTCCGTCCCGCATCCCTCCCCGGGGGCCGGTCCGTCCGGCCGCCGGGGAGCGTGGGTGCATCCCACCATCAACGAGCCGTCCACCGGCCATTTCACGAGGAGCTAGCAAGTGAGCAGCAACAGCGGTGACGTCCGGCTCTGGGGCGGGCGGTTCGCCGACGGGCCCGCCGAGGCCCTGGCGAAGCTGTCCGCGTCGGTGCACTTCGACTGGCGGCTGGCGCCGTACGACATCGCCGGGTCCCGTGCGCACGCCCGCGTCCTGAAGAAGGCGGGGCTGCTCACCGAGGACGAGCTGACGCGGATGCTGGGCGGGCTGGACCGGCTGGAGGCCGATGTGGCCGACGGGAGTTTCGTCGGGACCGTCGCCGACGAGGACGTGCACACCGCGCTGGAGCGGGGCCTGCTGGAGCGGCTCGGCCCGGACCTCGGGGGCAAGCTGCGGGCCGGGCGGTCCCGCAACGACCAGGTCGCCACGCTCTTCCGGATGTATCTGCGCGACCACGCCAGGATCATCGGCGGGCTGATCGCGGACCTCCAGGAGGCGCTGGTCGGTCTCGCGGAGGCGCATCCGGACGTGGCGATGCCGGGCCGTACCCACCTCCAGCACGCGCAGCCGGTGCTGTTCGCGCACCACGTCCTCGCGCACGTCCAGGCGCTGTCGCGGAACGCGGAGCGGCTGCGACAGTGGGACACGCGGACAGCCGTCTCGCCGTACGGGTCGGGCGCGCTGGCGGGCTCCTCGCTCGGGCTGGACCCGGAGGCGGTCGCCGCCGACCTCGGGTTCGAGGGCGGCAGCGCGGCCAACTCCATCGACGGGACGGCGTCCCGGGACTTCGTCGCCGAGTTCGCCTTCATCACGGCGATGATCGGCGTGGACCTGTCCCGGATCGCCGAGGAGGTCATCATCTGGAACACGAAGGAGTTCTCCTTCGTGACCCTGCACGACGCCTTCTCCACCGGCTCCTCGATCATGCCGCAGAAGAAGAACCCGGACATCGCCGAGCTGGCGCGCGGCAAGTCCGGACGGCTGGTCGGCAATCTGACGGGGCTGATGACGACGCTCAAGGCGCTGCCGCTCGCGTACAACCGGGACCTCCAGGAGGACAAGGAGCCGGTCTTCGACTCCTGCGACCAGCTGGAGATCCTGCTGCCGGCGTTCACCGGGATGATGGCCACGCTGACCGTCAACCGGGAGCGGATGGCGGAGCTGGCCCCGGCCGGCTTCTCGCTCGCCACGGACATCGCCGAGTGGCTGGTGCGGCAGGGCGTGCCGTTCCGCGTCGCGCACGAGGTCGCGGGGGAGTGCGTCAAGGAGTGCGAGCGGCACGGCATCGAGCTGGACGAGCTGAGCGATGAGCAGTTCGCCGCGATCTCGCCGCACCTGACACCTGAGGTGCGGACGGTGCTGAACGTGGCGGGCGCGCTCGCCTCGCGCAGCGGCCGGGGCGGCACGGCACCGTCCGCCGTCGCCGTCCAGCTGGCCGAGGTCAAGACGGACCTGGCCACACAGCGGGCGTGGGCGGACGCCAAGAGCTGAGCAGAAGCCAAGAGCTGGGCAGACGCCGAGACTGAGCATTCGACACCATCGGGCCCCGGCCTCCTCGCGGGTATGTGAGGAGGCCGGGGCCGTTTTCGTATGCGGGTTTCGCGTTCGGGTGCGGGCTTCGCGTCCGGGCTGAGGGTGAGACGTGCACGCCCTGTATGAGACATGCATGTCTCATTCGGGTACCCTGTGTCTCATGGCCGTAGACCGAGAACACGTACTCAGAGAAGCCGCCGGCCTGCTCACCCGCAAGGCGACCGCCGGAATGGACGAGATCGCGCGGGCCGCGGGCATCAGCCGGGCGACGCTGCACCGGCACTTCGCGGGCCGGGACGCGCTGATAAAGGCGCTGGAGGAGCTGGGCATCCGGCAGTTCACCGAGGCGCTGGATGCGGCCCGGCTCGACGAGGACGACGCGGTCACGGCGCTGCGCCGGCTGATCACCGAGTCCGAGCCGGTCGCCGGGTTCCTGGCCTTCCTCTACACCGAGAACCAGCTCTTCGAGGGCGAGGAGGTCAACGAGGGCTGGGAGCGGCTCGACGCCCGTATCCACGCGCTGTTCCGGCGCGGCCAGGAGGAGGGCGCCTTCCGTATCGACCTCACGCCCGTCTGGCTCACCGAGGCGCTGTACGGGCTGATCGGCGCCGGCGCGTGGGCCGTGCACGAGGGGCGCGTGGCGTCCAAGGATCTCACCCATTCGATCGCCGAGCTGCTGCTCGGCGGCATCCGACGGAGCATGGAGAAATGAGCAAGCCCGCCAAGGAGACCGCGCAGCGCACCGGCGCCACCGCGGAGCACCAGCCACGCCCCGGACGCTGGCTCGCGCTCGCCGTCCTCGTCCTCGCCGTCCTGCTGGTCGGCGTGGACGCCACCGTGCTGGGTCTGGCCACCCCCTTCCTCAGCGAGGACCTGCGCCCCTCCGGCACGCAGCTGCTGTGGATCGGTGACGTCTACTCGTTCGTCATCGCCGGTCTGCTGGTCTCCATGGGCAGCCTCGGCGACCGCATCGGACGCAAGAAGCTGCTGCTCACCGGCTCGGTGGTGTTCGGCGCCATGTCGGTGCTCGCCGCGTACGCCGGCAGCCCGGCCATGATGATCGTGGCGCGCGCCCTGCTGGGTGTGGCGGGCGCGACGCTGATGCCCTCCACCCTCGCCCTGATCCGCAACCTCTTCCACGACCCCAGGGAGCGCAGTCTCGCCATCGGCATCTGGGGCGCCATGGCCTCGGCGGGCGCGGCCGTCGGTCCGGTGCTCGGCGGCTTCCTGCTCGGCCACTTCTGGTGGGGCTCGGTCTTCCTGATCAACCTGCCGGTGATGGCGCTGCTGGTGCTCGTCGGCGCCAAGGTGCTGCCGGAGTCCCGTAACCCGGACCCCGGCCCGTGGGACCTGATCAGCGTGGCGCTGTCGCTGGTGGGCACGGTCGCGATCGTGTACGCGATCAAGGAGGCGGCGGTGCACGGCATCCGCTGGGACATCGCGGCCGCCGCCGTCCTCGGGGCGTTCGCGCTCATCACCTTCGTCCGCCGTCAGCAGACCCTCGACTCGCCGCTGCTGGACATGCGGCTGTTCAAGAACCGCGGCTTCTCCGGCGCCGTACTGGCCGACCTGCTGACCATCCTGGGCCTGTCCGGACTGGTCTTCTTCCTCTCGCAGTTCCTCCAGATGGTGCAGCTGCGCTCGCCGCTCAACGCGGGCCTGGTCGAACTGCCCGCGGCGGTCGGCGCGGTGGGCGCGGGGCTCGCGGCCGGGTACGTCGCCCGGCGGCTGTCCGTACGGCTCGTCGTCGCCGGCGGCCTGGGCGTGGTCGGCCTGGCCCTGGCCGGCTGCATCGGGCTGGCCCAGGACACCAGCACCTTCACGCTCGGCACGATCCTGTTCGTCGTCGGCGTCGGCGCGGGCTTCGCGTTCACCGTCACCGCGGACGTGATCCTCTCCAGCGTGCCCAAGGAGCAGGCGGGCGCCGCGTCCGCGGTCTCGGAGACTGCGTACGAACTGGGCGCCGCCCTCGGCATTGCGCTGCTCGGCTCCATCGTCACCGGCATCTACCGGGACTTCACGACCCCGGCGGGGGTGCCGGAGGCGTCCGCGAACGCGGCGCGGGAATCGCTGGGCGGGGCCGTCGAGGCGTCCGGCACGCTCCCGGCCGACGCCGGGTCGAGCCTGCTCACGGCCGCCCAGCACTCGTTCGTCGACGGCCTGGACACGGCCGCCGGGGTGGGTGCCGCCGTACTGCTCGCCGCCGCCTGCGCCGCGTGGTTCCTGCTGCGCGGCCAGCGGCTGGCGGACAGCCCCGCCGAAGCGGAACCGGAGCAGGAGGCCGTGCGGAGCTGAGTGCGCGGATGAGGTCAAGAACCGGGCGGGGGGCGGACGTTGTCCCCCGCCCGTTCACGTGCCGGTCGCCTCGTGTGGGCCGTAAGGCTCCCATGGCTCGTTTGACTCTCCAGTCGTTCCCCCGCACTCGGGCACTCTCAGGAGGGTGACGACCTTGGCAGAGCTCGGCAGACGCATGTTCTTCACCGCGGCGGGGGCCCTCGCCACCGTCACCGCGGTCGGCACCCACGCCTTCGCTTCCGGCCACGCGCGCGACGCGCGGACCGCGGACGAGTACGTGGACGTGCAACTGCTCAACATCACCGACCTCCACGGTTACCTCCAGGCGGCTCCGGCCAGCAATGCGGTCATTACCGGCGCCGGTGGCAAGAAGTACACCGTGGGCGGCGTGGCCTATATGGCCGCGCACCTCGAACGGCTGCGGGCGGGCCGTGCCAACTCGCTGTTCTTCGCGCCCGGCGACCTCTTCTCCGGCTGGGAGTTCCCGGCCGAGTCGCTCGCCGACGAGCCGACCATCGAGGCCCTGAACCGGATGGGTATGGACTTCGCGTCGGCCGGCAACCACGAGTTCGACAAGTCGCCCGCCTTCCTCGCGCAGCACATGGTGGACGGCATCTCCTACCCGACGGTCGACTGGGACAACTCGTTCGTCGACTCCGCCGGACAGCGCTACCACGGCGCCGACTTCGCCTACTACAGCGCCAACATGGTGTGGGCCAAGGACGGACGGACGGTACTGCCCCCGTACAACATCGAGTGGGTGGACGCCGGGCGCGGCCGCCGCCTGCCGGTCGGCTTCATCCACCTGACCGTCCTCGGCACCGAGACCATGCCCGCCTCCTACCAGCCGGGGCTGCGCACCCTGGACCAGCTGGCCACCGCCAACCGCTGCGCCGCCGAACTCAAGGCCCGCGGCGTCAACGCGATCGTGCTGAGCATGCATGACGGCGCGGTGGCCGGCGGCGACTTCAACAGCGGCACCAACCCCTCGGGCCCCGCCTACGAACTGGCGCTGCGCTGCTCTCCGGACATCGACGCCATCGTCTGCGGCCACTGGCACACCGCCTTCAACATGATGGTCCCGGACCCCAACGGGGTGCGCCGCCCGCTCGTCGAGGCCGGCTGCCACGGCCAGATCATCAACGAGATCAACCTCCGGCTGGACCCGGCCACCGGCAAGGTCGTCCGCGAGCTGACCACCTCCACCAACCACCCCAACACCCGTGACGTGGCCCCGCACCCGGAGCTGGCCGAGGTCGTCAAGTACTGGGCGGGGTACGGCACCCGGCGCGCCGCGGTCCCCCTCGGCAGGCAGACCGCCTCCTTCACCCGCACCCGCAACGCGGCGGGCGAGTCGACCATGGGCGACCTGGTGGCCGACTGGGCGCTGTGGGCCGGCCGGCAGCCGCAGGGCCCGATGAACGACGCGAACCTCGACCCGCCGGTCCCCGCCGACCTGGCCGTCATCGCCATCGCACCGCGCCTCGGGCAGGCCATCATCGCCGGGGACCTGGTGTACGACGCGGCGACCGGCGGCACGGTGGCGTTCGGCAAGGCGTGGAACGCGGTCGGCTTCGGCGACCCGATCGTCACGGCGACCGTCACCGGGCAGCAGATCCACGACGCGCTGGAGCAGCAGTGGACCGTGCCGGCCGGCGGCGGTCTGAAGTACGCGCCGCTGGCGGTCTCCGCCAACGTCCGCTACAGCTTCGACGCGACCGGCCCGGCGGGCGACCGGGTGGACCCGGCCGACGTGCTCATCGACGGCAGGCCGCTGGACGTGTCCCGCTCGTACCGGATCGCGGCGCCCTCGTACACGCTGCTCAACCAGGACGGATATCCCGCCTTCACCGGCTTCACCCGGCCGTTCCGGCACAACCGGGACTTCGAGAGCTTCGTCGCGTACGTCAAGGAGAAGCAGCGGATCGCGCCCTCGCCGCTGAACCGGGTGACGGTGAAGAACGGCGCCGTCGCGGGCGCGCGCGTCGGCGAGATGCACACACCGGAGCGGCTGCGGAGCGCGGCCGGGGTGATGCTGCCCCGTGCCGAGGCCGCGGCGCTGGCCGCCAACCGGCCCACGGCGGAAGGGTTCCGCGTGCCCTGCTGAGCCGCCTCGGCACGACAACGCGCCGGGCCCCGACCGGAGTTCGGTCGGGGCCCGGCGCGTCGGCTGGTGCGCGGGTCAGGCCGCCCGGGCCTTGGTGGCGTACATGTCCACGTACTCCTGGCCGGACAGCTCCATGACGTCGCTCATCACCTCGTCGGTGACGGCGCGCAGCACATAGCGGTCCCGGTCCATGCCCTCGTAGCGCGAGAAGTCCAGCGGCTCACCGAAGCGGCAGGTCACCGGCGCCAGGTGCGGACGGCCCTTGCCGCCGGGCTGCACCTTGTCGGTGCCGATCATCGCGAACGGCACGACGGGCGCGCCGGTCATCAGCGCGAGGCGGGCGATGCCCGTACGGCCGCGGTACAGGCGGCCGTCGGGGGAGCGGGTGCCCTCCGGGTAGATGCCGAACGCGTGGCCCTCGTCCAGCACCCGGCGGCCGGTCATCAGCGCCGCGACGCCGCCGTGCCCGCCGTCCCGGTCCACCGGGATCATGCCGGCGGTGGTGAAGAACCAGGCCATCAGGCGGCCCTTGAGGCCCTTGCCCTTGACGTACTCGTCCTTGCCGATGAAGAACACCGGCCGCTTGACGATGAGGGTCAGGAACAGCGAGTCGATGAAGGTGACGTGGTTACCGGCCAGGATCACCGGTCCGCTGCCGGGAATGCGCTCCGCGCCCTCGACCTTCGGGCGGAACAGGACACGCATGACGAATCCGAGAAACGCCTTCAGCAGAATGCGGGACAACGGGCCCTCCGGTCGTGGGTGGTCTGCGGCGGTCGCCGCGGGCGTGCACGGGTGTGCAGCCCTGGACGATACTCGTCGGCCGCGCTCGATCGCACATCGGGTTCACGGGACCGATACGCAGAGTTGACGCGGGTTTTCCGGGCGTTTCGGACCACGTCTCCCGTTGGAAAGGTGTACGTGCCTAGGATCGCCCCGACCCATTGACAGGTGCCGGACACCCTCACCGGTGCCCTGGAGCAAGGAGCGCGAACATGCAGGAACGGCAGCTGCCGGGACGCCGGACGGTACTGGGCGCGGCGGCCCTCGGCGCGGGCGCGGCGGTCTGGGGCGGGTCCGGTACGGCGAGTGCCGCGAGTTCCAAGGGGCGCGGGCACGGCGCGCACGGCGAGCTGCCGGTACCGCTGATCGTGGGCCACCGCGGGGCCAGCGGCTACCGGCCCGAGCACACCCTCGGCTCCTACCAGCTCGCGCTGGACATGGGCGCGGACGTCATCGAGCAGGACGTGGTGCCCACCAAGGACGGCCACCTCGTCTGCCGCCACGAGAACGACATCACGGCCACCACAAACGTTTCGGCGCACCCGGAGTTCGCGGACCGGAAGACGACGAAGACGGTCGACGGGGTCAAGCTCACCGGCTGGTTCACCGAGGACTTCACCCTCGCCGAGCTCAAGACCCTCCGGGCGAAGGAGCGCATTCCGGGCACCCGGCAGCACAACACCCTTTATGACGGCGTGTGGGACGTACCCACCTTCGAGGAGGTCTTGAAGTGGGCCGACCGCGAGGGCCGCAAGCGGGGCCGTCGCATCTGGCTGCACATCGAGACCAAGCACCCCACCTACTTCCGGAAGATCGGGCTGGGGCTGGAGGAGCGCGTCGCCCGGCTGCTGCGCAAGTACGGCCGCCACAAGAAGAACTCCCCGAACTTCCTGCAGTCCTTCGAGCCCAGCAGCATCCAGCGGCTCGGCAAGCTCGTCGACTGCCCGAAGGTCGTCCTGCTGGGCACCCTCAAGGACCGCCCGTGGGACTTCGAGGTGGCCGGCGACCCGCGGACCACCGCCGACCTGGTCAAGCCCGCGGGCCTGAAGTGGATCGCCGGGTTCGCGGAGGGCATCGGCCCGGATCTGACCGTCATCCTCCCGCGTACCAAGGACGACAAGCTGGGCAAGCCCACCACCGTCGTCCGGGACGCGCACGCCGCCGGTCTGGTCCTCCACCCGTACACCGGCCGCAACGAGAACACCTTCCTGCCCGCCGACTTCCGTCGCGGCACCGACCCGAACGCGTACGGCGACGCGCTGGGCTACTTCAGGAAGTGCCTGGCCACCGGCATCGACGGCCTCTTCTCCGACAACTGCGACACGGCGCTGCTGGCCGCCGCGGAGTTCCGCAGGCACTGACGGCGCCCTGCCCGAAGGCATCCGCGCACCACGTGGGAGACCGGACCGGCCCCGAGCCCGCCCACCGTGACATCTCATCTGAGTTGGGAATGTCACAGAAGAGCTTGGGGCCGGTCCGTTCCCGTTGCCCGGAATGCCTGCGCAGAATGCTCACGGCGGAGATTGCCGCTGCGCGAAACCGGGGAGTCCGGGAGGAGCAGCGTCAGTCACGCCACGACGGCGGCGTGCACCACACGGCTCCGTCATCAGGGCAACCGGTCCGGGCGCACCCTCACACCCTCTTACGCCCGGCCGCACCGAACCGAATAAGGGGAGGCATACGCGCATGGGCATGAGCGTGACCATCTCGGCGGCGACCGACCAGGACGCCGAGCAGATCCTCAAACTCCAGTACCTCTGCTACCAGCCGGAGGCCGCGCTGTACGACGACTACTCGATCGAACCGCTCACCCAGACCCTGGATGACCTGCGTGCCGAACTGGGCGACGCCTGCGCGGTGGTGGCCCGGCTCGGCACGGAGGTCGTCGGGGCGGTGCGCGGCACGGTCGACGCGGACGGTACGGCCGCCATCGGCAAGCTCATCGTCCACCCGCGCATGCAGCGCCACGGCCTCGGCGGACGGCTGCTGACCGCCGTCGAGGAGCGGCTGACCGCCGAACGCTCCGCCAAGCGCTACCGGCTCTTCACCGGCCACCGCAGCGAGGGCAACCTGCGCCTGTACCGCAGCCACGGCTACGCGTCCGTCGGCACCGAGCAGGTCAGCTCCCGGCTCAGCGTGATCACCCTGGAGAAGGAGGCCGCCCCCGCGGAGGCGGACGGCGCGCCGCAGGCCTACGTGGCGAGCGCCTGACCGGCCGGAGCCGCGCAGCGGCGGCCCGCCGGGCACCACGTCACGCCCGGCGGGCCCGCCGCAGCCACAGCAGTCCGGTCACCGGCAGGAAGATCGGAATGAAGAGGTAGCCCATCCCGAAGTTCGACCAGACGGTGGCGTCCGGGAAGGCCGAGCGGTCCACCAGCGTCCACGTACCGACGCCGAGCACACCCACCAGCTCCAGCGCGCAGCACACGACCGCGGCCCTGCGGGCCCCCTCGCCGCCGCGCACCAGCGAGAACAGGATGAAGGCGTAGACCACCGCGGAGACCGCGGACAGGATGTACGCCAGCGGCGCCCGGTCGAACTGCGCGATCAGCTGGTAGGCCGCGCGCGACGCGGCGGCGACGGTGAAGACCCCGTACAGGGCCACCAGCAGCCGGCCGGGGCCGGTGCCCAGGGAACGCCGCGCGCCGTCCGCCGCGGCCTTCGGGGTCCGGGACCCCGCGGATGTCTCAGGCATGGCCGCCTCCCCAGATGTCGAACAGCCGCACTTCCAGTACGGCCAGGACCACCGCGCCCGCCGCCACGGTCGCCGAGCCCCAGCGGGTGCGCTCCGAGAGCGACAGGAACCCGGTGGCCGGTACGCATGCCGCCGCGCCGATCAGATAGGCGACGAAGATCGCCGTACCGTCCTTCGGTGTCCCGCCGCTGCCCAACTGCACCAGGCCCACGACGAGTTGAATGATGCCGAGCAGCGAGACCACGGCCATGCCGATGAAGTGCCAGTCCTTCGTCGGCTCGTCGCGGTACGCGGCGAAGCCGCACCAGGCGGCCAGGGCGAGGGCGGTCACGCCGATCGCGACCGTCAGCGCGTCGATCACCGGGACCTCCGTGCGGCGCGGGTGCGCGCCGAGGAGGAAACATGGGTGGAAATGGCCATGGGGCGACTTTAATCGGCGGGCCACCGCCTCTGGCGCGCGACCCCGCCGGTCACCCTCGGTCACCGGCGGTCGCCCCGGCCGGTCACCCCGTGTCACGTACGCTGGCGCAGCATGAAGATCTCCGCAGCCGCGCTGCTTTTCGACAACGACGGGACGCTGGTCTCCTCCCTGGACTCGGTGTACCGGTGCTGGACCCGGTGGGCCGGGGAGTACGGGATCACGGCCGAGGAGTTCGCGCGGGTCGAGCTGCACGGCCGCCCCGCCGCCGAGATCATCGGCGATCTGCTGCCGGCCGCCCGGATACCGGAGGCGCTGGCCCGGATCGAGCAGCTGGAGTACGAGGATGTCGCGGGCGGCGTGCGCGCGCTGCCCGGCACCCTCGCGCTGCTCTCCCAGCTGCCGCCGGAGCGCTGGGCGGTGGTCACCTCCGCGACGGCCCGCCTGGCCGAGGCCCGGCTCGCCGAGGCCGGCATCCACCCCAAGACCCTGATAGCCGCCGACGACATCACCCGCGGCAAGCCCGACCCGGAGCCCTTCCTGCTGGCCGCCCGGCGGCTGGGCGTGGACCCGGCCCGCTGCGTGGTCTTCGAGGACGCGCCCGCCGGGCTCGCGTCCGGCCGCGCCGCCGGCATGACCACCGTGGCGTTGACCACAACACACCGGGCCGACGAGCTGTCCGCCGACGTGGTCGTCGAGGACCTGTCGGCGGTGTCCGTGCAGGCCACGGCGGACGGCGTGGAGATCACCACGGCGGACTGACCCGCTGTCCAGGCTTCGGTCGGGCCTGTCCGCCATCCGGACAGGCTTGATCGGTCCGTACGCCTGTCTGGTTTACTGGCGAACATGACCACGACGAGCAACCGCACCCCTGCGACCGAGGCGCCCATGACGCCCGGTGCTCGTTGCATGTGTCGAATGTGTGACCGCTGAGGGCCCCCGCCGAGCCTCGCGCCCCGAAGCGAGACCCGCCGCCTTGCGCCGTGCGAGACGTACACCGCCGTACCCCACGGACCCGGCCGCCCCGCGTCACCGGAACCCGAAGCCGGGCCAGCACGCCCTCCGGGTCCCCCCTGCCGCACTTTTGCCATGAATGCCCCGTGCCCGGCGGACGAGCCGCCCGGCACACGACAGTGACGGAATTCCCTGTGATCACCACAACGGGCCTGACCAAGGTCTACCGCTCAGGAGACCGCGAAGTCACCGCCCTGGACGGCGTCGATCTGCACGTCCGCGAGGGCGAGGTGTACGGCGTCATCGGCCAGAGCGGCGCCGGCAAGTCCACCCTCATCCGCTGCGTCAACCTCCTGGAGCGCCCCACCTCCGGCACGGTCACCGTCGCCGGGCAGGAGCTGACCGCGCTGGCGGGCAAGGGGCAGCGTGCCAACGCCGCGCTGCGCGCGGCCCGCAGTCACATCGGGATGGTCTTCCAGCACTTCAACCTGCTGTCCTCGCGCACCGTCCAGGACAACATCGAGCTGCCGCTGGAGATCCTCAAGGTCGACCGCCGCGAGCGCTCCCGCAAGGCCCTGGAACTGCTCGACCTGGTCGGCCTCGCCGACAAGGCCAAGGCCTACCCCGCCCAGCTCTCCGGCGGCCAGAAGCAGCGCGTCGGCATCGCCCGCGCCCTGGCCGGCGACCCCAAGGTGCTGCTCTCCGACGAGGCCACCAGCGCCCTGGACCCGGAGACCACCCGCTCCATCCTCCAGCTGCTGCGCGACCTCAACCGCCAGCTCGGCCTGACCGTGCTGCTGATCACGCACGAGATGGACGTCGTCAAGACGATCTGCGACTCGGCCGCGCTGATGAAGAACGGCCGCGTCGTCGAGCAGGGCACCGTCGCCGAGCTGCTCGCCACCCCCGGCTCCGAGCTGGCCCGTGAGCTGTTCCCGGTCGGCGGCGAGCCCTCCGGCCCGGACCGCACCGTGGTGGACGTCACCTTCCACGGCGAGGCCGCCACCCGCCCGGTGATCTCCGAGCTGTCCCGTACGTACAACGTGGACATCTCCATCCTGGGTGCCGCCATGGACACCGTCGGCGGCAAGCAGATCGGCCGGATGCGCATCGAGCTGCCCGGCCGCTTCGAGGACAACGTCGTGCCCATCGGCTTCCTGCGCGAGCAGGGCCTCCAGGTGGACGTGGCCGGTGACCCGGCCGCCCCCGCGACGGCGGCGCCCGCCGGCGCGCTGGTGAAGGAAGGTGCCAAGTGACCTGGTCGCAGATGCAGCCGCTGCTGTACAACAACACGCTCGACACGCTCTTCATGGTGTGGTGGTCGACGTTCTACGCCGTCCTGTTCGGCATCCCGCTCGGCGTCCTTTTGATCCTGACCGACCGCGGCGGCGTCCTGCAGAACGTCGTGGTCAACAAGATCATCGGCGCGGTGGTGAACATCGGCCGGTCCTTCCCGTTCCTGATCCTGATGGTCGCGCTGATCCCCTTCACGCGCCTGGTCGTAGGCGTCTCCATCGGCCCCACCGGCGCGGTCGTGCCCCTGGTGATCGCCGCCATCCCGTTCTTCGCCCGGCTGGTCGAGGCCGCGCTGCGCGAGGTCGACCACGGCCTGGTCGAGGCTGTCCAGTCGATGGGCGGCGGCACCTGGACCATCGTCTTCAAGGTGCTGCTCCCGCAGGCCCTGCCCGCGCTGGTCGCGGCCGTCACCACCACCGTCATCACGCTGATCGGCTACTCCGCCATCGCCGGCGCGGTCGGCGGCGGCGGGCTGGGCAACCTGGCCTACACCTACGGCTACCTCCAGTACGAGACCAACCTGATGGTGATCACCATCGTGCTGCTGATCGTCCTGGTCATCGCCGTCCAGCTGCTCGGCGACCTGATCGTGCGCAGGCTGGCCGGCCGCGGCAGCCGCGGCTCCTCCTCCGTACGCGTCGGACTGCGCAAGGCGCCCACCCCGGCCACCGCCGCCGGGCAGCCCGCGGAGGCCGCACCCGCCGACGCTCCCAAGGAGCGCGTCGGCGCCTGAGACCGGGTCCGCACCGGACCCTCTTGAGCCCGGACCCTTTGCCGGGCGCACCCGCGCGGGACCGCCGGTCCCACGCGTCCGAGAAACCGAGATAGGGGCACTCTTCGTGCGTACCACCCGCAACATCACCGTGGCCGCCCTGGCCGCGGCAGCCGTCGCCCTCGGCGCGAGCGCCTGCAGCGCGCCCTCCGACGTCTCCTCCTCCGGCGGCGGCAAGAAGAAGGACAGCAGCGCACCGCTGACCGTCGCCGCCAGCCCGACCCCGCACGGCGCGATCCTGAACTTCGTCAAGGACAAGCTCGCGGCGAAGGAAGGCCTCACGCTGGAGGTCAAGGAGTTCAACGACTACAACCTGCCGAACAAGGTCACCGAGGACGGCCAGGTCGACGCGAACTTCTTCCAGCACAAGCCGTTCCTGGACACCTACAACCAGAAGAACGGCACCCACATCGTGCCGGTCGTCAACGTCGCGATCGAGCCGCTCGGCGTCTACTCGAAGAAGGTCAAGAAGCTCTCCGAGCTGACCGCAGGCAACACCGTCTCGGTCCCGAACGACCCGTCCAACGAGGGCCGCGCCCTCAAGCTGCTCGCCGACAACGGCGTCATCACCCTCAAGGACGGCGTCGGCTCCGACGCGAAGCTGACCGACGTCAAGGACAACAAGGGCATCAAGCTCACCGAGCTGGAGGCCGGCCAGATCGCGCCGCGCCTGGCCGACGTGGACGCCGCCGTGATCAACGGCAACTTCGCCATCGGCGCCCAGCTCAAGCCCTCCACCGACGCGCTGGCCCTGGAGAAGGCGGAGAACAACCCGTACGCCAACTTCCTGGCCGTCAAGAAGGGCAACGAGAACGACCCGCGGGTCGAGAAGCTGGCGAAGTTGCTGAACTCGCCCGAGGTCAAGAAGTTCATCGAGGACAAGTACAAGGACGGGTCGGTCATCCCGGCCTTCGGTGCCCCCAAGAGCTGAGCACCGTCCCGTACGTGACGTCCGCACCGGCTTTTGAGCCGTTCGACGACGGGCCCCGGCCGCGCACCGCGCCACCGGGGCCCGCGCGCGTGGCACATCGCCGGTCGGATGCTGCATGCTGGTGCACTCAAAGACGGTCAACCCGGCCCGAACTTCGGAGCAGCACGGTCAACGGCGATGGAGCAGCGGCATATGACATCCACCTTTCCGGACATCTCCATCAGCACGGATCGGTTGGTGCTTCGCCCGTTCGAAGAGGCCGACGTGCCCGCGCTCACGGAGATGATGAACGACGAGCTGACCACCGCCTGGACCGCGCTGCCGCACCCGTACACCCCCGGCCTCGCCCGTGACTGGACCACCCGCCGGGCCGCCGCGGTGCGCACCGAAGGCCGCGGCATCGCCTTCGCCGTCACCGAGTTCCTCACCCAGCGCCTGGTCGGCACCGTCCAGCTCGACCACACCGACTGGCGGGTGCTCAGCACCGAGATGGCCTACGTCACCGCGCCCTGGGCCCGGGGCGAGGGCTACGCCTGCGAGTCGGTCCTGGCGGTCGCCCAGTGGCTCTTCCGGGACCAGAAGTTCGAGCGGGTGGAGCTGCGCACCGCCGCCGACAACACCGCCGCCCAGCAGGTGGCCCAGAAGGTCGGCTGCATCAGCGAGGGCGTGCTGCGCAACGCCTGGATAGCCCGCTCGCGCACCGAGGACGGCGGCTGGACCGACATCCGTACGGACCTGATCGTGTGGAGCCTGCTGCCCGAGGACCTCGACGGGGTGCCGGGGCGGATGGCCGACGCCAACGGCTTCGCCTATCCCGAGTGGAACTGAACGTTCCCGCCCGGGCCCCGGCCGGACGGTTTCGGCCAGGTCCGGCGCGGCCCGCGCGCTGTGGTCCGGACCTCTGCCGGTAGTCTCGGCCTGCCGCCCGAACCCGGTGCCCGGCCGGCCGCCGCCGTGCGACCCGACCGGCGCGTGCGGGGCGCGTTCCGTGGGCGCGGCCGTTGCGTACCGCCCAGTCCTGTTCCCCGTCCTGTTCCGTAGCAAGCCAAGCCCAGGAGACTGACGACGATGGCCGACCGGGTCACGGTGATCGGGTGGGACGGTTCGCCGTTGACCGCCGCCGCCCGCTCCGCCCTCGGCGCGGCGACACTCGTGGCCGGCGCCGCCCACCACCTCACCCTGCCCGAAGTCCCGCCGCACGCCGAACAGATCCGGCTGGGCAGCGTGGACCTGGCCGCCCGCCGCATCGCCCAGCACCGCGGCACCGCCGTGGTGCTCGCCGACGGCGACCCCGGCTTCTTCGGCGTCGTACGGACCCTGCGCGCGCCGGAGCACGGCCTGGAGGTCGAGGTGGTGCCCGCCGTCTCGTCCGTCGCGGCGGCCTTCGCCCGTGCCGGCATGCCCTGGGACGACGCCCAGATCGTCGTCGCCCACAGCCGCGACCTGCGCCGGGCCGTGAACGTCTGCCGCGCGCACACCAAGGTCGCGGTCCTGACCGCACCCGGCGCCGGGCCCGCCGAACTCGCCCTCCTGCTGGACGGCGTGCACCGCACCTTCGTCATCTGCGAGGAACTGGGCACCGGGCGCGAACAGGTGACGGTCCTCACCTCGGACAAGGCCGCCGACCACGTCTGGCGCGACCCCAACGTCGTCATCGTCGTCGGCGGTGCCAGCGCCGCCGCCCAGGGCAGCGGCTGGATGGCGGGCCGCGATGTCGCCTACCCGTCGCCGCCGCGCGGCTGGGGGCTGCCCGCACAGGCGTACGGCGGCGTCCTGGGCGAAGGTGAATCCGTCCAGCTGCGCAGCGCCCAGCTGGCCTGCCTCGGGCCCCGGCCCGGCGACCTGGTCTGGGACATCGGCGCGGGCAGCGGCGCCGCCGCCGTCGAGGCCGCGCGCTTCGGGGCGGCCGTCATCGCGGTGGACGCCGACCCGGACGCCTGCGACCACACCGCCGCGGTGGCCCGCCGGTACGGCGTCCAGCTCCAGGTCGTACAGGGCCGCGCGCCCCAGGTGCTGGAGGACCTGCCGGAGCCGGACGTCGTACGGGTCGGCGGCGGGGGAGCGGCGGTGGTCACCGCCTGCGCCGCCCGCCGTCCGGAGCGCATCGTCGCGCACGCGGCCACCCGCGACGAGGCCGAGGCGATCGGACGGGCGCTGGCCGACGGCGGTTACGAGGCCGAGTGCGCGCTGCTGCAGTCCGTGGAACTGGACACCTCCGCCTGGGTCGAGCGCGAACGGGCCGTCGTCTTCCTGCTCAGCGGCTATCGGGTTCCTCACCCGTGACCGGGCGCGGACCCGGCGCGGGGTAGGCTGGCGGATCGTTGCGCCGCCGTCCCACGTTCGGTTTCGTACGCCAATATCCGGAACATGCCGTGGTTTTGGCCGTAAATGAAGCTCTCCAGGGCGGACGTGCCGCGAGGCGCGCTCGCTCGTTCTAGCTATCGGGGCGATCGGCGCGCCGCGGTGGAGAGCGTCGCACGAGCGGTTGGAAGGAGCACTACCAATGGGCGAGGGGTACGCATGACCGACACCGGCCAGGTCCCGGGCGAGGGGCAGCCGGAGAACGCAGGCGGACAGCCCGGACAGCCGCAGCCGGCGGCCGTTCCCTCCCCTGCCGATGCCGGCCCGACGCAGGCACCGGGCGTGCCCCAGGCTCCCGACGCCTATACCTTCCTCGACCCCGCCGACGCGGGAGCCGAGGACGACGACCTGCTGCTGATGCCGGGCGCGCAGGGCGCGTGGGGCAGCGAGCAGCAGCACCACCAGCCGGTCGCGCCGCCGCCGTTCCCGCAGCAGGCCCAGGCGTCGCAGGCGCCGCCCCAGCAGTCCGTGCCGGAGCAGGCGGGCCCGTACGACTCCGCCCCGCTCGGCGCCATGGCGTACGAGCCCCTGCCGCCCGAGGCCGGCGACCACGAGAGCGGCGGCCGCGACTCCGGCTCGGTCGACATGAGCGGCGTACGCGTCCCGCCGCCCGCCGCGCCGCAGCAGACCCCCGCGGCGCCGCGCCGCCCGCTCCACATGGGCCCGCCGGTCCCCGACGCGGGCGGCGGTGTGGTCCGCTCGCTCGCCGACCGCGGCCCGGCGGGCGCGCCGCCGCGCGCGAACGCCGCCCGGCCCGCGCCGGGCCCCGAATACCTGGACGTGGAGGAGGGCGCGCCGCAGGCGGAGACCTCCGTCGGCGTCCCCGTCGCGCAGCAGGCCGTCGCCGAGGAGTACGCGGCCCCCGGCGCGGCGCCGCTGCCCGGACCGCAGCTCGGCGGGATCCCCGCCGAGGTGCCGTCGTGGGACAGCGCCCCCGCGCAGGCGGCCCCCATGGCGCCGGTCGCCGCGGCAGCCGCCGGGCAGGCCGCTGCCGCCGCGCCGACGGCTCCGGGTGCAGAAACGGTCGATCGCGGTGCTGAGGAGGCTGCGGTGGCTGATGTGACGGCCGAGGCGGCTGAGGTTCCGGTGGAGGGCGCGCCGGCCGAGACGGCTACGGCCGAGGCCGCGCCGCAGATGGTGGCCGACGAGGCCCAGCAGGCCGGACAGGCCGTGGCGGTGGAGCCGGTCCAGGAGGCGGCCGCCGCCGGTACGGCCGAGGGCGCGCAGCCCGTGGAGGTGCCGCAGCCCATACAGGTCGCCGAGGAGGCACCGGCCGCCCCGGCCGAGACCCCCACGGCGGGCCAGGACACCGCCGTACCCGCCGAGCAGGAGCAGGCCGCGCCCCAGGAGGCACCGGCCGAGGCCGTGCCCGGGGCGGAGGAGGCTGTGGTGGAGGAGACTGCCTTGGCCGAGCAGGAGCAGGGCGCCGCGCCTGCGGCCGAGGAGCCTGCGCAGGACGTGGCGCAGGAAGCCGTGGCGCAGGCCGAGCAGGGCCCGACGGAGCAGGCGCAGGCCGAGCAGACCGTGGACCAGCAGGTCGAGGCGATCGCTGTAGAGGTGGCTCCGGAGGCTCCCGCCGAGGCGGCGCAGCCGGCCGAGGCCGTCGAGCCCGCTCCGGCCGCCGATGCGCAGGCCGCGGCCGCGGAGGCCGTTCCCGCCGACGTCGCTCCCGCTGATGCCGCCCCCGCCCCCGCCGACGCTGAGCAGGCCGTTGGTGAGCAGGCCGTCGCCCCGCAGGCCACCGCCCCGCAGCCGGGCCAGGCCACTGCCCCCGAAGGCCCCCAGCAGCCCGAGGAGGCCCAGAACATCACCGAGGCCGCCCAGAACGTCTCCGGGGAAGCCCGGAACACCCCTGGCGAGGCTCCGAACACCGAGCAGCCCGCCCAGGTTCCCGCCCAGGCCCCCGAGCAGGCCCCCGCAGTCGGGCAGCCCACCGCCGCACAGCCCACCGCCACCCCGGCGGACGCCTCCCGCCCCCCGGCCGAAGACGGCTCCGACGCCGGGCAGCCGGTCGTGGAGCAGGACGCCGCCGAACTGGTCCAGCTCGGCGACGCCCCGGACGCCCCGGTCGTCCTGAACGCGCAGGACGCTCCCGGCGCACCGGCCGGAGCCGTCCCCGAGCAGGCCGCCCCGGCCGCCGCCGAGGCCGTACCGTCCGCGGAGCCCGTACCGTCCGCCGAGGCCCCCGCGACCCCGGACGCCCCGGCCCCCGTCCCCCAGGACGGGACTGCCCCTCAGGCCGATCCCCAGGAGCCCGCCATCGAGGCCGAGTCCGTGGCCGCCGAGGCCGAGCCCGCCGTCCCGGCGCAGCCGGCCGGCCCCCCGGCCGCCGGTTACGACGATTCCGAGCGGGCCGCCGTACACCGGGTCATGCGCGAGCGCCGCGACATCCGTAACGGCTTCCGCCCCGACCCCATCCCCAACGAGGTGCTGCTGCGCGTCCTGGAGGCGGCCCACACCGCCCCCAGCGTCGGCCACTCCCAGCCCTGGGACTTCGTCGTCATCCGCTCGCAGGAGACCCGGGAGCGGATGCACCAGCTCGCCGCGGCGCAGCGCGAGGCGTACGCGAAGTCGCTGCCCAAGGCCCGTGCCAAGCAGTTCCGCGAGCTGAAGATCGAGGCCATCCTCGAAACGCCGGTCAACATCGTGGTGACCGCCGACTCGACCCGCGGCGGCCGGCACACCCTCGGCCGCCACACCCAGCCCCAGATGGCCCCCTACAGCTCCGCGCTGGCGGTGGAGAACCTGTGGCTGGCGGCCCGTGCCGAGGGCCTGGGCGTCGGCTGGGTCAGCTTCTTCGACGAGCGTGAGATGGTGCGCGAGCTGGGCCTGCCCGAGCACCTGGAGGTCGTCGCGTACCTCTGCGTCGGGTACGTGGACGAGTTCCCGGACGAGCCCGAGCTGATGCAGGCCGGCTGGGCCAAGCGCCGCCCGCTGTCCTGGGTGGTCCACGAGGAGACGTACGGCCGCCGCGCCCTGCCCGGCGAGGCGCCCGCCAACCTCCTCCAGGAGACACTCCAGGGCATCCGCCCGCTGGACGCCAAGGCGCTCGGCGAGGCGTGGGAGCGCCAGAAGCGGATGACCAAGCCGGCCGGCGCCCTCGGCATGCTGGAGATCATCTCCGCGCAGCTGTGCGGCCTGTCCCGCAAGTGCCCGCCGCCGATCCCGGAGCCGGCCGCCGTAGCCGTCTTCGCGGGCGACCACGGCGTGCACGCCCAGGGCGTCACCCCCTGGCCCCAGGAGGTGACCGCGCAGATGGTCGCCAACTTCCTGGGCGGCGGCGCGGTCTGCAACGCCTTCGCCAACCAGGTGGGCGCCGAGGTCTGCGTGGTGGACGTGGGCGTGGCCGCCGACCTGCCGGCCACCCCCGGTCTGCTGCCGCGCAAGATCCGGCCGGGCACCGCCGACTTCACCGTCGGCCCCGCGATGAGCCACGACGAGGTGCTGCGCGCCATCGAGGTGGGCATCGAGACCGCCCGCGACCTGGTGGCCGCCGGGAACAAGGCGCTGATCACCGGTGAGATGGGCATCGCCAACACCACCACCTCGGCCGCCCTGATCTCCATCTACACGGAGACCGACCCCGCCGAGGTCACCGGCCGCGGCACGGGCATCAACGACGAGACGCACGCCCGCAAGGTCGACGTGGTGCGCCGCGCCCTGGAGCTGCACCGCCCGGACCCGGGCGACCCGATCGGCGTCCTCGCCGCGGTCGGCGGCCTGGAGCACGCGGCCATGGCCGGTCTGATCCTCGGCGGCGCCTCACTGCGTACGCCGGTCATCCTGGACGGCGTCAGCGCCGGAGCCGCCGCCCTGGTGGCCCGCGCCATCGCCCCCGAGGCGCTGGCCGCCTGCATCGCGGGCCACCGCAGCGCCGAGCCCGGCCACGTCGCCGCCCTCAACAAGCTCGGACTGCGCCCCCTGGTCGACCTCGACCTGCGGCTCGGCGAGGGCACCGGCGCCCTGCTGGCGCTGCCCGTCGTGCAGAGCGCCGCCCGCGCCATGCACGAGGTCGCCACCTTCGATTCCGCCGGAGTCACCGAGAAGAGCTGACGCCCGCGCACGGCCCTGCGCATGACCCCCGGCCCGCAGCCTCATAGGCTGTGGGCCGGGGCCGTACCCTCTCACCAGGTCGCCGTACCCTCTCACCAGGCCCCCGGGGCGGTAGCCGCCCCGTACCACCGCCGCTCCAGCGCCGCAGCGGCGACGCGTCCCCACCTTCGCCAGCGCGCGCTGCCGCACCACCGCGCCACCCCCACAAGGAGCCGTACCGTCATGGCCGAGCACGCCGAACACGCCGCCTACCCCGTCGGACTGCGCCTGTCCGGCCGCCGCGTGGTCGTCCTCGGCGGCGGCCAGGTCGCCCAGCGCCGCCTGCCCTCCCTGGTCGCCGCGGGCGCCGATGTGCTGCTGATCTCCCCGTCCGCCAAGCCGTCCGTCGAGGCCATGGCCGACACCGGCGAGATCCGCTGGGAGCGCCGCCGGTACGCCCCGGGCGACCTCGCGGACGCCTGGTACGCCCTGATCTCCACCGATGACCCCGAGGCCAACGCCGCCGCGTCCCAGGAGGCCGAGGACCGCCGCGTGTGGTGCGTGCGCTCCGACGACGCGGAGGCCGCCACCGCCTGGACCCCGGCCACCGGCCGCAGCGAGGGCGTCACCGTCGCGGTCCTCACCGGCCGTGACCCGCGCCGCTCCGCCGCCGTACGGGACGCCATCGTCGAGGGCCTGCGCGACGGCACCCTCGCCGCCCCGCACCACCGCGCCCGCGCCACCGGCGTCGCGCTGGTCGGCGGCGGCCCCGGCGACCCCGACCTGATCACCGTGCGCGGCCGCCGCCTGCTCGCCGAGGCCGACGTGGTCATCGCCGACCGGCTCGGGCCCCGCGACCTGCTCGCCGAACTGCCGCCGCACGTCGAGGTCATCGACGCCGCGAAGATCCCGTACGGCCGGTTCATGGCCCAGGAGGCCATCAACAACGCCCTGATCGAACACGCCCGCGCCGGGAAGTCGGTGGTCCGCCTCAAGGGCGGCGACCCGTACGTCTTCGGCCGCGGCATGGAGGAGCTCCAGGCGCTCGCCGAGGCCGGTATCCCGTGCACCGTCGTGCCCGGCATCTCCAGCTCCATCAGCGTGCCCTCCGCCGCCGGCATCCCCGTCACCCACCGCGGGGTGGCCCAGGAGTTCACCGTCGTCAGCGGCCATGTCGCGCCCGACGACGAGCGTTCGACGGTCGACTGGTCGGCCCTCGCCCGCCTGCGCGGCACCCTCGTCGTCCTCATGGGTGTCGAGAACAGCGGCGCCATCGCCGCCACGCTCATCGCCCACGGACGCGGCGCCGACACCCCGGTGGCCGTCGTCCAGGAAGGCACCACCGCCGCCCAGCGCCGCGTGGACGCCACGCTCGGCACGCTCGGCGAGACGGTACGGGCCGAAGGCGTACGGCCGCCGGCGGTCATCGTCATCGGCGAGGTCGTGGCCGTGAACCCCTCGAACTGACCACCCCACCACTGTTGAGGCACACCCCGTGGCTGACATCATCACCGTCGACGACCCGGACGACCCGCGTCTGAGCGACTACACCGGCCTGACCGACGTCGAGCTGCGCCGCCGCCGCGAACCGGCCGAGGGCCTGTTCATCGCGGAGGGCGAGAAGGTCATCCGGCGCGCCGGGCAGGCCGGTTACGCGATGCGCTCGATGCTCCTGTCCGCCAAGTGGGTCGAGGTGATGGACGACGTCATCGCGGCGGCGACGGCTCCGGTGTACGTGGTCAGCCCGGCCCTCGCCGAACGCGTGACGGGCTATCACGTACACCGCGGCGCCCTGGCCTCCATGGCCCGCAAGCCGCTGCCGACGGCCGCCGAACTCCTCGCCCGGCCCGGCACCCGCCGTATCGCGGTGATGGAAGCGGTCAACGACCACACCAACATCGGCGCCATCTTCCGCAGCGCCGCCGCCCTCGGCATGGACGCCGTGCTGCTCTCCCCGGACAGCGCCGACCCGCTCTACCGCCGCTCGGTGAAGGTCTCCATGGGCGCGGTCTTCGCCGTGCCGTACGCCCGCCTGGAGAACTGGCCCCGCGACCTGGAAACCGTGCGCGAGGCGGGCTTCCCCCTCCTGGCCCTCACCCCCGACGCCCGGGCCGTCCCGCTGGACGAGGTGGCCCCGCACCGCATGGACCGCGCCGCCCTGATGCTCGGGGCCGAAGGCGACGGCCTGTCCCCGCGGGCCCTGAAGGCCGCCGACACGTGGGTCCGTATCCCCATGGCCCACGACGTGGACTCCCTCAACGTGGGGGCCGCGGCGGCGGTGGCGTTCTACGCGGTCACGGCTGGTCGTACCAGGTGAAGGAGACGATGCGCCAGCCCTCCGGGGTGCGGGCGAACTGGAAGGACTTGGTTCCCTCGCCCTCGTACGGCGCGCCGTCCAGGAAGCCGGACTTGCGGTACGTGCCGAACCGCGACGCGATATCGCCCGCGATCTCGGTCCGCTCGGAGGTCTCCCATTCGGAGAACTCGACCAGCCGGCCCTCGGTCAGCAGCCGCTGCCGCGGCTCGATGAACGCCTCGACGGTGTAGACCGTGAACTGCGGGCCGGTCACGACGATCAGGCCCTCCGGGAGGACCAGCCGGCGGATCCGGTCCACCTCGGGGGTCCGGCCTCCCCGGTTGTCGAAGGCACCGAAGAACTCGGTGGTCAGCGCGTCTATCTCGGACTTGTCGGCTTCGATCTTGGACATGGCGCGAAATTAGCACCTGCCCGCCCTCACATGGGACGGAATGTTCGAATCGGTGGCCGGTGGCCGGTGGCCGGTGGTCAGGGGTCGGGCTGTCAGTCGGGCCGTCAGCCCTGCCCCTGCGCGGTCCCCGGCGGCTGCGCGGAGGACGACGCGACGTACCCCGGCCGCTCGGTGCCCAGGCTCCTGGCCGGTCCCTGGCACCCCTGCGCCACCGCGATCCCCAGCGCGACCAGCAGCGTCACCGTGATGAACACGATGATCCGCTGCCGCAGCAGCCGCCGGTCGGGTCCGGGCCTGCGTCCGCCGGGTGACGTGCGCGCGCCCGTACGGGAGGCCCGTGCCGGGCGCGAACCGTTTCGGCCCGGGGTGCGTGCTCCCGGTACGGACGGGCGCGCCGACGGCCGCCGGCCGCCACGCGACTTCGGCGCGGCTTCACCCGAAGGCCCCGCGCCCGGGGCGCCCGCCGCCGGAGCGGCCGGAGTCCCCGGCGTGCCCTGGGGCCGGACCGGCGCTGCTCCCCGGCCCGCCCCGCTGCCGCGCGGCGCCTGAGGACGCGGCGTCGGCGTGTTGGCCGCCCGCCGCTCCGTGCGCTGCCGCGCGTACTCCTCCGCGCGCTTCCCGGTCGGGCGGTCCGCCTGCGGCCGTACGGACCTGGCCCGCGCCGGAGTGCTCCGCTCGGACGGCGCCCCTCGCTCGGACGGCACACCCGCGCCCCGCTCGGACGACGGGCCGCGCCCGGGCCGCAACCGCCCGGCCCCACCGGGCAGCGCATCGCCGCCGGTCCCGCCCGGCAAGGACAGCCCCTGCGCCTCGCGGGCGGCGATCTCCTTCAGCCGCAGCGACAGCGACAGCGTGCTGGGCCGGTCCGCCGGGTCCTTCGCCAGGCACGCCGCGAGCAGCGGGGCCAGCGCGTCCGGCACACCGGACAGCTGCGCCTCCTCGTGCACGACGCGGTAGAGCATGACTTCCGAACTGCCTTGCCCGAAAGGCGAGTCGGCGGTGCACGCGTACGCGAGCGTCGCGCCCAGCGCGAAGATGTCCGTCGCCGGGGTCACGGCCGCGCCCCGCACCTGCTCCGGCGCGAGGAAGCCGGGCGATCCGACCGCCGTACCGACGTGGGTGAGGGTGCTCGCCCCGGTGGCCCACGCGATGCCGAAGTCGATGATGCGCGGGCCCTTGGGGGAGAGCAGGATGTTGGACGGCTTCAGGTCCCGGTGGACCACGCCCGCGTCGTGGACCGCCAGCAGGCCCTCGGACAGCGCGGCGCCGATCGAGGCGACCTGCGCCGGGTGCAGCGGGCCCTCGTCGTTGACCTTGTCGTGCAGGGAGGGCCCGGGGACGTACTGCGTGGCGAACCACGGCCGGTCCGCGTCCAGGTCGGCGGCCACCAGCCGCGCCGTACAGCCGCCGCGGATCCGCCGCGCGGCCGACACCTCGCGGGCGAACCGCGAGCGGAACTCCTGGTCCTCGGCCAGGTCGGGCCGGATGACCTTCAGGGCCACCCGCTGCCCGCGCTTGTCCGAGCCGAGGTAGACCACGCCCATCCCGCCCGCGCCGAGCCTCCGGTGGAGCCGGTACGAACCGACGACACGCGGGTCCTCGCGCCGGAGCCGCATCATCGCCATGTCCATCCCCGCTGCCCGGTCCCGTCTGACGTGGCACAGCTTACGGATTGACGGCTCGCTGTGCTGATAGGCCGCGCATGCGTCGGCGACCTGATTGTCAGTGGCCGGTGGGATCCTGAAGAAGTGGGGGGAATCCGGGCGAGGCGCCGTCCGGCCTCCCGCGCGCGTGCCCAATGATCCGTCGCGAAAGGGGGATTGACGCGGTGAAGGGTGACCGGGTCGAGATCGTCGTGGATGCCGGGGACACCACCCGGGCGTATGAAGTCGTGGCGAGCAGGGCGGGCCGCAGGGTCGAGACGGCGGTGCGCAGGGGAGTGGTGGAAGTGAGCGAAGTCACCCGGAGCGGCTCGGTGGTCCGGACCGCCCGCTTCATGGCCACCCGGGTCCTGGCCCTGGTCGAACATCCCGTGCCGAGGGCCGAGGAGTCCGAGACCGCCGGGGAGCGTCCCCTCCGGGATGACCCCAGGTCCTGAGGGGGGCGTCTCCACCCAGAGGTGTAGGCGCGGCGGCCTGCCGTCATCCTGGCGTAGGCCGCCCAATCGGTACGACGGCATGACGCCGGCGGCTTGCCGGCTGCCTAATGTTGTCTGCAAGCGGCGGGCGAACGCACTCGTCCCCCGAGGTCAGACGCCCGCCGCCCCAAGACTGACGGGAGCGGGGAGATGTCGGACCTCTTCGGACGCACGGCTGTCCGCACGCAAGGGCGCGAGAGTGCCTCGGCGTTCGGCGGACGGACCTCCGGGACACGCCGCCATCCGCTCGTCGCGGTGGCCATGGTGCTGCCGCTGGCGGTCCTGCTCGCCGTCGTGTTCGGCGGCTGGGATGCCGTCATGACACAGGCGTCGTCCGTGGCCGGAATGCTGGGGCGCTGAGGCGCCCCGGTCCCGGGAGAGCGGCCCGGGACGGGGGACTTCCGGCCGACAACCCCGTGGGGACGGGGGTGCGGCGGACGGCAGAATGGCCGGGCATCTGGGGAGATGCCCGGCCATCGGCCTGTTCCGGGCCGGCCGGCGGGCTGTGTGGGTCCTGCCCCACCGCCTACGCTCCTCCGGGGAGGGACGATGCCCGCAGCGCACATCCGCCAACTGGCCGCCCTGGCCGCCCCGCCGACCGGCCCGGAAGCGATCCCCCGCCCCAGCGCCCGCTACTCCACCAGCGTCCCCGCCCTCCTCGCCGACCGTCCCGACGCCACCCTCGTCCGCTGCGGGAACGTCGTGGCCAAGGCACACGCGCCGGACTGTGACGCGGACCGGCTGGCCGTACGGCTTCGGGTCGCCGCCCACCCGTACCTGCACCGCATCCTGCTGCCGCCGCTCCCGGCCGCCGGCTCCGGAGGCCTTCTCACCCTGCTCGCCGACGGCCGTCCCGCGACCCGCTGGCCCTACGGCCGGCCCGTCTCCCCGGAGGACGATCCGGACGCGGCCCCGTGGGAGGAGACGGCACGGCTGCTCGCCCGCCTGCACACCGTTCCGGTGGCGCGGCTGCCCGGCCCGGTGCCGCCGATGCGCGGCCCGGCCAAGGCGGCCCGCGCCCTGTCCCGTATGCGCGCCGCGCTCACCGCACCCGGCCCGCCGCCGTACCCCTCCGCCGTCACCGCCGTCGAGCACGCCTGGTCCCTGCTGCCCCGATGGGCCCGCGACGAGGCCCCACCGCCGCGCGCCGACGCCCTGTGCCACGGCGACCTCCACCTCGGACAGCTCGTCAGGCACCCCGCACCGGACGGCCCCTGGCTGCTCATCGACATCGACGATCTGGGCCTCGGCGCCCCCGCGTGGGACCTGGCCCGCCCTGCCGCCTGGTTCGCCACCGGGCTGCTGGCCCCCGGCCCCTGGTCCCGGTTCCTCGGCGCCTATCGGGCGGCGGGCGGACCCGCCGTGCGCCCGTACGGCGATCCCTGGCCGGAACTCGACGTGCCCACCCGCGCCCTGACGGTCCAGACGGCAGCCCTCGCCATCGCCAAGGCCGCGCCCGCCGCCCGCCCGCTGGATGCCGATGAGACGGCTTTCGTCGACGCCTGCGACCGGATGGTCCGCGAAGCCCGTAAGGCCCGAACGGCTTGCGTACTAAGGGAGTTGGCGGGCCGCCCACGGCCGTAGGGTGAATCCGTCACCACCGGACGGCCGCTCCGGAGGCCGCCTCTCGACAAGGAGATGAGCGCCATGCAGTGTCCCAAGTGCCACGGCCCGATGCAGACGTACAACCGCAACGGCGTGCAGATCGAGCAGTGTGCCGGCTGCCGGGGGATCTTCCTGGACTACGGGGAGCTGGAGGCGCTGTCGCGTATGGAGGCGCAGTGGTCCCACCAGGCTCCGCCGCCCCCGGCCCCGCCGCAGGCGTACCCGCACGCCCCGCAGGCGTACCCGGCCACCCCGGTCTGGGGCGCCTCGCACCACGGCCATCACGGGCACCACGGCCACCGCGGCTTCGGGCGGATGCTGTTCTCCTCCTGAGCCGCCTCCCGAGCCGCGGCCCGGGTCCGCCCGTACAACGGCGAAGGGCCGGAGCGTGTGCTCCGGCCCTCGACCGTACGGTGTGGACGATACTGGGATTGAACCAGTGACCTCTTCCGTGTCAGGGAAGCGCTCTCCCGCTGAGCTAATCGTCCTCGGGACCGCGGCCGGAGCCGCGGAGTGGTGCTGCGTGCGCGATACTGGGATTGAACCAGTGACCTCTTCCGTGTCAGGGAAGCGCTCTCCCGCTGAGCTAATCGCGCGGGATCCGCCCTGCCCGAAGGCGGGGGGAGCGGTCCTTGCGGACCAGTGGACGATACTGGGATTGAACCAGTGACCTCTTCCGTGTCAGGGAAGCGCTCTCCCGCTGAGCTAATCGTCCTTGGAGGTGGAGACGGGATTTGAACCCGTGTAGACGGCTTTGCAGGCCGTTGCCTCGCCTCTCGGCCACTCCACCAGGAGTGCGGGGGTTCGGGAAGATCCCCCACTTCGAGCGGACGACGAGACTCGAACTCGCGACATCCACCTTGGCAAGGTGGTGCTCTACCAACTGAGCTACGTCCGCAGGTGCCTTTCCCGGACCAGGTCCGGGGAGGAACCCCGTCTCCGTTTCGCTTCCGCGTCCCGGCGACGTGTTGAACTCTAGCGGATTCCCGGGCCAGTACAAAAACGCGTTTGTGCAGCGTGCTGCGCTGCTCGCCCGATCGGGGCGGCCGGCGGGGCCCAGCCATAGACTCGATGGCGTGAACGACCTCCCTCCGCTGGCCCGATTCGGCGGCCGTACAGCCACTGACCTGCGCGATGTCACCCGTGATCCGGAGGCCCTGGATTCGGCCGGCTGGTGGGCCGTCGTCGCCGACTACGAGGGGGGCGTGCTCTGCGCGCGCTTCGGTGACGTGCGGGACACCGGGTCCGTACCCCCGCCCGACACCGCCCGCTGGCGGGGCCCGGCCCCCGCGGACTGGCGCAGCTCCCTGGACCGCGCCGCCTACACCGCGGGCGTACGGCGCATACGCGAGCACATAGCCGCCGGCGAGGTCTATCAGGTGAACCTCTGCCGCATTCTGAGCGCGCCCCTGCCGGATCCCGCGCGCGCGGACGTGGAAGCGCTGTCCGCCGTCCTGGCCCGCGGCAACCCGGCCCCGTACGCGGGCGTGGTCCGGCTCCCGGCGCACGGCGCCGAGGTCGCCACCGCCTCCCCGGAGCTGTTCCTGCGCCGCTACGGCCGTACGGTCGAGTCCGGCCCGATCAAGGGCACCGGCCGGGTCCCCGAGGACCTGCGGGACAAGGACCGGGCGGAGAACGTGATGATCGTGGACCTGGTCCGCAACGATCTCGGGCGGGTCTGCCGCACCGGCTCCGTCACCGTCCCGGCGCTGTGCGCGGTCGAGGCGCATCCGGGCCTGGTCCACCTCGTGTCCACCGTGCGCGGCGAGCTGGCCGAGGAGCACGGGAAGACGGGCTGGGCGGACCTCCTCGACGCCACCTTCCCGGCCGGTTCGATCACCGGGGCTCCCAAGCTCGCCTCCCAGCGGATCATCGAGGAGCTGGAGACCGCGCCGCGCGGCCCGTACTGCGGCGGCATCGGCTGGGTGGACGCCGACCGCGGCACCGGTGAGCTGGCCGTGGGCATCCGTACGTTCTGGATCGACCGGACAGCCCCCGAGGGCCCGGTGCTGCGCTTCGGCGCCGGTGCCGGGATCACCTGGGGCTCGGACCCCGAGGGGGAGTGGGACGAGACCGAGCTGAAGGCCCGCAGGCTGCTGGCGGTAGCGTCGGGCCTGCATGAGCCGAGCGGAAGGGGACGACCATGAAAATCTGGCTCGACGGGGAGCTGCGGGACGCGGACGGCGCCCGGGTCTCGGTCTTCGACCACGGCCTGACGGTCGGCGACGGCGTCTTCGAGACGCTGCGGAGCATCGACGGGCGCGCCTTCGCCCTCACCCGCCACCTGGACCGGCTCGCCGCCTCCGCCCGCGGCCTGGGCCTGCCCGACCCGGACCTCGACGAGGTACGGCGCGCCTGCGCGGCCGTCCTGGACGCCAACCCGGTGCCGCTCGGCCGGCTGCGCATCACCTACACCGGCGGTCTCTCACCGCTCGGCTCGGACCGCGGCGAGGCGGCTCCCACCCTGGTCGTCGCGCTCGGCGAGGCCCCCCGCCGTCCGGACACCACCGCGGTCGTCACCGTCCCCTGGACGCGTAACGAGCGCGGCGCGCTGGCGGGCCTGAAGAGCACGTCGTACGGGGAGAACGTCATCGCGCTGGCCCGCGCCCGCGCGGAGGGCGCCTCCGAGGCGCTGTTCGGCAACACCGTCGGCCAGCTCTGCGAGGGCACCGGCTCCAACGTCTTCGTCGCCCTGGACGGCGTGCTGCACACCCCGCCGCTGTCCTCCGGCTGCCTGGCAGGCATCACCCGCGCCCTGACCGTCGAGTGGACCGGCGCCAAGGAGACCGACCTGCCGCTGGACGTCCTGGAGTACGCCGACGAGGTCTTCCTGACCTCCACGCTGCGCGACGTACAGGCCGTCACCCGCGTGGACGGGCGGCAACTGGGTGACGCGCCGGGCCCGTTGACCGCCGAGGCGATGCGGGTCTTCGCGGAGCGGGCCGCCGCCGACTTCGACCCGCGCTGATGACGGACGCCCGGGAAACCGGGTAGAAAGCCAGCGTGACCACTACGCTGCGCCCCGCCGGGCCCGAAGAGCGACGCGACGACGGCGGCCGGGCCCGAACGTACGAAGTCTGCGTCAACAGCCGCCCCGTGGGCAGGATAAGCCTGGCCACGGACGCCCTGCTGGGCCCGTCCGCCGGGCGCGTCGCGGACCTGCACATCGACGAGGCGGACCGGCACCGCGGCCGCGGCACGGTCGCGGCCCTTGCCGCCGAAGAGGTGCTGCGCGGCTGGGGCTGCCGGCGGATCACGCTGGACGTGCCGGCCGACGCCGACGTGGCGCTGCGGCTGGCCGCCGCCCTCGGCTACACGGAACACAGCCGCCGGATGCGCAAGGAACTGACCACCCGGCCCGGGCTCCCCGCCGGCAGCGCCGACCGGCCGATGGACGCGGCGGAGTACCCGGCCTGGCTGGCCGCCGCGTGCACCGAGTACGTAGACGTGCAGGTGGCCCACGGTATGCCGCGCCGGCGGGCGGAGGAGGCGGCAGCGCGGGACCACGCGCGGCTGCTGCCGGACGGCCCGGCCAGCGCGCACCAGTCGCTGCGCGTGCTGACCCACGAGGGCACGGACGTCGGCACCGTCTGGACCACGACGGACGACCCGGCCCGGCCCGGCGGCTACGTCATGGACGTCCAGGTGGCGCCCGAGCACCGCGGACAGGGCCACGGCCGTACGCTCATGCTCGTCGCCGAGCGGGTGACCCTCGCCGCGGGCCGTGGCGTGCTGGGCCTCAACGTCTTCGCCGACAACCCGCGGGCGCGCGGCCTGTACGAATCGCTGGGCTACCGGCCGTCCGACTACTCCCTGCACAAGCTCCTGCTGTGAGCGGGCGCGGCCCGCCCGCCCCGGCGGACCGCGTCAGCCCCGCCCGGCCGTCAGCCGCTCGATGATCTCCTCGATGCGCTCGCGCAGGCCCTCCTGGCTCTTGCTGCCGTCCAGCAGCTCCCCGCCGATCAGGTACGTGGGCGTGCCGGTCACCCCGATCGCCTTGCCCTCGGCCTGGTCCGCGTCGACGGCGAGCAGATGCCGGCCGTCGATGAGCGCGGTGTCCATCTCCTCGGCGTCCAGGCCCAGTTCGCCGGCCACCTCGATCAGCAGCCGCTCGCCCTTGCCGCCGAGTTCTTCCGTACGGGCCAGGACGGCTTCCACGTACGGCCAGCCCTTGCCCTGCTCCATGGCCTCCTCGGCGGCCTGGGCCGCGGCGTACGCGTGCTGGTGCTTGGCCAGCGGGAAGTGGCGCAGCCGGATGTCCAGCCGGTCCCCGAGGCGCTCGCGCAGGGCCCGCAGGTCGTCCAGCGCGGCGGTGCAGTCCGGGCACTGCAGCTCGCACCACACGTCGAGGACGACGGGGAGGGCCGGGCCGGAGGTCGTGGCGTCGTTCATGGGGCCAGTCTCCCAGCAACCGCCGCCGGGCCCGAACCGGGACCTGCGGAGGAGCCCGACCCCGAGATGTCCCTGAGCCCGCCCCCGATCGTGGCCCCGGGCGCCCGCGACAGGGCAGGATGGAAGGCGGAGGAACGGGGGCGTCGCCGTGTGCGCCGCGCCGTACGACTGGATCGACCGGCAGGAGGACCGGATGCTGACCTCGACCGTCTGTGCCGCGGTGTCGGCGGCGGGCCTGGGCATCGCCGCGCTGACGGCCTACCGCAAGCGCCTCCTGGCCGCCACGCGCATCGCGGCGTTCTCGCTGGTGCCCGTGGGCCTGGTGATGACCGGCGTGATCGACTGGCTCACCGACGTGGTCTTCAAGCCCATGGTCTGGGCGGGCTTCGGGGTGCTGGCCCTCTCCGCCGTCCTGTTCATGGTCGCGAGGGTGGCCGAGCGGCACTCCCTCAAGGCCGGCGGCAGCCGCAAGGAGCGGCGGGCCGCGGCCCGGCAGGGCGGGCCGGCGGCGGTGGCCCCGGCGGCCTCCGCGCCGTCGCTCGGCGGGGGTGCCGCCCGGGCGAAGCAGCCGGCGGCCCGGAGCAAGGGCAAGGGCGGCGCGCCGCAGGAGGACTTCTCCGACATCGAG
Source organism: Streptomyces rimosus subsp. rimosus (assembly GCF_000720725.1). Lineage (GTDB taxonomy): Bacteria > Actinomycetota > Actinomycetes > Streptomycetales > Streptomycetaceae > Streptomyces > Streptomyces rimosus_A. The sequence continues at coordinate 44,057 of NZ_JOCQ01000058.1, forward strand.
GCCATCCTGAAGAAGCACGGCATCTGAAGGAGCACGGCATCCGAGAGGCGCCGCTGTTTGTGCGGGCGCCTCCCGGGGCCGCCGTACGGCCCGCGCGGGTGACGCCTCGGACACCGTAGCGATCACGCAAATGCACGGGAAGGGATGAACTCCCGGTGCCGAGGGGTGATCCGGCCGGTCCGGCCTGATCATCTGCGCCATCATCGGCGCGAGATGAACGACGAGTGCGCCCTGCCCCGGGACCCCGCCGTCACACCGGCGGAACCCCCGTCCCCCGAACCGCGCGGCTGTCTTTACGCGCTGTCCCAGCCGCCGCTGATGCTCTTCCTCACCGTCATCGCCGTCCTCCTGCTCATCGGCGCCCTGCACGACCTCCTGCTGCTGTGAGGTTCCCGGCGGGCGCGCCGGGCGGGCGGCGGGCCGGCGTCAGCGTGCGGCCTCCCGACGGCGCGCCCGGTACGCGGCGACGTGCAGCCGGTTGCCGCACGTACGGCTGTCGCAGTAGCGGCGCGAGCGGTTGCGGGACAGGTCCACGAAGGCGAACCGGCAGTCCGGGGCCTCGCAGTGCCGCAGCCGTTCCCGCTCCCCGGCCACGACCAGGAACGCCAGCGCCATCCCGCCGTCCGCCGCCAGGTGCTCGGCGACCGAGGCGCCCGGCGCGAAGTAGTGGACGTGCCAGTCGTAGCCGTCGTGGTCGGTCAGCCGCGGTGTGGTGCCCGCCGCCGCGACCAGCTCGTTCAGCCGCTCGGCGGCCGTACGGTCGTCCGGAGCCGCGAAGACCTGCGCGAACCGCGTCCGCACCGACCGCACGGCCGCCAGGTCGCGCTCGTCGAGCGTGCCCACGTCGCTGATCGCGTTGCGCGCGACGAACGCCTGGAGCGCCGGCAGGCCGGTGAGGCTGTCCGGGGCGCCGGGGCCGTCGCCGTCCGGTGCGGTGTTCAACAGGTCGACGACCGCGTCGAGCGCGCACCGGGTGTCGTGGGTGATCATCACGGGTTCGCTCCCTGGCCGGGCGGGGTCGGACGGCGCCGCCCCGGTGTCCTTGCCGAATGGTCGCCGACTCTAGCGCGTCCAACAAGCCTCGGCGCCGTCTCCGCGGTGGGTCCGCGGCGACGGCGCCGGCTCGTGCCGTATGAACTTGTCGGTCCTGTGCCGTCGCCCCGAGTCGGACGGTGCAGGTGTGCGCGGTTCGGTGCGGTGAAGGGCCGCGAGGGGCCGCCGCGCCGTCGTTCAGTTCTCCGCGAGGATGTGGGAGAGCTCTGTGTCGAGATCGAAATGCCGGTGTTCCGTGCCTGGTGGCACCGCCGCGTCGGTCCGCTTCAGGAACGACTCCAGGGCCCGTGCCGGGGCCTCCAGAAGGGCCTCGCCCTCCGGGGAGCTCAGGGCGATGCAGACCACGCCCTGTCCATGGCTCCGGGACGGCCATACGCGGACGTCTCCGGTGCCCGTGGGCCGGTGCAGGCCCTCGGCGAGGAGGTCGCGGGCGAAGACCCACTCGACGGTTTCCTCGGCTCCGGTGTGGAAGGTCGCGTGCACGGCATACGGATCGGCCGTGTCATACCGCAGGCCCGCGGGTACAGGCAGTGACGACTCGCTCGACACAACGAGGCGCAGGTGCAGCTCGCAGCTGACCGTGGTGTTCATAAGCGCCAGGGCCTTTCGCTCAGTGTGCGCTCGGGGATTCGCACGTCGGCGAAATCGACATGCCACCTACGGTGCCGTTGTAAACCCCTCTGAGGGTTTTGGGTGACTTCCGGTACCTCTTACGGCGGAGTTGCCGATCCTCCTGGACGGCCATTCCGGTGACCGACTTCCGTCCGGTAGGTTGGGCCGTATGAATACGGAGAGTAACGGGGGGCCGGGGATCGCCGACGCGGTGGCTCCGGCTGCGGAACCGGCCGCCGCGGGGGAGACTGCGGGCGTGGAACAGCGTCTCGGCTCGCGGGCGCCGCACTTCATCAGACGCTCCCGCCCGCTGCACATGAGCTGGCAGGTCGGCATCTTCGTCGTCGGCCTGGCGGTGGTCGTCGGCGGCATCATCATGCTGCCGCTCCCCGGGCCGGGCTGGCTGGTCATCTTCGCCGGCATGGCGATCTGGGCGACCGAGTTCGTCTGGGCGCAGCTGGTGCTGCGCTGGACCAAGCGCAAGGTCACCGAGGCCGCGCAGAAGGCGCTGGATCCGAAGGTGCGGCGCCGCAACATCATCCTGACCAGCATCGGCGCGGTGATCATCGTGGCCGGGCTGGCCGTCTACCTGTGGAAGTTCGGCTTCGTGCTGCCGTGGCATGCGGGCGCCTGACCGCCGCCCGGCGGCCCGGTCCCGCGGGTGGTCACAAGACCCCTCCGACGTGCGGTAATGTTCTCTCTGCGCCCGGGCGATTAGCTCAGCGGGAGAGCGCTTCGTTCACACCGAAGAGGTCACTGGTTCGAACCCAGTATCGCCCACACCGGCAGACGGCCCGGAGGTCCCAGACCTCCGGGCCGTCTTCGGTTTCTTCTGCCGGTTCCCCTCTCGCGGGCGCCGCCGGCGCGGCAGACTCGGGCCATGTCCGAACGGCCGTACGCCCTGCACCGCTACCGCTTCCGCAGCGAGTGGCGCCTGTCCGCGCCGCCCACGGCGGTCTACGCCGTCCTGCAGGACGCCGAGCGGTACCCGCACTGGTGGCCCCAGGTGCGCCGGGTGACCCGCGTCGACGAGCGCAGCGGCACCGCGTCCTTCCGGTCCCTGCTCCCGTACGTCCTCACCGTCACCGCCACCGAGGCGCGGCGCGATCCGGAGGCCGGAATACTGGAGATCACGATGCGCGGGGACCTGGAGGGCTTCGCGCGCTGGACGGTGGACGCGGCCGGCGGCGGCACGCGCGCCGTCTTCGAGCAGGAGGTCGAGGTGCGCAAGCCGTCGATGCGCCGGCTGGCGCTGCCCGGGCGGCCGTTCTTCGTCGTCAACCACACGCTGATGATGCGCGCGGGGCGCCGGGGCCTGGCCTCCTGGCTGGCCCGTGAATGATCTCCGGGCCGGTGTTCGCGGTCCGGCCGGCGCCGGAACGGGAACGCCGCGGCGGGGAATTTGATGGAAAGGCGCGGCGGCCTGTATTGTTCAGGTCGTTCGCGGGGGAAACCCCGGGGACACGGAAAAGACCCGGGCGATTAGCTCAGTGGGAGAGCGCTTCGTTCACACCGAAGAGGTCACTGGTTCGAACCCAGTATCGCCCACCGGGACCGAGGGCCGGACTGCCAACAGGCAGCCCGGCCCTCGGCGTTGGCGTGCCGAGTGCGGTCAGGCCGCGGCCGGGAGGTCCGGGCGTACCGGCCAGTGCGGGTCCACCGCCTCCTCCGTGCCGTTGCGCGCGAACCACGCCTCCAGGCCGCGTGCCTGCGCCGCGTGCCACACCGCCTGCCGGGTGTGCAGCTGGGCCGGGCTCAGCGACTCCAGCCGCTCCGCGAACCGGTGCCCCAGCGCCCGTACGACCTGGAGCGCGGCCTCCGCGTCGGCCGCGGCGTCATGGGCGCCGGTCAGCTCGACGCCGTACTCCGCGCACAGGTCGGACAGCGTGCGGCGGCCCTTGCGGTAGCGGTCTAGGTGCTTGTCCAGCACCCGCGGGTCCAGTACGGACAGCGGGTGGGTGCCCAGGTAGTGCTGGAGCGAGGCGGCGCGGTGCCGCCGCAACTCGCGGTCCAGCAGCGTCAGGTCGAACGGCGCGTTCATCACGATCAGCGGCCGCCCGGCGAGCGACTGGTCGGTCAGCGCCCGGGCTATCTCCTCCATCACGGGCGACGGCCAGCGGCCGTTGAGCGCCAGGTGCTCGGCCGTCAGACCGTGCACGGCGATGGCCGCTTCGGGGATCGGGACGCCCGGGTTGACCAGCCACCGGGTGACGCGGGGCACGCTGCGCGGGGTTTCCTGGACGACCAGGGCGGCGGACACGATGCGATCTCGCTCCACGTCGATCCCGGTCGTCTCGGTGTCGAAGGAGGCCAGCGGACCGTCGTACCAGCACGGCATTCTCACAACTCCTCGCGCTCGTGCGGTGGGTGGCCGGCGCGGCCACCCGACCTGGTGATACCCGAGGGTTCCGGTTGTCGAACCGCCCTGGTTTGTTGACCACTTGCGGCGGACAAGAACACAGCAACGGGCCGTCGCCACGATGACGGCCCCTTCGAACGACCGGCCCGGAAGGCACTTGAGCGATGACGCTCGCGCAGCCAGAACCGGGAGGACCCATGCCCGCGCGCACGGCTTCGCTGCGCGGCGCGCTCGCCACCACGGCCTGCATGGAGACGCTCCAGGTGGGCTATCTTCACGCGGTGGCCGCCGCGTCGGGCTGCTCGCTGGCCCAGCCCTTCCCGGACAACGGCATCGACTGGCACGTCAGCCACGGCGCGCCCGGACATGCCGTCGACGACGAAGTGACCATCAAGGTGCAGTTGAAGTGCACGTACCAGGTAGCCCCCGGGCCGCCCGGTGCCGGCTTCTCCTTCACCCTGGACAACGACCATCTGGTGAAGCTGGCGCGCACGCCCGTGGCGGTGCACAAGATCCTGGTCGTGATGCTGGTGCCGCGCACCCAGGAGGACTGGCTGCGGGCCGGCCACGACCGTCTCGAACTGCGGCACTGCTGCTACTGGATCAACCTGGCCGGCCACCGGGTGACCGGCCGGCGCAGGACCAACGTGCGGATCCCGACCACGCGGATCTTCGACGACCGCGCGCTCTGCGAGATCATGACGCGGGTCGGGGCGGGAGGGAGACCCTGATGCACCGGCCGATCGACGAGTACGAACTGCGGCTCCCGGATCCGGCCCAGCTGGACCCGGCGGTGCTCGGCGCCCTGCTGGCGCGGCACGGCTGGCGGCGGCGGGGAGGCGCCGCCGGCCACTACGCCCGCTGGACACCGCCGGGCGGCGCCACCGGAGGCACCAGCCTGCTCGTACCCCAGACCCGGACGTTCCCGGACAGCACCGACCTGATCGCGGAGGCGCTGGCGGCCCTCGCGCACAGCGCCGCGCCGTCCGCGCGCGAGGTGCTGGCGGCGCTCGCGGTGCCCAGCGACGAGGTCCGCTGGGAGCGCGAGGTGCCGGACGACGGGATGGGCGGCACGCCGTGGGTGGCGCAGGAGCAGCTGCGGACCGCGGCGCGCTCGATGCTGATGGCCGGCGCGCTCGGCACGTACGGGCGGGCGGGCTATTACGGCGCGCGGCACAAGCGCAAGGCCGAGGCGTTCATGGCGGACGTGCTGGTCGGGCCCGCGCCGGCCGGGCGGCGGCTGACCGCGTACGTCCCGGTGGCGGCGGGCCGCGCGGCCGTCGCCGGACTCCAGCGCGCGCTGCACGCCACCCGCGACGCCACGGACTACCAGCGGGCGACCGGCGGCATGGAGGCGTTCGAGGCGGCCGTGGAGCTGGGAGTGTGCCACGAGCTGGCGGAGGCGCTGATCTCGCTGGTGCGGGAGGCGGAGGGGGTGCGGATCTCGGTGGAGTGGTCGCCGGGGGCCGGCCCGCCGCCCGGGTTCGCCGCCCGGCCCGAGCCGGTGGAGTTCTCGCCCGGCGACCTGCCCGCGCTCCAGGCGGCCGCCCAGCGCTACGTCCGCGACGAGCCGTCGCTGCCGGTGCGGGTGACCGGCGCGGTGGTGCGTATGCGGCGCGAGCGGCCCGGCGGGCCCGGCGCCGTACGGCTGCGGGTGCTGACCGGGGCCGACGTCATGCAGGTACGGGTCGCGCTGGACGAGGAGGACTACCGCATCGCCGGGCACGCCCACCTGGTGGGCCTGCCCATCCGGGTCAGCGGCCGGCTGGAGAGCCGGGGCGGCTTCCGGCGCATCACGGGCGCGTCGGACGTCACCCCCGTACAGGTCGACGAGGCCGAACGGGACCGGCTGCTGAAGTCGCTCCAGGAGAACCTGGACTTCTTCGAGGAGGCGTGCGGGGGACCGCTGCCGGGCGACTGAGCAGGGCCCGGGCGCACCGGCCGGACGGGAACGCCGGCCGGTGCGCCCGTCCGCCCGGGGGAGCGGACGGCACAACCGTTTCGCGAGGAAGACCGGTGGCTCGGTACGATTCGGCTGCGCAGCAAACGCTGTCGCGCCCGAGAAGTCAGGAGAGACCGGTGTCAGACGTCCGTGTGACCATCCAACGCGATTCCGAGCGGGAAGAACGCGTGGTGACCACGGGCACTACGGCCGCCGACCTCTTCCAGGGCGAGCGCTCCGTCGTCGCCGCGCGCGTCGCCGGGCAGCTGAAGGACCTGGCGTACCAGCTCGCCGAGGGCGACGAGGTCGAGCCCGTCGAGATCACCAGCCAGGACGGCCTGGACATCCTGCGGCACTCCACCGCGCACGTGATGGCGCAGGCCGTGCAGGAGCTGTTCCCCGAGGCGAAGCTGGGCATCGGCCCGCCCATCAAGGACGGCTTCTACTACGACTTCGACGTCGAGACCCCGTTCACCCCCGAGGACCTCAAGCGCATCGAGAAGAAGATGCAGGAGATCCAGAAGCGCGGGCAGAAGTTCGCCCGGCGCCCGGTGAGCGACGACGACGCCCGCGCCGAGCTGGCCGGCGAGCCGTACAAGCTGGAGCTGATCGGGCTCAAGGGCTCCGCCGCGGAGGCCGCCGAGGGCGCGTCCGCCGAGGTCGGCGCCGGTGAGCTGACCATCTACGACAACCTCGACGCCAAGAGCGGCGAGCTGTGCTGGAAGGACCTGTGCCGCGGCCCGCACCTGCCGAGCACCCGGGTCATCCCGGCCTTCAAGCTGATGCGCTCGGCCGCCGCCTACTGGCGCGGCAGCGAGAAGAACAAGCAGCTCCAGCGCATCTACGGCACCGCCTGGCCGACCAAGGACGAGCTGAAGGCGTACCTGGAGTTCCTCGCCGAGGCCGAGAAGCGCGACCACCGCAAGCTGGGCGCGGAGCTGGACCTGTTCTCCATTCCGGAGGAGCTGGGCTCGGGCCTGGCCGTCTTCCACCCGAAGGGCGGCATCATCCGCCGGGAGATGGAGAACTACTCCCGCCGCCGCCACGAGGACGCGGACTACGAGTTCGTCAACACCCCGCACATTTCGAAGGAAGGCCTCTTCGAGACCTCGGGGCACCTGCCGAACTACGCGGAGGCGATGTTCCCGCCGCTGGAGTTCGACGGGCAGAACTACCGCCTGAAGGCGATGAACTGCCCCATGCACAACCTGATCTTCAAGGCGCGCGGCCGCTCGTACCGTGAACTGCCGCTGCGGCTCTTCGAGTTCGGCACGGTCTACCGCTACGAGAAGTCCGGCGTGGTGCACGGCCTGACCCGGGCCCGCGGCTTCACCCAGGACGACTCGCACATCTACTGCACCAAGGAGCAGATGGCGGACGAGCTGGACTCGCTGCTGACCTTCGTGCTGGACCTGCTGCGCGACTACGGCCTGGACGACTTCGAGCTGGAGCTGTCCACCCGCGACCCGGAGTCCGACAAGTTCATCGGCGAGGACGCGGAGTGGGAGGAGGCCACCGAGGCGCTGCGCCAGGCGGCCGAGAAGCAGGGCCTGCCGCTGGTCCCGGACCCGGGCGGCGCCGCCTACTACGGGCCCAAGATCTCCGTGCAGGCGCGCGACGCGATCGGCCGGTCCTGGCAGATGTCGACCATCCAGGTCGACTTCCAGCAGCCCAAGCGCTTCGGCCTGGAGTACACCGCGGCCGACGGCTCCAAGCAGCAGCCGGTCATGATCCACCGGGCGCTCTTCGGCTCCATCGAGCGGTTCTTCGCGGTGCTGCTGGAGCACTACGCGGGTGCGTTCCCGGTGTGGCTGGCCCCGGTGCAGGCCACCGGCATCCCGATCGGCGACGACCACGTCCCGTACCTCCAGGAGTTCGCGGCCGAGGCCAAGAAGAAGGGTCTGCGCGTCGACGTGGACGCCTCTTCGGACCGGATGCAGAAGAAGATCAGGAACGCACAGCGCAGCAAGGTCCCGTTCATGGTCATCGCCGGTGACGAGGACGTGGCCAACGGCGCGGTGTCCTTCCGCTACCGCGACGGATCGCAGAAGAACGGCATCCCGAAGGCGCAGGCGATCGCCGAGATCCTGGACGCGGTGGAGCGCCGTATCCAGGTGTGAGCCGGGCCCCGCACGCGCGGCGGCGAACGAGGGGCGGTCCCGGGTGCCCGGGGCCGCCCCTCGCGGCATTCGCGCGCGGGCCGGGGAATATGCTGGCCCGCATGACGAGTGAGCCGGAGCAGCAGATCGGAGTCGGGACACAGGACGCCTTCCAGCGACTGTGGACGCCCCACCGGATGGCGTACATCCAGGGGGAGAACAAACCGTCCGGACCGGGCGCCGAGGACGGCTGCCCCTTCTGCACGATTCCGGCCAAGTCGGACGAGGACGGGCTGATCATCGCCCGCGGCGAGCACGTCTACGCGGTGCTCAACCTCTACCCGTACAACGGCGGCCACCTGATGTCGGTCCCGTACCGCCACGTGGCCGACTACACCGATCTGGACCGGGCCGAGACGCTGGAGCTGGCCGAGTTCACCAAGCGGGCGATGACCGCACTGCGGGCCGCCTCCGGCGCGCACGGCTTCAACATCGGCCTCAACCAGGGCGCGGTCGCCGGCGCCGGCATCGCCGCCCACCTGCACCAGCACGTGGTGCCGCGGTGGGGCGGGGACACCAACTTCATGCCCGTGGTGGGCCAGACGAAGGTGCTTCCGCAGCTGCTCGCGGACACCCGGAAGATGCTGGCCGACGCCTGGCCGCAGTAGCCCGGACGCGGGGGCGGCATAGCCCGGACGCCGCAGTGCGGCCGGGACATGTCCTCCGTTCAATCGGATAAATAGACAAAATACGGACAGGTTGCCCTGTAATGGTGGGGTGACTTCCCTGCATCGTCGCTCCGTGCTGCGGGCCGCCCCGGCCGCGGCCGCCGGTGCGCTCGCCACGGGGTGCGCGACGGCCCGTACGGACACCACCGCCGTACGGGCCTCCGGCTCCCCGTCGCCGGGCGGCACCGGCCCGCCCGTCGCGTACGGGTTCTGC
>NZ_JOCQ01000059.1 GCF_000720725.1 Streptomyces rimosus subsp. rimosus
GGCCGGGGCCGCGGCGGCGGGCCGCGCGGCCGGGCCCGGCGCGGCGATGTGCGTGCCTCGATCCTGGCCCTGCTGAAGGACCGGCCGATGCACGGTTACGAGATGATCCAGGAGATCGCCGAGCGCAGTGGCGGCACCTGGAAGCCGAGCCCCGGCTCGGTGTACCCCACCCTCCAGCTCCTGGAGGACGAGGGGCTGATCAGCAGCGCCAGCGAGGGCGGCAAGAAGCTCTTCTCGCTCACCGAGGCCGGACGTACGGAGGCGGAGAACGTCGCCGACGCCCCCTGGGAAGAGGCCGGCCGCGGCGTCGACTGGGAGGCCATGAACGAGATCCGCAAGGCGGGTGGCGGCCTGATCGAGGCATTCCGCCAGGTGTGGGCCACCGGTACGCCCGAGCAACGGGAGAAGGCCATCTCGGTGGTCAACAAGGCCCGCAAGGAGCTGTACCTGATCCTCGCCGAGGATGAGTGATCCGCTCGCCGTCCGCCGCGCGGCGGTGAGGCCTGACGATGACGAGTGAGCGTGCCCCGGGGCCGTGGCCGGAGGAATTCCGGTCACGGCCCTTCGGCGTCGGCGGACCGGACGAGGGGACCGGTCACGGCCGGACCGGCGCGCCGCCCCTCCTCCGCAAGGAGGAGGACGCCCGCGGCGGCGCCCAACCACGGGTGGACGCGCAAATGCTTCCCGCCGGGGATGTTCCGGACGACTGTGGCTGGTGGGGTGGGGACTGTGCAAAACCGTACTGCGTACAACAGCGGAGGAGGATCTCCGTGCGAAGACCTCGAAGCGCAGCTCACCGTCGAGCTGGCGTCGGTGGTCTCCGCCGCCCGCAGGCGGGCCACGCGGGACGGTGACCGCCAGGTGGACACCGCCCACCTGCTGCACGGACTCCTGGAGTCGGACCCGTCGGTACGGGCCGCGTTCGACGGCGGGCCGCAGGTCGCCCGGCTGCTCGGCTATCTCGTCCAGCGCAGCATCGGATACGGGCTCCGATGGCACGGCACGGTCGAGGACTCCGGCGCGGTACCGGTGGTGACCGAGGGAGCCGTACCGGGCTGGTCGCCCGCCGCGGCCGCCGCCCTGGACGGCGCACTCGACCGCGCGCACGCCCGGTACGCGACCCACGCCACCTGTCTCGACCTGCTCGCGGCCCTCGTGGACGACCCCGAGTCGCGCGCCGTCGAGGTGCTGCGCCGCGCCTCGGTCGACACCGTACGGCTGGCCGCCCGGCTGGACGGGGAGCGCTCCGGCCAGGAGTGACGGTCCGGGAATGACCGGCCAGGTATGACCGGCCAGGTATGACCGGCCAGGTATGACCGGCCAGGTATGACCGGCCAGGTATGACCGGCCAGGTATGACCGGACCGGCCAGGTATGACCGGCCAGGTATGACCGGCCAGGTATGACCGACCAGATATGGACAGGTATGACGGGCCGGGAATGTCAGGTCTGTCAGGGGTGACGCTGCTGACGCCTCCTGTCATGATGTGCCGATGCGCGTGTCTATGGGGGATCAGGCGGTTTCAGGGGCGGCAGGGAGCTCGGGGGGTCCCGGTGTTCCGGAGGCCCCTGTGGCTGCCGCAGTGCGGTCGCATCAGACGGAAGCGCCGGCGCCCGGTGTCGGCGGCGGCCCCGCGCGGGCCCGGAACATCGGCCTCGTCCTGGCGCTGATATCCGCCTTCGCCTTCGGCGGTTCCGGCGTGGCCGCCAAACCCCTGATATCGGCGGGCCTCGAACCGCTGCACGTCACCTGGCTGCGCGTCGCGGGCGCCGCGCTCGTCATGCTCCCCGTCACCTGGCGCCACCGGCGCCTGCTGCTGCGCCGCCCCGCCCTCCTCCTGGGCTTCGGCCTGCTCGCGGTCGCCGGCGTGCAGGCGTGCTACTTCGCCGCGCTGTCCCGTATCCCCGTCGGGGTCGCGCTGCTCATCGAATACCTCGCTCCCGCGCTGGTGCTCGGCTGGGTCCGGTTCGTCCAGCGCAAGCCGGTCACCCGGGCCGCCGCCCTCGGCGTCGTCCTGGCGGTCGGCGGACTGGCCTGTGTGGTCGAGGTGTGGTCGGGGCTGAGCTTCGACCCGGTCGGACTCGTCCTGGCCCTCGGCGCCGCCTGCTGCCAGGTCGGCTACTTCGTGCTCTCCGACCACGGCAGCGACGGCGAGGACGCGGCGGACCCGCTCGGCGTGATCGCGTACGGACTGCTGATCGGCGCGGTGCTGCTCACCGTGGTCGCGCGGCCCTGGGAGATGGACTGGGCGGTGCTCGGCGGCAGCACGGACATGGCCGGGACCCGGGTGCCCGCCGTGCTGCTGCTCGGCTGGATCGTACTGATCGCCACGGTGCTGGCGTACCTCACCGGCATCCTGTCCGTGCGCCGGCTCTCCCCGCAGGTGGCGGGGGTGGTGGCGTGCCTGGAGGCGGTCATCGCGACCGTACTGGCCTGGGTACTGCTCGACGAGCACCTGACCGCGCCGCAAATCGTGGGCGGGCTGGTCGTGCTGGCCGGCGCGTTCATCGCGCAGTCGGCGACTCCCAAGGGGGACGGGACGGGCGGAACTTCGGCGGACGCCCCGGCACCGGACCGTGCTCCGTGCCCCTGAGCCCGCCGGAACCTGTCCACGATATGTCCATGACTTGTCGGCCGGTTCAGCCGCCGCATAGGCTGCCGATCATGCATTCGACCGTGCTGCCCCCTCCCGCCGCCTAGCGCGGGCGGCGGCCTTCGAGGAAGTACCGGTCCGGGCGGGTTCCCGGGCAGGTCGTCGCTGCCCGCATACGGGACCACGCGACCATTCCACGGCGCTCGGCGCCGTCCCGGAACTCCCGGAGAAGCACAGTCATGCATGGAGTCTCTTCCCCCGCCCTGCCCGTGGGCCGGGGCCTGTTGTACGTGACCTTCGCCGCGACCGCCTGGGGTACGGCGGGCGCGGCCGCCGCCCTCCTCTACCGCAGCAGCGGCCTGGGCCCCCTTGCACTCACCTTCTGGCGCACCGTCGGCGGCCTTGTGCTGCTGCTGGCCGCGCGGGCGGTGCTGCGCCGTTGTACAGGCGGCGCGGTCTCTTCCGTAAGCCGTTGTACGGCCGCGTCACCTGACCCGCTGTGGCGTCGTGTCATGCGGATCGCCGTGACGGGGATCGCGCTGGCCGTCTTCCAGGCCGCGTACTTCGCGGCCGTCGAGGATACCGGGCTGGCCGTCGGCACAGTCGTGACCATGGGGGCCGGGCCTGTCCTCATCGCGCTCGGCGCGCGGCTGGCCATGAGCGAACGGCTCGGCGCCGGGGGTGTCCTGGCGGTCGTGGGTGCCCTGTGCGGGCTGGCGGTGCTGGTCCTCGGGAGCGGTAATTCCGGTACGGTGCGGCCCGCCGGGGTCGCCCTCGCGCTGCTCTCCGCCGCCGGCTGCGCCGTGATGACGCTGACCACCCGCCGCCTGGGCCGGGCCGGAGGCGCCGCCGACCCGTACGGTTCGACCATCAGCGCCTTCGCCGTCGGCGCGCTCTGCCTCCTCCCGGCGGCAGCGGCGGAGGGCCTGTGGCCGCAGGCGCACGGGCTGGGCCGCAGCCTGCTGCTGATGGGCTACATCGCCGCCGTGCCGACGGCGTTGGGCTACGGCCTGTACTTCGCGGGCCTGGCGGCCGTCCGCGCGGCCACCGCGTCGGTGATCTCGCTGGTCGAGCCGGTGTCCGCGGCGGTGATCGCGGTGCTCTTCCTCGGCGAGGAGCTGACGGCGGGCACAGCGGTCGGGACGTGTGTGCTGCTCGCGGCCGTCGCGGGCCTGGCCGTATCGGAGGCGCGGGGAGCGGTGGCGGACCGTACGGGCGCACCGGAGCCGGTGGCGGCGCGCTGACCCGTCGGGGGAGGCCGGCCGGCCTCCCCCTCAGGCGCCTCACCACTACCCGCGGCTTATTTCGGCCCCCGGTCTCAGTCCAGCCCCCAGTCTCCGCTGCTGATGGGCGCGGGCCTGGGCGTCGCGGGGCGCGTCCCGTTCGGCCAGGCGTGCCGAGATCCGCTGCTGTACGGCCTCGGTCCGCTTGCCCGCGTACTTGAACTTGGCGCGTACGTCCGTCACTTCCAGCAGCAGGCCCCGGATGCCGGGCAACTGGCGACCGTACGGCGGGCCGTCCGCGGTGACCGGCGCCGAGCCGCCCTCGGGCTGGAAGTGCCCTGTCTGGCGATCCAGCAGCGCGGCCTTCTCCTGGGGGTCGTCCACGATGCGGGCGGTGCAGGTGAGTTGTACGGCGGCGTAGAAGCTGGTGGGCACGCCGTGCTCGGGCGGGTCCTCCTCGGCGGCCTGCCACGGCCCGGGTATGAACACATAGTCGTCCACCACGCTCAGCAGTACCGTCGGGGCGGCCTCCAGGGCCGGCCATATCGGGTTGGGGCGGGCGAGGTGGGTGACGGCTTCCCGGCGGGCCGGGTCGTAGGCGAAGTGCAGGGGCTGGACGAGGGGCGGGGCGCCCGGCGGCCCGTTGACGGCGAGCTGGCCGAAGTCGTGCCCGGCCAGCCAGTCCTGCCACTCGGCGTCGTCGGTGGGGGCGTCCCACGGGTGGATCAGCATGCGGCCCTCCTTCAGCGCGCGGACAGGTACGCGGGTTCGGCGATGCCGGGGTCCAGGGAATCGGCCGGGACGGGGGCTCCGTACACGGGGGAGACGGGCAGGACGCCGCTCCAGTAGGGGAGCGTTTCGTCCTCGGGCTCGTCGTTCGGGCCGCCGGTGCGGACCTTGGCGGAAACCTCGTCCAGGTCGAGGCGTATGACGGCGGTGGCGGCCAGTTCCTTGGCGTTCGCGGGCCGGGAGTCGGCGGCGCGGCCCGGCAGGACGTGGTCGACCAGGGCGTCGAGCGCGGCGGTCTTCTCGTCCGGGTCGGTGACCTGGTACGCGGTGCCGTGGACGACGACGCTGCGGTAGTTGATCGAGTGGTGGAAGGCGGACTTGGCCAGGACCAGACCGTCGACGTGGGTGACCGTGACGCACACGGGCAGCCCCGGGCCGGCGGGCTCCCCGGCCATCCGGAGCGGACGCGAGCCGGTCGAACCGTGTAGATAGAGGCGGTTGCCGACGCGGCCGTACAGCGTGGGCAGGACGACCGGGGCGCCGTCGCGGACGAAGCCGAGGTGGCAGACGTACCCCGCGTCGAGGATCGCGTGCACGGTCTCGTGGTCGTAGGCGGCACGCTCGCGGGCGCGGGTCGGCACGGTGCGCTCCGTCCGGGCGAAGGACGGGTCCTGGGCCTGGGGCATTGCGAACTCCATTGCACTAGTACATAATGAACTTTGTGCTAGGAGAGTATCGGATCGAAGGGCGGCGCGCATCGGAGATTGCCGCCAGCGTCGAGCGAGCCGTCGGTGCGGGCGAGCTCCAACCGGGCGAAGTCCTGCCCCCCATGCGGCAGTTGGCTGTCTATCTGGAGGTCAATCCCAATACGGTCGCGTCCGCATACCGGACACTGCGGGACCGCGGCGTGATCGAAACGGCCGGCCGCCGGGGCAGCCGGGTGCGTCCGCGTCCGGCGAGCACCGCCCGGGAAGCGGCGCTCGGCCCCGTACCGCCGGGCGTGCGCGACGCGTCGGACGGCAACCCCGACCCCGCCCTGCTGCCCGCCCTCGGGCAGGCGCTGGCCGCGGCCGCCGCCCGCAGCGCGCGGCACCCCACGCTGTACGGCGCCCCCACGGTCGGCACCGAGCTGGAGCGGCTGGCCCGCGCCGCCTTCGAGGCCGACGGGGTGCCGAGCGGCGCCATGGCCGTCACCTCGGGCGCGCTGGACGCGGTGGAGCGGGTGCTCGGCGCCCATCTCCGCCCCGGCGACGCGGTCGCCGTCGAGGACCCGGGCTGGGGGAGTCTGCTGGACCTCATCCCCGGCCTCGGGCTGCGGGTCGTGCCGGTCGCGGTGGACGACGACGGCCCGCTGCCCGAGCAGGTGGGCCGTGCGGTACGGGAGGGCGCGCGGGCACTGGTCGTCACGGACCGGGCGCAGAACCCGACCGGCGCGGTGCTCGGCCCCGAGCGCTCCGAGGAACTGCGGGAGATCCTGGCGGACCACCGCGACGTGCTGCTCATCGAGGACGACCACGGCCACGACATCGTCGACCTCCCGCTGCACCCGCTCGCCGGGGCCACCGACCACTGGGCGCTGGTCCGCTCGACGGCCAAGGCGTACGGCCCGGACCTGCGACTCGCCGTGCTGACCGGCGACGCCGTGACCGTGGACCGGGTGCGCGGGCGCCAGCGGCTCGGGCCGGGCTGGGTGAGCCACCTGCTCCAGGACGCGGTGGTGCACCTGTGGCGTACGGGAGCGGTGGACCCGAAAGCGGTCGCCGACGCCTACGGCAGACGCCGGGACACCCTGATGGACGCCCTGGCCGCACGAGGCATCCGGGCGCGGGGACGCAGCGGGATGAACGTCTGGATCCCGGTCCCCGACGAAACCGGCGCGGTCGCTCGGCTGTTGCACGCGGGCTGGGCCGTGGCGCCCGGCGCCCGCTTCCGCCTGGACTCACCACCCGGCATACGCGTCACCATCGCCGGCCTCGCGGAGCACGAGCTGCCGGCGCTGGCCGACGCCATCGCGACCGCCGTCGCGCCGACGGAGGCGCGCCGATACGACTGACGCTGCCGGGGCCCGGTCCCGGCCCGGCCGCAAAGCGGGCAGCAAAACCGGCAACAAGACCATCAGCGAGACCGGCAACAAGACCGGCAACAAGACTGGCTGCAACGGGGGGAACCGATGCTGATTACGATCGCACGATGCCTGATCAGAGCTTTCTTGTCCGTGGTCCTCGGGTGGCCGTCCGGCGTATCTCCTTCCGGGACCGGGAGGAGATCGCGGCCCTCGACCGGGAGAGCGCCGCGCTGCACCGCCCGTGGGTTCCCGCCCGGGAGACCACACCGGATGCCTTCCGCGAGTACGTCGCCAGGTTCGACCGGCCCACCCACGAGGGCTTCGTGGTCTGCTTGCGGGCCGGTGGCGCGATCGTCGGCGGCATCAATATCAACAACATCGTCCGGGGCGGTATCCAGAGCGGTGCCCTCGGCTATGTGGCCTACGCGTCCACCACCGGGCACGGCTATATGACCGAAGGGCTGCGCCTCGTCGTCGAGTACGCCTTCACCGCGCTGGGGCTGCACCGGCTGGAGGCCAACATCCAGCCCGGCAACACCGCGTCCACCAGGCTCGTCGAACGGCTCGGCTTCCGGCGCGAGGGCTACTCCCCGCGCTTCCAGTACGTGGACGGTGCCTGGCGCGACCACGAACGGTGGGCGATCACGGCCGAGACGACCGGTCACGCCGCCGGGGACGGCTCTGCGTGAGGGCCGCGCCCGCCAGGACGATCAACGCGCCGACGGGAGTGTTCCAGCTGAGCGATTCGCCGAGCAGCGCGACCCCCGCCGTGGTGGCGATCACGGGCACGAAGTAGGTGACCATCTGGGCGGTGGTGGGGCCCACCTCCGCCACCAGCCCGTACTGCAACAGGAACGCGAAGCCGGTGCCCAGGGCGCCGAGCGCGACCACGGCCAGCAGGGGGACGACGGGGAAGGCGGCCGGAACGGAGGTGAAGAGCGCGGTCACCACGCCGACCTGGGCGGTGGCGAGGAGCATCTGGGTGCCGGCGAGGGCGACGTTGGAGTCCTCGGCGCCGGCGAGGGTACGCCGGACGTAGATCCAGCCGATGGGGTAGCACAGCGACGCGCCCAGGGCCATCGCGGTACCCGTCGGATCCGTACCGGAGAAGCCCTGCCAGGCGCCGAGCACGGTCAGTACACCCAGAAAGCCGAGTCCGAGGCCCGCGACGCGGCGGCGGGTGGGCCGGTCCTCGGAGAGGGCGACCAGCGACAGCGCCATGCCCCACAGCGGGGAGCTGGCGTTGCAGATGCCGGCCAGTGTGGAGGGGATGGTCAGCTCGGCGTAGGCGAAGAGGGAGAAGGGAAGGGCGTTGAGGAAGAACGCGGCGACCGCCAGATGGCCCCAGGTCCGCGCGGAGCGGGGCAGCCGTTCACGCTTGGCCACCAGTACGGCGACGAGCACCACCGAGCCGAACGCGAGGCGTCCGAAGGTGACTTGCAGCGGGGCGTACCCCTGTGTGCCGACCTTGATGAAGAGGAAGCTGAAGCCCCAGACGAGGCACAGGACGCCGAACCGCAGCCGCCAGTCGAGGGCGCGGCGCCGCGTGCCCCGCGGTGCCGGGGAGGGAGGCGTGGTGACGGAAGCGGCAGTGGTGGGCGCAGCGCCGGAAGCGGCGCCTGCGCGGACCGGGGACTTGTCGGCTCCGGGGACGACGGGGACCTCGTCGGCTCCGAGGGCAACGGGTGCGGCATCAGCTCCGGGGGCGGCGGGAGCCGTGTTGTTCAGGGAAGGGGCGGTGGTGCTCATGGTCCCTACGATTGCCGCTCACCATTTCGTAGCACAAGCGAGATTTTGTGGGAGGCATCGCTTAGCATCACTTACATGTTGAACCTCGATCGTCTGCGCACCCTGAGCGCGGTGGCCCGGCACGGCTCGGTGAGTGCGGCGGCGGAAGGGCTGCACGTCACCACCTCCGCCGTGTCCCAGCAGCTCGCCAAGCTGGAGCGGGAGACGGGCCAGCAGCTGCTGGCCAAGAACGGGCGCGGCGTACGGCTGACCGACGCCGGCCGACTGCTGGCCGACCACGCCGTGCGCATCCTCTCGCAGGTCGAGCTGGCCCAGGCCGACCTGGAGGCGCACCGCGGTCAGGCCGTCGGCGAACTGCGGCTCGGCGCCTTCCCCACCGCGGCACGCGGCCTGTTCCCCGGAGCGCTGGCCCGGCTCCGCGTCGAGCACCCCCAACTGCGGGCGCGCCTGCGGGAGATGGAGCCGGACGCCTCGGTGCGGAGCGTGGTGCGCGGCGACATCGACCTGGGGGTCGTCCTGGACTGGCACAACCGGCCGCTCTCGCTCCCCGAGGGCCTGGCGAAGGCGCCGATACTGGACGACCCGGCCGACGTGGCCATGCCGGCCGGCCACCCCCTGGCGCGGCGCCGCTCGGTCGTCCTGGAGGACTTCGCCGACGACGAGTGGGTCTCCTGGCCGCAGGGCGAGTTCTGCCACGAGTGGCTGATGTTCACCCTGCGAGGCCAGGGCATCGAGCCGCGCATCTCGCACATGGTCGAGGAGCACCACACCCAACTCGCGCTGATCGAAGCCGGGTTGGGCGTAGCGGTGGCGCCCCGCCTGGGGCGCGGGCCGGTGCCCGCCGGGGTGAGCGTGGTGCCCGTACGGCACACGATGCGGCGGCACGTCTACGCCATCTGGCGCGCCGACGCCGACCGCCGGCCGTCCATCCGCGCCGCGGTCACCGCACTGCGCAAGGCCGGCGAGGAGGTCGAGGGCCGCTGAAGGAGGAGATCGAGAGCCGCCGAAGAACGGGGGGCCGGGCGCTGGGCGGGGCTTCCAGCGTCTCCGTCCGGGTCCGTGCGCCAGGTCCAGTATGTCCGGTACCGCGTCGATGAGCCGTCCGCCCGGCCCGCCGTCCCGCTCGCCCGGCATCACGTACACGCACTGCACGTCACCGGATGCCCGGTCCAGCGCGCGCGGGCTCGGTACGCGTCGGGTGACCGCCGGCCACGCCATGCCGATGACCACCTCATCCCGCACCATGACCATGCAGTGGTGCGAGGACGCGTTCTCCCGCGCCCACGCCACGAAACGGCGCACGAACACCTCGTGCGTGGTGACCTGCGCCCCTTCGTCTTACTCGGGAGGGGCGGGTGGAACGATGCCCTGGATGACGCCGAGGCTCAGCAAATCCTGCGGGCGCAAGCGGAGCTGGTCGGCCGTGTCGCGCACCGCGTGCGCGTCGCGCTTGAGGATGGCGGCGGCGGATTCCGGGGCGATGACGGAGAAGTAGCTGTCCGGCGTGGCCCACAGCGCGCCCGGCGCGGCCAGGGCCAGCGCGCCGCCGGACCCGCCTTCCCCGATGAGCAGCGAGGTGACGGGCGTACGGACCGAGGCCAGCGCGGCGAAGACGTCCGCGATGGCCGCGCCCGCGCCGGCGCGCTCGGCGTCCGGGTCGTTGGCCGCGCCCGGTGTGTCCACGAGCGTGAGCACCGGTATGCCGAGCCGGTCCGCCATCCGGATCAGCCGGGCGGCCGTACGGAATCCGGCGGGGCGCACGGCCGTACCGCACTGCGCGGCGAACGCGATCGTGCGCCCGTCGCGTCGGCCGAATCCGCAGCGTATGCCCGGGTCGGTGCCGCCGCAGCGGTCGCCGCTGATCTCCTCCCGCCAGTCGAAGTACGCGTCCAGATACGCCGCGGCGCGCGGTCGCCGCTCGTCGCGGGCCGCGCGCACCGCTGCCCAGCCGGTGGCCGGGAGACCGGATGATCCGAGGGCGTGCGGTGGCGGGGGAGGAGGCGGCGTGATTCCTCCGGCGGGCGTCGCAGGGCGGCCGGCTGCCGGAGCATTCCCGGCAGATGTGAAATCAACAGGTGCGGAAGCCACGGGTTCAGGGGCTTCGCGCCCGGGAGCCTCAGGCGTCAGCAGCCGCAGCCAGCGTCCGAGCGTCGTGCGCAAGCGGTCCGGCGGGACGATGGCGTCGATCTGGCCTGCCGCCAGCTGGCCTTCGGCGCTGTACGCATACGGGTCGGCGTCCGCCGGGCGTACCCGTGAGCCGGCGAAGCCGATCTGCGCGCCGGGGAGGGCGAGGACGACATCGGCGCCCGCGCCGAGCGTCGCCCAGCCGCCGCCCGTCGTCGGGTCGCGGACCACGGCGATCTGCGGCAGACCGGCCGCGCGGGTCAGTGCGGATTGGGCGGCCACGCGCTGGAGCTGGGTCAGCGCCCGCATGCCTTCCTGCATGCGGCTGCCGCCCGTGGCGATCAGCGACACGACCGGCAGGCGCAGCTCACGGGCGCGGGTGTAGGCGGCCACCAGCCGGTCGCCGGTGCGCTCGCCGAGGGAACCGCCGAGGAAACCGAACTCGAAGGAGACCAGTACGGCCGCCACGCCGCCGATCCGGGCGATACCACTGATCACGGATTCGCGTTCGCCGGTACGCTCTTGGGCCCGCTGCCGCGCGGCGCCGTATCCGTCCCAGCCGAGCGGCCCGTCGTCGGTACCCGGCGGGCCGGTGGACACGTCGTCGGGCGAGAACTCGGTGAATTCCTCCGTCACCACGGCCACTGCCTCGCGCGCGGACCAGCGCGGCGACAGCACGCCCGAGCCACCCCCACTGGAGCCGCCCGACCCGCTCGCCCCGCCCGACCCGGACCGATTGTCAGCGCCCCCGCCCGCCCCGCCCGGCGGCGCCTCCCTACGCACGGAGGTCCCGCTTGAGGATCTTGCCCATGTCGTTGCGCGGCAGGGCCTCCAGGAAGTGCACGACGCGCGGGCGCTTGTGCGGGGCGAGCTGGCGGGCCACGTGATCGGTCAGCTCGGCCGCGGTCGGGCCGGGGGCGCCGTCGGCCGCGGGCTCCGGCACGATCCAGGCGACGATCCGTTCGCCCAGGTCCTCGTCCGGCTCGCCGGTCACCGCGGCCTCGCTGACGCCCGGGTGCTCCAGCAGCGCGTTCTCGATCTCGCCCGCGCCGATCTTGTAGCCGCCGCTCTTGATCAGGTCGGTGGCCTTGCGGCCCACGATGCGGTAGTTGCCGGCCGCGTCGCGGGTCGCCATGTCGCCCGTACGGAACCAGCCGCCGTCGAAGGCGGCCGTGGTGGCGTCCGGGCGGTTGAGGTATTCGACGAACAGGTTCGGGCCGCGGACCTGGATCTCGCCCACCGTCTCGCCGTCGCTCGCCTCGACGGCCCGGCCGGATTCGTCGACGAGCCGGACGTACACCCCCGGCAGCGGCACGCCGACGCTGCCGGGCGCGGGCTCGCCGTCGGCCCGTACGCTCGTGTTCATCAGTGTCTCGGTCATGCCGTACCGCTCGATGACGCGGCAGCCGGCGGCCGCGGCGAGCCGTTCGTGGTCGCTGCGCGGCAGCGCCGCCGAGCCGGACACCAGGAGCCGGGCCCGGCCCAGCGCCTTGGCCAGCGCCTCGTTCCCGCCGGCCTCGACGGCCAGGCGGTGGTACATCGTCGGTACGCCGAACAGCATCGTGCCGTCCGCGGCCAGCTCCCGGGTGACGCCCTCGGTGCTGAACCTCCCCAGGTGGTGCACGCTGCCGCCGCGCCGCAGGGGCCCGAGGATGCCCAGCACCAGGCCGTGCACATGGAACAGCGGCAGCCCGTGCACGAGCACGTCGTCGGCGGTCCACTGCCAGGCTTCCGCCAGCGCGTCGAGGGTGTGCGCGACGGCCCGGCGGGGGATGACGACGCCCTTGGGCGGGCCGGTCGTACCGGACGTGTAGACGACCAGGGCGGGGGACTCGGTGTCCGGCTCGTACGGCAGCGGCGGGACCTCCTCGTCGGCGGCGGACAGGTCCACGTCGAGGCGGGGGAGCGCGGCCAGCGCGCCGGGCAGCTCGGCGTCCGGCTCGGCCAGTACGAGCGACGGGCCGCTGTCCGAGACGATGTGCGCCAGCTCGCTCTCGCCGATCTTCGGGTTGACGGGCACGGCGGGCACCCCGGCGAGCAGCGCGCCCACCACGGCGACGGAGGTCTCCAGCGTCGGGGTGGCCCAGACGGCCACCCGCGGCGCGTCGCCGAGGCGGTCGGCGAGCCGGCCCGCCACCGCGGCCAGTTGGCGGTAGCTGAGCGCACGCTCGCCGAAGCGCAGTGCGGGCTGCGGCGACGCATCGCTCAGCGCCGGAAAGAGCACGTTCACCAGGTCTCCCTCGTCCTCGTCGTCCCACGTCGGGGTGGCCCGTCCGGATCTGCCGGAACGGGCCGACCCCACCACTTTGGCAGAGACCACCGACAACGCGATCACACGGCACCGCGAGGAAGCACACCGGGGCCGTGCCGCCCGCAGCGCGCCGCCCCGATGCGCCGGAGCGCCGGCTCACCCCGTCACCCTGCGGAAGCCGTCACCCTGCGGAAGCCGTCATCCTGCGGAAGCCCCCATCTTGCGGAAGTCCCAGGACACGACCGCATCCGGAACCAGCCGCAGCCAGGCATGCCGGCCGTCGTGCGGCATGGCTTCCAGCCCGAAGTACTTCGTGGCGAACAACCGTTCCGGCGCGTGCAGTTCCGGGCAGGCGCCGCCCGTCCGCGGCACCTCGCCGACGATCTCCGCGCTGCCGCTCAGCTCCGCCCCGCGCAGTTCCCCGTAGTCGTGGCCGTCGTCCACGGCCACCGCGACCCGGGGGTCCTTGCGCAGCTGGGCCCACCGCTTGCTCCGGGTGACCGAGTACAGCCAGAGCGCCGCGCCGTCCCAGACGAACCACAGGGGGCCGACGTGCGGCGTACCGTCCTCGCTCACCGTGGCCACCCGGCAGGTGCGCTGCTCCGCCAGGAAGGCGTCCAGTTCCCGCGGTGTCATCATGACGCGGCGCCCGCGCCGCTGTGTGCCGGTCATCCGTCGACCACCTCCGCTGTACGGCGGCCGGGCGCGGCCCGCGCCGGCCTGTCCGAGTGCCAGGGAAGCATGCTGCGGTCTCTTCCGTACGGACGCAATGGCGGCTACGCTCACGCGGCCCGCGGCGGTACGTCCACCCACCAGGAGGGCCGATCCGATGCCACCAGGCGCGCGCCTCTTCGAACTGACCGATCCGGCGACGACGGCGCTGCTCACGGTCGAGTGCCAGCGCGGTGTCGTCGGACCGGACAGCGCGCTGCCGGAACTCGCCGACGCGGCCCGCACATCGGGTGCGCTGGGCCGGGTGGCCCGGCTGGCCGCCGCCGCGCACGACGCGGGCGTACAGGTCCTGCACGCCGTCGCCGAGCGCCGCCCCGACGGCCGGGGAGCCAACCGCAACGCGCGCCTGTTCGCCGCCGCCGAGCGGCTGCCCGTACAACAGCTCGCCGGTACGACCGCGGTACGGATCGCCGACCCGGTGCCCGTTTCCGAGGACGACCTGATCGTCCGTAGACTGCACGGCCTGTCACCGATCGCCGGTACGGGCGTGGACGCGCTGCTGCGCAACCTCGGCTGCCGGACGCTCGTCATCGCCGGGGTGTCGGCGAACGTGGCGGTCCCCAACGCCGTCTTCGACGCGGTCAACCTCGGATACACGGCGGTGGTGCCCGCCGACGCCATCGCCGGCGTACCGGCCGACTACACCGCGGCGATGGTCCGCCACACCCTCGCGCTCGTCGCCACGGTGACGACCACCGAGGACCTGCTCGCCTGCTGGAAGCGCCCGCGCCGTCCCTGGCCCGCCGCCGGGTGAACCCGGCCGGCCGCCGCCTGCGGGCGTGCCCCGGTCACCCGAGTTTGATCGCCCCGCCCTCCACGCTCACCTTGGCCGCGGGCAGTCCCTGAGTGGCGGGGCCGTGGCGGACGCTGCCGTCGTTGATGGCGTACCTGCTGCCGTGGCACGGGCAGTTGATGGTGCCGTCCGCCACCTCGTTCACCAGGCACCCCTGGTGGCGGCACACCGCCGAGAACGCCTTGAACTCGCCCGCGGCGGGCTGCGTCACCACGACCTTGCGGTCCTTGAAGACCTTGCCGCCGCCTTCGGGGATGTCCGCGGTCTTCGCCAGCACGTCCCCGGCCGCGCCGCCGCCTTTCGACGCGCCGCCGCCGGCTCCGTCACCCCCGGCCGCCGCCGACCCGGACGGTGCGGACGACGCGCTGTCGCCGTTCCCACCCGATCCGTTCCCGCCCGATCCGTCCCCGCCCGTGCCGTACCCGTCCGAGCCGCTCCCGCACGCCGCGAGCGCGGCGGCCAGCCCCGCCGCGCCGGCCGCCGCGACGACCGTACGGCGCCCCGTTCCCGCGCCCGTCCGCCCCGTTGCTGCCTGCTGGGTCATGATGTGCCTCCGGCTCTCGGTGCCTTTCCAGGCCCGTGGGCGCCGCGTCCGTCCGTGAGCGGTGCGTGCCACGTGGTCCGTGCGTCCCATGGGCGTTGTGGAAGTTCCATACGGATACGGAGGCATGGCCGTTCAGTCCCCGCCGGCGCGCAGTGCAGACGATCAGACCCTGCCCAGTGCCTGCTGCTCAGGAACTCAGACCCCGCCCAGCGCGCCGCTCAGGAAGTCGCGTTCGAAGCGGAGCAGGTTCTCGCGGACCGCCGGATCACCCACCGAGTGCCCGGCTCCCGGAAGCGGCAGCACGCTGTGCTGCTTGCCCGCGGCGAGCAGTTCCGCGGAGAAGCGCAGGGTGTGCGCGGGCGCCACATTGTCGTCCGCCAGCCCTTGGACGAGGAGCAGCGGGCGGCGCAGCAGGTGGCCCCGGCCCACCAGGGAGGAGCGCGTGTAGTGGTCCGGTGTCTCCTGGGGGTGGCCGAGGTAACGCTCCTTCCAGTGGGTGTCGTACAGCCGCTGGTCCGTGGGCGCGGCACCGGCGACCGCCGCGTGGAAGACGTCGGGGCGGTGCAGGACCGCGGCGGCGGACAGGAAGCCGCCGAACGACCAGCCGCGGATCGCCACCCGGGTCGGATCGAGGCACGGGAAGCGCGCGGCGGCCGCGTGCAGCGCGTCGACCTGGTCCTGCAGTACGGGCGTGAGCTGGTCGCCGTGGATGGTCTTCTCCCAGGCCGGGCCGCGGCCGGGGGTGCCGCGCCCGTCCGTGAGCAGGACGGCGAAACCTTCCTCGGCGAACCACTGCGCCACACAGACGAACCACTCCCGCGCCTGTATGGCGACCTGGATACTCGGCCCGCCATACGGGCAGAGCAGTACGGGCAGCTTGCCGCCCGCGTCGTGGTCGTACCAGGAGGGCAGGTACAGCGCGCCGCGCAACTCCCGTTCCCCGAGCACGAGATGCTCCGGACGTGGAGTGACCACCGGTTCTTCGCCGAGCGAGGCGATGCTCCCGGAGGGGGCGTCCTGCCCGCGCCCGAAAACGTCGGCCACTGGCCCGTCCGGTGTGAGCCCGGTCAACACCACCGTGCCGCCCCCGGCCACGGCCGTGAACACTCCAGGCTTCTCGCTCAGCCTGCGCAGGCCGCCCTCCGGACCCCACCGCCACACATGGGTCGTCGTCGGCTCCTCGCTCGCGGTGAACCACACCTCCTCGTCCACCACGGCGACGACCTCGCGCACTTGCAGTCCGGGCGGCGTGACGTTACTGCCGCCGACCGTCAGGTGCCGCGTCCCGGGCGTGTCCTCGGGCAGGACCAGCGCTCCTGAAGCCGTACGGGCCGGAGTCCCGGGCACGATCTCGACCCACGCGGCGTCGGTGCGCTCGTGCAGGACCTCGGTCGCGCCGGTGGCCGCGTCGACCGCCAGGGTGCGCAGCGTCCGCTGGTCCCGGCTCTGTACGCCGACGAGCGGCCCGTGCCTGTCCCACGCCGCGCTGACCAGGTACTCGTACGCGGCCCGGTCCCAGACCACCTCGACACGCGGCGCCTCGGAGCCGCCCACCGGCGCGATGTGGAGCGACACGTCCGCGTTGGCCGTCCCCGCCGAGGGGTACGGGATGGCGCGCGGCGCCTGCTCGGGGTGCGCCGGATCGCTGATGTAGCGCCGTGTCACACCGGAGGTGTCCACCCTGGCCACCAGGATGCGGCGGCTGTCGGGCGCCCACCAGTAGCCGCGCGTGCGGCCCATCGACTCGCTCGCGACGTACTCGGGCAGCCCGTAGGTGACGTCCGGTCCCTCCGGGGCGGCCAGTTGCCGGTCCTTCCCGTCCGCCAGACCGACGACGTGCAGTGCGCCGCCGGTCACGTACGCGACGTACCGCCCGTCCGGAGAGGGCCGGGGATCGACGACCGGCCCGGCCGTCGGTACGGGGAAGGGGGCGCCCTCGTCCGTACGCACCACCCACAGCGCGCCGGACAGCGCGAAGGCCACCACCCGCGCCGCCGCGTCCGTCGCGTACGCCACCACACCGGTGGCATGCTCACGTGCCCGCTCCCGGCGGGCCCGCTCCGCCTCGGGCAGCCGGCCCTCGGAATCCGGCTGCCCGCCCAGGAGCGCCGGGTCGACGATCGCCCGCTCCGCCCCGTCCTCGTACAGCCACAGCCGGCTCACGGGGTCGCCGCCACCGCCGGTACGGACGAACAGCACACGGCGCCCGTCCGGGGAAACGCTGAACCGGCGCGGCACCCCGAGGGAGAAGCGCTGGGTGCGCGCGAACTGGCGGGGAAACGCGGAGTGGTCAGAAGTGGCCTTGGAAGATGCGGAAGCGGTCCTGGACAATCCGAAAGAGTCATCAACAGGCGTCATGACGGGACTCTTTCATTCCGCCCGTCCCGGTGACCACCGCATTCGCCGCCCCGCCGCCGACTGCGGAACGCGTGGGCCGACGGCGGGACGCGTCGCAGGCCGACGGTACGACGAAGCCCCGCGGACGGGGGAACCGCGGGGCTTCGTGCGACAAGTGTACATGTATTCAGGTGTTATGCCCTATCGGGCGCGAGCGTGCTCCTGCCAGGCCGGATCAGGTCAGAACAGACCCGGCAGGAATCCTCCGTGCGCGGTGCCGGAGCCCAGCAGACGGGGCCAGTCGAGTACCTCGGGAAGGCTGTCGAGGGACAGGACGACCGCGCCACCGGCCGCTTCGGCATCCGTGCACCAGGCGGCCATCCCACCGGGCGGGTCGGTGTCGTCGATCACCGGCGCGACAAGGGCGGGAATGACGATCCCGGCCTCGCCGGGCCCGTCCACGACGCACATGGTGAGCTTCGGGACGATGCTCCAGCCGTCGCACCGGGGGACCGCTCCGTCCGGCGCGGCCAGGACCGGGAGGGCGTCGTGCACGGGGGCTTCGGACAGCAGGAGTACAGGGGTGGCACCCCGTATGAACAGGGTCTTCTCAGGGTCGAGCAGCATGGGGCCACTCTTTCAGGCCCGCGTTCTCCCGACTCTCACCGGGGCGGCAGAGCGCGGAACGGCTCCCGGCCGCGCCGCCCGTGCGGTCACTGCCCCGTGCGGTCACTGCACTGTCATCGCGACGTAAGCGCCCGTTGCCAGGGTGGGGCGCAGTGCAGTGCTCACCAGCGAAGGAGATGCTCGTATGCGGTCCAGACGCGTAGCGGTCACGGCGGCCATGACGGTGGCGGTGTCCGCCGCACTGCTGTCGCCCACCGCCCACGCCGCCCCGGCGGTCCGGTCGACGACGGTCGCGTCGTGCACTTGGAGCCCCGAACTGCTCACCGTGCCCGCGCGCTTCACCGGAGGCGGAGAGATCACCGCTGCCGACAGCCAGGGCGGATACGCCGGTACGGGCGCGGTCACCTGGTCGTGGGGCACCACCACCCGCGACGTGCTGCGCTGGAAGGGCGGCCAGGTCACCGAATTCACCCGCCCGGAGGGCGTGACCCAGCCGACGGTGACGGCCGTCAACCGCGACGGCACGGTGGTGGGGGACGTGAGCGCCGCCGAGGACTCGGAGCGGCACGCCTTCCGTACCCGCGACGGCAAGCTGGAGAGGCTGCCCGAGCCGGCGGGCACCGCGACGTCCCGGGCGACCGGGATCAACGACGGCGGCGACATCGTCGGCCATGTCGCCGTGCGGGTCCGGCAGGGCGTCGACAGCTACTTCGTACACACCGCGGTGCGGTGGCCCGCGAACGCCCCCGGCACGGTCGTCAAGCTGACCGGCGGCCTCCCGGACACCGGCCAGACCAAGGCGACCGGCATCGACCAGGACGGCACCGTACTGGTCGAGCACATGAAGAGCCGGACCGACGCGTTCGATCCCGCGGCCCTCTACCTGTGGCGCGGGGGCAGCGCGCGCCAGCTGCGCCTGCCTTCCGGTACGGCGGTGGTGCACGGCAATGGCATCTCCAACGGCCGGGTGGCGGGCCTGACTCAGCCCTCGCCGAGCGCGGACGGCCAGGGCGTCCTGTGGGACCGCGACGGCACCCCGCTGCGCCCCGAGCGGAGTGCGAGCGTCAACTCCGTCAACCGCTCCGGTCAGTCCGTCGGTTGGGCCGCGGGCGGTGGCGGCGACGCCGTTTGGCAGCTCGACCGCCGTACCGCGAGCTTGCCGGGCGCCCTCGGGCTGCAGGTCTCCGCGGACGACGGTTCACTCGCCGGCTGGAGCCGCCCCGAGGGCGACAACGGCCGGAACCAGCCGACGGTGTGGCGCTGCCGCTGACGCCACGGTCCGTGCGGTGTCTTCGTGAGCCGTGGTCCCTGGAACCTCCGGTATGCGCCGGAGGTTCCAGGGGCGCCCGAAGGGACATGGCCAGGCTCCGGCGTACGGACTCATGTGCACCCCGTTGCCGCGCACGCCGCCGCCCGCCGGTTCAGCCCTGCCGGTACCCCGTGAGAAAGCGCCCGATCCTGCCGATCGCCGATTCCAGTTCGTCGGCGTGCGGCAGGGTGAGGATGCGGAAGTGGTCCGGGGACGGCCAGTTGAAGCCGGTGCCCTGGACGACCTGGATCTTCTCGCGCAGCAGCAGGTCCAGGACGAACTGCTCGTCGTCGTGGATCTTGTGTACGGCGGGGTCGATGCGCGGGAACGCGTACAGCGCCCCTTTCGGTTTGACGCACGACACGCCCGGGATCTCGTTCAGTTTCCGCCAGGCCCGGTCGCGCTGCTCGTACAGCCTGCCGCCGGGGGCGGTCAGGCCGCGGATGGAGTCCGGGCTGCCGAGTGCGGCCTGGATGGCGTACTGCGCGGGCGCGTTGGGGCACAGGCGCATGGAGGCCAGCATGGTCAGCCCCTCCAGATAGTTCCGCGCGTGCTGCCGCGGGCCGGTGACCACGAGCCAGCCCGAGCGGAACCCCGCCACCCGGTACGTCTTGGACAGGCCGCCGAAGGTCAGCACGACCAGGTCCGGGGCCAGGGACGCCGCGGGGAGGTGCACGGCGTCGTCGTAGACGATCTGGTCGTAGATCTCGTCGGCGAAGACCATCAGCTGATGGCGGCGGGCGAGGTCGAGCATCCCCTGGAGGATCTCGCGCGGGTACACCGCGCCCGTCGGGTTGTTGGGATTGATGATCACGAGGGCCTTGGTGCGGTCCGTGATCTTCGAGGCCAGGTCGTCGAGGTCCGGGTACCAGTCGGCGGACTCGTCGCACAGGTAGTGCACGGCGCGTCCGCCGGCGAGCGTGGTCACCGCCGTCCACAGCGGGAAGTCCGGCGCGGGTACGAGAACCTCGTCACCGTCCTCCAGCAGCGCCTGGACGGCCATGCTGACCAGCTCGGAGACGCCGTTGCCCAGGAAGACGTCGTCGACGTCGACCTCGGGGAGGCCCTGCGCCCGGCAGCGCTGGGCGACCGCGCGCCGGGCGGAGAGGATGCCGCGCGAGTCGGTGTACCCGTGGGCCCGCGGCAGCATCCGGATCATGTCCTGGACGATCTCCTCCGGCGCCTCGAACCCGAACAGGGCGGGGTTGCCCGTGTTCAGGCGCAGCACACTGTGCCCCGCCTCTTCCAGGGCGTTGGCGTGCTCGATCACCGGTCCGCGGATCTCGTAACAGACGTCGCTCAGCTTGCTCGACTGCCGGAATTCCATGCGGTGGCCTCCCAAGGCTTCGTTGCGTACTTGGTTTTACCAAGTAGGAGCTTGGCAAGTCCAATGTCTTCTCTAGACTGCTGCCATGCCTCGCCGCCGAAGCTATGACCACTACTGCGCCGCCGCCCGGGCCCTGGACGCCGTCGGGGACCGGTGGACCCTGCTGATCGTCCGGGAACTCCTCGCCGGACCCCGCCGCTACACCGACCTCCACGCCGACCTGCCCGGCATCAGTACCGATGTCCTGGCCTCCCGCCTCAAGGACATGGAGCGCGAGGAACTGGCCACCCGCCACCGCCTCCCCCCGCCGGCCGCCTCTTACGTCTACGAACTCACGCCACGAGGGCGGCAGTTGCAGTCCGTCCTGACCGCACTCGCGGAGTGGGGAGCGCCGGCCCTGCCGGACCGGCGGCCCACCGACGCCGTGCGCGCGCACTGGCATGCCCTCCCGCTCCTCCGGCTGCTGACCGGAGCGTCGGGCGGCCTCGCGGGCATCGTTGACGTGGTGCTGGACTCGGGGACCTTCCACCTGCGTACCGATGGCGGCTTTCCGCTGTACGGCGATGGCGCGGCGGAGAAGCCCGCCGCCCGGGTCGCGTTGCGGTCCGACGCCTGTGAGGACCTTCTCGGCGGGCGGCTCACCTTCGGGGAAGGGGTGCGGTCCGGCCGCATCGAGGTGGAAGGCGACGGCGAGCTGGCGGAGCGGCTGCGTGCAGCGCCGTGATGGCGTCCCGTCCGGCGCGGTCGCGTTCGCCTTCCCCGCCCCGTGGCGTATCGATGAGGGATGGACGAGGGGTAGATGAGGGATAGATGAAGGGTACGCGTGCGCAATTCGGCCCAATACGTCAGAATCCCGGCATGCGAATCGTTATTTTGTGCGGCGGAGAGAGCACGGAACGAGATGTCTCCCTGGCCTCGGGCCGGTCGGTCGCCCGCGCCCTGCTGGAGCGAGAACACGAGGTGGTGCTGATCGACCCGGCCGCCGTGGAGCCGGTCCTGGCCGGACCGCTGCGTCCCGGTGACGCGGTCGACACGGTGGCAGTCGGCAAGGAACCGCCGTCCCTCTCGGAACAACGGCAACTGCGGCGGCGCATGCACACCGCACTGACCGGCGGCCCGGTCATGGAGTTGCTGCGCGACGCGGAGCTGGTGTTCCTGGCGCTGCACGGCGGCTGGGGCGAGGACGGGCATGTGCAGGCGCTGCTGGAGATGGCCGGCGTGCGGTTCACCGGCGCGGGCAGCGCGGTGTGCGCGGCAGCCTGGCACAAGGGGCGGGCGCAAGCCGTGCTGGGCGCGGCCGGTGTGCCGGTGGCCGACCGGGTGCTGTGGCGGCCCGGGGCCGGCGGGGACGCGGTGCCACAGGACGTACGGCGGCTGGTTGAAGCCGGGCCGGTGGTGGCCAAGCCGGTCGCGGACGGTTCGAGCGTGTCGGTCCACCGGGTCGACTCGCTGCCGGAACTGGCCCGGGTCGCGGCCGAGATGCGTGCCGGTGACGCCGAGCTGCTGGTGGAACCCTTCCTCCCGGGGCGGGAGTTCACCGTCGGCGTGCTCGGCGGCCAGGCGCTGCCCGTCGTCGAGATCGAGCTGACGACGCCGGTGTTCGACTACACGGCCAAGTACCAGCCCGAGGCGGTCGGCGAAGTCTGCCCGGCGCGCATCCCGGCCGACTTCGCCTCCAGACTTCAGGAACTGGCCGTACGCGCGCACCGGGCCCTGGGATTCGGCAGCGGCACGTACTCACGTGCCGACTTCCGCAACGACGCGGGCGGCACACCGATGTGCCTCGAAGTGAACGCGCTCCCGGGCCTGACGGCGGCGAGCCTGCTCCCGCGCGCGGCGACCGGGGCAGGCTGGGACTACCCCGATCTGGTACAGCGCATCGTGGATCTCGCGATGCGGCCGTAGCCGTCGCCATCGGGCCCGCCGGGGAACCCGGGCCGAGGCGTTGTTCCCGGCGCGCGGTGCAGAAGCTCGGTCGCACCGGCGGGATGACCGCGTCCCGTTCCGGTACGACCAGAAGCGCGCGGCCCTCGAAGCGCGCGTACGTCCATGGGGCCGCGCTGTCCCGCCGGCTCTCCGGGCGAACGACAAGGCGGAAATCTCCGCAGCGCGTCCGCAGTCCGTGATCTGTCGAGAAGCGGGCCTCTCCTGGTCGTTCGTGCTCCGGGGGGTGACCGCGCCGAAAGGCCCGGGCAGTAGTTTTTGGACACGCTGTGGCGCGATTCGTTCAGGCAACTTCTCGGGTTACGTCAACCGAGTAATTCGCGGCGGATGTGGAATGGAAATTCATGGAAGGGGCCTTCTCGTTTTACCTACGCTGCGTGGGAAACGGTGGTGCGCCACTCACCGAGTGTGGCCGCTCGCCCGTCACCCTGGGGTGTGTCACAAGCCACATTCGCCTCGAAAGGTGCGCGGCAAAAGGTGTATATGGTGTCATGTCACCCCCCTGGTAGTGACTCTGTGGAGTGGAATGGAATGTTCAAGGGATGGGCTGCAATGTTGTGACATTGCCATCTCACTACCAACTGTTGACCTTCGTCAGTTGCTGCCCATAACCTTCCGGTCATTATCGGCGCTGCTGACCACGGAACGCCGTGACCGGGCCTGGATTCGCTGCCAGGTGCCTGATTCGATTCATGGGGGAGCTCGTGTACGACGTCATTGTTGTGGGTGCCCGCTGTGCCGGTTCGCCGGTCGCCATGCTGTTGGCGCGACTGGGACACCGCGTCCTCGTGGTGGACCGGTCCTCCTTTCCCAGCGACACCGTCTCGACGCACTACATCCACCAGGCGGGGCTGCTGAAGCTCCAGGAGTGGGGCCTGCTCGACGAGGTGGTGGCGGCGAAGACGCCGGCGCTCCGCACGATGCACTACGCGTACCGGGGGATCGAACTCAACGGCTTCGCCGACCCCGTCGACGGGGTGGACGCCGTGTACTGCCCGCGCCGGACCGTGCTGGACGAAATCCTGGTCAACGCCGCGCGCCGGGCCGGCGCCGAAGTGCTGGAAAGTTTCACCGTGTCCGACGTGATCGCCTCCGAGGGCCGGGTGACGGGCATCCGCGGACGCGCGGGGGACGGGCCGGAACGGGAGTTCCGGGCCCCGCTCGTCATCGGCGCGGACGGGTTCCACTCCACGGTCGCGAAGAAGGTCGGGGCGGAGCTGTACAACGTGCGCCCCGCGGCCGGCTTCAGCTACTACTCGTACTACAGCGGCCTCGACTGGGGCCTGCACCACAAGACCGGCCTCCACGAGAGCTGGTTCGGCAGCTGGCCCACGAACGACGGGCTGACCATGCTGGCCGTCATCTGCACCCGCGGCCGGCTGAAGGACTTCCGCCAGGACGTGGAGACCGGCTTCCAGGCGGTCTTCGACGAGGTCGCTCCGGACATGGGCGCCCAGCTGCGTGATGCCGGGCGGCGCGAGGAGAACTTCCGTCCCATGCGCTACCCGGACAACTACTACCGCCGTGCCCACGGTCCCGGCTGGGCCCTCGTGGGCGACGCCGGTTACCACAAGGACCCCTACACCGGTTGGGGCATGACCGACGCCTTCCTCCACGGCGAACTGCTCGCCGAGCGCGTCCACCAGGGGCTGTCCGGGGAGCGGCCGATGGACGAGGCGCTGGCCGAGTACAACAAGGTGCGGGACGAGGAGAGCGCCGGCGTCTACGACTTCACCACCACGCTCGGCGAACTCACCGAACTCCCGCCGTTCTTCAAGGCGACGATGAGCGCGATGAGTGCCAGCCAGGAGTGGACGAACAAGATGCTGGGCCTGATCGGCGGCGTGGTACCGGACTACGAGATCTACGCTCCGGACGCCCTGGAGCGTCTGTACGACGACGCCGGCGTACCGCAGGACGAGCGGGTCTACGATCCGGCCGCCTGACCTCCCGGCCCCTGCGGTCACGGAGCGTGCCGCAGGGGCCGGGAGGACCGCAGTGACCCGAAGCGATCCACCCGACCGGAGCGAGCGGGCGCCGGGTGCGTCGGCACCCGCACCCCGGGCACCACGGGCCGCGCAGAGTGTGCGGCGGGGTCCGTGCGGAGTGTGCGCCGAGATCCGTACGCAGCGTGCCGCGTGGCGACGGAGCGCCCGCGGGCCGCGGCGGGCCGCCGCACGAGCGCTGTGGTGCGCCCCTGCTGCCGGCCCGCCGATCCTCGCCCCCGCCTCTCCCTTCCGTCTTTCCGTACCGGCCCCCGGGCCCGGCCCGGCTTGCCGCCGTACCCGGAGCTGCGCAGGCGCCCGTTGCCCGCTGCTCGCTGCCCAACGGCCTTGGGCGCAGGCGCTCCGGCGCCCCGTCCACACGGCCCGTGGCCGGGCCTCCGCCACAGACTTCCACGCACCTCACCCTGAGGGAGCTCACCAGATGACGCGCGCGTCCAGCATGTTCGACCTGATCGGCAAACAGCCGGAGGACAGGCCCTACTTCGAGTCCGGCGGCATCGGCCGGTCACACGACTTCTACACCGGGGAAGAGCAGTACCGGCGGGAGATGTCCCGCATCTACGGCCGGCACTGGCTCCCGGTGGACCATGTCTCACGCCTCGGGGAAAAGGGCTCCTACAGCACCCTGAACATCGGCAGCGGGTCCGTCCTGCTCCTCCACGGCGACGACGGCATCCAGGCGTACCACAACTACTGCCGGCACCGGGGCTACAAGCTCGTGGAGGAGGCCAGCGGGAAGCGGCAGAGCCTCGTCTGCCTCTACCACTGCTGGGTGTACGACCGGAACGGCAAGCTCAAGAGCCTCAACGGCACCTACTTCGACCACTTCTTCGACAAGGAGAAGAACGGTCTGCTGCCCGTACGCACCGAGATCCGGCACGGCGTCGTCTTCATCACCTTCAGCGACGACGCCCCGGACCTCGACGACGCCCTGGGAGAGTTCGGGGAGTTCGCGCGCGTCTACGAACTCGCCGACCTGGAGTGCGTCCAGGCCAAGGACTACCCGGTCGCCTCGAACTGGAAGCTCGTCGCGCACAACGTCAACGAGAGCCTGCACTTCCCGACCGCGCACAAGGACCTGCACCGCATCACCGACTTCGACGACGCGGGCACCTACGACCTCAAGGGCGACATCGTCGGGGCCTGGCAGTCCATCCGGGGTGGCTTCAACTCCGTATCGATGACGGGACACAGCCGGCGCACGCCGCTGCCGCGCGTGCCCGAGGCCGACCGGCAGCGGATCAACTGGATCACCATCCTGCCCAACCTGCTGTTCGGGTTCACGGCCGACTACGTGATGATGCAGTGGGTCTGGCCGGAGAGCCCCGGCACCTGCTTCGTACGGCACTTCTGGCTGTTCCACCCCTCGGAGACCGCCAAGAGCGACTTCTCCCACGAAGCCGTGTTCGCCCTGTGGGACAAGGCGAACCACGAGGACTGGGAGATGTGCGAACGCACCCACCGCGGTCTGTCCAACCCGTCGTGGACCCCCGGCCAGCTCTCGCTCGACGAAGAGGTCGTCTCGCAGATCGACTCCTGGGTCGCCGCCCGGACCACGGACCCGGCCCAGGACGCGGCCGGCACCCACGGCCTCCACGGCACCCCCGGCACACCGGATACGGAACGCCCCGGCACGCCGGATACGGAACGCACCGGCCCGGCCCGCCCCGCCGAGCCCTCCGCGGCCAAGGGGCGAGCATGACGACCACCTGTTACATCATCGGGGGAACCCGGGTCCTCACCCGGTGCGCCGCACGGCTGCTCGACGCGGGCGTACGCATCGAGGGCATCCTCAGCGACGACCCGGCGGTCGTCACGTGGGCGGGCGAACACGCCGTACCGGTGCTCGACCCGCGCGGTGACCTGGCGGCGACGCTGGCCGGGCGGAAGTTCGACTACCTGTTCAGCATGGTCAACTTCCGCATCCTGACCGCGGACGTCCTGGGCCTGCCCGAGGTCGCGGCGGTCAACTTCCACGACGGCCCGCTGCCCCGCTACTCCGGCAGCAACGTCCCGGCCTGGGCCCTGTACGAGGGCGCGACCCGGCACGCGGCGACGTGGCACCGGATGACGGAGGCCGTGGACGCCGGCAGCGTCCTGCTCGAACGCTGGTTCCCGGTCCGCGAGCACTCCACCGCGCTGTCGCTGACGTACGAGACCGCCGAGATCGGCATCGAGCTGTTCGAGGACCTCGTCCCGTACGTCGTGGCGGGCACCCTGCCCGACGCGGTCGACACGGGTGACCGTGAGCGGCGGTTCTACCGACGGTCCGCTCGCATGGCCTCCGGCGGCCTCATCCACGCCGGTACGCCGGCCGCCGAGGCCGCGCGGATCTCCAAGGCCCTGGACTACGGCAGCTTCCCGAACCCGCTCGGCGTACCCACGCTCGTCACCGCCCAGGGCGCCGTCTTCACCCGGCAGGTCAGGCTCGTGCCCCGGGACGAACCCCGCACGGACACCGTCGTGCGGTCGGTGACCACCTCGGCGCTGACCCTGTCCGCACCCGACGCCGACCTGGTGTTCAGCGACTTCGCCGCCGTCGACGGAAGCGCCCTCAGCGGACAGGCCGCCGCACAGCGGCTCGGCGCCACCGAAGGCGCCCCGCTGCCCCCCGTCGACGGAGACCGGCTCGCCGCCATCACCGCCGCCCAGCGGCCACTGCGGTCCCATGAACCGTGGTGGCGGGCGCGACTGCTGGACCTGCGCCCGGTGCCGCTGCCCGTCGACGACTTCAGCGCCGGCACGGCGCACTACGGCCGCTACGAGCTCGCCTACGTCCCGTCCTCCCACGAGGAGGCGACCGGCGTCGTCCGTGCCTTCCTGAAGGCCGTGGCCGAGCGCGCGGGCGAGCGGAGCTTCGACTTCGCCTGGTCGCCGTCGGCCGCCCGGTTACGGGCCGAGGAGACCCACGGCATCGCCGCCGCGCGCTTCCCCGTACGGTTCGACGGCGACAGCGTCCCCGCACTGCGCCACAAGCTCGACGAGGCCACTGCCCGGCACGGCTACGCCGTCGACCTGGAGGTCCGGCTCGGTCTCGCGGGACGCCCCCTGGGCTCCGGGGAGCCGACGTTCACCAACGTCATGGTCCTCGAACGCGGCGCGGGGGAGGAGGCTTCGGCCGAACCGCACACCGAGATCGCGCTGCTGTGCCTGCGGGACGGCCCGCCGGCCGTCTTCATCCGCGAGACCGCGATGGGGGGCGACGAGGCGCTGGAGTTCACCGAGCGGGTCGAGGACCTGATCCTTGCCGCCCTCCTGCACGGCGATGACAAGCGGCCCGTGCCCCGGGCCGACGCCGCACCGCCTGACGCCGGGAAGACGGCGGCAACGGGCCGTGCCACCGTGCTCGACCTGTACGCCGCCGTGGCCGCCGGCCGGCCCACGGCCACCGCCGTCCGCAGCGGCACCCGCACCCTCGACTACGCCGCCCTGGACGCCTGGGCCGACGCCATCGCCGCACGTCTGCACGACCAGGGAATCGAGTCCGGATCGGTGGTCGGTGTCCTCGTCGAACGGGACATCGGCCTGATTCCCGCCCTCCTCGGCGTCCTCCGCTCCGGCGCCGCCTTCCTCCCGCTCGACCCGGCGTACCCCGTGCAGCGGCTGCGGGGATACACCGAAGCGGCGCGGTGCGACCTGATCCTCACCGACCGCACCACCCACGCCCTCGGCACGCTGCTGGGCACCGCCCTGCCCGTACCGGAGGCGGACGGGTCCGCTCCGGCCGTGCCGCCGCGGGTCACCGCCGACGACCTGGCCTACCTGCTGTTCACCAGTGGATCCACGGGCACCCCCAAGGGCGTGGAGATCGAGCACGGGGCGCTCGCCAACTTCCTCACCGGCATCGGCGAGCGGCTGGGCTCCTCGGACCAGGACGTCGTACTCGCCCATACGACGGTCGCCTTCGACATCTCCCTGCTGGAACTCCTGCTGCCGTTGACCGTCGGCGGCACGGTCGTCCTGGCCTCCCGCGAGGTGGCGCGCGATCCGCGACGCCTGGCCGAACTGGCCGGCGAGGTGACCGTCGCCCAGGCCACACCGAGTATGTGGCGGCTCCTGCTGGCCACCGGATGGACCCCGTCCGCGCAGCTCACCGTCCTCTCGGGCGGCGAGGCCCTGCCGCGGAGCGTCGCCGGGAGCCTGCACGCCTCGGCCCGGGCCCTGTGGAACCTGTACGGCCCCACCGAGGCCACCATCTGGGCCTCCGCCCACCGCGTCACCACCGTGGACACCTTCGTCCCGCTCGGCGCGCCGCTGCCGAACACCTGCCTGCACGTGCTGGACGAGCGGCTGGAGCCGTGCGCGCCCGGTACGACGGGCACGCTGTGGATCTCGGGCGCAGGACTCGCCCGGGGGTACGCCCACCGGCCCGATCTCACGGCGGACGCCTTCACCGTCCACCCCGGCACCCGGACGCGCCTCTACCGGACCGGTGACGAGGTGCGGCTGCACGCCGACGGCGCCATCGAATGGCTCGGCCGCGTCGACGCCCAGGTCAAGGTGCGGGGCAACCGCATCGAGCCCGCCGAGATCGAGCAGGTGCTGGAACGGGTCCCCGGGATCACCGCGGCGGTTGTCGTCGCCGCCCGTTTCGAGGGCCGGGGCGAACCCCGGCTGACTGCCTACCTGGTCGGCGACGACCTGCCGGCGCGGGCCCGGCTGGACGAGTCCGTCGCCGCCGCGCTGCCCGAGTACATGGTGCCGGACGCGTACGTACGGATCGACGCGCTGCCCCTGACCGACAACGGAAAGGTGGCGCGGGCCCGGCTGCCGTTGCCGGGGCGCGACACGGTCCTGCACGCCGAACCGGTGCCCGCACCGGCCGCTCCCGGGGCCGGACGGGTCACCGCGTCCGGAACCGCCACGGCGGCCCCGCTGACCGGAGAAACGCCGGCCGAGTTGATCGCCCGCGTCTTCGCCGACACCGTGGCACAGCCCGGGTTCACCGTGGACGCCAACTTCTTCGACTTCGGCGGCGACTCGGCCACCGTCACCATCGCTGCCGTACGCCTCAGCCGCGAGCTGGGCACCGAGGTCACCGCTCCGTCGATCTTCGCGACCGGGACCCCGGCCAAACTGGCCCGGCTGCTGGCGGACGAGGGCCTGGTACGGATCACCGAGCCGGAAGCGGAGCCGGGGGCGCGCACCCCCGTACCCCAGGACGCGCGGACGGCGGACCCCGACGGTGCGCTGGCCGTGATCGGGATGGCGTGCCGGTTCCCCGGTGCCGCCACTCCGGACGAGTTCTGGCGCAATCTGGTCAACGGCGTCTCCAGCGTCGGTGACGCGCCCGCGGGCCGGCGCGGCTGGGCCCACCTGTGGGCCGCGGCCGAGGCCGACGAGGTGCGGACGGGCTGGGTCGAAGGAGTCGAGTACTTCGACCCGGGACGCTTCGGCCTCACCGACCGCGAGGCCCGGCGCCTGGATCCCCTGCAGCGCATCCTGCTGAGCGTCACCGCCGAAGCCCTGGAGGGCAGCGGCCACGATCATGCGTCGCTCGGCGGTGCCACCGGCGTCTTCATCGGCACGATCGCGAGCGACTTCCCGGACCTGGTGACGCGGAGCATCGGCCACGACGACCCGCACGTGGCCACGGGCACCGCGATCTCCATGGTCGCCAACCGGCTGTCGCACGTCTTCGACTGGTCGGGACCGAGCCTGGCCGTCGACACGGCGTGTTCCTCGTCCCTCGTCGCCCTGCACCAGGCCGCGGTGCACCTGCGGTCGGGCGATGTCGACGCGGCCGTCGTGGGCGGGGCGAACCTGATCCTGACGCCGGACAAGACGCGCGCCTTCGCCCGCAACGGCATGCTGTCCCCGCAGGGCGTGTGCCGGGCCTTCGACGAGGGCGCCGACGGTTACGCGCGCGGCGAGGGCTGCGGCGTGGTCATCCTGAAGCGGCTCGCGGACGCCCGGCGGGACGGGGACCCGGTCCTCGCGGTGATCCGTGGCACCGCCGTCAACCACACGGGTGGCAGCGCGGGCTTCCTCACCGCGCCCAGCAGGCCCGCCCAGACGGCAGTGCTGCGCGGGGCACTCGCGGCAGCCGGGGTCGCCGCCGGGGACATCGGCTATGTCGAGGCACACGGCACCGGCACCCGGTTGGGCGATCTCACCGAGCTCGAAGCGCTGCACGCGGTCCTCGGCACTGAGGCCACGCA
Organism: Streptomyces rimosus subsp. rimosus; assembly: GCF_000720725.1. GTDB lineage: Bacteria > Actinomycetota > Actinomycetes > Streptomycetales > Streptomycetaceae > Streptomyces > Streptomyces rimosus_A. The sequence goes on from NZ_JOCQ01000059.1 coordinate 30,515, forward strand.
CCCGGTCGCGGTGGGATCGGTGAAGACGAACATCGGCCACCTGGAGCCCGCCTCCGGCATCGCCGGGCTCATCAAGACGGTGCTCGCGCTCCAGGCCGGGAGCATCCCGCCGTCCCTCAACTTCACCACGGCGAACGCCTCCTTCGACTTCGCGGCCTCACCGCTGTTCGTCGCCGACCGGCCGCTGCCCTGGGAGGGCCCGCGGATCGCGGGCGTCAGCAGCTTCGGCTTCGGCGGCGCGAACGCCCATGTGGTGGTCGAAGCCGCTCCCCGCGCCGCGGAGGACACCGCGGACCGCGACCGGCTGCCCCGGCTGCTGACCCTGTCCGCGGGGTCGGACGCGGCGCTGCGCACCCTGGCGCACCGCCTCGTGCTGATGCTGGACTCCCCGTACTGCCCGTCGCTCACGTCGCTCAGCGAGGCGAGCCGCAGACGTCCGGCTGCGGCACACCGGCTCGCCTGCGTCATCGACAGTCCGGAACAGCTCGGCGACAAGCTGCGGCTGTTCCTGGCCGGCGTCGAAGACGTCCGCTCCCTTCACCTGGGGGCGGCCGACGGCACCGGGCGTACGGAGACGGTGCCGGTCCGGGACGGGGCGGGCCGGGCCGAACTCGATGCGCTGGCGCGGCAATTCGTGACCGGCGCGGACCTCGGCACCGGGCCGGGCCGGGCGGGCGTACGCTTCCCGACCGCGCCGCACGACGAGAAGTACCTCTGGCTGGAGCCGGCCGGGCAGCCGCAGCCGACGCCCCCGGCCGCGGTCCGGCCCCCGGGTACTCGTGACGTGGCCGACACCTCCGGCCGTACCACCGCCGTATGGACGGAACTCCCCGAGACCGCCGGGCACCTGGTCCTCGGCAGGCCGACCCTGCCCGGGGCGGCCTATCCCGGCAAGGTGGCCGAGCTGGTCGGACGGCAGCGGTTCGGACTGCGCGACCTGACGTTCCGCGGGGCCGTCGAGGCGCCCGCGTCCCTGTCGGCCGAACACGACGGAGCACGGGTCGCGTTCCGTGACGGCAACGGCGCCCTCGTCTGCACCGCCGAACTGACCGCACCGGAACAGCCGGCCCTGCTCGCCCCGCCGTCCGGCGAGAACTTCACGACGGTCGAAACCGGCGCGTTCTACCGTACGTTCGAGCGCGCCGGGCTGTCCTACGGGCCCGCCTTCCGGACCGTCACCGCGCTGTCCACCGCACCCGGGCAGGCCACGGGCGAGCTTCGCGCCGCGGCCGAATCCGACGGCGTGGTCGACGCGCGGCTTCTCGACGGGGCCTTCCAGGTCGCCCTTGCCGCGTGTGGCGCCCAGGGCCTGTACGTTCCGTTCGCCGTCGAACGGCTCACCGTGCTCGGCCCGGTCCCGGCAACCGCCCGCGTCCACGCCCGGCAGGAGCGGGAATCCGGCCCAGGCTCCGGCCTGCTGACCGCCGGCCTGGTGATCCTCGACGGCGACGAGCCGGTGCTGGAAGCCCGCGGCATCACATGGAAGCGGCTGTCGGGTGCGCTGTGGGCCGGTACCCCGGGGCCCGGTACGGCACGCGGCGTCGGTGCCGGCCCAGGCCGGCCGTCGGTCCCGGCCGCCGGGAACAACGGTCACCGCGCCGGGCCCGGTACGGGACGGGGCGACGGCCTCGACGCCGCCCTGGCCCGTTGGGTGGCCGAGGCCCTGGAAACGGGGCTCGACGAGCTCGAACGGGACCGTCCGTTGCAGGAGCAGGGGCTCGATTCCGTGCTGGCCGTCGCGCTGGCGCAGGACCTGCGGGCCAAGCTGGCCGCCGACATCCCCGTGACCCTCGTCCTGGAAACCGGATCGGTCGACCGGCTCGCCGCCGTGCTCCGTGAGGAGTACGGCGTCACCACCGTCCCCGGCGAAGCCGCATACACGGAGGAGCCGGAAAAGCCGGAAGCCGCATACACGGAGGAGCCGGAAGCCGCGTACACGGAGGAGCCGGACGACGCCCCGCGCGGGACGCCGTCGGTCACCGGACAGATCACCACCCCCGCGGCGCCGGCCGGGGACACGGCCGGCCCGGAGCGGCACGACATCGCCGTCATCGGCATCGACGGGGTCTTCCCGAACGCGGTCGACACCGGGGAACTCTGGCGGGTCGTGCTCGACGGCGCGGACTGCCTGAGCGACGTGCCCGCCTCCCGCTGGGACATCGACGCCTACTACGGCACCGACGGCAAGCCCGGCACCGTGTACCTCAGGCGGGCCGGCTTCGTCGACGGACTGACCGACTTCGACCCCGGGTTCTTCCGGCTGTCGCCCGCCGAGGCGCAGTGGATCGACCCGCAGCAGCGGCAGCTGATCCAGTCGGCCTGGCGCGCCCTGGAGGACGCCGGGCTGGCGGGCGCGCCGGACCGTGCCACGGGCGTGTTCGTGGGCGCCAGTTACCAGCACTACCGTGACCTGGTCGTCGACGATGTCGTGGAGACCGCGGCCGGGCTCGGCAACCACAACGCGATCCTCGCCAACCGGCTCAGCTACTTCCTCGACCTGCACGGCCCCAGCATGACGGTCGACACGCTCTGCTCGTCGTCGCTGGTGGCCCTGCACACGGCGGTGCGCAGCATCCGCAGCGGGGAGTGCCGTCAGGCGATCGTCGCCGGCGTGCACATGGGGATGTCGCCCCAGTACTTCCAGCTCGGCTCGCGCCTCAGATCGTTCTCGCCCACCGGCAGGTCGCGTGCCTTCGACGCCGGCGCGGACGGGTTCGTACCGGGCGAGGGAGTCGTGTCGGTCGTGGTGAAGCCCTTGGCGGCGGCGCTGCGCGACGGGGACCGGGTGCGCGGCGTGATCCGCGGGACCGCGGTCAACCACGGCGGCCGGACGAGCGGCCTGACGGTTCCCGGCGGTGCGGGCCAGCAGGAGGTCGTGGCCGCGGCGCTGGCGGACGCGGGGGTCTCGCCGGAGTCGATCGGCCTGGTCGAGGCGCACGGTACCGGCACCGGACTGGGGGATCCGATCGAGGTGGAGGCCCTGACGCGGGCCTGGCGCCGCTTCACGGCGCGGTCGCAGTTCTGCGCGCTGGGTTCCGTGAAGAGCAACATCGGCCACCTGGAACCCGCCGCGGGGCTCGCGGGCCTGGTCAAGGTCCTGTTGGCGCTGGAGCACGGGGTCGTCCCGCCGACCGCGCACGTACGGCGGCCGAACGACCACATCCGCTTCGAGGGAACGCCGTTCTACCTCGCCGACCGGCCCGTCGCGTGGCCGCGTACGGGCGAGCCGCGCCGCGCGGCGGTGAGCGCCTTCGGCATGGGCGGCGTCAACGCGCACGTCATCGTCGAGGAGGCACCGGATGCGCCCGCCCCCGCAGGGCCGGCGCAGGACAGCCACCTTGTACGGGTCACCGGTGCCGACGAGGCCGCCGTGCGCGCCCTCGCCGCCGCCTACGCCGGCCACGTGGCCGGCCTGCCCGAAGACCGGCTGGGCCACGTCGCCTTCACCGCGAACACCGGCCGTGCCGCCCAGCGCCACCGGGTCGCCGTGCACGGGTCCACGGCCCGTGAGCTGGCCGACCGGCTCACCGACGTCGCCTCCGGACGTACGCCCGTGGTCCGGCACACCGGCAAGCCCGCCACCACGGCCTTCCTGTTCACCGGTCAGGGCTCCCAGTACCCGGGCATGGGCCAGGACCTGTACGCCGCGGAACCGTGCTTCCGCGACGCGCTGCACGAGTGCGCCGACCTCCTCGCCCCGCACCTCGACGTGCCGTTGCTCGACCTTCTGTGGGGCGACGCCCGCGATCTGCTGGACCGGACCCGGTACGCGCAGCCCGCCATCGTCAGCGTCGAGGTGGCCCTGACACGGTTCCTGGAAGCCGCCGGGGTACGCCCCGACGCCGTCGCCGGGCACAGCCTCGGCGAGCTGACCGCCGCCTGGGCCGCCGGTGTGCTCTGCCTGCCCGACCTGCTCCGCCTGACCGCCCTGCGCGGACGGCTCATGCAGGACCAGCCGGCCACCGGCGCCATGGCGGTAGTCCACACCGACGCCGACACCCTCGCAGCCGCTCTGCGGGACCACCCCGGCCTGGAGATCGGCGCCTACAACGCGCCCCTGGTTCACACGGTCACGGGCCCTGCCGACGCGCTCGCCCGCTTCCGCGAGGAGACTCCGCACCGTACCCAGGCCCTCGCGACCAGCCACGCGTTCCACTCCGCCGACATGGCACCCGCCGTCGCGCCCTTCGCCGACGCGGTGGCCGCCGTCGCCCTGGAGCCGCCCGCCATCCCGTTCGCGGACACCCGCACCGGAACCTGGCACACGCCGGACTCCGCCGTCGACGCCGGGCACTGGGCCGAGGCCATCCGCCGACCGGTCCGTTTCGCACAGGCACTGACGACCCTCGCCGAGACCGGACCGCAGGTCGTCTGGGAGGTCGGCCCGCACCCCCACCTCACGCCCCTGGCCCGTACCACCCTCGCCGAGCCGCACCCCTTGTGGCTCACCACCCTCCACCGCGGGCGCACGGGTCAGGTCCAGCTCCACACCGCCCTGGCGGCCCACCACAACCGTACCGACGCCGACCTGAACTGGAGCGCGCTCCACGAGGGCAAGCAGCACCGCACGACCACCCTGCCCACCTACCCCTTCCACCGAGAGCCGCTGGCCGCGCCCCCCGCTCGCCGCCGCGTCAGGCCGAAGGCCGACAGCCACCCGCTGTTCGACCGCCACTACGAGCACCGGAGCGAGGCACCGTGACGCACCGAGCCGAGACCTACGAGAAGACCTTCGCGGGACACGAACCGCTCATCGCCCAGCACCGTGCCGCGGACACCGGGCTGCTGCCCGCCGCGGTGCAGCTGGAGATGGCGATGGCGGGCCTCGCCCGGCCCGGGACCGGCTCGCCGCCGGAGCTCACCGACGTGACCTTCCACCGGCCCCTGACCATCGCCGACGACGCGACGGCGGCCGTACGGCTCGATGTCACCCACGCCCCCGACGACCAAGCCCCCGACGACCGCTTCGAGCTGAGCACCATGGTGGCGGGGGAGCGCCGACGGCTGTCCACCGGCCGCGGCCGTCCGCTCTCCCGGAGCTCGGCTCCCGCGTCCGTCCCGCAGGTGACCGGAACCCACCCGGTCACCCCGGACGACCTGTACGAGAGCTGGTCGCGGGCCGGCCTGCGCTATGGGCCCGATTTCCGCACGGTCCGTGAGCTCACCGCCGGGGAGGGCGTCGCCCGCGCCGTCCTGCGCAGCGACGCCGAGCCCATGCCCTGGCTGGCCCACCCCTTGCTGACGGACGGTGTGTTCCAGGTCGTCAGCTGCGCCCTCCAGGACCTCGCGGGAGCGGGCGGACCGCAGCCCATGCTGCCGATCGGTGTCGCGCGCATCGCCGTGTACGCCGACTTGTCGGCGCTGGCGTCCGGAGCCACCGTCCTGGCCCGCCGGACCGGCGTCGAGGGCGCCTACTCGACGGCCGACGCCGTGGTCCTCGGTCCGACGGGCGAGGTCGCCGCGGAATTCGACGGCGTACGGATGCGCCGTACGACGGCGGTCGCCGAGCCTGCGGGGCAGCTGCTCCCGCTCGTCTCCCGCATCCGCTGGCGGCCCGCGCCCGGCCCGGGACGGGAACCGGCGCAGGGCACCTGGGTGGTCCTCCATCACGGCGACACCCTCGGCGAGCTGACGAGTCGTCAATTGCGCTCGGAGGGGGCCCGAGTGGTGGAGGCCCACCTCGGCACGCCCGGCGAGCACCCCGCACGGAGCCGCGACCGTCTCGTCCTGACGCATGCCGACGAGGACGGCTTCCGGCGGCTGTGGGAAGCCGTAGGGGATCCGGTGGCGGGAGTGGTACATCTGTGGAACGCCACCGAGGCGACCGACGACCGGGCCGAGGAGGGCGAACTCGGCACCGGGCTCCACGGGTGCTTCGCCGCCTTGAAGACGCTCGGCGAACGGCAGCGCAAGTCCCGCTTCCTGGTGATGACGCGGCACGCCCAGCCGGTCGCGGACGACGACACACCCGTGCCCGCCCGCGCGGCACTGTGGGGCCTCGTCCGTACGGCGGCCATCGAGTACCCCGGCCTGCGCCCCCGGCTCGTCGACCTCGACGACACCCCCGGCGCGCTCACGGCGGAACTCGGCGACGGCCCCACGGAAGTCGCCTACCGGCATGGCGTACGCCACGAGCCGGTGCGCTCTCCCGAGCGGCGGACCGGCCCGGCGCACCGGGCCGTCAGACCCGGTGGCCGCTACCTCGTCCTCGGCGGGCACGGGGGACTGGGCCTGGAGGTCGCCGGCCGGTTCGCCGCCGAGGGGGCCGGACTCGTCGCGCTCGTCAGCCGGCGTGGCGCGGCGGGCGCGGACGGCGCTCGCCTGGCCGAAGCCGGGGCGGCCGGCTGCACCGTCGTGTCGTACGCCGCGGACGTCACCGTCCCGGGGCAGCTCCGCGACGTGGTGGTACGTATCCGCGCCGAGCACGGCAAACTCCACGGAGTGGTCCACGCGGCGGGCACCCTCAAGGACGGGCTGATCCGGTCCACCACCATCGAGGACGTCACCGCGGTCATCCGGCCCAAGGCGGACGGCGTCCGCGAACTCGCCGCCGCCGTCGCCGGAACGGACCTCGACTTCGCCGTCCTGTTCGCCTCGGTTTCCGGCACCTTCGGCAACCTCGGCCAGGGCGGGTACGCCGCAGCCAACGCCTACCTGGACGCCTTCGCCCATACGCGTGGCGCGCCCTGGCTCAGCGTCGACTGGGGCCTGTGGGGTGAGGTCGGCATGGGCACGGCGGTCGCGGACCAGCTCCGGCGCCGCGGTGTCCGGCCACTGGGCACGGCCGAGGCCCTGGACGCGTTGATCGGCGTCCTGGGAGGCGACGCCCGCCAGGTGGTCATCGCCCACCCCGACGGCACGGAAACCGGCCCGCAAACCGGCCCGGAGCGCGACGGCCCGGAACGCGACGGCCCGGAACGCGACGGCCCGGGCGACGTGCACGCCGTGGCCGGCCGGGAGCGGGTGGCGGACGAGCTGGAGAACTTCCTCGCCGAACGGCTCGGCGTGACACCCTTCGACCGCCGGGTTCCCCTGGCCGACTACGGCATGAGCTCCATCATGAGCGTCGAGCTGTCGGAAGAGCTGTCCCGCCGGTGGGACCTGCACCTGCCGGCCACCCTCTTCCTGGAGCACGGCGACTTCGCGGACCTCGCCCAGGCGCTGACGGACCGGTACGGCGCGGCCGGCGCGGTACGGGCACCGGCCGCCCGGGCCCCCCGTGAACCGGTGGCACCGGACGCCCCGGAAGCGCGGGAGCCCGAGCCGGCTCCGGCCGCCCCTCCCCGGCGACCGGACACCGGGCCGCGCACGGACGTGGCCGTGGTCGCCATCTCCGGCGACCTGCCGGGAGCACCCGACGTCACCGGCCTGTGGCCACTGCTGCGCGCCGGCCGGCACGCGTTCACCGAGATCCCGGCCGAACGGTGGGACATCGACACGTACTTCGAAGCGCGCGGCCCCCACATGACCGGGACCTACTGCCGTATCGGCGCCTTCCTCGACGACATCCACCGCTTCGATCCGTCGTTCTTCGGGATCTCCGTACGCGAGGCCGGGGAGATGGACGCCCAGCAGAAGCTGCTGCTCGAACACGCCTGGTCGGTACGGGACGAGAGCGGGCTCGCCGGCCGCCGCGACATCGGCGTCTTCGTCGGCGCCACGTACACCCACCACCGGGACGCCCGGGGCCTGGACACCGTCGGACCGCACACCGCGCTCGGCTCGCTGAACGCCGTGCTGGCCAACCGCATCTCCTACGCGCTCGACCTGACGGGCCCGTCGCAGACCGTCGACACCCTGTGCTCCTCCTCCCTCGTCGCCGTCCAGCACGCGGTCGCCGCGCTGCGCGCCGGGACCTGCGCCGCCGCGATCGTGGCCGGCTGCCACGTCGGGCTCACCCCCTGGTACTACCGCAGCCTCAGCCAGCTCGGCGCGCTGTCCACGACCCGGCCGCGTCCTTTCGACGACCGGGCCGACGGTTTCGTCCCCGGAGAGGGGGCGGTCGCCGTCATGCTCAAGCCTCTCGCGGACGCCGAGCGCGACGGTGACCGGATCTGGGGCGTGATCCGCGGCGCGGCGGTCAACCACGGCGGCCGCGGCAGCGCCCTGCCCGTACCCCGCGGCGAGGCCCAGGCCGCCGTCATCCGCGCCGCCCTGGCCGATGCCGGCGCGGCCCCGGCGGACCTCTCCCTGATCGAGAGCCACGGCACGGCGACCCGGCTGGGCGATCCGATCGAGATCGCCGCGCTCACCGAGGTGTTCGGTGCCGACCCGGGCCGCCGCGCGCCCCTCCACCTCGGCTCGGTGAAGGCCAACGTCGGACACCTGGAACCGGCCGCGGGACTCGCCGGGCTGGTCAAGGTCCTGCTGTGCCTGCGCCACGGGGAGATCCCGCCCCTCGCGGGCTTCGAGACGCCCGGAGCGCACCTCGATCTCACCGGCGTGCCCTTCGTGATCCCGACGGAACCGCTGCCGTGGCACTCGGACGGTCCGCGCCGTGCGGGGATCAGCGCCTTCGGCATGGGGGGCACCAATGCGCACATCGTCGTGGAGGAGTACCCCGCCGCACCGTACGCGCCGGACACCTCCGTACCGGCCGGCCTGGACGAACATCTCCTGCTCCTGTCCGCGCACACGCCGCGGGACTTGGTCCGGCGCGCCGCCGACCTGGAGCGGCTTCTGCGCGCCGAGCCCTCGGCCGTGGGCGCGCTGTGCCGCTCGGCCGCTGTGGGACGCGACCACCTGCGGTACCGCGTCGCGGTCCTCGGCTCCACGGCCGACGCCCTGCTGGCCGGACTGACACGGGCCGCGGGCCGGGCTGGCGAGGCCGCGGGGACCGTCCTGCGCGACGGCGCGGTCCTGGAGCACGGAGCCCGTACGGCCGGCACCGCGCTCGCGGCCCGGCTGGCCCGTTTCACACCGCACACCCCTGAACGGCTCGCTGACCAGCTCCGCGCCCCGGACGACCGGCTGAGCACCGGACTGGCCTTCTTCCACGTCGGCGGCGGGACCGTCGACTGGAGCCAGGTGTACGAGGGGACGCCGGCCCGGCGGATCACCCTGCCGCCCTACCCCTTCCGGGCCGCGCCCCCGCGGGCACACGCCCCGGAAGCGGAAGACGCCGACGATCCGGCTGACATCGTGCACCGGCTGAGCCGCGCCCACCGCGTCTTCGCCGAGGAGACCCTGCCGGGCGCATTGCCGCTGGCCGTGGCGCTGCGGACCACCGGCGTACTGCGGCGGGTCGAGTTCGTGAGCCGGGGCACCGGACTCCACGCCCTCACCAGTGATCTGGACGATCCCGCCCGCACCGGGCCGGTCACGTTCCGGTTCGGTGACCGGATCGTCGCCCGCCTCGAAACGGGCCGCGCGGACGAGGCCGCGGACGCGACGGCCGGCGACCACGACATCGACGCCCTGCGCGCGGAGCTCGACCGGACACTGGAACCCACGGGCCTGTATGCCTGGTTCGCGGCCAAGGGCATGGACCTGTCGGCGCCGCTGTGCTCCCTCGCCGAGATACGTTTCGGGCCCGCCCGGGTGCTCGCACGGCTCGACGCGCCCGACGGCGGGCGGCTGGAGAGCGCCGTGGTCGCCCTCGACGCCGCCCTGCAGAGCATGGCCGTCCTGACCCTGGCCGACCCGGCCGCGGCATCGGCGACGTACCTGCCGGTGTCCATCGGCCGGGTGCTGCGGCGGGATGATCCGGGGCGGACGGCCTATGTGCTGTTCGATGCCGACGGCACCACGCCTGACGGCGTGCGGCGCGGACATGCCACCCTGCTGTCCGCGGACGGCCGGGTGCTGGCGCGCCTTGAGGACGTGGCCTACCGGGCGGTGACGGGGGAAGGCGTACCCGTAGCGGCGGAGGAGCCGGGGCAGGACGTGCGCCGCCCGGCCGTGAGCACGCCTCCACCCGCCGGCGAGGCGGACACCGTCGCCTCCGTGGTCGCCGTCGTGCGCACCGTCCTGCACGATCCGGGTGTCACCCCGACCACCCCGCTGTCCTCCGCCGGACTCGACTCGATGCTCGCGACGGCCGTCGCGGCCGCCATCGAGGAGGCCCACGGCGTACGGCTGAGTCCCACGGACGTCCTGGACGCCGCGGACTGCCGCGCTCTGGCCGTACGGGTCGCCGGGGAGACCGGCGCCGAACCGGCCGGCGCCGAGCGGCCCGACGGACCCGGACGGACCATCACCCCCGCCGAGCCGTCCCCCACCCCCGCCGAGCCCGCCGCCGCAGCCGCACCCGGCCCGGAGGACATGGCCGTCATCGGTTTCGCCCTGGCCCTGCCGGGTGCCCGCAACCCGGCCGAGCTGTGGTCGCTGCTCACCCGGGGAGACACCCGGATCGGCCCCGCACCCGCCCACCGCTGGGGGTCGTACGCGCAGGACGGCGCGACCGACACCGGCGGCTTCCTGGACAACATCGAGGAATTCGACGCCCGCTTCTTCGACTTCTTCCCCAAGCAGGCCGAGGTGCTCGACCCCCAGGCGCGCTGGCTGCTCCGGACGACCTGGGAGGCGCTGGAGTCGGCGGGCCTCCCGCCGCGCCGCGTCCCTCCGGCCACGGGCGTGTTCGTGGGCGCCAGTTATCAGCACTACCGCGACTACAACATCGCCGCGGAACTGGACACGCACAGCGGACTCGGCAACCACAACGCCTTCCTGGCGAACCGGCTCAGCCACTTCCTGGACCTGCGCGGCCCGAGCATGACGGTGGACACCCTGTGCTCGTCGTCGCTGGTGGCCCTGCACACGGCGGTGCGCAGCATCCGCGACGGCGAGTGCGAACAGGCCGTCGTCGCCGGCGTCCGGGTCGCGATGTCGCCGCTGCACTACGTGGCCATGAGGAACCTGCGGGCCCTGTCCCCTTCGGGCAGGTCGCGGCCCTTCGACGCGGCCGCGGACGGGTTCGTGCCGGGTGAGGGCGTGGTGTCGGTCGTGGTGAAGCCGCTGGCTGCGGCCCTGCGCGACGGCAACCGGGTGCGCGGCGTGATCCGGGGGAGCGCGGTCAATCACGGGGGCCGTACAAGCGGCCTTACGGTGCCGAGCGCTCGCGCGCAGGGGGACGTGGTGCTTGCCGCCCTGGAGAACGCGGGAATCCCGCCGGAGACGATCGGGCTGCTGGAGGCGCACGGCACGGGAACGGGGCTGGGTGACCCGATCGAGGTGGAGGGGGTGTCCCGGGCGTGGCGTGGACGTACGGCGCGTGCGCAGTTCTGTGCGATCGGGTCGCTGAAGTCGAATGTCGGTCATCTGGAGCCGGCCGCGGGGCTGGCGGGTCTGGTGAAGTGTCTGCTGGCGATGGAGTACGGGGTGGTTCCGCCGACGCTGCATGTCACGCGTCCCAATGACCACATCCGTTTCGAGGACGTCATCGTCGAAGAACCACCGGCGGTACCGGATCGCGTGCAGGCAGCCGCGGGCAGCCACCTGGTGCGGGTCACCGGGGCCGACGAGGCCGCCGTACGCGCGCTCGCGACCGCCTACGCCGACCACTTCGAGACGGCACGCGACGACTGGGCGGCAGCGGACCTCTGCCACACGGCCAACGTCGGCCGCGCGGCCCTGGAGTTCCAGACGGCCGTCAGCGGTGGCGACGCCGCCGAACTCACAGCGGCGCTGCGCGCCATCGCTGCGGGCAGTGTGCCGATCGCCCGGTCCGACAGCGGCCTGACCGCCGAGCAGATCCTCGGAGCGCCGGTCCCGGCCGGCACGCCTCATGACCACGCCGCTGTCGTCGAGCTGGTGAGGGCCGGATACGCCCACATCGACTGGGCGGCGCTCTCCGCCCCCGGAGCACGGATCGCGGACCTGCCGACCTATCCGTTCGCCGCGCAGAAGCACTGGCACACGCACGAGACCGGCGTACCGGCCGCCCCCGTGGCAGCCGCGCCCGCAACCGCAGTCATCGACGGCGGCCCGGCAGCGGAGACAGTGGTCCGACACCACCCGGAAGCCCTCCGGGTCCAGTGGCGGGAAAGTGAACTACCGCCTTCCAGCAGCCAGTTGTTTCATGCATCGGTGCGCATCATCACCGCGGACCCCGCCCTGCGGAACGCGCTCACGGCGGCTCTCCGGGACCGGGGCGCCGCCGTCGCGGAAGACGGGCCCGGCGCGGACACGATCATCGCGGTGGGCAGCCCGGGCCCGCAGGCCGACGAGCCGTCCGGCCTGAGTGCCTTCTGGGCCGAACTCCGCGAGCACGTCTCGGCGTTGCCCGCGCACGGCATGCTGATCCGGGCGCTGCACCACGGCGTGGCCGTGCACGCGGCGGAGCGCGAACAGCTCCGTCCGGAGGCCGCGGCCATGGCCATGGCGGTTCGGGCGACCTGCGCGGAGAGCCGGAAGCGCTCCGCGGTCATCGACCTGGACCCCGCGGACGCGACCGAGGCCCGGGCCCGGCAGCTCGCCGCCGAGTACACGGCTCTGCTCCACCGTGCCGACGGCGACCCGGCCGCGGACGTGCCGTCCGACACCTTCGCCGCCTACCGAAACGGCGTCAGGTACGTGCCGACGATGACCGCCGCCGCGCCCGGCCCGTCGTACGAGCCGTCCGCCGCGGGGTACTACCTGGTGACCGGCGGGCTCGGCGCAGTCGGACGGCACCTGGTCCGGCGGCTCGTCGACCGGGGAGCGCGGCACGTCGGCGTGGTCGGGCGGTCCGTGCTCGACGAGGCCCGCTCCGTACTGCTGCGGGAAGCGTCGGGGCAGGCCGAGCTGCGGTATGTGCCCTGTGATGTCTCGGACGCGGCCGCCCTGGCCGCCGCGGCGCGGGAGTTCGGGGCCCGCTGGGGCCGCTTGCTCGGGGTCGTGCACTGCTCCGGCGGGGCCAACCCGTTCGGTGCCATGCACCGCAGGCGCTGGGACGACGCCGCGCGGGTGATCGCCCCCAAGGCGGCCGGTTCGCTGAACGCCGTACGCCTGGCCCGGACGCAGGGCGCCGACTTCGCGGTGCTGGTGTCCTCGATCGCGGGCACGCAGCCGCGGGCCGGCCGGGGCCTGGTCGACTACAGCCTGGCCAACGCCTACCAACTCGCCCTGGCCGAGCGCGAGAACGGCGGCCCCACCACGGTCACCGCGCACGCGTGGCCCAACTGGACGGGCACCGGCATGGAGGCGGACGCGTCCTACTCCGCCGCGCACTCCCTGGACGCCGACGAGGCGGCGGACGCGTTCCTCGACCACGTACGGTCCGGCGGTGCGGTCGTCTTCCCCGGCAGCGCTCCCGCCCCGCCGGAGCGGACCGCGATGCCGTCCGCAACGAGCGGCGTGGCCACGCGGATCCGCACGGTGATCCATGCGCCGGCCACCGGCAGCCGGGACCACGAGGTGATGCGCGGACACGTGCGGGACGCCTTCGTACACGTGCTGGGCGAGGACCCGGGCGACCGGCCTATCCAGGCACTGGGACTGGACTCCCTGGTCATCGCCGAACTGACCACCGCCCTGGAGCGGCGCGGGGGCCTCGACGTCGATCCGTCCCTGCTGATGCGGGCCCGCACGGCCGATGACATCGCGGCCGGTCTCGCCGCGGCCGCTCCGGGCCGGACCGCGGCCCCTGCCGAAGAGGCGCCCCCGGTCCGGCCCGCGCCCGCCGACGAGCGTGTCCCGGCCCTGAGCGCCCTGCTGCGGCCGCTGCTCACCCGGGACCGGGACCAGGACCGGTGACCATGACGACAGAGCCGAACGAGAGGACTGCTGTGAGCGAGCGCGACGGCCGTATCGCCGTGATCGGCATGGCGGTGCGGCTCCCGGGAGCCGAGGACGTCACGGACTTCGGGACCCTGCTGCGGCACGACGGGGTCGAGGTCGGTGAGGTCCCGCCGAGCCGCTGGGCCCGCAAGCTGTACGTCGGGAGCGGCGCCCACCAGGGCACACACCACCGCGGCGGCTTCCTGCTGGACCCGTTCTCCTTCGATCCCGAGGCGTTCGGCCTGACCGGCGAGGACGCCGTCCTCCTCGACCCGCAGCAGCGTGTGATGCTCGAAGTCGGCGCGCGGGCCCTGGAGGACTCCGGCTACCTGGGGACACGCCGTCGGCTCGACGCGGGCGTGTTCATCGGCGCCCGCATGAACGCCTACGGATTCGACCACGGCCGGGGCCCGGGGGCGGACGACGCGGGCGGCCCGGCCGACGGGCCCGGAGCCGCCGCCCTCTGGGGGCGGTCGCAGAACTTCATGGCGGCCTGGCTCTCCGACCGGTTCGATCTGGCGGGGCCGAGCCTCGTCGTCGACACCGCGTGCTCGTCCTCCCTGTCCGCCGTCTGGCTGGCCTGCCAGAGCCTGACGGCGGGGGCCTGCGAACTGGCCGTCGTCGGCGCGGTCGACCTGCTGATCGACCCGCTGACCTTCGTCCTGCTCTCCCGTACCGGAGCCCTGTCCCCCAGCGGTCTGTGCCGGACCTTCGACCGCAGGGCCGACGGCTATGTGCCCGGCGAGGGCGCCGTCGCCCTCGTCCTTAAGCCGCTGCCGGCGGCACTGGCCGACGGCGACCTGGTCCTCGGCGCCATCGCCGCGACCGCGGTCAACAACGACGGCCGCACCATGGGCGTCACGTCGCCGAACCTCGAAGCGCAGGTGGAACTGCTGGACAAGGTCTACGAGCGGATCGACCCGGCGACCGTCCGGTACGTCGAAGCCCATGGCACCGGCACCGCGATCGGCGACCCGATCGAAGCCCGGGCGCTCACCGAGGTGTTCGGCCGGCGCGGGGCGCCCCGCAACTCCGTGGCACTCGGCTCCCTCAAGCGCCGCATCGGCCATCTGCACTCGGCGGCCGGTCTCGCCGGGCTGGCCAAGGTGCTCGTCCTGCTGCGCGACGGCATCGTCCCGGCGCTGGCCGTGGAAGAACCCAACCCCCGCCTCAACCTGGCCGACAGCCCGTTCCACCTCCCCGCCACGCTTGGCCACTGGCCCGATGCGCCCGTGCGGCGGGCCGCGGTGAGCGGGTTCGGCTTCGGCGGCACGAACGCGCACGTCGTGGCCGAAGCCGTGCCCTCGGCCCCGACCCGGCCCGACCGCACCGACGGGCCGACCCACATGGCGCATGTCCTTCCCCTGTCGGCCGACACCCCGTACGCGCTGCGGGAACTGGTCGCTCAGTGGATCGGGTTCCTGCCCACCGTGGGCGACGACCTCGGCGACGTGTGCGCCACCGCGCGGCTGGCCCGTCCGCACCGCGCCGAGCGGGTGGCCGTCTGCGGGGCCGACGCGACGGAACTGGCGTCCGTCCTGCGCGCGTGGCTGCTCCGGTACGGCGCTCCCGACTCCGCCGCGCCCGTGGGACCCGCCGTACGGGTCCGTCCCGAGGCCGCAGCAGCGCCCCCCGCCTGGCTGCTCGCCCTCGACCGCTCGGTGCGCCCCGTGCACGAGGTCATCGGCCTCTTCGAGACGGCGACCGGTCTGCGCCTGGCCGACTTCTCCGGAGAACTGCTGCGCATCAGCGAGGGAGTCGCTCTCACGGTGGCGCTGCGCGATACGGGGCTGCCGGAGAGCGCGGTGGACCTGCCCCCGGGGTGGCAGGCGGTCCGCGACTTCGCCTGGGGCCGCTCACCGGTCGAGGAGGCGCTGGCCGAGGTCCTCCGTCACGACGGCGATCCGGCCACCGGGTCCGGGGACGAGGCCGCCGCCGACGGCGAGCTGTGCGCCCGCCTGGCCGGGGCCCACGACGGCCGGGAGGTGGCCGCGGTGCTCGCCGCGATCACCGCCGGCATCTTCGCGGCGGGCCAGGACATCGACTGGACCGCCCACCAGAGGGGCACGGCATGGCGCAAGCGCCTGCTGCCGTCGGCACAGCCGCGCGGGCGGGCGCTGAACCTTCCCGAACCGCTGCGCTCGCCCGAGCCCGGCACCCCCACGGAGCTCGTACGGGACGAGGGAGCCGCCGGATACGTCTTCGCGCGGGTCTTCGGACCGGGCGAGGCGCCTCTCGCACAGCACGCCGTGTACCGCAGGATCATGCTGCCGGGTGTGGCGTGGCTGGAGTTCCTGCGGGAGGGCGCCGCGCTGCGCGGCGAGCCCTTCCACGGGGTACGGGACCTGCTGTTCCACCGCCCGTTGATCCCCTCCGGCGCGTGCCGCGTGGTGTGCCGTGTGGACGCGCTGGGGCGGTTCACGGTGGAGGACGGACAGCACGGGGACCCCTTCGTCACCGGCCGGCTCCAGCGCGAGCCTGCCGCCGAGCCGGCCCCCGTACCGGTCGCCGCGCTGCTCGGCGCCTGTGCCGAGGTGCACGCCGGATCGGGTCTCTACCGGTGGCTGCGGCGGATCGGCTACCACCACGGCCGCTACTACCGCAACATCTCCTGGGTGGCGGGCCTCCCGGACGGCGGCACGCTCGCCCGTGTCGAGGGGCGGCGCCAGCGGGAACTGAACGCGCCCGGCGTCGAACTGTTCCCCGGGCTGCTGGACAGTGTCACCATCGCGGCGATCGCACCGGACAACCCGGTGTTCGGCGCCGCCGACGCGTCCGCGTTCATTCCGCTCTCGGCGGGCCGAGTGGACCTCCACGGCCCGCTCGACGACGCGGCCTACGTCCGTACGGAGACCGCCTTCTGGAACGAGGAGGCCTGCCGCGTCACCCAGACGGTGACCGACGCCACGGGCCGCCCCCTGCTGGTCTTCGGCGACATGTCGTCCAAGCGGGTGCCCCTGGAGGCGTTCGGTGAGGTGGGGGAGCCCCCGGCCACGGCGGCCGCGGCACCCGGCGATACGTCCGCGAGGGTGTCCGCGACCGCGGCGGGAGCGGTGGACGGTACGGAAGCGGCGCCGTCCGCCCCGGAGTCCTCCGCCCGCCTCGCCTCCGGGACACGCGACGAGCGGCCGTCGGCGTCCGGACGGGTGCTCACCTGGTTCCTGGAGCTGACGGGCACCCCCGAGGACGACGCCGACACGGAGTTCCTGTCCGCCGGGTTCGACTCGGTGGGCCTCGTCTCGCTGAGCGAGCGGATCTCCCAGGAGTTCGGGCTGTCCCTCTACCCGACGGTCTTCTTCGAGTACCCGACCCCCCGCCGCTTCGCCGACTTCGTCCTGAGCGAGGCCCCGGACCTGGCCGCCGGACTGGCCCCGGCGCGCCCGACGGGCAACGCCCCGGCACCTCCCGCAGAGATACGCGTGGTCGAGCCCGTACCCGCCGAGTCGGCAACGCCCGCGCCCCCGTCCGACCCCGTACGCTCGCGCGACATCGCCGTAGTAGGCGCGGCGGTCCGCCTGCCCACCGCACACACCCTCGCCGAGTTCGCGGACCTCCTCCGTGAAGGGCGGCACACCGTACGCGCGCTGCCCGACGGCCGCTGGAGCCGGCCACCGTCCGGGCCCGCACCGTACGCCTCGTTCCTGGAAGCCGTGGACGAGTTCGACCCGGGCCCGTTCCGGATCTCGCCCCGGGAAGCGCCGCTGATCGACCCCCAGGCGAGGATCGTGTACGAGACGGTCTGGCAGGCCCTGGAGGACGGCGGACGCGCCGGTGAGCGGGCCGAGGGCGGCCGGACCGGGCTGTGGATCGCGTACAGCCACGACCACTACCACGAGGAACGGGCACGCCTCGGTGTGCCCGACGGCCGGGGCCTGGGCCTGGAGGCGATGATCGCGAACCGGCTGTCCTACCTGATGGACTGGCACGGGCCGAGCGCACTGGTCAACACCCTCTGCTCGTCCTCCCTGGTGGCCGTGCACACGGCCGTGCAGCACCTGCGCGCCGGGGACATCGACACCGCGGTGATCGGCGCGGTGCACGCCGCTCTCAGCCCGGAGTACTTCCGCTCGATGGGCGATCTGATGGCCCTCTCACCGCGGCACCGCTGTCATGCCTTCGACGCCACCGCCGACGGGTTCGTCCCCGGGGAGGGCGCGGTCGCCGTCGTCCTGCGGCGCCACGACGACGCCCGACGGGACGGTGACCGGGTCCGCGGCCTCATCAAGGGCGCGGCCGTGAACCACGGCGGCCGCACGACCCGCTACTCCGCACCGAGTCCCCGCGGGCAGAAGGACGTCATCACCGAGGGATTGCGGGACGCGGGGGTCCCGCCGGAGACGATCGGGCTGCTGGAGGCGCACGGTACGGGGACGAGGCTGGGCGACCCGATCGAGGTCGACGGGCTGGTGCGGGCCTGGCGCGGGCACACCCGCCGTGCGCAGTTCTGTGCGATCGGGTCATTGAAGTCGAATGTGGGTCATCTGGAGCCGGCCGCGGGTCTGGCGGGTCTGGTGAAGTGTCTGCTGGCGATGGAGTACGGGGTGGTTCCGCCGACGCTGCATGTCACGCGTCCCAATGACCACATCCGTTTCGAGGACTTCCGCAGGACAGCCACATCGTGCGGATCAGCGCGGCGGACGAGGCCGCACTGCGTGACCTGGCCGGCGGCTACGCCGACCACCTGGCAGGCACCGCCGAGGACCGGCTCGGTGACTTCGCCCGCACCGCCAACACCGCGCGGGCCGCCCACCGGTACCGCATCGCCGTGCACGGCGCCACGGCCGGCGAACTGGCCGCCCGGCTGAGGGAGGTCGCCTCCGGAGCCACACCGCCGACCCGGCACACCCGGACGGCGACGACCACCGCCTTCCTCTTCACCGGACAGGGCTCGCAGTACGCGGGCATGGCCCAGGGCCTGGCGGCGACCGAGCCGCACTTCCGCGACGCGCTCCACGAGTGCGCCGGCCTCCTCGCCCCGCACACCGACGTACCGCTGCCCGACCTCCTGTGGGGCGACGCCCGGCACTTGCTGGAGCAGACCCGGTACGCGCAGATCGGCATCGTCAGCGTCCAGGTCGCCCTGGTCGCTGCCCTCCGGGCGGCCGGGGTCCGGCCCGACGCGGTCGCCGGGCACAGCCTGGGCGAGCTGACCGCGGCCTGGGCCGCCGGCGTGCTCACCCTGCCCGACCTGCTGCGGCTGACCGCGCTCCGCGGCGAGCTGATGCAGGCCCGGCCCGCCACCGGCACCATGGCCGTCGTCCACACCGGCATCCGTGCGCTCACGGCCGAACTGGAGAAATTCCCGGGCATCGAGATCGCGGCCCACAACGCGCCGCGCGTCCACACCGTCAGCGGCCCGGAAGAAGCGCTGGCCCGGTTCGCGGAGCAGAGCAGCTTCCGCGTACGGCCCCTGAAGGTCAGCCACGCCTTCCACTCCGCGGTGATGGAGCCGGCCCTCGCGCCCTTCACGGACGCGGTGGCCGCCACCCCGCTCGCGCCACCCGCGATCCCTTTCGCCAGCACCCTCACCGGCGCCTGGCACAGCGATGCCACCGCCACCGATCCCGGGCACTGGGCCCAGGCGATCCGCCGGGCCGTCCGTTTCAGCCAGGCCGTCACCACGCTGGCGGAGACGGGGCCGCACACCGTCTGGGAGATCGGGCCGCACCCGCAGCTCCTCCCGCTCGCCCGCGCCACGCTGGCCGAGACACGGCCCGGTACCGACCCCGTGTGGATCACTACGCTCCAGCGGGGCCGGGCGGACCAGCCGCAGTTCCACGCCGCGCTGGCGGCCCACCACAACCACACCGGCGCGGACCTGCACTGGACCGCCCTGCACCACGGCAAACGCCAGAGCGTGACCACCGTGCCCGGCTACCCCTTCAGGCGCCGCCGGTTCTGGATCACACTCGACGTGCCCGGCACCTCGGCCACCGGCCCCACGACCACCGACAGTACCCACCCGCACGAGACGAAGAGGCCCGAGCACCATGGCTAGCGAATACGGACTGAAGCGACACTTCAACGGCGACGCCGCGCGCCTCATCGGGGGCAGGACACGCGCCGTCCACCCCGGGTTCGACGTCGAGGGCTACGCGGCCGAGGTCGAACAGCGCATCCCCGGCAAGGAGCTGAAGGACCGCGTCCTCGTCCTGACCGAAGGCCTGCGCACCCGGCTTCCCGAGGACTACCCGGCCGCCGTGGCCGTGCTCGTGCAGATCCTCGGGGACGAACTGGCCGAAGGCGACGGCATGTTCAACACCAGCTGGTTCCTCATGCCGGTGGCCAGGTTCGTGGAGGAGTACGGCCGGGACCACCCCGAGGTGTCGCTGGACGCCATCGAGGCGATCACCCGGTGCCACACGGGCGAGTACGCCATCCGGCCCTTCGTCGAGGACCACTATGCGATGACCATGAAGCGCGTCGCGGAATGGGCCCGCAGCCCGAGCCACAACGTGCGGCGCCTGGCCAGCGAGGGAATCCGCCCGCGCCTGCCCTGGGCCCGCACCCTCGACGTCTTCGTCAAGGACCCGCGGCCCGTTCTGGAGGTCCTGGAGACGCTGCGCAGCGACCCGGCGGAGTACGTGCGCAAGTCCGTGGCCAACAACCTCAACGACATCTCCAAGGACTCCCCGGAGATCGCGCTCGCCACCGCGTTGCGCTGGCTGGAGGAAAGCCCCACGCCGGAGACGAACTGGATCGTGAAGCACGCCCTGCGCACCCTGGTGAAGAAGGGCGACCAGCAGGCTCTGGCCATCCTCGGGGCGACGGGCGGGCAGTTCGTCCAGGTGTCCGGCCTGCGCGTCACCCCCGCCGCGGTGACCGTCGGGGACACCCTCGTCATCGACTTCGCCGTGGAGAACGCCGACACCCGGGCCCACAGTGTCACCGTCGACTACGTGGTCCACCACGTACGCAAGAACGGCCGCAGCATTCCGAAGGTCTTCAAGCTGACGACCCTCGAACTCGCCGCCGGGGAGCGGCGGTCCCTCCAGAAGACCCACGCCCTCAAGGAGGTGCAGACCCGCCGGTACTACGCGGGTGAGCACGCCGTCGACATTCAGGTGAACGGCCTGGTCAAGGCCACCGAGCAGTTCGCGCTGCGCATATGAGCGGGGCCGCCGCGCACCTCGCCGCCACCGATCCGCTGGTCCGTGACCACCGGATCGGCGACACCCCCGTCCTCCCGGCCGCCGCCCAGCTCGACATCATGCTCACCGCCTGCGACGCCCGGCGCCCCGACCGTGTGTGGACGCTGGAGAACGTCACCTTCAGCGCACCGCTCCGGGTGACCGGCCCCGGCGTCGACCTCACGGTGGTCACCTCCGACGACGGGCGGTGCTCGCTCCGTTCGCCCGGTACCGACGGGGAAGGCGCGCCGGTCGAGCACAGTACGGCGGATGTGCGCGGGACGCCCCTGCCGCCGCCCCGCTACGTCGATCCGGCCGGACTGCGGGCCGGCTGCGCGGAACCCGTCGTGCTGGCGGACGTGGCGGCATGGCGGCAGACCAGTGGCATCACGTACGGGCCCGCCTACCGGGCGATCCGGTCCGCGCACCGCGGGCCGGACCGCATGCTGACGGTGCTGCGCGCGGACACCGGCCCGCACGGGGCCGGGTACGTGCCGCCGCCCCTGCTCGACAGCGTCTTCCAGGCCCTGGGCATGCTCGACGGCGGGGTGGCCGGGGCATGTCTGCCCTGGTACGTGGGCCGGATCGTGGTGCGCCGGCGGGTCTCCGGCACGGTGTTCGCCCTCGTGGAGCGGGACACGACCGTCCAGTCCCGGGGCGGTGCGGTGCGGGGGCGGGCCACCGTCTGCAACCAGCAGGGCGAAGTCCTGATCGAACTGGACCGCATCACCCTCAAGTCGTCTGCGGCACGGGCCCGGACCGCGGAGGCGCAGAGCCGTTCCGCAGCGGGTTCGGTGGAGACCGTCGTCTGGCGGAAGACCGAACCGGCGGCCGCCCCACCGGCGCGTGACGGGGCCCTGCTGCTGGTCTCGCCGCAGCGGGTGCCGGCGCCTGCCGGCCGGTCCGTGGTCCACCTGACGCCGGAGGAGCTGACCGGGGAACGCCTCGGCAAGGTGCTCGCCGGGACGGTCGTGGGGGCTGTGGTCTACGCCGCCCCGCACGGCCTGGCCGGCGCGGAGCGGGTGGGCGAAGCCCTGCAGGGAGTCTTCGCCCTGGTGAGGCGGCTCGCGGCACATCCGCCGATGCCGGATCTCCTGATGGTCACCAGTGGGGCCCAGCAGGTGGCGGGGGAGGAGACCGTCGATCCCTTCATGACCTCCCTGTGGGGGCTCGGCCGCACTGTGGCCGTGGAGCACCCCCGCGCCACCGTGCGTCTGGTGGACCTGGAGCCCGGGGCCGGCCTCACGGCGACCGCACTGGAGCAGGTGCTCGGACACGCCGGACCGGAACTCGCCCGCCGGGCGGGCAGCTGGTACCGGCCGGAACTGGAACCGGACGGGCACCCAACGCGATCGCCGAGCGGTGCACAGGGCCCCCGCCTGCGCGGCGGACGCTTCCTCATCACCGGCGGCATGGGCGGCATCGGCCTGCGCGTCGCGGAATTCCTGGCGGCCGAGGGCTGCGCCCATCTGACACTCGTGGGCCGCAACGTCCCGGGCACCGGGGAGACGCGGGCGCGGCTCGACCGGCTCGGCAGCCGCTGCCGCCTGGACACCGTGGCCGCGGACGTCCGCCAGCTGCCGAACGTGCTCGACGGCGCGGAGCGCTACGACGGCGTGTTCCACGCCGCCGGGGTGCTGCGCGACGGTCTGGCCCGCACCCTGACGCCGGACTGGGTCGAGGACGTCCTCGGCCCCAAGATCGGCGGAGTGCACGCGATCGCCGACCTGATCGCGGGCAGCGGGTCACCGGACTTCGTCGCCCTCTTCTCGTCTGTGTCCGCGGTGCGCGCCAACCTCGGCCAGAGCGCCTACGCCACGGCCAACTCCTACCTGGACGGCTACGCCGCCCGCAGACGCGCCGCCGGAGAGCCCTGGTTCAGCCTCGGCTGGGGACTGTGGAACGTCGGCATGGGCGCGGAAATCGCCCCGAAGGCCGCCACGCACGGCGTCCCGGTCCTCACCGCGGACCGCGGTGTCGCCCTGCTGCGTACCGTCCTCGGCCGTCCTCCCGCGCACTACGTCCTGACCGCCGCCCATGCGAAGGAAGAATCCATGACCGCTGTGACACCGGAACGCGGGCTGTGGCCGTCGCTGACCACGGCCTTGAAGAAAGTCCTGCACGTGGACGACGTGGCACCGGAGGACGACCTGCTGGAGCTGGGCCTGGACTCGATGATGGCGGTGGAGCTGGCCGCTTCCCTGTCCGCCGACGGTTTCGAAACCGACCCGATGTCCTTCTTCGACCACAGTACGGTCGGAGAACTGGCCCGCCACCTCCAACCGTTGGCCGGTACGGCCCCGGCCCCGGCGACGGCGCCGGTCGAGGCGCCCGCCGCTCCCGCCCCGGTGCCGGACCCGGCACCCCCGGTACCCCCGGCACGTGAGCCGGAACGGTCGGCCCCCGCCGCCGCTGTGCACCGGACCCCGACCCCCACCGCCGCTGTGCACCGCACCCCGGCCGACTCCTTCGTCCCCGACTGGGACCGGTACCGCGACCCGTCACCCGCAGGCCCCAAGGCGACGGGAACGGCCCCGGCCCCCGAGGCGCCACGCCCCCGGACCCACACCCTTCGGCGTACCCTGCCCGGCCGTCTCACCAGCAGGCCCGACGGCACGTTCCTCGACCGGCGTATCGACGCCCTTTCGGCGGAGGACCGCGCCGTCGTCGCCCAGGACGCGTACTTCTACGAGCCCGTCATCGAGGAGACACGGGGCGCCTACATCAAGTTCGACGGCCGCTGGTTCCTCAACTTCGCCTCGTACAGCTACCTCGGGCTCATCGGGCACGACTACATCGAGCAGCAGACGCTGCGGGCCGTGGAACGGCACGGCACCGGCGCCCACGGCGTACGGCTCCTCGCGGGCACCCTCCAGCTGCACCGCGAACTGGAACTCGCGCTCGCCCGCTTCCTCGGCACCGAGGACGCCGTCGTCTTCTCCAGCGGCTACATGGCGAACGTGGCGACCGTGGGCGCGCTGGTCGGCCCCGGCGACGTCATCATCGGCGACGTCTACAACCACGCCAGCATCCTCGACGGCTACCGGCTGTCGGGCGCCGAGGTCGTCACCTACGCGCACAACGACCTCGCCGACCTGGAACGCGCCCTGAAGAAGGCGGGGGACGCCGGCCGGCTGGTGGTCACCGACGCCGTCTTCAGCATGGACGGCGACGTGGCCGACCTGCCGGGCATCGTCGGACTGTGCGAGCGCTACGGCGCCCCGCTCATGGTGGACGAGGCGCACAGCCTCGGCGTGCTCGGCCGCACCGGACGCGGCATCACCGAACACTTCGGCATCGACCCGGCGCGCGTCGACGTGAAGATGGGCACGCTGTCCAAAACTGTGCCCAGCGCGGGTGGTTACGTCGCCGGGCCGAGCGACCTCGTCTTCGCGCTGAAGAACAACGCGCGCGGCTGGATGTTCTCCGCGGCTGTCACACCGGCCCAGGTGGCGGCGGCCAGAGCGGCGATCGAGGTGATCGACGCCGCTCCGCAGCTGCCCGGCGAACTGCAGGCCAGGACCTCGCGTTACCGGGAGCGGCTGCGGGCACTGGGCTTCGACACGCTCACGGGCCGGACGCCGGTCGTGCCGGTCATCTGCCGCAGCGCCGAGCAGGCGAACGCCATGGCCCGCGCGTGCCAGCTCGACGGGCTGTTCGTCCAGCCGATCGTCTACCCGGCGGTGCCGCGGACGCTGCCGCGGCTGCGGACCATCGTCAGCCTCAGCCACTCGGACGCCGATCTGGACACGGCCGTCGCGACGCTGGAGAAGGCCGGCCGGGCCTGCGGCCTCATCACCTGACCGGTGGGGCCGGACACGGCGCGCCGGCCGGACGGCACGTCGCACGACCACACGGACAACCAAGGGGGAACGCACATGATGGACATGACGGACACCGACCGGACGGCATTCTTCTCGGCCGTACTGAAGGCCATCGCCTCGACCCGTAACCACGGCACCGACGAGGACGAGCACGTCAAGGGCGTGGTGGAACCGGCCGCGCGGATCCGCGCCGTCGAGGAGGAGGCCAAGGACCGGCAGCTCACCCCCGGTGAGACCGGTGAGGTGCTGGACCTGCTGGAGACCACGTTCCGCACCAAACGCACCCCGGACGAGGAGCGGGAGTACTACCTCCAGTACATCGAGAAGGTCTCCGGCGTCAGCCGGGCCTCGCTGGGCGTGTCCACCTGGTGAACACCTCCGAGATCGCGTGGTACAGCCACGAGATGTGCTTCTGGCACGACCCCGGGCCCGGCTCGGGGTACGTGCCGGTGGGACCGGGCGTCGAACCGCTCCGCCAGTTCGCGGTCGACCCCGACCTGCGCCGGGCCGAGGGGCTGGTCAAGGCGTCGGGCGTACTGGACCGGTACACCTGCGTCACTCCGGCCCCGGCCTCCGACGAGGACCTTCTGCTGGTGCACGTGCCGGAACACATCGAGCGCGTCGAAGCGATGTCGGCGCTCGGCGGGGGCGACGCCGGCGCGTACGCGCAGGTCAACCACCACAGCGCACAGGCCGCGAGACTCGCCGCGGGCGCCTCCGCGCAAGCTGTCCGGCAGGTCCTGGACGGGCGGTTCCGACGGGCGTACTGCCTGGTCCGTCCGCCCGGCCACCACGCGGAACCCGACCGGGCGATGGCCCTGTGCCTCTACAACAACGTCGCGATCGCCGCGCGGGCCGCGCAGCGTCAGGGGGCGCGCCGGGTACTGATCCTGGACTGGGACGTGCACCACGGCAACGGCATCCAGCGCGTGTTCTACGACGACCCCGACGTGCTGTACGTGTCGATCCACCAGGACGGCCTGTTCCCGCCGGCCTCCGGCCTCGTCATGGAGACGGGCACGGGCGCCGGCACGGGCAGCACGCTCAACGTCCCGCTGCCCCCGGGGACGGGACATGACGCCTACCTCGCCGTCATCGGCCGCGTCGTGGCGCCCGCGGTCCGCGCGTTCGGCCCCGAACTGATCCTGGTCGCGGCGGGCGTGGATGCGGGCGGGCACGACCCGATGGGCCGGATGCTGTGCACCAGCCGGACGTTCCACGCCATGACGTCGATGGTGTGCGGGCTCGCCGACGAACTGTCCGGGGGCCGGATCGTCTTCGTCCACGAAGGCGGTTACTCGGCGTGGTACCAGCCGACGCTCGTCCTCGGCACGGCCAGTGCGATCGCCGGGCTGCCCGCCCCGCAGGACCCCTTCCTGCATGCGCTGGACCATCTGCCGGGCCAGCGCCTGCAGCCCCACCAGAGCCGGGTGATCGAGCATCTGGAGGCCCGTCACCCGCTGCTGCACCGCCGCCCGGCGGACGCCGGCACCGTACGGGGAGCGGCCCATGAGTAGCTGGTGGACGACCATCGGCGCCGGCGCCCGCCCGGCGCCCCGGTTCCGGGTGGTGGCCCTTCCGCACGCGGGCGGCTGGCCCTCCGCGTTCCGCTCCTGGTGGCAGGTGCTGCCCGAAGACGTCGAACTCGTCGTGGCCCAGCTGCCGGGCCGGGGCGCCCGTATCAACGAAGAGCCGCTGACCCGCGTCGAACCTCTTGTCGACGCGCTCAGCCGACATCTCACGGACCTGCCCGAGCTGCCGTACGCGGTCATCGGGCACAGCTTCGGCGGCCTGCTGGCGTACGAACTCACCCGGAACATGGAGCGGAAGGGGCTCGCGCCCGAGCTGCTGGCCGTCTCGGCGCGCCAGCCCCCCTGCTTCGCCGGCGAACCGCCCGCCACCCACCTCAGGAGCGACGCGGACCTGCTGGCGCACCTGCTGGACATCGGCGGCATCACACCGCAGCTGCTGGGCCGGGCCGACCTCGTGCGGCCGTCGCTGCGCGCCATCCGTGCGGACCTTGAGGCGATGGAGCGGTACGAGCGCCCGCTGTCGGGGACCGGCGTGCCCGTCCTGGCGCTCGGAGCTGTCGACGACCCCGTCGTCATCGCCGAACGGCTGCACCTGTGGTCCCTGGAGACGACCGGCGGCTTTCGCCGGCTGATGTTCACCGGCGGCCATTTCTACCTCTATGAAGCCCCGCACGCCGCGGCCGTCGCCCGCCACCTGGTGGCCGGCCGCCCCGGTGCACCGGGCGAGGGCCGTGTCCCCCGCCCGCCCCGCCGCCCGGCACCCGTTCCGGCCGGCGATCCGAAGCACTCCTTGGAGGAGACAAGTTGAGCACCGTCACCGATACCTCCCACCGGGCCGGGCCACGGGAGTGGCTGGGCCTGGCCGTGCTGGCGCTTCCCACGCTGCTGCTGTCGATCGACGTGAGCGTGCTGCACCTGGCGGTCCCGCACATCAGTGAGGGCCTGAACCCCTCGGCCGCCCAGATGCTGTGGATCATCGACATCTACGGTTTCCTGATCGCCGGCTTCCTGGTGACCATGGGCACGCTGGGTGACCGCGTCGGCCGCCGGAAACTGCTGCTGATCGGCGCCGCGGCCTTCGGCGTGGCATCGGTCGCCGCCGCCTACGCCAACGGCCCGGCCGCGCTGATCGCGGCCCGCGCGGCGCTGGGCATCGCCGGTGCCACCCTGATGCCGTCCACCCTGGCACTGATCAGCAACATGTTCCGGGACGCCCGGCAGCGCGGGGTGGCCATCGCCATCTGGATCACGATGTTCTCCGTGGGCATCGCGCTCGGCCCGGTGGTCGGCGGCGCCATGCTGGAGTTCTTCTGGTGGGGTTCGGTGTTCCTGCTCGGCGTGCCCATCATGGCGCTGCTGCTGGTGGCCGGTCCGGTGCTGCTCCCGGAGTACCGCGACGTGCGGGCGGGCCGGATCGACCTGGCCAGCGTGGCCCTGTCCCTGGGGACGATACTGCCGGTGATCTACGGCCTGAAGGAGATCGCCAACGACGGGGTGTCCGTGCCGCCGCTGCTGATCCTCGTCGCGGGCCTGGTCGTGGGGGCGGTGTTCGTCCGCCGGCAGCGCACCGTGCGGAGCCCGCTGCTGGACTTCCGTCTGTTCGGCAATCCCGCCTTCCGCACGTCCCTGGTGACGCTGCTGCTGTGCATGCTGGTCGCGGGCGGCACCTACCTGTTCGTGACGCAGTATCTGCAACTCGTGGGCGGGCTCTCGCCGATGAAGGCCGGTCTGTACCTGCTGCCCGCCGCCTTCGCCCTCATCGTGACGTCCGTCGTGTCCCCGATCGCCGCGGGCAGGATCCGGCCCGCGTACGTCGTCGCCGTCGGCCTGGGCGTCTCGGCGCTGGGCCACGTCATGCTGGCCCTCGCGGACAGCACGTCCGGGATCGCGCAGGTCGTCACCGGTTTCGCCTTCGTGTACGCGGGCGGCGGCCCGCTCATCGCGCTGGGCACCGACATCGTGGTCGGGTCGGCGCCGCCCGAGCAGGCCGGGTCCGCCGCGGCCATGTCGGAGACCAGCACCGAACTGGGCATGGCTCTCGGCGTGGCGGTTCTCGGCAGCGTCGCCACCGCCGTGTACCGCGGCGGTGTGGACGTTCCCGCCGGTGTCCCGGACGGTGCCGGTGACACCCTCGCCGGCGCGCTGAAGGCGGCGAAGGACCTGTCCTCGGACGTGGCCGCGGCATTCGTCGACTCGGGCCGGGCCGCGTTCACCGACGGCATGAACGTCATCGGCGTCATCGGCGCACTGCTGGCGCTCGGGACGGCCGTACTGGTGGCGGTCGTCATCAAGAGCCCGCCCACGGGCGCGGCCGAGGAGTCCGCCGGGAGCCCCGTCGAGCCCGCGGAGCAGCCGGCCTCATGAGCCGGGAGCGCGGGTGGCGTTCGGCGCAACAGGGAACGCCACCCGCCGTCACGTGTGCCGAGTGCCGAGTGCCGAAGGACCATCGCCACCGCACCTCACGGGCGGTGGCGACCCGTGTTGACATACCGATGGTACGTCATTAGGTTCACTCGCATACCTTCGGTACGTGACTGGAGATGGCACTCCATGCTGACCAGCCTGCGCCCGGTGATCTGCACCTCATGCCTTGAGGAGTCCCGCGAGTTCTACACCCAGCTGTTCGGTTTCGAGGTCACTCACGAAACGGCGTGGCATGTCGGCCTCGGCCGGCCCGGTCCGCCACCTTGCGAACTCGCCCTTCTGGACCACACGCACCCGGCTCTGCCGGAGCCACGGCGACGGCCGCTGCGTACGGTCCGCCTCACCCTCGAAGTCGAGGGCGGAGAGCGGGAGCTGGCACGTATAGCCGCCTGTGGCGGACCGGCGGGGAGGCGCGGGCCCGGCACCGGAACGGCGGCGGGGGCCGACCTGTTCGTCACGGACCCGAACGGTGTGCTCATCCATGTCGTCGCACTGAAATGACCGATCGGCGCTCGCCGAGGATCGGTGTTCGAAGGGGGAGGGCGATCATGCCCGGAAGAGTCGATCCCGAGGTGGCGGTCGCGGTCATGCGTGCCGCGGGTCTCGAACCGCTGGCGCCGTATCCCGGGGCCAACGTGGCCTGGAGCAGCCGCTGCACGAAGAACGCGCACCTTGTCGCGCCCACCTTCGCCTCGGTGCGCGTCGGCGCGAGCGCGGGATGCCGTTACTGCGGACGCATCGCCGCGGGGGAGCGGCGGCGGGCCGCCGGGCGGGCCCGGGCCGAGGCGGACATGCGTGCCGCGGGTTTCGAGCCGCTGGAGCCGTACCCCGGGGCCCGGGCCCGGTGGCCCTGCCGCCATGTGGTCTGCGGCCGTACCGTCCATCCGCGGCTGTTCGGCATCCGTGCCGGCAAGGGCGGCTGCCGTGCTTGTGCGGGACGGGCGCCGGTGGACCAGGAGACCGCCGAGGCGGAGATGCGCGCGGTCGGCATGGAGCCGCTGGAGCCCTTCCCGGGCCGGGTCCGCGACAGGTGGATGTGCCGCTGCGCGATGTGCGGTCACGTCGGCAGCCCCACCCTCAACAACATCCGCCGCGGTCAGGGCGGGTGCTACGCCTGCGCCCAGCGCGCCGCGGGCCTACGCCGTGCGAGCTGACGGGCCCGCCCGTACACCGACCCGCACGGAAGCGGGCGCCCCGCACCCGGGGCGCCCGTCGTGCGGAGGTGTGCCCGCTACCCGGCGGAGTGCCCGCCACCCGGCAGGGCGCCCGTCGGTGTCACTTGACCCGCAGGGCCTCCAGCATCGTCACCAGCGCCGCCTGCGTGTCGTCCAGATCGCCGGGGCCCGTCGAGGTGGCCAGCCACAGTGCCGCCTCGTTCATCGCGCCCGACAGCAGATGGGTGAGCGGCTCGACGGGTTGCGCGGCGATCCGCCCCGCACCGACGAGGTCCCCGAGCACCTGTGCCAGGTGCCGCCCGGAGGTCGTCTCGTTCATGGCCCGCCACTCGCTCCAGCCGAGGACGGCGGGTCCGTCGACGAGCATGATCCGCTGGATCGCGGGATCGGTGGACACGCTGAGGAACGCCTGGCATCCGGAGACCAGCTGCTCCCAGGAGTCCTCCCGGGCATCCGCCGTCTCGGCGATCCGCTCGGCCACCTCCTGCTGCACCTGCTCCAGTACGGCCCGGAACAAGTCGGCCTTACCGGTGAAGTGGTGGTACAGCGCGCCTTTGGTGACCCCCGCCGCCCGGACGATCTCCGAAAGTCCCACACTCCCGTAGCCCAGCGTGGAGAACAGCCGCCTGCCCTCCCGCACCAGCGCCTGCCGGGTCTGCTCCCGCTGCTGAGCCCGAATTCCTTGAGTCATCCTCTCCCCGTTCTTCACGTACTGAAGGTACGTCAACTTGGCCCGTGGTGGCGATGCGTCCGCCGGAACGAGTGAGAACACCGAGAACCGATGCGTCCGCATCGGTATGCTTGCCTCAGTATTGGGGAGTCCCCTCGCCCGCACGTCGCTGACCTGCGCCTGCGACAAAGCCCAGGAAGCCACAAGCCGGGACACGCACGGGCTGTGCTGCTGCACCTGTGGCGACAGCGCCCCGACACCCACAAGCACCTCCTGGCCTGGCTCGGCCGAGCATCTGAAGCTGATCGCACGCGGGCTGGCCACCGCTGCGGAGGCGGACGCCGTCGGCCCCACCGTGCGGGCTCGGCTTCTTAAGCGGGCTCAGGCGCCCGCCGAGGCCGTGGCCAAGACGGTCGCGTTCGTCTGCCAGAGCCAGTTCGCTGACCACTACCTTCACCAGGCGCTCGTACGCTTGCGCCACATCCTGGGCGGCACCGAATGGGACACCGCTGTCACCACAGCCGAGATGGCCCTGCGTTCGATGTCCGGCCAGGACTATCAGCTCCCCCTGGTAGGGGACAGGGGCAGCAAATGGGCCGTCGCCCCCCCGCCATCTCGCCGGCCACCGACCCTTCCAAGCGCATGCCCCCTGCCGGGAGCGTGTACAGCATCTGCTTCTCGGATAGGTCGGGGAAGCTGACCAGGAGGCTCCTGATCGATTCGAGTGCCTTGGACCGCGTTTGAGATCTCTGGCCTGGGACGATCCTTCGGTGACTCGACATGTGAACCGTGACCGCTCCCTTGAGGAGCTTGAGCGCGATCGTTGGCCGGCCCCGTCGGGCAGTGTGACCCGTCTTGTGGCGACCGTGCACGCGCTTCGGCGTAAGCCGATCGGCGAGCTGACCGTCGAGGACCTGCGCCTGCTGGTCAGGCAGGACATGGGCCTTGCCTATGTCTTGCCGGTGGCACTGGAGGTACTCCGGGACGACCCGATGGCGGAGGGCGACATGTACGAGGGCGATCTGTTGGCCGCCGTACTCACCAGGAGTCCGGAGGTCTGGAGCGGATCACCCGAGCTCGGGCGTGAGCTTCGAATGATCGTCTCGGAGCTGAGCGACCTGACACCGTTTCTGAAACAAGACGTAGAACGGTTCCTGGCTCTGTAGGCCGCCGCCAGCGCCCGGCTGCCGGTGCCCGTGAGCGGGCCGCTTACGACGGTAGCCGCACGAGCGGGCCCGGGCGGGCTGCGGGACGGCCGCGGGTGAGACGGCGGACCATGACGCCGGTCATCGCCCAGCGGATCATGGACTCCGAGTGAGCCGGATTGGTCTCGTAGTCCCGCGCAAGGCGCCGGGGGGCGGTGCTCCACGGCAGCGTGCGCCCGATCGCCCACCGCTTAAGCAGCGGGTGCTTCGCACCATCACGGTCCTGCACATTCGCAGCGAGGACGTGGACTGCCAGGAGCAGGCCGAGCGCATCGGTCAGGAGGAACCGCTTGCGACCCTTGACCTTCTTGCCGGCATCGAAGCCCTTGGTGGCGATGGGGACGGTGTCGGCGGTGCGGACGGACTGCCCTCCTCCTGCCGCCCGCCCTTCGACCCCACCCTCGCAGGCGGCAGCAACGGCTCCACCAGCCCCCACTGCTCATCCGCCAAGTCCGACGGATACCCATCCCCAACAGCATTGACATAAGACTCAACGTTCGCCCAGGCCACTGGACACGGCAGATCTCAAACACGATCTAAGGACCACCTTTGTGGGCACCCACATATTATGGAGTACAGGTCAAGATCCCTTTCGTGCCGTAGGCAAAGAGGCTGAGACCGGAAATTTGAGACCGCTCTGAGAAGCTTTCCCTGCGGTTGTCTACATCTCGTGGTCGGGCCGACGGCGTTCTCGTGGTGTGGTCTGTTCTTCACGTGGTTGACTGCTGGCTTGCCCTCCCGGACCGAAATGCTGCAGGCAAAGACCTCGACAATCCCCGGTGGACGGGTTTCACTGACGGAGATTAATCGGTCGAGGCAGGGAATCACTACCGGTTCTCTCCTGTGCGCTCCCGCATTCCGCGGCGGGAAGGGTGCCAGGCAACAGTACGGGCTGAACTCCGCAGAAGCCGCCGTCAAGCTCCGGGAAGGCAGCGGCCGGACATGAGCAGGAGGTAAGACCGCTCGGATTCCGGTCGCCGGCCCCGGGGTGGACGCAAACTTGCTCTGCCGTGCGTGCATCGACGGCGGCCTGCTCGTGGACGGCGGGCGCCTTTTGCTCAGAGTGTGGACCACCTGCGCGTTGAGCTTTTCTGCGGGCACCGCGGTCTGGTGGCGTTGTGCAGCTTTGCCGGACAGGGCCATGCGCAGACCGTTCGGCTGCGACCAAGTAGGTTCAACTGCGCCTGTACCCGGCGCTCCGACGAAAGTTTTGGAGAGACAAGCACATGCACCACATGCAGTCTGACACTCCGGCTGTGCTCCACAGAATCGAGCCTTCGCCGGAGCCCCCGGTCACCCTCAGCGCCCCAGCCGAACTGCTCACCGGCTACCTCGACTTCTACCGAGAGGCCGTGCTGCGCAAGCTGGAGGCACTGTCCGACGCGGAGCTACGTCGCAGTCGGCTGCCTTCCGGCTGGGCCCCGCTCGGCCTGCTCAAGCACTTGGCTTACGTAGAGCTGCGCTGGCTGCAGTGGGGGTTTGCCGGTGAACACATCGAAGAGCCTTGGGGCGATGTGAAGGTCCGCCGCGCACCATGGCACATCGCGCCGGACGAGACCTTCGAGGACGTCAAGACGTTCTTCCAGGAGCAGTGCGCACGCTCCCGCGTCATCGTCGCCGGGGCACAGCTGGAGGACAGAGCAGCCACGCTCGGTGGCCGCGTCCCGGCCGAAGAAGATCGCCCGACGCTGATCTGGATTCTCTTTCACCTCCTCCAGGAGTACGCCCGGCACGTTGGGCACCTGGACATCGCACGTGAACTCGCCGATGGCACCGTCGGCGAGTAGCCGTCGAGGTGAGTTCATCCCGACGGTGATGGTCTCGCGCGCGGAGCACGGCGAGAAGTTCGTGGGTGCGTGGGTGCGTGGGCTTGCCTTGTACTCGCGGTGCATGGGTTGAACAACCTGCCGAACTGCCGTGGGTTCAACTCGGTGCCGGAGCCGTTCATGACGGCTCCGGCACTGTGATCACACCAACCCCAGCAGGGCCATTCCGCCCGGCACGGCAGCTACCGCACGGTCCCTGGAGAAGGTCTCACGTGGTGAGTTTTGCCTGCTTCTTGTGGCGGGCCAGGGCAGCCTGAGGCCGAGGAGGGCGAGGAAGTGCGATCCCTTTCGCTCGTATCGGATGGTGAGACGGCGGTGGCCGAACGCCCTCGGCCGTTACGCTCCGTAATCATGATGGGCTGCTTGGCGATCCAGTGAACCCTGTGGTTGAGATCTGAAACTCCCCAGATTCTCCCCGGTCATCTTCGGAGGACCCCTCGGGTGCGGGGGTGGCTGAGGCGGGTTCGATGCGCATGTATCGATATACTTGCATCACTACCGCCGGACTGAATCGCCCGCACGTCGCTGACCTGCGGCAAACCCCAGGAAGTAGCCTGATCCGCATGTTGTCCGAAGTCACCGCGACCCGCTATGTCACGCCCTTGCGTGAAGGCGGGTCGCTTCCGGGGATCGTCGAGGCCGATGATCTCGGTACGTATGTCATGAAGTTCACCGGGGCGGGACAGGGGCGCAAGACGCTGGTCGCCGAGGTCATCTGTGGGGAACTGGGGCGGCGGCTCGGGCTGCGGGTGCCGGAGTTGGTGCGGATGCAGCTCGATCCGGTGATCGGGCTGAGTGAGCCCGATCAGGAGGTGCAGGAGCTGCTGAAGGCCAGCGGGGGACTGAACCTGGGGATGGACTATCTGCCGGGGTCGCTCGGGTTTGATCCGCTCGCATTCGAGGTGTCGGCGCGGGAGGCGGGGCGGGTCGTGTGGTTCGACGCGCTCATCAACAACGTGGACCGCTCGTGGCGCAACCCGAACCTGCTGGTCTGGCACGGTGAGCTGTGGCTGATCGACCACGGGGCCACGATGATCTGGCAGCACAACTGGCCCACCGCCGAGAAGTCCGCGGCCAAACCGTACGACGCCTCCGACCACGTGCTGGCGAGCTTCGGGCCGGACGTCGAGGCCGCGGCGGCCGAGTTCGCGCCGCTGGTCACCGAGGAACTGCTGACCGAGGTCGCGGCCGCCGTGCCGGACGAGTGGCTGGTGGACGAGCCGGGCTTCGGCTCGCCGGACGAGCTGCGCGGCGCCTACGTACGGGCGCTGCTGGGCCGGGCCCCGGTGATCGGCGAGCGGATCACCGTCGGGGAACCCACGAAGGACGGGCCCTCCCGGGTACCGGGCTGGCTGGCGAGCGAGTTGCCGCGGAGGACAGTGAAGTGAGCGGCCTGCACAACGGACGTGACGTGTTCGAGTACGCCCTGCTCAAGGTCGTACCGCGGGTCGAACGCGGAGAGATGATCAATGCGGGGGTGGTCGTGTACTGCCGCGCCCGGCGCTTCGTGGAGGCGCGTACGTATCTGGACGAGGGGCGGCTGCGGGCGCTCGACGCGAACGCCGACGTGGAAGGTGTCAGGGCGGCCCTGCGTGCGGTCGAGGGGATCTGTGTGGGCGGCGAGCGTGCCGGGCAGGCTGCGGGCGACGATGCGGGGCGGCGCTTCAGGTGGCTGATCGCGCCGCGCAGCACCGTCGTGCAGCCCGGCCCGGTGCACACCGGGCTGACCACGGACCCGTCGACCGAGGCGGAGCGGTTGCTCGATCTGTTGGTGAGGTGAGGTGAGGGCGGTCGCTGGTTGCGTGGGGGAGGGCCTGCCGGGGGTTGCCGGTCCGTACGGAAGCCGGTTGCCGCCGGTCCGTACGGGCCCGGTGGCCCTTCTGAAGTGCGGTGGAGTGCCGAGGAGGCGTTGACAGAGGGTGGCGGGGCTTCTAGCGTCGGGCCTGCTGAAGCTACTAAGCGGTTGCTCACCTGTGGTTGCGGTGCGGCGGACCGCTCGTCGAGGTTTCGAGGGTGAGGAGAACCCCGCATGTCCACCACCGAGCAGCGCGTAGCCATCGTGACGGGCGCGGCCCGCGGCATCGGCGCGGCCACCGCGGTCCGCCTGGCCGCCGAGGGCCGCGCCGTCGCCGTACTCGACCTGGACGAGGCGGCCTGCAAGGACACCGTCGAGAAGATCACCGCGGCGGGCGGCAGGGCGCTGGCCGTGGGCTGTGACGTCTCGGACGCGGAGCAGGTGGAGGCGGCGGTCGCGCGGGTGGCGGCGGAGCTGGGCGCGCCGACCGTGCTCGTCAACAACGCGGGTGTGCTCCGGGACAACCTGCTGTTCAAGATGAGCGACAGCGACTGGGACACCGTTATGAACGTGCA
This sequence comes from Streptomyces rimosus subsp. rimosus, assembly GCF_000720725.1. Lineage (GTDB taxonomy): Bacteria > Actinomycetota > Actinomycetes > Streptomycetales > Streptomycetaceae > Streptomyces > Streptomyces rimosus_A. The sequence goes on from NZ_JOCQ01000059.1 coordinate 66,369, forward strand.
CCTGCGGGGCGCGTTCCTGATGTCGCGGGCCTGCCAGAAGCACATGGTCGACGCCAAGTTCGGCCGGATCGTCAACCTCTCCTCCAGCTCGGCGCTCGGCAACCGCGGACAGGTCAACTACTCGGCCGCCAAGGCCGGCCTGCAGGGCTTCACCAAGACCCTCGCCATCGAACTCGGCAAGTTCGGCGTCACCGCCAACGCCGTCGCGCCCGGGTTCATCGCCACGGACATGACCGCCGCCACCGCCGAGCGCGTCGGCATGGGCTTCGAGGACTTCCAGGCCGCGGCCGCCACCCAGATCCCGGTGCAGCGCGTCGGCGTGCCGGACGACATCGCCAACGCCATCGCCTTCTTCACGGGCGAGGCGGCCGGCTTCGTCTCCGGCCAGGTCCTGTACGTGGCCGGCGGCCCGCTCAACTGACGCCGAGGGGACGGAAGATGACTGCACAGGACAAGGCGCTGCCCCCGCTCTCCGGCAAGGCGGCGCTGGTCACCGGCGCCAGCCGGGGCATCGGGTACGGCATCGCCAAGGCGCTGGTGGCCCGCGGCGACAAGGTCTGCATCACCGGCCGCAACGAGGACGCCCTCAAGGAGGCCGTCGAGGCGCTGGGCGCCGACCGCGTCATCGGCGTCGCGGGCAAGGCGCACGACGAGGCCCACCAGGGTGTCGCCGTGGAGCGGGCCATGGAGGCGTTCGGCCGCGTCGACCACCTGGTCAACAACGCCGGTACGAACCCGGTCTTCGGCCCGATCGCGGACCTCGATCTGAACGTAGCCCGCAAGGTGTTCGAGACCAACGTCGTCTCCGCGCTGGGCTTCGCGCAGCGCACCTGGCACGCGTGGCAGAAGGACAACGGCGGCGCGATCGTCAACATCGCCTCCATCGCGGGCGTCTCCGCGTCGCCCTTCATCGGCGCGTACGGCATGAGCAAGGCCGCGATGATCAACCTGACGTTCCAGCTGGCGCACGAGTTCGCGCCGGTGGTACGGGTCAACTCGATCGCCCCGGCGGTCGTCAAGACCAAGTTCGCGGCCGCGCTGTACGAGAACCGCGAGGAGGAGGCCGCCGCGGGCTACCCGATGGGGCGCCTCGGTGTGCCGGAGGACATCGGCGGCGCGGCGGCGTTCCTGCTGTCCGACGCCGCCGGGTGGATCACCGGGCAGACGCTCCAGGTGGACGGCGGGCTGTTCCTGAACGCGGGCGTTTGAGGGCGCCGACGGGCGCGGGCGTCTGAGGGCGCCGGTGGGCGCGGGCGCCTGAGGGCAGGCGTACGGGTGTGCGCGCTCCGCGTACGGGAGCGTGCACAGCGGCTTGCGTTCGCGTGCACTCCAAGAGGCAGAGTCTGTGGTGCCGGTCCGGAAGGGGCCGGCACCACGTCTGTTCCGGGCCCGTGCACGAGGGCCCGTGATGCCCTCTGTGAATCCGTGAAGGAGACCCACCATGCGCTACCGCACTCTCGGCGGCGACCGGGGACCCCGGGTCAGCGCCCTGTGCCTGGGCACCCTGCCGTTCGGCACCACCGTCGACGAGGAGACGTCGTACGCCGTGCTCGACCGTTTCGCCGAGGCGGGCGGCACCTTCCTGGACACCGCCAACAACTACGCCTGCTGGGTGCCGGGCGCGACCGGCGACGAGAGCGAGCTGTTGCTGGGGCGCTGGCTGCGCAGCCGGGGCGCCAGGGACCGTACGGTGCTGGCGACCAAGGTCGGCGCGCGCCCCGACCCGTCCCGCGGCCCAGAGTGGCCCGCCAATCTGGAGGGGCTGGGCGAGAAGACCGTACGGGACGGGATCGAGGGCAGCCTGCGACGGCTCGGCACGGACCGGGTGGACCTGTATTACGCGCACATCGAGGACCGGGACGTGCCGCTGGAGGAGACCGTCGGGGCGCTGGCGGGCCTGGTGCGGGACGGCTCGGTGGGGGTGCTCGGGGCCAGCAACCACGCCACGTGGCGGCTCGCCGAGGCCCGCCGCATCGCCGAGGCGCAGGGCCTGCCCGGCTACCGCGCCGTACAGCAGCGGCACACCTACCTGCGGCCGCGGCCCGACGCGGATTCCGGGCTCCAGCGGGAGACGGACGAGGAACTGCTCGATTACGCCGAGGCGCACGACGACCTGACGCTGCTGGGATACTCGACGCTGATGCACGGCGGGTACGCGCGGCCGGAGCAGCCGCTGCTGGACCGGTACGACCACCCCGGTTCGGTGGCGCGTCTGCGGGTCCTCCGCGAGGTCGCCGCGGAGGCCGGGGCCACCGTGAACCAGGTGGTGCTGGCCTGGCTGATGGGCGGCCGGGTGCCGGTCGTCCCGGTCCTCGGTGTGAGTTCGGTGGCCCAGCTGGACGAGAGTCTGGCGGCGCTGGACCTGCGACTGGACGCGGCGCAGCGGGCGCGGCTCGACACGGCGTGAGCGGGCGCGGGGCGGGCGGAGGCCCGGGCGGGCCCGGCCGGTGGACGGGCGTGCGGCGCTGTCAGTGGTCGCCGGTAAGTTCGTAGCCGAGAACGGAACGCACACCGGAGGTTGCTCAGTGATGACCGACATGCTGCCCGAGTCCTGGCGCGGCGTCCTCGGCGAGGAGTTGGAGAAGCCCTACTTCAAGGAGCTCACCGAGTTCGTCGAGCAGGAGCGGGCGAACGGGCCGGTCTACCCGCCCCGCGAGGAGGTCTTCGCGGCCCTCGACGCCACCCCGTACGACCAGGTGAAGGTGCTGATCCTGGGGCAGGACCCGTACCACGGAGAGGGGCAGGGCCACGGGCTGTGCTTCTCCGTGCGGCCCGGTGTGAAGACGCCGCCGTCGCTGCGCAACATCTACAAGGAGATGAAGGAGGAGCTGGGCCACCCGGTCCCGGACAACGGCTATCTGATGCCCTGGGCCCGGCAGGGCGTGCTGCTGCTGAACGCGGTGCTCACGGTGCGGGCGGGCGAGGCCAACTCGCACAAGGGCAAGGGCTGGGAGAAGTTCACCGACGCGGTGATAAAGGCGGTGGCCTCCCGGCCGGACCCGGCGGTGTTCGTGCTCTGGGGGAACTACGCGAAGAAGAAGCTGCCGCTGATCGACACCGAGCGGCACGCGGTCGTGGAGGGCGCCCACCCGTCCCCGCTGTCCGCGAAGAAGTTCTTCGGCTCCCAGCCCTTCACCCGGATAAACGAGGCGGTCGCCGCGCAGGGGCACACCCCGATCGACTGGCGTATCCCCGACCTGGGCTGAGCCGGGGCCGCGGCGTTCGGCGCCGACGGGGGCGGCCCGACCGCGCGGGCGCCCCGGCGCTCAGCCTCCGTACACGCGGCGGCAGACCTCGTCGGCGCGGTCGTCGCCCTGCCAGCGGCCGTACTCCCGGGCCAGCGCGCACAGGCCGGGGGCCGGGGCGATCGGGCGGCGGTCCTCGGCGCGTTGCCATGGAGAGCCGAAGCGGTGGCCTCCGTGGCCGGACCCGTGCTCCGGGCCGCCCCGTCCGTCCCGGCCCGCGCCCTTGCCCTTCCCCGCCCCCTTCCGCGCGGACTCCGGCTGCGGCTGCTTCGTCCGCTGTACGCCGGAGGCCGGGGGACCGGCCGGTGCGGAGCGCCGGGCGGCCGGGCCGGGCGGCGGCGCTCCCGAACCCTCACGGCGCGGGGACTGGGTGACCTCCGGGCCGATGGGCTCCACGGACGGGGCGGGCGCCGCGGGGCGGGGCCGGAGGCTTTCGGGGGCCGGGCGGTGGGCGACGGTGACACATCCGGTGGCGACCGCGGCCGTCGTCACGGCGAGGGCCGCCGCTGCGGGAATACGGAACACCGGCCAACTCTGCCGATGACAGCCCCTTTTGTGAAGGCCCCGTGGGAGTGATCGATCCGAGCGGCGTTGACACCGGATCAGCCGCGGCCGAGCAGGCCGGCGAGCAATTCCTCGATACCGGTACGCAGTTCCCGCCGGGTCGGCGGCGTCGCGTGGAACTGTCCGGCGATGCAGGAGAAGAGCATGCCGTCACACCAGGCGAGGACGTTCAGCGCGTGCCGCTCGGGCGCGGTGGACCCGGCCGCCGTCAGCATCGCCACCAGCGGCTCGCGGAACCGCTGCCCGGCCCGGTCGTAGAAGACGCGCAGCTCGGGGCGCCGGGTGGCCTCCAGGGCCAGTTCGTACCGGGCGACGGCCAGGTCCCGGTGGCGGGTCAGCGAACGGTGCAGGCCGAGGGAGAGGGCGTCGGCGAGCGCCGCGGGGCCGCTGCCCGCCGCGTCCGGCGTCTCCTGGGGCGTGAGGACGGCCGCTTCCCGTTCGGCCAGCCGCCGTACCGCCGTTTCCAGCAGGGCCGCGCGGGTGCGCGCGAGGTTCGAGGTGGACCCCTGCGGCAGCCCGGCGGCCTCGTCCACGGCCCGGTGGGTGAGCCCGCGCAGCCCGCGCTCGGCGAGCAGGGACAGGGCGGCGTCGGCGATGCGGTCGTGGCGGGGCGTGGTCGCGTCGGACGTGGCCTTGCTGGTCGCGGCCTTGCCGGGGGTGGCACTTCGGGTCATGCAGGTGAGCCTACCGCTGCGACTACACGTGTAGTAATGTCGTGCCGACAGGCAACTACAGGTGTAGTCCGAGTGTCCGGTGGCAGGTCCGCCGAGGCGTCCGGTCCCACCGCTCGGTGCCACGGGAGGACTCATGCGGCAGCGCACAGCGATCGTCATCGGCGGCGGGATCGGCGGCCTCACCGCCGCCGTCGCCCTGCACCGGCAGGGGTGGGAGATCACCGTCCTGGAACGGGCCGCCGCGCTCGAACCCGTCGGGGCCGGTATCGCGCTGGCCGCCAACGCCCAGCGCGCGCTGGACACCATCGGCGCGGGAGACGCCGTACGCGCCATGGCCGTCCCGCAGATCAGGGGCGAGCTCCGGACTCCGCGCGGTCGCCGGCTGGCCCGTACGGACAACGCCGCGGTCGTACGGCGCTTCGGCGGCCCCGTCGTGGTCGCCCACCGCGCGGAGCTGATCGCCCTGCTCGCCGGGCGGCTGCCCGAAGGGGCCGTACGGACCGGCGCGCCCGCCGAAGTGGCCGACCCGGGCGACCCCGCGCGCCCGGACCGCCCGGCCCGCGTCCGCCTCCTGGACCCGGCCGAAACCGCCCGCACACCCCACCTGACCGCCGACCTCGTCATAGCCGCCGACGGCATCCACTCCGCCACCCGCCGCTCCCTCTTCCCCGGACACCCGGAGCCCCGCTACGCCGGGTTCACCAGTTGGCGCCTCGTCGTCCCGGCGCTCCGCCGTCCGTACGCCGCGCACGAGACGTGGGGGCCCGGCGGGGTGTGGGGGAGCGTGGCGCTGCACGACGGGCGGGTCTACGCCTATGCCACCGCGGCCGTGCCGCCCGGGGGCCGTGCGCCCGACGACGAACGGTCCGAGCTGCTGCGCCGGTTCGGCGGCTGGCACCAGCCCGTCCCCGAGATCCTGGCGGCCGCCGACCCGGCCGCCGTCCTGCGCAACGACGTCCGTACGGCGGCCCGGCCGCTGCCCGCCTGCCACCGCGGCCGGGTGGCTCTGCTCGGCGACGCCGTGCACCCGATGACGCCCAACCTCGGCCAGGGCGGCTGCCAGGCCATCGAGGACGCGATCGTGCTGGCACACCGCGTCGCGTCGGACCGGACCCTGGCGGCGGCCCTCGACGCGTACTCGCGGGAGCGGCTGCCGCGGACGACGGAGGTCGTGCGCCGGTCGGAGCGCATCGGCCGTCTCACCACCTGGCGGTCCGCGCCCGCCGTCCTGCTGCGCCAGGCCGCCGTGGCCTGCACCGCGCGGTTCGCCCCGGACCTCGCGCTGCGCTCGCTCGACGGCATCGCCGACTGGCGGCCCCCGGGCGGCACGTATGCTTCCGGGGCGCCCGGCGCACGCCCGGCGCACCCGGCGCGCTGACCAGCGCGTCACCGGAAACGGCGGCACAACCCCAGGGAGCCCTTCGTGAAGGTCGGCTGCATCGGACTCGGCGACATCGCACAGAAGGCGTACCTGCCGGTGCTCGGCGCGCAGCCCGGTGTCGAGCTGCACCTCCAGACCCGTACGCCGGCCACCCTGGAGCGGGTCGCCGCGACCTGCCGCCTGCCCGCCGACCGGTGCCACACCGATCTGGACGGGCTGCTCGCCGCCGGTCTGGACGCGGCGTTCGTGCACGCGCCCACCACCGCGCACCCGGAGATCGTCACCCGCCTCGTCGAGGCCGGGGTGCCGACGTACGTGGACAAGCCGATTGCCTACGACCTGGCCGACACCGAGCGCATCGTGCGGCTCGCCGAGGAGCGCCGCGTCAGCCTGGCGGTCGGCTTCAACCGCCGCTACGCGCCGGGGTACGCGCAGTGCCTGGAGCACCCGCGCGACCTGATCCTCATGCAGAAGAACCGGGTCGGCCTCCCGGAGGGCCCCCGGACGCTGGTCCTGGACGACTTCATCCACGTGGTCGACACGCTGCGGTTCCTGGCGCCCGGCACCGTCGAGCACGTGGACGTCCGGGCGAAGATCCGCGACGGCCTGATGCACCACGTGGTGTTGCACCTCTCCGGCGCCGGCTTCAGCGCCATCGGCAGCATGAACCGGCTCAGCGGTTCCGCGGAGGAGATCCTCGACGTGTCCGGCCAGGACACCAAGCGCCAGGTCGTCAACCTCGCCGAAATCATCGACCACAAGGGACAGCCGAGCGTGCGGCGGCGCGGCGACTGGGTACCGGTGGCCCGGCAGCGCGGCATCGAGCAGATCGTGCTGGCCTTTCTGGACGACGTGCGGGCGGGCCGGTTCGTGCCGGCCGAGGACGCGCTGCGTACGCACGAGCTGTGCGAGCGGGTGATCGAGGAGGCGCTGGCGCAGGCCGGGTGAGGCGACGGGCCTCACGGTTTCCGCTCCGCTGCCCCGCGTGCGCCTCGGCGTGACCGCAACGCCCGCGCCCCCGCCGTCACCGCGTACGCCCCGAGCGCCAGCATCGCGCCGTACAGGGCCCAGTCGCCGAAGCGCACGTACGGGCTGGTGCCCTCGGCCAGCGGGATGTCGTACACGGCCGCCGCACCTCGCTCGGTGCCGAGGCGGCCGCCCACCGGCTCGCCCCGCGGCCCGTACACCGCGCTCACCCCGGTCAGCGTGGCGTGCGCCATCGGCCGCCAGGTCTCGGCGGCCCGCAGCGCGGCCAGCGAGGCGTGCTGGGCGGGCGCCCAGCTGTCCTGGAAGGTCGAGGTGGAGGACTGGGCGACCAGCAACTGCGCGCCATCGTGCGCCAGTTGACGGCTCATGTCCGGGAACGCCGACTCGAAGCAAACCAGCGGCCCCACGCGCAGCCCGCCCGCCGAGCCGACCGGCATCAGCACCTGCCGGGTGCCGCGCATCCGGTTCTGGTCGGCGGCCTTGCCGACGTGCGTCGCCCAGCCCAGCACGGAACGCAGCGGGATGTACTCGCCGAACGGAACCAGGCGCATCTTGTCGTAGCGGTGGCCGGTCGCGCCCTGCGGGCCGACCAGGACGGAACTCTTGTAGATGCCGGGCCGGTCGGCGCGCCGCCCGTCGACGTTCACCAGGAGGTCGGCGCCCACGTCCCGGGAAAGCGCGGCGAGCCGGGCCGACATGGCCGGATTGCGGGTCAGGTCGCGGTTGACGCTGCTCTCTCCCCAGACCACCAGCTGGACGCCGCGCCCGGCCAGCGAGCGGGTCAGCTCATCGCCGCGGGCTATCCGCGGGTCCGCGCCCACGATCTCGCCCGGCTGGACGAGGCCGACGCGGACCGTGCCGGCCGGCCGCGGCACCGGCGCCCACAGCCAGGCCGCGGTGCTGCCGACAGCGCAGATGAGGAGGCCCGCCACCGCCGGTACGCGGGCCCGCCGCACCGCGACGAGCAGGGCGAGCGCGGCGTTCACCGACACGATGAGCAGGCTCAGCAGCCACACCCCGCCGAGCGAGGCGAGCCGCAGCGCGGGCGGCACCTGCCACTGGCTGGCGCCCAGCAGCCCCCAGGGCCCGCCCAAGTACTCCCAGGACCTGACCAGTTCGACCATCAGCCAGCCGGACGGTACGAGGACGAGGGACGCGGCGCACCGGGCCGCGCCCGGGCTGCCGTGCAGCAGCGCCCGTACGAGCAGGCCCCAGGGCGCCCACAACAGGCCGAGCAGTGCGGCCAGCACGAGGATGAACACGTGCAGGCTCGGCAGCAGCCAGTGGTGGACGGCCAGCATGAAGCCCGCGCCGCCGAGCCAGCCGTCCAGGGCCGCGCGGCGGTTCGTCCGGGCCGAGCGCGCCAGCAGGATCCACGGGACGAGGGCGGCGTAGGCCAGCCACCACAGGGCGGGCGCCGGGAACGCGAGCGCGGGCAGCGCTCCGGCCACGACCGCGGCGGCGCCGCGTGTCCAGGGCGACGTGAGCCCGCGGTGCCGCTCTTCGCGGACGCGTCCCCGGCCCGTTTCCCTCCGGCCGTCGGCCGACACCTGCATGCCGTCTCCTCCTTCGGAGCCCTCCGTCGGATCGCAGCACCCAGTGTGCGCGCGTCGGCCGATCATGGACAGCAGGGCCCGTCAGGCGTGCGCCGGAAGCAGTTGGCGCCACTTCTCGTGGACGACGACCTCGGTCAGCAGCCATCCGTCGGCGGCGCGGCGGGCGGCGAAGACATAGCGGCCGGCGCAGGTGTAGTTCGGGGCGGCCGACGCGCCGGCGGACGGGCCGGGCGGGGTGCCGTGCGGGTCCGCGAGGTGCATCGGGTTCAGGTAGTCGGCCTGCACGGTGGCGGTGTCGCCGGGCGCGCCGCCGTCGCGCAGCTCGATGCCGATCCGCCGGTTGACGATCAGGTGCTGGCGTACGGGGAAGCGCCGCATCATTTCGGCGAGCCAGTCCGCGACCGCGTCGGCGCTGCCCGCGATGCCGCCCGCCGAGCGGTAGTCGACGTGCGCCCCGGGGGCGAACAGGGCCCGGTAGGCGGCCCAGTCGCCGTCGTCCACGGCGATCGCGTAGCCGGTGACCAGGTCGTCGATGGCGAGGCGGTCCATGACAGTGGTGTGTTCCACGCGCTGGGTCATCGCCTCAGTGTTCGGCATGCGCGGGGCGGCGCCAAGGGGACGGGAGGCACGGCCGCGGGCCCCAGCCGTCGGCGGGGGCCCGCGGGCGGTGCGGCCGGTCAGCGCGCCGCGGTCGGTTCCGTCGCCGTGCGGTCGGCGCGTTCCCCGGAGGTCTCCGCCTGCTCGAACTGCGTGCGGTACAGCTCCTCGTACCGTCCGCCCGCCGCGAGCAGCGCGTCGTGCGTGCCGCGTTCGACGATCCGCCCGTCCTCGACCACCAGGATCAGGTCGGCGGCCCGTACGGTCGACAGCCGGTGGGCGATCACCACGGACGTACGGCCCTCCAGCGCCTCGGTCAGCGCTTCCTGCACCGCCGCCTCGGAGGTGTTGTCCAGATGGGCGGTGGCCTCGTCGAGGATCACCACGCGCGGCCGGGCCAGCAGCAGGCGGGCGATGGTCAGCCGCTGCCGTTCACCGCCCGAGAGCCGGTAGCCGCGCTCGCCGACCACCGTGTCCAGGCCGTCCGGCAGCGAGGCGATCAGGCCGTCCAGACGGGCGCGGCGCAGCGCGTCCCACAGCTCGTCCTCGCCGGCCCCGGGCCGGGCCAGCCGCAGGTTCTCGCGGATGGTGTCGTGGAAGAGGTGGCCGTCCTGGGTCACCATGCCGAGGGTGTCGCGGATCGAGTCGGCCGTCAGATCGCGTACGTCCACGCCGCCGACCCGTACCGCGCCGGCGTCCACGTCGTACAGCCGCGGCAGCAGCTGCGCGATGGTCGACTTGCCGGCGCCCGAGGAGCCGACCAGGGCGACCATGTGGCCCGGTTCCGCGCGGAAGGAGAGACCGTGCAGCACCTCGGCGCCGCCCCGGGTGTCCAGGGACGCCACCTCTTCGAGGGAGGCCAGGGAGACCTTGTCGGCGGACGGGTAGCCGAAGCGCACGGAGTCGAACTCCACCGCGACCGGTCCCTCCGGCACCGCGCGGGCGTCCGGCTTCTCCTCGATCAGCGGCTTGAGGTCCAGCACCTCGAAGACCCGCTCGAAGCTGACCAGCGCGCTCATCACCTCGGTGTGCGCGCCGGACAGCGCCGTCAGCGGCGCGTACAGGCGGGTCAGCAGCAGGGCCAGCGACACGATGGAGCCCGCTTCGAGGTGGCCGCGCAGTGCCAGGAAGCCGCCGAGGCCGTAGACGACGGCCAGCGCGAGGGCGGAGACGAGGGTGAGCGCGGTGACGAAGTACGTCTGGACCATGGCCGTGCGCACCCCGATGTCGCGCACCCGCCGCGCCCGTGCGGCGAACTCCGCCGACTCGTGCGCCGGACGGCCGAACAGCTTGATGAGGGTGGCGCCGGGCGCGGAGAACCGCTCGGTCATCCGGGTGCCCATCGCGGCGTTGTGGTCGGCCGCCTCCCGCCGCAGCCCGGCCAGCCGGCGGCCGACCCGGCGCGCGGGCAGGACGAACACCGGCAGCAGCACCAGCGCGATCAGCGTGATCTGCCACGACAGGCTCAGCATCACCACGAGCGTCAGCAGCAGCGTCACGATGTTGCCGACCACGCTGGACAGCGTGTCGCTGAACGCCCGCTGCGCGCCGATCACATCGTTGTTGAGGCGGCTGACCAGCGCTCCCGTGCGGGTACGGGTGAAGAAGGCGACCGGCATCCGCTGCACGTGGTCGTAGACGGTGGTCCGCAGGTCGAGGATCAGGCCCTCGCCGAGGCCCGCCGACAGCCGGCGGGCCAGCAGGCCCAGACCCGCCTCCGCCACCGCGATGGCGGCGATCAGCCCGGCGAGCTTGAGGACGGTGCCGGCCGCCGCGCCGCCCACGATGCCGTCGACCACCCGGCCCGCGAGCACCGGCGTGACCACCGCGAGCGCCGCGGTCACCGTGCTCAGCACCAGGAACCAGGCCAGCGCGCGGCGGTGCGGCCGGGCGAAGGCGACGATGCGCCGCAGCGTCGCGCGGGAGAACGGGCGCCGGTCGCGCTGCGCGTTCAAGGTGCTGTGCAGCGAATGCCAGGCGGTGACTTCCATGTCCATCGCGGTCCTCCGGGGCGGCGTGGTCGGCATGGGTGAGGTGCGCGGGCCGTGCTGCCCGGCGACATGCCAGAAGCTATGACCTCAACCAATGTTGAGGTCAAGGGATTCCCTTGTCGGCGCGCCGGGGCGGGGCATACGGGCCCCTCAGGTGGCCGCCGCCCGCCGCCAGGCAGCGGCGCGCAACAGCCGTAGCCCGTTGAGGCCGACCAGGACCGTCGAGCCCTCGTGGCCGAGTACGCCCAGCGGCAGTGGCAGGTGTCCGGCCAGGTCCCAGGTGACCAGCACGCCGATGCACACGGACGCGATGACCAGGTTCTGGACCACCAGCCGTCGCGCCCGTCGCGAGAGCGCGACGACGGTGGGCACCGCCCCGGTCTCGTCGCGCACCACCACCGCGTCGGCCGTCTCCAGGGCCAGGTCGGAGCCCACCCGGCCCATCGCGACGCCGCTGTGCGCGGCTGCCAGCGCGGGCGCGTCGTTCACGCCGTCGCCGACCACCAGCACCTTCGCGCCGCCGTCCTGCCAGGCGCGGACCGCGGCCACCTTGTCCTGCGGCAGCAGTCCGGCCCGTACGTCCGTGATGCCGCACTCCTCGGCCGTACGGGCGGCGGCGCGGGCGTGGTCACCGGTCAGCAGCGTCACGCCGGTGCCGGTCAGGCGGTGCAGCCGGGCCACGGCCTCGGGAGCGCCGGGGCGCAGCCGGTCGGCGACGGCCAGTACGGCAACGGGCCGGGCGTCCACCAGTACCGCCACCGCGGTGTGACCGGCGGCCCCCACCTCCTCCGCGCCGGCGCGCGCCTCGCGCACCAGCTCCTCGGCGAGCCCGTCGGTGCTCCCGGGCGCTCCCGCGCTCAGCAGCGCCGCCGGACTGCCGACCTGTACGACGCGCCCCTCCACCACCGCGCGCACGCCCCGTCCCGGCATGGACAAGAACTCCCGCGCGCCGGACACCCGCAGGCCGCGGCCCCGCGCGGCGGCGACCACGGCGCGGGCCAGCGGATGTTCGCTGGGCAGCTCCGCCGCGGCGGCGTACGCGAGCGCCTGCCGCTCGTCCGCGCCGCCCAGCGCCCGCACCCCGGCGACCCGTGGCGCACCCTCGGTGAGCGTGCCGGTCTTGTCCATCGCCACCCGGGTGACCGCGCCCAGCCCCTCCATCGCCACGGCCGACTTGACCAGGACGCCGTGCCGCCCGGCGGTGGCGATCGCGGACAGCAGCGGCGGCATGGTGGCCAGCACGACCGCGCACGGCGACGCCACGATCATGAAGGTCATCGCCCGCAGCAGGGTCGCGGTGAAGTCCGCGCCGAAAAGGAGCGGCAGTGCGAACAGCGCCAGGGTCGCCAGCACCACCACGGCGGAGTAGCGCTGTTCCACCGTCTCGATGAAGACCTGGGTGGGCGCCTTGGTCCGGCCCGCCTCCTCGACCATCGCCACGATCCGGGCGATCGCTGACTCGGAGGCGTCCTTGGCGACCCGTACCCGCAGCGCGCCGGTGCCGTTCAGCGTCCCGGCGAACACCTCGTCGCCCGCGGCCTTGTCCACCGGCAGCGGCTCACCGGTGATGGTGGCCTGGTCCACCTCGCTCGCACCGTCCAGCACCGTGCCGTCGGCGGGCAGCCGCTCCCCGGGGCGTACGAGCACGGTCTCGCCCACCCGCAGCGCGGCGGCCTCGACGGTCTCCTCCCGGCCGCCGGCCGTCAGCCGTACGGCGGTGGAGGGCGCGAGGTCGAGCAGGCCGCGTACGGAGTCCTCGGTGCGCCGGGTGGCCAGGGCCTCCAGCGCGCCCGAGACCGCGAAGATCACGATCAGCAGGCCGCCGTCCAGGAACTGCCCGATGGCCGCCGCGCCGACCGCCGCCACGACCATCAGCAGATCGACGTCCAGGGTCCGTTCGCGCAGCGCCCGCAGGCCCGCGAGGCCGGGCTCCCAGCCGCCGGCCGCGTAACACACCGCGTACAGCGGCCCCCACGTCCAGGCCGGGGCGCCCATCAGGTCGAGGGGGAAGGCCGGCAGGAAGGCGAGCGCGGCGAGGGCGGCCCAGCGCACCTCGGGCAGGGCGAGGAGCCGGCCGCGGCGCGGGGGAGGGGGTGGCGCAGTGGCAGGGGCGGTGGCAGGGGCGGTCCGGGTGGGTGCGTCGGCCGGTGCGGAGGCGTCGGCCGGGGCGGGCGCGCCGGTCGGGGCTGCCGGTGACCGGTGCGTACGGCCGTGGCTGGATGTGGACGTCATGCGGTACCTCAGGGGCGGGAGGGGAGCGGGACCCGCACACCATAGCCGAACACATGAAGACGTCTTCAAGTATTGCCGAAGATACGATGAGGCGTATGGGACACGGAGTCGACGGCAGGACCACACCGGCAGCGCATCTGGACGCGGACGCCGCCGCGACCATCGCCGCCACCCTTCAGGCGCTGGCCACGCCGTCGCGGCTGATGATCCTCACCCGGCTGCGGCAGGGGCCCTGCCCGGTGGGTGAGCTGGCCGACGCGGTCGGCATGGAGCAGTCCGCGGTCTCCCACCAGCTGCGGCTGCTGCGGGCGCTGGGCCTGGTCACCGGCTCCCGCCGGGGCCGCCGGATCGTCTACAGCCTGTACGACACCCATGTCGCCCAGCTCCTCGACGAGGCCGTCTACCACATCGAGCACCTGCGGCTCGGCGCCCGCGACCTGCCCGACGCGGCGGAGGCGGGTGGGGAGGAAGAGCAACACGAGGCTGAAGGGGCCGAAGAGGTCGAAGAAGCCGCCGGGGCCGGAGCGGCCGCCCGGGCCCGGGCCGGAGCCGGGCCGAAGCCCCTCGGCCGCTGACCCGCACGGAAGCCCGCCCGGCGTACGCGCCCGCGTTCACCCCGCTCCGCGCGCCGCCAGCCGCTCCCGTACGTCCTCCTGCGACAGATACACATCGGTCCGCTCGAAGTCCCGCAGCGTCGCGGGCTTCTCGGCCTGGAAGCCGGTCCGTACGAAGTCGTCCCCGGCGGTGGCGTTGATCAGCCAGTTCGCGACGGTGCGGAACCTGGCGACACCGGTGCGCAGCGCCAGCAGGTGGTAGCCGCGCGCCGCCACCTGGGCGGGCAGCCCGGTCAGCTCGTACCCCAGCGGCTTGGACACCGCGTCGATGCCGCCGAGGTCCACGACCAGACCGAGATCCTTGTGCCGGTACGCCGTGCGCGGCGCCCCGCGCAGCCCGGCGATGATGTTGCGGGCGGCGTGCTTGCCCTGCCGCGCCGCGTGCTGCGCTGTGGGCGGGCAGACCGCGCCCCCGCCCTTCTCCAGGTCCGGTACGGCCGCCGCGTCACCGCAGGCCAGCACGTCCGGCATGCCCGGTACGGTCAGGTCGGCGTCCACGACGAGCCGGCCGCGTACGGTCTCCGCGCCGAGCGTGCCGATGAGCGGGGACGCCGCCACACCCGCGGTCCAGATCAGCGTCCGGCACGGCAGCACCCGCCCGTCCGTGAACTCCACGATGTCTTCCGTGACCTGGGCGACCGACACGCCGAGCGACACCTCCGTGCCGCGCCGCCGCATCAGCTCCAGCGCCTTCTGCCCGAGCCGCTCGCCCAGTTCGGGCATCAGCTTCGGCGCGATGTCGATGAGGTGCCACTTGATCTGCGTCGGGTCCAGGCGCGGGTAGCGCTGCGCGGCCGCGCTGGTCAGCCGCTGGAGGTAGGCGACCGTCTCGGTGCCCGCGTACCCGCCGCCCACGACGACGAACTGGAGCCGCGCCGCCCGCTCCTCCGGGTCCGTCGAGGCCGCGGCGATGTCGAGCTGGGCGATGACGTGGTCCCGGATGTACGCGGCTTCGGCCAGCGTCTTCATGCCCCGCGCGTACTCCGTCAGCCCGGGGATGTCGAACGTGCGGGTGATGCTGCCCGGCGTCAGCACCAGGCGGTCGTAGCGCACGTCCGTGATCTCGCCCGTGATCAGCCGTACGACGCAGACCTTCGCCGCGGTGTCGATGCCGATCACCCCGCCGGGCACCAGGCGCGTCCGGCGCAGGATCCGCCGCAGGGAGGGGGCGATCGACTGCGGGGTGACCACGCCGGCGGCGACGTGCGGCAGCAGCGGCAGGTACAGCTCGTAGTTGTTGGGCGTGACGAGCACGATCTCGGCCGTCTCGGCGGACAGGCTGTGCTCCAGGCCCCGCGCGCACTCCACTCCGGCGAAGCCGCCGCCCACGATCAGGACTCTGGGTCGTTCCATGACGCGTCCTCGCCTCTGTCGGCAGCTGTGTCGGCTCCCGGCCACGCTCACACGCGGCGGCGCGGCCCGCCACCGCGCCCGCCGGGTGCTTCCTGCGACCGGGTGACAACCGGGGCGGGGACCGTCCGCGCCGCGTGCCGGGTCAGCGGCTGTCGCGGTGGGTGGGCCGGGGGCGCCCGGTGCGGGCGAAGTGCGGCAGGGAGATGCCGCCGCGGTGCGGGGCCGCGCCGGTGCCGGGCCGTACGAACAGGGTGACGGTGACGCCCTCGGTGAAGCCGTTGCGGCGCATCAGCGCGGCCGACGCGGTGTTGTTCACCTCCACGTCGGTGACCACGGACGAGGCGCCCGCCGCCGTCAGCGCCGCACAGCAGTCCTCGACCAGCCGGCCGGCCACCCCGCGCCCCTGGAACTCCGGGTCCACCGCGATCCACTCCAGGTACCCCCAGTCCTCGCGCTGTTCGAAGGTCATCGAGCCGAGCACGAACCCGGCGAGCCGCTCACCGGCCAGGGCGACCCGGCACGCGGGCACGGACGCGTCGAGGTGGGTGGCGACGGCGGTCAGCGACCAGCCGGTGTACGGCATGGCATCGGTGTCGTAGACGCGGGAACCCAGCTCCAGAACGGCCGGAAGGTGCTCGGGCCGCAGCGGTTGCAGGGTGATCGCGGGGTCGTGCGCGGCCGGGGTGGACATGGCCGGGACTCCTTCCGGAGAAGAGCGGGGCACGGGCGACAGGGCGCCTCCGAGGCAGTACGAATCAACCCTAAACGGGGCGATCCCGGGCCGTGGATCAAGCCCATGTAGTTTGCGGGGGTGAGCACCGCCGTCGCCGAGATCCTGTCCCTCCTGCTGCTGGTCTGCGTCCTGGTCTTCGCCGTACGGAGGCCGGGCGGCGCCCCCGAGGCGGTGGTGGCCGTCCCGGCGGCGGGCCTGCTCGTGGTGGCCGGTGCGGTGACGCCGGACGCCGCCTGGCAGCAGGTGCGTACGCTGCTGCCGGTCGTGGGTTTCCTGGCCGCCGTGCTGGTCCTGGCGCATCTGTGCGCGCGGGAAGGGCTCTTCGAGGCGGCCGGCGCGGCCCTGGCGCGGCGCTGTGCGGGACGGCCGCGGCTGCTGCTGGCCGGTGTCTTCGTACTCGCCGCCGCCGTCACCGCGGTCCTCAGCCTGGACGCGACGGTGGTGCTGCTGACACCGGTGATCGTGGCCACCGCCGCGCACGCCCGCGCCCGCGCCCGGCCCCACCTGTACGCCTGCGCCCACCTGGCGAACTCCGCCTCGCTGCTGCTGCCCGTCTCCAACCTCACCAACCTGCTGGCGCTCGGCGCGGCCGGACTGTCCTTTACCCGCTTCGCGGCCCTGATGGCCCTGCCGTGGGCCGTGGCGGTGGCCTTCGAGTACGTGGTGTTCCGGCGGTTCTTCGGCGCGGAGCTGCGGGAGGACGCCGGGGACGGGAGGGCACCGACGGCCGCGGGGGACCGGCGTACGGACGCGGACGGGCAGCCGCACGGGGGCGAAGGCGACGAGACCCCGGACCCGCCGCCGCTGCCCGTCTTCGCGCTGGTGGTCCTTTCGCTCACGCTCGCCGGGTTCGTGGTGACCTCGTTCGCCGGGCTGAACCCCGCCTGGGCGGCGCTGGCCGGCGTCCTGGTCCTCGGGACACGCGCGCTCGCGCGCCGGGAGACCACCGTGACCGGCGTCGTGGGGGCGGCCAAACCGTACTTCTGCCTCTTCGTGCTGGCCCTGGGCATCGTGGTGCAGGCGGTCGTGGACAACGGCCTGGGCGACGCCGTCGACCGGCTGCTGCCCGCCGGGGCCTCGCTGCCCGCGCTCCTCGGCGTGGCCGCGTTCGCCGCGCTGCTCGCCAACGTCATCAACAACCTGCCCGCGGTCCTGGCGCTGCTGCCGGTCGCGGCACACGGTGGCGCCGGCCCCGTACTCGCGGTGCTGATCGGCGTGAACCTCGGCCCGAACCTGACGTACGTCGGCTCGCTGGCCACGCTCCTGTGGCGGCGCACCCTCCAGGACCGCGGCAACGCGCCGGACGTCGGCACGTTCACCCGGCTCGGCCTGCTGACCGTACCGGCGGGGCTGGTCCTGTCGACGCTGGCGCTGTGGGGTGCGTTGCAGGTCATCGGTGTCTAGTACGGACCCCGCCCGCTACAACGGCGCCTCCCAGCCCACCGCCTCGCCCCCGTCCTCCGCCACGGTCAGCCGTACCCCCGCCCGCCCGTCACCGAGGACGGCCGTCGCGTCGACCACCACGTCGATACGGTCCAGTGTCGACGTGCCCCGCTGCTCGCACGCGTCCGTGAGCAGCGTCCGCAACTTCTCGACCAGCGCGTCGCCGCTCGCCTTGCCGACCCGCGCGTCCACCGGGCCCACGAACCGGACCGACGGCCGGACGCCCAGGCCGGGGGCCGCGGCACCGGCTTCCTGGAGGACGCGGGTGCGCAGCCCGGCGGGCGTGTCGGCCGGGCCCTGCTGCAGGGCGATGATCGCGGTGCGTATCTCCTGGATCGTCGCGTCCAGCTCGTCCACGGCCTTGTCCAGACCCTCCCGCACCTCGGGCACCACCGTCCTGCGCTGGGTGCCCTCCAGGAGCATCCCGGTCGCGAACAGCCGCTGTATGACGAGGTCATGCAGGTCGCGGGCGATGCGGTCGCGGTCCTCGTAGACGGCCAGCCGTTCCCGGTCGCGCTGCGCGTCCGCCAGGACGAGGGCGAGTGCGGCCTGCCCGGCGAACTGCGCCGCCAGGGTCCGTTCGGACGAGGTGAAGCGCCGCTCGCCGGGAGCCCGGCACAGCGCGAGTGCGCCCAGCACCTTCCCCCAGCCTCCGGCCGGGTGGGCCCCCGTCTCGCTGCGCAGCGGCAGCAGCATGGCCGGGCCGTAATGGCGGGCGAGCGGGGAGACCGAGCGCGGGTCGGTGGCGAAGTCGTCCGAGTGGACGGCCAGTCCGGCCCGTATCTGGTGGACGACCGGGCTCTCCGGCGGGATCACGCCCCGGTACGCCTCGTCGCGGGCCGGGTCCGGCAGGGCCGTGGCGAGCGCCGCGACCTCCATGCCGCCTCCGGAGTGCGGCAGCAGGACCGCCCCCGTCACCGCCTCGGCCAGCTCCCGGCCCCGCTCGGCGACGACCGCGAGCGCGTCCCCGGGTGCCGTACGGGAGGTGGGCCCGGCCAGCAGTGCGGTCGTGACGGACGCGGCGCCGTCGACCCAGCGGCGGCGCTGCCGGGCCGCCGCGTACAGCCGGGCGTTGCTCATGGCGATGCCCGCCTCGGTCGCCAGGACCCGCACCAGGTGCAGGTCCTCGGCGTCGAACTCCGCGCCGTCCCGTTTGTCCGCGAGGTAGAGGGTCCCGAACCGCTCGCCGTGGGCCCGGATGGGCACGCCGAGGAAGGAACGTATCGGCGGATGTCCGGGCGGCAGCGGCCCGCAGGTGCGCGGGTCCCGGGTGACATCGGCGATGCGGACGGCCTCGGTGCCGTGCAGCAGTGCGCCGATGATCCGGCTGCGCTCGGGGAGGCGGCCGATCCGGCGCTCGTCCTCGGCGGAGACACCGTGGGTGATCAGGTCGCACAGCGCGACGCCGTCCTCGTCGAGCAGGCCGACGGCGGCGTACCGGGCGGAGGTCAGGGCCGCGGCGGTGTCCGCGATGCGGCGCATCGCGGACGTCGGATCGAGGTCGGCGCCGACCGTCACCATGGCTTCGAGGAGCTGGGAGAGCCGGGGGAGGAGGCTGTCGGGGAGGTCGCGCAGACTCGGCGCGGTCCCTTCGGCGGGGTCCGGGGAGCCGGTCGCGCGGGGCGCGGCGGGGCCATGGCAGTGCGGATGGTGCGGCATCGGTCGCGCTTTCGCCCTGTCTCTCGCGTCTGTGCTCCGTCGGTACCGCACGCCACACTCCCAGGCCGGGTGCCGCACGCGCCGTACGGGGCCGGGGAACGGATGCGTGTCCGTAACGCTCCCCTGATGGCTGATTGACGAAATTAAGTCTAGTTCGCCCAAATGAGGGAACTTGCGACCGATTGGCCGGGCCGGGCACGCAGACGCTACCCAACGGGTGCGTAGGGAAAGGATAAGCGCTGGCCGGAAACAGCTCGGTCTTTCGGCCGACGCGCAGCGCCCCGACGAGCGCGGAACCGCCTCGTTCCGCCCCATCCGCCGCCGGGTCCGCCGCCGTCCCGCCCGGTGACCGGTGCACCGGTCCCATGCCGGGTGCCGTGACCGCCGTCACATGCGCGCGCTTCGGGGGCGCCATGTCCACCGCCCGCCCCCATGACGTGAGTTTGAGACAACTTCTTTACGTATGTGCCGTCCGGACTGACACCGGTGCCAGCGGGTAAGCCGTAGACACGTAAGGGCACAGCCGACGACCCGGACCCCGCCGGAGGCTTGCACCGCGCGGATGCCGAACGCCGACGGTGGTCTTCGCCGCCCGGGCCGCACCGGGCGAGTCCCCCAACTTCCGTACGTCTCCACCGCCAGCGTGCGACGGCAGCACGCGCCCGGGCACGGAGGTGGGGACAGGCAATGGTGGACCAGGGATGGAGCTTCACGAGCCGGGAGCGCGTGGTGGGCGCGACCACGGTGGTGGAACTGGGTGGAGAAGTGGACATCCTCGCGGCGGCCGCGCTGGGCATGCGACTCGACGAGATCACCGGCACCCGCCACCCCGATCTCGTGCTGGACGTGCGGGACGTGACGTTCATCGACTGCTGCGGCCTCTCGATGCTGTGCCGCACCCGGCGGCGTATACAGGCCAAGGCGGGCCGGCTGCGCCTGGCCGGGGTCGCCGAGAGCCCGAGCGTGCTGCGGCTGCTGCGGCTGACCGGCCTGCTGTCCACCTTCGACCTCTGCCTCGACCCGGGACCCGACCCGGTGTTCGGCCTCGCCGGCGAGGCCGGTGCCGAGCCCCGGACGGAGGACGGCTGCCCCTGCACCCGCCCGCACGCCGAGGGCCCCGGGCGCCCGGCCACGCCGGGCGCCCCCACGGACAGCGCCGTCGCCTGACGCTGCGTCAGGCGAGCCGGACCGGGCCCTGAGCACCCTCGGCCCGGCGCCGCCGCCCCGGCCGCGCCCCTCAGCGCGGCAGCGCCGCCTCGATCGCCTCCGTCAGCTCCGCCGCCTCCGGCTCGGTCCGGGGCCGGAACCGCCCCGCCACCGCACCGTCGGCGCCGATGAGGAACTTCTCGAAGTTCCACTGCACGTCACCGGCCTCACCCGCACTGTCGGCGGTGCGGGTGAGCTCCTCGTACAGGGGGTGCCGGTCCGGGCCGTTGACGTCCGTCTTCTCGAACAGCGGGAAGCTGACCCCGTACGTGGTCGAGCAGAACGTGGCGATCTCCTCGGCGCTGCCGGGCTCCTGCCCCGCGAACTGGTTGCTGGGGAAGCCCAGGACGCTGAAGCCGCGGTCGGCGTACTGCTGCTGGAGCCGCTCCAGGCCGGAGTACTGCGGCGTCAGGCCGCACCGGGACGCGACGTTGACCACCAGGAGGGCCTTGCCCCGGTGGTCGGCCAGCGAGGTGGGCTCGCCGTTCAGGGTGCGCAGGGGAATGTCGTACAGGCTCACGCTCGGGCTCCTCGTTACGGGACCGCGGTTGCGGACGTGCGGACGGACTTCTTGGCGAACAACATCATCCGGGTGGGTGTTCTTCCCGGCCGGTTGTCGGTTGCCGGTCGCCGGTCGCCGGTCCGACGCGCCGGACCGGCTGTCGGCCGCGCCGCCCCGTCGGCCGAACCGTTCCGCCCGAGCCGTTCCGCCCGGACCTGTCCAACTGGTTGTCCGGCACGCGGGGAATATCCCGGCTGTGAAATTCCTGTGCGCGCGCTATTCTCCTGCTGTGAGGGGCCGGTATCGGCCATGCTTCGTACCGTGTTTCGCGGGCGAGGCAGGCACGCGGATCGCCGGACAATCGCCGGACAACGGCAGGTGACGTGCGTGCGCGGGTGAACCGGCCGTACTGGCCGGAAGTTGACGCGCGAACGTAAGCGCAGGTCGTGACCGGTGGCCGCGGACGGCAGGACTTCGGGAGAAGCGTTCCTGCGCGGGGAGAATTCCTGATCCGGCCGGTCGCCGGATTCCTCCCGCGGGATTGACCGGAAAGGCCCTGGACGAAGCAGGATTCGCCATTCCGCTTCCTGGCTTCATGTTTCTCTCATCTTCGCGTGACACGGTGGGGCGGCGTGCTCGCGACGGCATCGGAACCCTGTACGTACGCACCTTTTTCCCGGCGGGAAGTCCCGCTGTTCCGCTGCCGTTGCCGCCGGTAATGCGCCGATCCCCCGAATACCGGCTCCACCGTCGCCCTGCGGTGCCCCTACCACCCACCGTTCACGGGAGAGACCCCATGTCCGCCACAACCTTCGTGGACCGGCCCCGCGCGCTCCAACGCCCGCACGCCCGCTGGCAGTTCTGGCAGACGCCGGCCGGCCGGCCGCGCTGGGACCGGCCCGCGCTCCTGGGCATCGCCGCTCTCGCGGCCCTGCTGTACGCCTGGAACATCACCGGCAGCGACTACGCCGGCTACTACGCCGCCGCCGTCCGCAGCATGTCGGAGAGTTGGAAGGCGTTCCTGTTCACGTCCTTCGACCCCGGTTCCACCGTCACCCTGGACAAGGTCGGCGGATTCCTGTGGCCGCAGGCGCTGTCCGCGCGGATCTTCGGCTTCAGCAACTGGGCGCTGACGCTCCCGCAGTGCGTCGAGGGCGTCGTCACCGTCCTGGTCATCCACCGCACCGTACGGCGCTGGCGCGGCCCGGCGGCCGGGCTGCTCGCGGCCGGCGTGCTGACGCTCACCCCCGTGGCCGCGTCGATGTTCGGGCACGCGCTGCTGGAGGCGCCGCTGACCATGTGCCTGGTGCTGGCGGCCGACCAGTGCGCGCGGGCGATGCTCAGCGGCCGGCTGCGGCCGTTGCTGCTGGCGGCGGTCTGGGTGGGGCTGGCCTTCCAGGCGGCCATGATGCAGGCGTGGGTCATCGTGCCCGCCCTGGCCGTCGCGTACTTCGTGGTCTCCCCGGCGGCGCTGCGCAAACGGCTGGGTCACCTGCTGACCGCGGGCGCCGTACTGTGCGCCGTCTCGCTGTCCTGGGTCCTGTTGATGACCGTCGTACCGCAGGATTCACGGCCGTACGTGGACGGCTCACGGAACAACAGCGCCCTGTCGATGGTGTTCGGCTACAACGGCTTCGACCGGCTCGGCTCGGGCTGGAGCATGGACGCCGCCAACAGCGTGCAGGCGGGTGCGGCCAAGGGGCAGGGCGGGGCGGCGCGGGGCGGAGGCGCCCAGGCCGGTTCCGGTGCTGGTGCCGGTGCCGGTGCCGGTGCCAAGACGATGGGCCAGTCGGCGGGCCGGCCGGCGGGCCAGTCGGCGGGCGGCGACGGGTCGCAGTTGGCGGTGGGCGCCCCCATCAGCGGCTGGCTCAAGCTCTTCCGCGCGCCGCTCGCGCAGCAGATCGGGTGGCTCTTCCCGCTCGCGCTCTGCGCACTCGTCCTCGGCTTCGTCACCCGCCGCAAACAGCCCCGTACAGACCCGGTGCGCGGCGGCTTTCTTCTGTGGGGCGGCTGGCTGCTGACGGCGGCCGCGGTCATGAGCGCCATCAACGTCCCGCACGCCACGTACATGTCCGCCCTGGCGCCGGGTCTCGCGGCGCTGTCCGCCGCCGGGGTCGTCACACTGTGGCGCGCCTACCGCAAGGGGACAAGCGCCAGGGCCGGAGGGCTACGGGGAGGGCTCCGGACATGGGCGCTGCCCGTCACCGTCGCCGTACAGGCGGCCTGGGCAGCCCACCTCGTCTCCGGCCACGCCGACTGGGTGCCGTGGCTGATCCCCCTGATCGCCGTGACCGCGCTCGCCGCGCTCGGCCTGCTGGCGTACGGCGCCGTCCGCGCCCGCCGCGAGGAGAGCGGGCCGAAGGGAAGTGACGGCCAGTCAACTGGTAGGACTCGCAATCGACTTCACCGCATCGGCGCCGCCGGGCTGATCGCAGGCTGCCTCACCATGGCGGCCGCCCCCGCCACCTGGTCGCTGTCCGTACTGGACCCGCGGTACACCGGCTCCGCCCACTCGGCCTCCGCGGGCCCGCAGGACGTGACCATCGGGACCCCTGAGCACCTGACGGACGCCCAGCGCAAGATCCTCGACTACGTGGAACGGCGCAAGGGGACCGCCGGGTACACCTTCTCCGCTGCGCTGCTCTCCGCCGAACCGTACATCCGCCTCGGCGGCTCCGCCGTCCTGCCGCTCGGCGGGTTCGCGGCCGGGACCGAGCCGGTCACCCTGGCGACGTACCAGCGACTGGTCGCGTCCGGGAAGCTGCGCTTCGCGCTGGTCGGCAACCGCAGCACCGCGGGTACGTCGGAGACGGCGCGGATCAACCGGTGGGTCCGGTCGGCGTGCGAGAAGGTCGACCCGGCGGCGTACGGCGGGGAGACGGGAAAGGGGGCCGGACAGCCGCAGGCCGGAGCCGGACAGCCGCAGGCCGGGGCCGGACAGCCGCAGGCCGGGGGCGGTGCGAACCAGAGCCTCTACCGCTGCGCTCCGGACGACGTACGGGGCTGACCGGTATTCCCCCCGCTTGCCCCGCCGTGCCCCTCTTGACCCGTACGCGAGCCTGCCAGCACAGTACGGAGGACCGTCCGGTCAGACCGATCTCGCGGCCTCGGATGCGGGGGCGTTGGAGGGTGCCGTGCACAGCAGCCCGAGCCTCGTGCCGTCGGACCCGGACGCCGGGGCCGCCCGTACCGGCGGTGTACCGGACGTGGACGCACCGGCTGCCGTGGCCTTCGCGCGGGACCTCGTCCGGCTGCGGACGGTCAACGCCGATGGCGCCACCGCCGTCGAACAGCCCGCCGCCGACCTCGTCTCCCGGCTCTTCACCGCGTTCGGCTGGCCGCACGAGGTGACCGAGGTGGCGCCCGGCCGCCCCAACGTCGTCGCGGTCGTCGAGGGCGGCGGCGGGCCGGGCCGCACCCTGATGTTCGAGGGGCACACGGACGTGGTCACCGAGGGCGACCCGGCGGCCTGGTCCGTCGATCCGTACGGTGCCGAGATCCGGGACGGCAGGCTGTGGGGCCGGGGCGCCGCCGACATGAAGTCCGGGGTCGCGGCCATGGTCTACGGGGTACGGGCGCTCCAGCAGGCCGGCCCCTTCCCCGGCCGGATCGTCCTCGGCGTGCTGTGCGACGAGGAGGGCCTGATGCTCGGCGCCAAGGCGTTCGCCGCCTCCCCGGCGGCGGCCGGGGTGGACGGCGTCATCGTCTGCGAGCCGGAGGGCTACGAGGTGTGCACCTCGGCCCGCGGCGGCATCCGCCTGCGGCTCGCGCTGCGCGGGGTGATGGCACACGGCGCGATGCCCCAGGAGGGCCGTAACCCGCTCGTCGCCGGCGCGCGCGTCGTCGCCGCGCTCGCCGGGGCCGAGGAGTGGGCCGTACGCCGGTACGGGACCCATCCGCACGCCGGGACGGTGACCGTCACCCCGACGGTGCTGCACGGCGGCGACCCCGACCAGCTCAACGTCATCCCCGCCCACGCGGTGGTCGGCATCGATGTGCGGACGATTCCCGGCACCGACCACGCCGAGCTGATCGGGCACCTGCGGCAGGCGGCCGAGGACGCCGCGGCGGGCGTGGGCGTCACCGTCGGGCTGACCGTCGTGGACGACCGGCCGGCCATCGAGACCGACGTAGGCCACCCCGTCGTCACGGCGCTGGTGGCCGGTCACCGGCAGGTGCACGGCAGCGCCCCGTCCTTCGGCGCGGTCCCCGGCACGACCGACGGGACGATACTGACCCGCGACGCGGGCCTGGTGACCGTCGTCTACGGGCCGGGCGGCAAATGGATCGCCCACCAGAAGGACGAGTACGTCGAGGTGCGCGAGATCGGCGAGTACGCCCGGGTGTACGCCGCGGCGGCCCGGCACTTCCTCGGCGGAAGCGGCGCGCGCCCCGAAGACGCCCGCCCCGAAGGCGTCGGCGCATGACGGTGGCGGGACACGGAAGCCGAACGCATCGGCCGAAGGAGCAGGCGATGGAGCACGCGACGGAGCAGGCGGCGGAGCGCGGAGCCGGCCCGGCGGTCGAGTACGCGAAGCTGTTCCGCCTGGACGGGCGGCGCGTCGCGGTGGTGGGCGGCGCCGGGGGCATCGGCCGGGAGGCGGTACGCGCCCTGGCCGCGCACGGCGCCGAGGTGATCGTCGCCGATCTGGACGCGGCCGGTGCCGAGGCGGCCGCGGAAGCCGCCGCCGCCGAGCCGCCGGCCCCCGGCAGCCGTAACGGCACCGCGACCGCCTGCCCCCTCGACGTGCTGGACGAGGACGCGGTACGGGCCGCGGTGGACCGGTGGGGAGCCCTGGACGGGCTGGTCGTCACCACCGGCGTCAACGTGCGCAAGCGGATCACCGACTACACCGCCGCCGAGTTCGACCGGGTCATGGGCCTCAACCTGCGGGCCGCCTTCACCCTCGTACAGGCCGTCGCCCCCGCCATGGCCGAGCGCGGCCGGGGCAGCGTGGTCGGCCTGGCCTCCATGCGAGCCTTCCAGGTCGAGCCGGGGCAGAGCGTGTACGCCGCCTCGAAGGCCGGGCTGGTGCAGTTCCTGCGGACGGCCGCGGCGGAGTGGGGGCCGCACGGCATCCGGTTCAACGCGGTGGCGCCCGGCGTGGTCCGCACCCCGCTCACCGACCAGATCGCCGCCGATCCGCACTGGTACGACGCGTACGCCCAGGCGTCCGCGCTGCGGCGCTGGGCCCGCGCCGACGAGATCGCGGGCGCCGCGGTCTATCTCGTGTCCGACGCGTCGACCTTCGTCACCGGGAGCGTGCTGACGGTCGACGGGGGCTGGACGGCGGTGGACGGCCGGTTCGAGCCGTCGCTCTGACGGCGGCCGGTCCGGCGTACGGCACATCGCGACCCCCACGGAGCCCCATGCCACCGCACGGCGACAAAACCACCCCCACCGACAACCAAACCCCTTCGGACAACGCCACCCCCTCCGAGCACACCACTCATGACCGCACCACCTACGACGTCCCCGGCCTGGCCGCCCCCG
Source organism: Streptomyces rimosus subsp. rimosus (assembly GCF_000720725.1). Classification (GTDB taxonomy): domain Bacteria; phylum Actinomycetota; class Actinomycetes; order Streptomycetales; family Streptomycetaceae; genus Streptomyces; species Streptomyces rimosus_A. Next base: position 92,600 of record NZ_JOCQ01000059.1, read on the forward strand.
TCGAGATCCGCGTCGACCGCTGGGGCGTACCGCACCTGTACGCCGCCTCCCAGGACGACCTGTTCCTCGCCCAGGGCTTCAACGCCGCCCGGGACCGCCTCTTCCAGATCGACCTGTGGCGGCGGCGCGGCCTCGGCCTGCTCTCCGAGGCGTTCGGCGAGAGCTGCCTCGAACACGACCGGGCGGCCCGGCTCTTCCTGTACCGCGGCGACATGGCCGCCGAATGGGCCGCCTACGGACCCCGTACGGAGCGCATCACCAGCGCTTTCGTACGCGGCGTCAACGCATACGTGGCGCTCTGCCGGGCCGACCCGGCCCACCTCCCACCCGAGTTCGCGCTGCTCGGCCACCGGCCCGCCTACTGGGAGCCCGCCGACGTGGCCCGCATCCGCAGCCACGGCCTCTACTACAACCTGGAGCAGGAGGTCGCCCGCGCGCTGACGTTGCGTGATCACGGCCCCGCAGTCGAGGACCTGCGCCGGGCCCGGGAGCCCGCGCACATCCTGCGCGTACCGGAGGGCCTGGATCTGTCCCTCATCCCCGACGACGTGCTGCGGGTCCACCGGCTGGCCACCACCCCGCCATGGGAGGACGGCGGCCCGCGCCAGGGCCCGGACGGCAGCAACAACTGGGTGATCGGCCCGTCCCGTACCGCCACCGGCCGGCCGCTGCTGGCCAACGATCCGCACCGCGCCGTCACCCTGCCCGCGCTGCGCTACCTCGCGCACCTGTCGGCCCCCGGCATCGACGCCATCGGCGCGGGGGAGCCCGCGCTGCCCGGCATCTCCATCGGCCACAACGGCCGCATCGCCTTCGGGCTGACGATCTTCCCCATCGACCAGGAGGACCTGTACGTCTACCGCACCAACCCGGACGCGCCCCGCGAGTACCGCTACGACGGCCGCTGGGAGCCCATGACCCGCGTGACCGAGACGGTCCCGGTGCGCGACGGGCGGCCGGTCACCGTCGAGCTGTGGTTCACCCGGCACGGGCCGGTGATCCACGAGGACCCGGAGCGCGGCACGGCGTTCGCCGTACGGGCCGCCTGGCTCGGCCCGGGCATGGCCCCGTACCTGGGCAGCACGGAGTACCTGACGGCGGAAGGCCCCGACGCCTTCGTGGCCGCGCTGCGCCGCTGGGGCGCGCCCGGCGAGAACCAGGTCTACGCCGCCCCCGACGGGACCATCGGCTGGCAGCCCGCCGGCCGCGTCCCCGCCCGGCCGAACTGGGACGGCACGCTGCCCGTGCCCGGCGACGGCCGCTACGAGTGGGCCGGCTTCCACCCCGCGGACACGCTGCCGTCCGTACGCGACCCCGGCCGGGGCTGGTTCGCCACGGCCAACGAGATGAACCTCCCGCCCGGCTACCCGAACGACCGGCGGACGATCACGTACGACTGGTACGCGCCCGCCCGCCGCGACCACATCGCCGCGGAACTGGACGCCCGCACCGGCTGGACCGTCGCGGACTGCGTCCGCCTCCAGACCGACTGCTCCAGCCCGACCGCCCGCCGCATCCTGCCCCTGCTGGACGGTGTCACCAGCGACGACCCGGCCGTGAGCTGGGCGGTGGACCGGCTGCGCGCCTGGGACGCGCGGCTGGTGCCCGGCTCCGTACCCGGCGCGCTCTTCGAGGTCTGGTACCGGCGGCACCTGCGCCCGGCCGTACTGGAACGGGCGCTGGCCCGCCTGCTGCCCCCGGACCGGCGCGCCGCGGCCCTGGCACGCGTCCTGCCCGCCGGCGAAGCCGCCACCACCGACCCCCGGATCGATCTCGACCTGCTGCTCACCCCCGGCGACCGGCTCGGCCCCGCCCCGGACCGGGTCCTGCGTACGGCCGTCCTCGCCACCCTCCCCGGCGCGCTCGCCGAACTCGGCCGGCTCCTCGGCCCGGACCGCGCCCGCTGGACCTGGGGCGCGCTGCACCAGGCGGAACCGCGGCATCCGCTCGCCGGGTGGCCGATGGGGCAGCGGGCCCCGGAGTGGACCCACGCCGGGCCCGCGCCGCGCGGCGGCAGCGGCGACACGGTCAACGCCACCTCGTACGGCACGGACTTCCGGCAGGCCGGCGGGGCCACCTTCCGGCTGGTGATCGACGTCGGCGACTGGGACGCCTCGGTGGCCATGAACGCGCCCGGCCAGTCCGGCGACCCGGGCAGCCCGCACTACCGCGACCTGTTCGCGGACTGGGCCGCGGACCGCGCCTTTCCGCTGCTGTACGGCCGCGCGGCGGTCGAACGGCACACCACCCGCGTGATCACCCTGCGGCCCGCCGGCGGACCGCCGCCGGAAAAGCGTGATTCAGATCACGGGAATTACCGTGTAACAAACCATGGGTAAGTGCGCGATGAATAAAGAGGTGCTCGCCGTGCACCTTGCCTATGTGTATCGAGAGGTTCCTCGTGTCACTCACCTCGGCCATCACGCGACCGCAGGAAATAACCGGGTCCCCGGCTCCGCACGACGTACCCGCCGACGGTACGGCGATCGAGGCGGCCGGCGGATTCACCCTGTCCCACGGTGACGAGGGGGACGCGCCGGCGCAGCAGGTCGCCGGCGTCGGGGCCTCCGCCGACCCGGTCAAGGACTACCTCAAGCTGATCGGCAAGGTCCCGCTGCTCAACGCCGAGCAGGAGGTGGAGCTGGCCAAGCGCGTCGAGGCCGGACTGTTCGCCCAGGAGAAGCTGGACACCGGCGAGCCCGCCGGCCGGCTCCGCCGCGAGCTGGAGATCCTGGTCGCGGACGGCGCCCGCGCCAAGGAACACCTCGTCGAGGCCAACCTGCGGCTCGTCGTCTCGCTCGCCAAGCGCTACACGGGGCGCGGCATGCTCTTCCTCGACCTCATCCAGGAGGGCAATCTCGGGCTCATCCGCGCCGTCGAGAAGTTCGACTACGTGAAGGGCTTCAAATTCTCCACGTACGCCACCTGGTGGATTCGCCAGGCCATCACCCGCGCGATGGCCGACCAGGCCCGTACGATCCGCATTCCGGTCCACATGGTCGAGATCATCAACAAGGTGGCCCGGATTCAGCGCCAGATGCTCCAGGACAGCGGCCGCGAACCCACCCCGGAGGAACTGGCCAAGGAACTCGACATGACCCCGGAAAAGGTCATCGAGGTACAGAAATACGGCCGTGAGCCGATATCCCTGCACACCCCGCTGGGCGACGAGGGCGACAGCGAGTTCGGCGACCTGATCGAGGACACCGAAGCCGTCGTCCCCGCCGAGGCCGTCGGCTTCTCCTTCCTCCAGCAGCAGCTCCGCGCCATCCTCGACACCCTGGCCGACCGCGAGGCCGGCGTTGTCTCCATGCGCTACGGCCTCAAGGACGGCCAGCCCAAGACGCTCGACGAGATCGGCAAGGTCTACGGCGTCACCCGGGAGCGCATCCGCCAGATCGAGAACAAGACGATGTCGAAGCTGCGGCATCCGTCGCGGTCGCAGTTGCTGCGGGACTACCTGGACTAGGGGAGGGTTTCCCGGGCTGACGACAGCCCTCCGCCGGACGGCGCACGCCCCCGGAGCACCGGCGCACGGGCGGGGGCCGGCGTTGCCGTTCCCGGCCTGACCGCGTCCCGCGGATCCTAGACTCGATGCGTACGCCCGGCCCGTCAGCGTTGCCGGGGCGTCCACGCGGCCGGGAGGCCGGCGGGCGGGCGTGAGGGCGGGGATCGGGGGACGGTCGTGTCCGGTGCCGAGCGGTTCGTTCAGTCCGCGTTGCGGTTCTGGGAGCAGGGGCGGCGCTTCGAGGACGAGGGGCGGCCGCTCCTGGCCGCCCGGAGTTACACGCGTGGCCTGGGCGGCTTCCTTTCGTACGTGAAGCTGTCGCGGGACGGTCAACTGGCGCCCGCTTACTACGCGTTCGGGGCGCTCGGCAGGGAGACGGCCCGGCTGTGCGCCGCCATGAACCGGCACAGCGCCCTGCAGAACGCCCGCATGGCCCTGGCCGCCTCGCACTTCGCCGACCCGACGCGCGGCCGGGTCGCCCTGGTCGAGCGGGAGGTGTACGACGGCCGTGACCGGACGCTGTACGCGTTGACCCTGGGGCGCCACGACCAGGTGCTCACCGCCGAGATGCGGATCGCCGGCGCCGCGGACGCGCGCGATCTGCTGGCCTCCCTGCTCGGTGACGAGGCCGCCACCCGGCCCAGCGCCATGGGGCTCTGGCCGATCGGCAGCGGCGGCGAGGCGGGGCGGGGCCGCATCGGCTACTGGCAGGACAAGAAGCGCTACATGCAGGCCGTGCTGCCCAGTTGCGCCGGTTTGAGCGAGTTCCGCGAACGTCTTCGTCTGCGGGAGCAGGCCGACGCCTTGTACGCGGAGCTGCACCGGGTCGCCCCGCACTTCGATCCGGGGCCGCGTGACGGACAAGACCGACGGACGTGGAGGCCGGAGTGAGCAAGCACCACATGCGCGCCCCCTTGCAGACGGCGCTCGCCGCCTGGCGGCAGGCGCGGAGCACGGCGAGCAGCGGCGCCCCGCCCCGGCGCACCGGCGTCGCCTATCACCTGGCCGTGAACCGCCTGCAGTTGTACGCCAGCATGCTCCGGGGCGGCCCCAGGCCCCGCGAGGAGGTACGGGACGAGCTGAGCGCCACCTGCCACGCCCTGTCCGTCCTGTGCCGCGAGTCGGTGCCGAAGGTCGCGGCCTCGGGTGCCGCCCACTACGTGGCGGTGCACGCCCGGACCGGCCTGGCCGCCGCTCATCTGGCCGACCCCGCGCGGGGCGAGCCCGGCCGGGTCGGCGCGGCGCTGGACGGCCCCCTGCTGGAGCGCTTCGACCCCGACGGCGCCGGGGACGTGCCGCCCGCCGAACGGATCGCGGCCGCGGCCGATGTCCGCCTGCTGCTCGCGTCGGTGATCGCCGACCGGCCGCCCGCCCGCGGCGCCACGGGCGCGCCGTGGCGTATCAGCGAGGACGCGGGCAGTGGCTTCCGGGCCGTATACCGGGACCGGCGGCGTTTCCGCCGTGCCGTGCTGCCCAGCTGCGCGGGCCTGGAGCCGCAGGCCGAGGCGCTGCGGCTGGGTGGGGAAGGGGTACGGTTGCACGCCGCCCTGGCGGCCGTGCTGCCCGGGCACCGTACGGAACTCGCGTCTGCGCAGCGGCAGTTGGCAGAGCTGTCCCGGCTGTTCGGGGTGGCTGCGCCGACGGTGGAGTGAGGCGGCGGTGTCCCAGTGGGCCCAGGCCCTGGGCGCCCTGGGCGCGCTGGTCATGGGAGTGTTCGGCGGCGCCAACTGGCGCTTCCCCTTCCTGGAGCGCCACCGCATCTTCGGGCTCGGCTGTGGCTTCCTGACCTGGGTGGCCGCCGAGTTCGGCGTACCGCGGGCCGACCGGCCGCCCTGGTACGAGCCGGTGGGCGCCGCCGCGATGCTCCTGGCCGGCGCGGCGGGTCTCCACCGGGGCCACCAGTGGCACCGCCGCGGCCACGACAGCGGCGACGACGGCCCGCAGCACGCCGCCGAAGGCGCCGCGAACCTGCGCCTGTACTTCAAACGGGACACCACGGCCACCCTGGACGCCGCCGTCGACGCCTTTCGGCTGGCCATCCGCGACACGGTGGGCAGTGGTCCTCACCTGCGCCATCACGCCGACCTGGTGAAGGCGCTGCGCATCCGTTACGAACGCCTCCGGAACCGCGCCGACCTCGACGACGCCGTACGGGTGGGCCGCGGAGCCCGCTCGCTGCGCGGCCCGAAGGCACATCGCGCGCTGCTGCTGACCGAGCTGAGCACAGCACTGCGCCTGCGCCACGAGCACACCGGGGCCTCCGCGGACCTCGTACAGGCCCGGGCCTGCGGAAGGTCCGCCCTGGCCCTCCTCCACGACCGGCACCTGTACTTCCCGCTGTGCAGCTCCCGCCTCAGCGCGGTCCTGCTCAGCTCGTACGAACACAGCGGCGACCCGCGCGACCTCGACGCCGCCCTGGCCCGGATGCGGCGCGGCATCGGCTCAGCGGCCGAGCGCGGCTACACCCGTAAGGCCGACGAGATCCGGCTCTGCTATCTGCTCACCGTGCGCGGCCGCACCGCCGGAGACCCGCATGACCTGACCGAGGCCGTGGCCCAGGGGCGACGCACCCTGGAACGGCTAGCGCCGGCCGACCCCCTGTACCCCTCGTGCCTGCACCACCTGTCCGTCGCGCTCCGCGCCTCCCACGACCTGCCCGCAGCCGGTACGGACGAGCCCCCGGCCCGGCCGCGAGCCGCGCACCGTACATACCGCATCAGAAGCTCCGACCCACCCCTGGAGGAGGCGGAGGCTTTCGCCCGGCAGGCCCTGCTGCGGGTCGCGGACGACGTTCCCGAGGGCGCCCGCTACCACCTCAACCACGCCCTCGTCCTCTACGGCCTGCACCGCGCCGAGCCCACAGCCGACCGCCTGGAGCGGGCGCTGAGGGCCGCGCGCGCGGCGGCCCGGCACTCCACGGCCGAGGTGCCGACGCGGGTCCGGGCCGGGCTCGTGCTCAGCGACATCGCCGCGGGGGAGGGGCTGCACGCCGAGGCGGTCACGGCGTACGAGGACGTGATCGGGCTGCTGCCGCGCCTGGCGTCGCACGAGCTGAACCGCGCCGACCAGGAACAGCAGATCGTGCGCTGGCCGGGCATCGCCCGGGCGGCCGCCACCAGCGCCCTGGAGGCCCACCAGCCCGCCCGGGCCGCCGTCCTGCTCGAACACGGCCGCGGCGTGCTCCTGGCCAGGACCCTCGCCCTGCGCACCGACCTCGGCGCGCTGTGCACCGCGCACCCCCGCCTCGCCGACGAACTGGAGGACGTACGCGGACAGCTCACAGCACCCCTCCCGGCCCCGGACACGGGCGGCGGCCACCTCACGGGCCGCGTTCCGGGAAGCGCCGCCCGTGGTCCGGAACTGCTCCGGCAGACCCGCCGCGAACAGGAGGAGCGCTGGGAACAGCTGCTGGAGCGCATCCACGAACAGCCCGGTTTCGAGGACTTCGCGCGCCCGCCCACCGCCGCCCGGCTGCGCGCCCAGAGCACACGAGGCCCGATGATCTACCTCAACGTCACCGGCCGGCGCTCCGACGCGATCGCCGTCACCCCCGACGGCATCCGCTCGGTGCCGCTCGACACCACCCCCGAGGAGGTCGAGGCACAGGCCCGGGAGCTGCACGGATGCTTCGCCCCCGGGGCCGTCGCCGACGTCCGGGCGCAGGACCCGGCCTATCGCGTGCTGGGCTGGATGTGGGACACGCTGGTCGCCCCCGCGCTCGACGCGGCCCTGCCGCGGCAGGCGCCCGGGGGACCGCTCCCGCATGTGTGGTGGGTGCCCACCGGGCCGCTGGCCGCGCTGCCGCTGCACGCCGCCGGACACCACCGCGAGGGCGGCCCCGCCTTGATCGACCGGGCGGTCTCGTCGTACACGCCTACGGCACACGCTCTGATGGCGGCCCGCGCACGCCCCGGCCCACGGGCCGGCCAGGACAGCCGGCTCGTGGTCGCCGTGCCCGCGCCACCGGGTGCGCCCCCGTTGCGCAGCGCCGCGCGCGAGGCGGAGTTCGTCCGCGGTCGGGCGCCCGGTGCCACCACCCTGCTGGCGGATACGCAAGCCGTACGGGAACGCGTACTGGAGGAGCTGCCGCGGCACGCCTGGGCGCACTTCGCCTGCCACGCCGTACCCGATCCGAAGACCCCCTCACACAGCCGGCTGCTGCTGCACGACCACGCCCGCACGCCGCTGACCGTGGGCGACATCTCCGCCCTCGACCTGCGCGGCTCCCGGCTGGCGTACCTGTCGGCCTGCGAGACCGCGGTGGCCGGGCCCCGCTACCGCGACGAGGCGATCCACCTGGCCTCCGCCTTCCAGCTCGCCGGGTTCCCGCACGTGATCTCCACGCTGTGGCAGCTGCCCGACCGCGCGGCGTACGTCCTCGCCCAGGAGATGTACCAGGCACTCGAAACCCATCCGGCGGCGGGCGAGGGCGTGGCCGCCGCCGTCCACGCGGTCACCCGCCGGGCCCGCCACGAGATGTTCCCGCGCCTGCCCGGAGTGTGGGCGGCCCTGGTGCACGTCGGCCCCTGACCGCCCGTCCCCGGGTCATTCCTCGTCCGGCGCCTCCTGGGCCTCCGCTGCCACGGGAAGCGGCTCGTGCGTGGAACGGGACGAGGCGCTCGCGGGGTCGGCGGGCGCGACGGAGGGCTCCGCCACCCCGTCGTCCGGCGCGTGCCCGCGCCCCTCGGAGGCATCCGCCTGCTGCAACTCCCGTTCCCACGGGGTCAGTTCGCTGTCGTCGGCATCCATCGGTGCTCCGTAAGTTGTTAGGCGGCCCGGGAGGGCCGGATGTGGCTGATCGGTGCTTGCCTTCTGTGGCTCCCAAGGAGTGGCCGTCCGGCTCTC
>NZ_JOCQ01000060.1 GCF_000720725.1 Streptomyces rimosus subsp. rimosus
CGTCGATGTGGATCCGAAGACGGTCGCGCACGAGGGCCCGGTCTACGAGCGCCCCTACGCCCGCCCCGCGTGGCAGGACGCGCTGCAGGCCGACGACGCCAACCAGCTGGCGCGCCCGGCGAACGGGGCGGAGTTGCGTGAGCAGGTGCTGGCGCTGGTGGGCTCGCCCAATCAGGCGTCCAAGGCGTGGATCACCAGCCAGTACGACCACTTCGTGCAGGGCAACACGGTGCTGGCGCAGCCCGAGGACGCCGGCATGATCCGCATCGACGCGGACTCCGGCCTGGGCGTGGCCATCGCCACCGACGGCAACGGCCGCTACGCCAAACTCGACCCCTATGCGGGGGCGCAGCTGGCGCTGGCCGAGGCCTACCGCAACGTCGCCGCCACCGGCGCCAAGCCGCTGGCGGTCTCGGACTGCCTGAACTTCGGCTCGCCGGAGGATCCGGCGGTGATGTGGCAGTTCGCCGAGGCCGTCCGCGGCCTGGCCGACGGATGCCTGGAGCTGGGCACGCCGGTCACCGGCGGCAACGTCTCGCTGTACAACCAGACCGGCGAGGCCGCCATCCACCCCACCGACATCCTGATCTCGGCGTCCCGCGACGGCATGATCGACGCCGCGCACGACCTGTCCGACGGCGGCCTGGTGCAGGCGCTGGTCGAATCGTGCCTCAAGGGCGGCCGCGGCGCCCGCATCGTCGTCCCCGACGACCAGGACCCCTTCGTCCTGCTCTTCTCCGAGTCCGCGGGCCGCGCCATCGTCGCGGTGCCGCGCAGCGAGGAGCTGCGCTTCACCGACATGTGCGGCGCGCGGGGCCTGCCGGCCACCCGCATCGGCGTCATCGACGGCGACACCCTCGATGTCCAGGACCAGTTCACCATCTCGCTGAGCGACCTCAGGGAAGCTCATGAGGCGGCGATCCCGGCGCTGTTCGGCTGAGTCCGGTCCGGCCGGGCCGATCCGTTCGCGTGTGGTGGTCCGTCCCTTCCCGGGGGCGGGCCACCGCGTCGTCGGAAGGCCGTACGGACGTCCGCTCGGCGCCTGTCGGCGCGTCAGTCCGTATGCGCAACGACAGGAGCAGCGCCAGCACCAGCACCCCCGCCGAGCAGAGGAAGACCACGCCCGTGGATGAGCTGAAGGCATCCACGGCTCGGGTGTGGGCCTCACCCTTCAGGGCCGGTATGGCGCTGGTGGAGCCGCCGGGGCCGCGGTCGGCGTAGACGCGGGCGAGCACCGTACCGAAGAAGGCCGTGCCCAAGGAGCTGCCCAGCGTCTGGAAGAAGCGGACGCCCGTCGTCGCCACTCCGAGCTGGTGACGCGGCGCGGCCTGCTGCACCAGCACGATCAGCTGTCCCAGCGTCTGACCGAAGCCGGCGCCGAGCAGCAGGAGTTCGGCCCGCACCGCCCACAGGCCGGTGTCGGCGCCGTTGGTCGAGAGCAGCAGCGCGGCCACGGCGGCGCAGGCCGTGCCGCTGATCACGAATGCCTTCTCCGACCACCCGCGGGCGGCGAGCCTGCCCGTCAGCAGGCCCGAGCCGGCCATACCGAGCGCTACCGGGATCATGAACAGGCTCGCGGAGGTGGGGGCGATGCCGCGGGCCAGCTGGAGGTAGATCATCACGTAGACCAGCGAGCCCATCAGGGCCACACCGACCAGTCCCTGCACGGCGAAGCCGATACGCAGTGCGGGTATGCGGAACATGGTCAGGGGGAGCAGTGGCTCGGCGGCGGTGGCCTGCCGCCACAGGAACAGAACGAGCAGCGCCACGGCCCCGCCGGTCAGGCCGAGGATCACCGGCGAGCCCCAGCCGTACTCCCGGCCGCCCCACTCCGTCACCAGCAGCAGCGCGGTGGAAAAGGCCGCCGCCAGCGCCGCACCGAGGAAGTCGATCCGGTGCCGCTCGCCGTGGTGCGGGAGCTTGAGGACGAGCGCGGAGGTGACGAGGACGGCAATACCGACCGGCAGGTTGACGTAGAAGATCCAGCGCCAGTCGGCGTGATCGGCGAGCAGACCGCCGACCACCGGCCCCAAGGCCATGCCGGCCCCCGCGACCAGCCCGCCTATCCCGGCGCCCTTCCGCGTGCCCTGTCGGCCCGGCCCCTTGAGCTGGGCGATGACGACCATGGTGACGCTCATCAGCCCGCCGCCGCCCAGTCCCTGCACCGCGCGGAAGGCGATGAGCTGTTCCATCGACTGGGCGGCCCCGCACAGCGCAGAACCCAGCAGGAAGGTGGCGATGGCGCCGAGGAACACCTTCTTGGCGCCCAGGGAGTCGCAGAGCTTTCCGTACAGAGGCAGGGCCGCGGTGGCGGCCAGCGAGAACGCGCTGATGAGCCAGGGGATGCGGTCGACGCCGTGCAGCGGGTCCAGTTCGCGGGCGATCGGGACCGTCACGGCCGAGACGATGTTCGTGTCGAGGACGGCGAGCAGCATCGTCGCGAGGCAGACGGCGAAGCCGATGCGGAGCCGGGCCTGCGACATACCGCCGGGCGCGGCGGGGGAGCCCGCAACCCCCGGCAAACGCCCTGCCGCACCGGCCGCACTGGCCGAACCCGCCGCACCCGCCGTGCCGACCGCGGACACATCGTCGCCCGTGGCCGCACCGTCATCAGCGGCAGCACCGCCATCGGCAGCCGCACTGCCCGGCGAAGTCCGCGGAGAAGCGGTGGAAGTGGTGGAAGTGGTCATGGCAGCACCATGCCCGCGGAGCGTGGACCGAGTCAATGTTTAGTCCGGTATTATTTTTTGCCCTGGTACAGTGGTGGCCATGGTTGAGGAGATGGGGCTGCGCGAACGCAAGAAACTCCAGACCGAGCAGCGTGTCTGGCGGACCGCCGTCGAGCTGTTCCTGGAGCGGGGCTTCGAGAAGGTCTCCGTGCAGGAGATCGCCGCTGCCGCGGATGTGTCCAAGATGACCGTCTTCAACTACTACGGCTCCAAGGAGGACCTGGTCCTCAAGCCGATGGAGCACCACACCGGGGACGCGGCCCGGGCCGTCCGCAACCGCCTGCGGGGCGAGTCCGCGGTCGCCGCGGTCTGCCGCCAGTTCGTCGAGATGCTGGAGCTGCGGGACCCGTCCGTCGGCCTGTGCGACCAGGCGGAAGTGCTCAGCATCCGCCGGATGATCGTGGAGTCCCCGGCCCTGCTGCTCCGTGCGTACGCCAACCGGCTGCACGGCCTCCAGCAGCTCGCCGAGGTGCTGGAGGAGGAGGCCGGCGGCGACCGGATGGACGCCCAGGTCGCCGCGGGCCAGTTGATGGCCGCCCGTAACGCGCTCATCAACGAGAACCACCGCAGGCTGCTGGACGGCGAGTCCGCCGACGCCGTGTACCCGGACGCGGTCGTCGCCGCCCATCGCGCCTTCGAGCTGGTGGAACGCGGTCTGGGGAGCTACGCCACACGGCCTGCCGAGTAGCCTCGACGCCATGCCCAGTGCCCGCAAGCCGTCCGGCAGGTCCCGCGCCCGCAGCTACGACTCCGCCAAGACCCGTGCCGCGGTCGTCGCGCAGTTCGGCCACGTACGCGCCGCCGTGGAGCGTCTGGCCCCCGAGCAGTTCGCGCTGCCCACCCGCCTCGGCGACTGGACGGTCCGCGAACTGGTCGCCCACCTGGCCATGGCCGTCGAACAGGCCCCGGCGGCGCTGGCGCGGCCCGCGCCGCCTGCCCAGGAGGTCACCCTCGCCACCTGGCCGCCCGCGACCCGCGCGCTGGCCGGAAAGGTCGACGAGACCGCCCGCGCGACGGCGGCCGAGGCCACGCCGACGGACCTCATGGACCGCGCCGCGGCCCGTTACGCCGAAGCCGTCCCCATGGCTCCCGACGACCGGCTGCTGGACGTCCGTATAGGCGCGATGCGGCTGGCCGACTTCCTGGTGGTCCGGTGCGTCGAACTGGTCGTGCACACCGACGACCTGGCCGCCGCCACCGGCCTGGAGATCCCGTACGACCGCCAGGCCCTGGCCACCGCCACCCGGCTGCTGGCCGACGCGCTCGCCACCAAGGCGCCGGGCGGCTCGGTCGAGGTCCGGGTGCCGCCGTTCGCCGTCGTGCAGTGTGTCGAGGGCCCCCGGCACACCAGGGGCACCCCGCCGAACGTCGTCGAAACCGACCCGCTCACCTGGCTGCGCCTGGCCACCGGCCGTACGACCTGGCCGACGGCGGTCGAGGACGCGGCGGTGAACGCCAGCGGCGAACGGGCCGATCTGGCACCGTACTTGCCCCTTATGGGCTGATTGCGGCAGGCGGTCGGCCGGGCAGGGCGACAGCTGCCCCGCCGGAGGGTGAGCGCCGGCGAGCTGGTCCGTTACGTCCGGGAATCACCGGAAGCGTTCACCTGAACGTCACGCGCGGTCGCGCGAGTGGCGCATCTCACGCCGGGCCCGGGCGGCGGGGCGTACGGCACCGGACGCAGCGGGGGTGGTGCGTGCCCGCCCAAGGCCCGAATCGGGCGGGTCCCGAGTGCGAAGAGCATGGCCGCGAGCCCTCCGCGGAGCGCGATTCCGTCTGTGAGCGGGCGCTCACGCCCGGCATTCCTCCACCCGGACCAGGGCCCTCGGCGCCCGTCCGGGTTCGATCCCCGGTTCGGATGAATCGCGGACCTGCCCTAGACTCGGTGTCGTGCCACGTGGTGACGGACGACTCAGCCACGACCTGCTCCCCGGCGAGAAGGGCCCCCAGGACGCATGTGGCGTCTTCGGTGTCTGGGCTCCGGGTGAAGAGGTCGCCAAACTCACCTATTTCGGGCTGTATGCCCTGCAGCACCGCGGACAGGAGTCCGCGGGCATCGCAGTGAGCAACGGCTCCCAGATCCTGGTCTTCAAGGACATGGGCCTGGTTTCCCAGGTCTTCGACGAAACCTCCCTCGGCTCCCTCCAGGGCCACATCGCCGTGGGTCACGCCCGCTACTCCACCACCGGCGCCTCGGTGTGGGAGAACGCCCAGCCGACGTTCCGTGCCACCGCGCACGGCTCGATAGCCCTGGGCCACAACGGCAACCTGGTCAACACCGCCGAGCTGGCCGAGATGGTCGCCGCGCTCCCCAGGGAGAACGGCCGCGCGACCCAGGTGGCGGCGACCAACGACACCGACCTGGTAACGGCCCTGCTGGCCGGCCAGGTCGACGAGGACGGCAAGCCGCTGACCGTGGAGGAGGCCGCCCCGCGCGTCCTGCCCAAGGTCATGGGCGCCTTCTCGCTGTGCTTCATGGACGAGCACACGCTGTACGCGGCCCGTGACCCGCAGGGCATCCGCCCGCTGGTCCTCGGCCGCCTGGAGCGTGGCTGGGTGGTGGCCTCGGAGACGGCCGCCCTGGACATCTGCGGCGCCAGCTTCATCCGCGAGATCGAGCCCGGTGAGCTGATCGCCATCGACGAGGACGGCCTGCGCAGCTCCCGCTTCGCCGAGGTCAAGCCCAAGGGCTGCGTCTTCGAGTACGTCTACCTGGCGCGCCCGGACACCGACATCGCGGGCCGCAACGTGTACCTCTCCCGGGTGGAGATGGGCCGCAAGCTGGCCGCCGAGGCCCCCGCCGACGCCGACCTCGTCATAGCGACACCGGAGTCCGGGACCCCGGCCGCGGTCGGCTACGCGGAGGCCAGCGGCATCCCGTACGGCGTCGGCCTGGTCAAGAACTCCTACGTCGGCCGGACCTTCATCCAGCCCTCGCAGACCATCCGCCAGCTGGGCATCCGCCTCAAGCTCAACCCGCTCAGGGAAGTCATCCGCGGCAAGCGCCTGGTGGTCGTCGACGACTCGATCGTCCGCGGCAACACCCAGCGCGCCCTGGTCCGGATGCTGCGCGAGGCCGGCGCCGCCGAGGTCCACATCCGGATCTCCTCGCCGCCGATCAAGTGGCCGTGCTTCTACGGGATCGACTTCGCCACCCGCGCCGAGCTGATCGCCAACGGGCTGACCGTGGACGAGATCGGCACCTCGCTGGGCGCCGACTCCCTGGCGTACATCTCGATCGACGGCATGATCGAGTCCACGACGATCGCCAAGCCGAACCTGTGCCGCGCGTGCTTCGACGGTCAGTACCCGATCGAGCTGCCCGACCCGGAGCTGCTGGGCAAGCACCTCCTGGAGTCGGAGGCCGCGGGCCAGTCCAAGCCGGACCTGGACGGCGTCGAGACGCTGACGGCCGGGGTCGGCGGCGCCGACGCGCTGCGCCGCCCGTAGAGCTCGTACCCACCGACAGGAAAGATCTCAACGCCATGTCTGCCGAGTCTTTTGAGCGTGCCCCGCACGCGGGCACCAGCGCCAGCTACGCAGCAGCGGGCGTGGACATCGAAGCGGGCGACCGCGCCGTCGACCTCATGAAGCAGTGGGTCAAGAAGGCCACCCGGCCCGAGGTCGTCGGCGGCCTCGGCGGGTTCGCCGGCCTCTTCGACGCCTCGGCCCTCAAGAGGTACGAGCGTCCGCTGCTCGCCTCGGCCACCGACGGCGTCGGTACCAAGGTCGACATCGCCCGCCGGATGGGCGTCTACGACACCATCGGCCACGACCTGGTCGGCATGGTCGTGGACGACCTGGTCGTCTGCGGTGCCGAGCCGCTGTTCATGACCGACTACATCTGCGTCGGCAAGGTCTACCCGGAGCGGGTCGCGGCGATCGTCAAGGGCATCGCCGAGGGTTGTGTGCTGGCCGGCTGCGCGCTGGTCGGCGGCGAGACCGCCGAGCACCCCGGGCTGCTCGGGGCGGACGACTTCGACGTGGCGGGTGCCGGTACGGGCGTCGTCGAGGCGGACCGGGTGCTGGGCGCGGATCGTATCCGTACGGGTGACGTCGTCCTCGCGATGGCCTCCTCCGGCCTTCACTCGAACGGGTACTCACTCGTTCGCCATGTGCTGTTCGACCGGGCCGGGATGTCCCTGGACCAGCGGGTCGAGGAGCTCGGCCGCACCGTCGGCGAAGAGCTGCTGGAGCCCACGAAGATCTACTCGCTGGACTGCCTGGCGCTGACCCGCACCGCCGAGGTGCACGCCTTCTCGCACATCACCGGCGGCGGCCTGGCCAACAACCTGGCCCGCGTCATCCCGGACCACCTGCACGCCACGGTCGACCGGTCCACCTGGACGCCGGGCGCGGTCTTCGACCTGGTCGGAAAGGCCGGCGACGTCGAGCGGCTGGAGCTGGAGAAGACGCTGAACATGGGCGTCGGCATGATCGCCGTCGTCCCGCAGGAGTCGGTGGACGTGGCGCTGGCCACCCTCGCGGACCGCGGCGTGGAGGCCTGGGTCAGCGGCGAGATCGTCGAGCGTGGTGACCACACCGAGGCAGTGACCCTGACCGGTGACTACTCCGCCTGACCCGGCCGCCCACAGGGCAGCACAGAACCCGGTCCGAGGTGACTACCCCGGACCGGGTCCGTGGAAATGCTGTGCACACCGTGCACGTACGACAGAGGAGACGTCGTACGTCAGGCGCGACGACGCTGCTGGGACGAGTTGCCCTCGTCCTCGTCATCGTCGTCGTGGTTGTAAAGGTCGGCGTACCGCGCGTACGGGTCGTCGTCCTCGTCATCCTCGAACGGCTCGCCGTTCGGCGGCTGCTGCTGTGCCGGCTGTTGCGGCGATGCACCCAGCTCTTCGGCCAGGCGTGAGAGATCAGTCCCACCGCTGTTGTACTTCAGCTGGCGGGCGACCTTCGTCTGCTTGGCCTTGGCCCGGCCGCGCCCCATGGCTCGACCCCCTCAACGACGGGGCTCGACGGCCCCAGAGTCTTGACACGCGTTCATGATTCAGAGCGGACTCTCGACGGAGAGACCGGCCCGTAGGGCTTTAACGGTACCTGCTTCCGCGGCCATACGGTACGTCGCCCGCACCACCGACCGCTCGGCACGACCGGCAGGACGCCCCGTCCCTGCTGGTCAGCTGCGATTTTAACCTGTTCGGTCCGGCGACCCGCCGACGGGTGGTGAGCGATGTCTCCTTCACGACCCGTGATCCCTTACGCAGCGCTCAGAGATCGTTACGCGAACGACCCGGCTCCGCTTCCCGCACCCTGCGTCACGCGGCCCGGCACGGTCCGTGACCGGTGCCGCGTTCGCAGGGGCATATGGGCCATCCCGGGACCGTCCGACAGCGTGATCGGATCGCGAATAGCTTCGGTCGGACCCGAGCATTGATGGGCATTGACGGTCGGAAACGGTCGACATCGCTCGCTCGACCGGCCGGAAAAATGGCCTGAATTCGTTGTTCCGGGCCGACGGGCGCTGCCGTCCGCCGGCCCGGCGTACGGGTCAGGACCGCCGGGCATCCGCCATGCGCTGCTCGGCCAGCCGGTCCGCGGCGGCGGCCGGCGGAATGCCGTCCTCCTTCGCACGAGCGAATATCGCCAGCGTGGTGTCGAAGATCTTTGCCGCCTTGGTCTTGCAGCGGTCGAAATCGAAACCGTGCAGCTCATCGGCGACCTGGATCACACCACCGGCGTTCACGACGTAGTCCGGCGCGTAGAGGATGCCCCGGTCGGCGAGGTCCTTCTCGACGCCCGGGTGCGCCAGCTGGTTGTTGGCCGCGCCGCAGACCACCTTCGCGGTCAGCGCCGGCACCGTCCCGTCGTTCAGGGCGCCGCCGAGGGCGCACGGCGCGTACACGTCCAGGCCCTCCGTCCGGATCAGCGAACCGGTGTCGGCGGCCACACCGACCTGCGGGTGCCGGGAGCGGATGCGCTCGATCGACTCGGCGCGCACATCGGTGATCACGACCTCCGCGCCGTCCTGGAGGAGGTGCTCGACGAGGTGGTGGCCCACCTTGCCGACGCCCGCGACGCCGACCTTGCGGCCGCGCAGCGTCGGGTCGCCCCACAGGTGCTGGGCGGAAGCGCGCATTCCCTGGAAGACGCCGAAGGCGGTCAGGACCGAGGAGTCGCCGGCGCCGCCGTTCTCGGGGGAGCGGCCGGTGGTCCACCGGTTCGTACGGGCGACGACGTCCATGTCCGCGACGTACGTGCCGACGTCGCACGCGGTCACGTAACGCCCTCCGAGGGACGCCACGAACCGGCCGTACGCGAGCAGAAGTTCCTCAGTCTTGATCAGCTCGGGGTCACCGATGATCACGGCCTTGCCGCCGCCGTGGTCGAGACCGGCGAGGGCGTTCTTGTACGACATGCCACGGGAGAGGTTCAGGGCGTCCAGCACGGCCTCGTCTTCGGAGGCGTACGCGTGGAAGCGGGTGCCGCCGAGGGCCGGGCCCAGGGCGGTGTCGTGGATGGCGATGACGGCCCGCAGGCCGCTGGCGCGGTCCTGGCACAGGACGACTTGCTCGTGGCCACCCTGTTCGGAACGGAACAGGGTGTGCAGGACGCCGCCGTCGGCGCTGACGGGAAGACGTACGTCGGTCACGGTGGTGACTCCCATAAGTCGCGGAGGACGCCCTCCGGTGGCTCCCACTTACTTGTGGCAGGGGGGAGGGCGGGAGGGCCGGTCGGGAAGAGAGTAAGACCTGAAGGGGGCGCTGATCGGTGCAGTGCGGAGGATCACCCTCTCCTGGGGGACGGGCGTGGGACGATTTGCCGTACCTCGGGCCGGGCGGCGTGAGCCAACTCCCGGCACTTTGCACCTCTTTGCCATTCTTTGCTGTTGTTTCCGTGGGCGGCATCGTGAAGGAATCGAAGGAGCGGGCGTGGCCCTGGCGTCGTCGGTGATGGTCCCGTACGCGGCATATCTACGGGTCTACGAGCCGCTGGCAGCGTTCCCCGAACCGGAGCGTGCCTACTGGGCGCGCTACGCCCGGCGCACCGGGACCCCTACGGTTCAGGACGAACTTCGGCGGTCTCTGGCCGATTTGCTGCCCACTCCGCCCGTTCCGGTGCCGGTCCACGAGAGCCGCGACGCCTTCGTCACGGTCGTGGACGGCGTGACCTGCGTCTGCCCCTGGCGGACGCGGCTGCGCGGCTGGCAGGCCCTGGAGGAGCTGTCCGAACTGCTGCCGGCGCCGGTGCTGGACGCGGCGCTGCCGCCGGTGGTACGGCGGCAGGCGGCCGCGGACTACGAGGAGTGGCTGGAGCGCAACCCGGACGCCCGGCCGTGGATCCGTACCGCCACCTGGCACGTTCCGGTGCGCTGGTTCGCGCTCTTCAACGACGACGAGCGGGAGTACACCAAGAGCGAGCAGGGCCCGGTGCTGCGCTACCGCACGCCCATGGTGCAGGCGCGGCGCCGGGTGGCGCGGGGGCTGCGGACGCTGCGGGACTCCCTGGAGGAGGGCCCGCTGATCGACGGCCTGGTGGACGTGGGCCGCTGGCTGGAGGAGTTCCACCCGCGGGCGCTGGTGGAACTGGACTACGGCGGGCTGGTGCACGCGGTGCCCGAGGGGCAGCTCGCCGAGGACCGGTCGGCCGCCGAGGTGGCGGAGGGGCTGGCGGCGCTGCGCGAGGGTGACAGCGACCGGGCGGGCGAGGCGTACGAGAAGTTGTCGGACCGGTGGCGTGAGGTGCGCGAGCGGCAGTTCGCCAGCTGAGACGGCGGGTGCGGGAGGGGTGCGCGGGGCCGCTGCGCTGCGTACGGTCTTGCGATGCGGTCCGTAGGGTGTCCCGACGCGGCCCGTACGGGCTCCGGCCGGCCCCGCCGTTCCCGCGGAACGACAAAATGATCAGCGGCCGACGAGGTTCGTGCACACTACTGAGACGAAGGTGTGGGACGTAGGTCCCGATCCGGACGATTACCTCAAGCGTGACCTAAAGCACTGACTTCGGGCCTTGCGGCCAAGCCATACCCTCGTGCCAAAATAGGACAAGGAGCCCGACAAGGGCCCCTTCCGCCCTACTAAGGGCGGATAGTTCGGTATTGCGCTCCTTGGTGGGTCTGATGGCGGGTGGTCACTGTGTGACTGATCGTCACGGTGGGGTGACTGTCCGCTATGGCATGGTCCATCGGCTTCCGCCGAGGTTGAACACCTGAGAGGGCAATTCCATCGGTTTGGCCGACGTGGCTGGACAGATGGTGTAGTTGTAGTGCCGAGGACAAGCCGTTCGTCCTATAACCGACTCGGCCCGCGTCCGCCATTTCGGGCAACGCGGGTCAAGGTGCAGAATTTAGAGGAAAGAACCGTGATGGTTCGGTTCTCGCGAGGAGGCCGCTCATGACCGCTCGCACCCCTGACGCCGAGCCGCTGCTTACCCCCGCCGAGGTCGCCACGATGTTCCGCGTGGACCCGAAGACGGTGACCCGCTGGGCCAAAGCAGGCAAGCTCACGTCCATCCGCACGCTCGGAGGGCACCGGCGCTACCGCGAGGCCGAGGTTCGCGCACTGCTCGCGGGCATTCCGCAGCAGCGCAGCGAATCCTGAACAACCGCATGACCGGGCTGTTTTCGGGCCCCCCAACCCGATCCCGGCCCATGGAGCCGCAGCCGGCTCCGCTCAGCACCACCTAGCACCACAAAGCTCCATATGACGCGGTGTCTGCCCCAACAGGCGCCTCACCCGCACCATCTGGGTACGTCAATGATCGCGCTGGACTCCGCCGGGTCCAGCGCGATTTTTTTTGCGCGCGCCGAGCCCCGCCCGGTGCCGGTCCGGCCGGCTGGGCACCGCCCGCGGGGGCCGCCGGGAGCGGGCCCCCGCCGTTCTCCGGTCCAGTCCGCGGACTGCCGGGCGGGCGGTGCAATTGCACATATTAAATTGACCAGGTGTAGGGCGGCCGTAAGCTTCCCGGTTCCCGAAAGTCGTCCGGTGACACCCGTCACAGGCCCGGACGCTTGTGGCGTCAACGCCGCTGCGATAAAGGGCCGGTGCGCCGCTCTCTCCTCAACAGCCTCCCACCGTGGGGCCGGTGGGAAAGCCGCCGTTGGTCACCGGGCGGAGGGACTTTCGTCCCAGGCCGATGCGCCCGGGAGTGCGTCGTCCGCCCCCGTCGTCGCCCCGGGGGACGCCGGGTCCGTACGCGGCGGGGCGTCGGAGGCCGTGGAGGGGGCCGTGGCGGACCTGGCGGGCGGTCGAGCGGCGGAGTCGGCGGCAGGGGCGTCGGCGGCGCGGCTGCGGGGCTCCATGGCGAGCCGCAGGAGGCGGGCGCACACGGGGCAGTGGCGGGTCAGGTGGCGATAGCCCGTGGCGGCCGAAAGATGGGCCCGCAGCAGTGCTCTGGTCTCGTGCCTGGCGGCTGTCGACATCGCACACTCCTCCCGGCCCCGCGCTTTGCCTCGTGACTATCGGTGGTGCGTGCGCCAGTCAATACGCGGAAAGGCCCCGGTCCGTACGCCCCCGGCCTTCAGGCCACGGGGAGACGGCACTCCCGTCCACACTCCCCGGCCCGGGGGCAACGCAAACGGCCCGCATCCGGAAGGATGCGGGCCGATCAACTGCGGTCCTGACGGGATTTGAACCCGCGGCCTCCACCTTGACAGGGTG
Source organism: Streptomyces rimosus subsp. rimosus (assembly GCF_000720725.1). Classification (GTDB taxonomy): domain Bacteria; phylum Actinomycetota; class Actinomycetes; order Streptomycetales; family Streptomycetaceae; genus Streptomyces; species Streptomyces rimosus_A. Next base: position 12,347 of record NZ_JOCQ01000060.1, read on the forward strand.
GCGAGCACTCCAAACTGCTCCACAGGACCTTGGTGCGGCTTCCGCTTGCGCGGTGCTGCGAAGCAAGACTCTACAGCAGGTCAGGGGGTGCGGTCGAACCCGGTCCCGGTGGCCCGCCCGGGAGGGGCCCCGGGACCGGTCATGCCTTGGGCACCGCCGCGTCGACGGCCTTCACGATCCGCTTGTCGGAGACCGGGTACGCCGTGCCGAGCGCGTGCGCGAAGTAGCTCACCCGCAGCTCCTCGATCATCCAGCGGATCTCCCGGGCCTCGGCGGGCACCGGCCGCCCCTGCGGGAACTGCTCCAGCAGCCAGGCGTACTCGTCCTGCATCTCCTTGACCTTGGCCATGCGGGAGCGGTCCCGCTCGGCGTTGTTCGGGAGCTGCTGGAGCCGGCGGTCGACGGCAACCAGGTAGCGCATGAGGTCCGGCAGCCGCTTCGTGCCGTGCGCGGTCACGAAGCCGGGCTTGATCAGGGCGGCCAGCTGCTCCTTGATGTCGGTGAGGGAGGGGAGCAGGGAGGGGAAGGCGGTGGTTTTGAGACGGCGCTCACACGCCTGCCAGGCCGCCAGCACCTCCCGGGTCTGCTGGACCGTCCGCATCGTCGCGTCCACCAGGTCGGCGCGCACCGCGTCGAAGAGCTTGCGGAAGGACTCCTCGTCCCAGGCCGGCCCGCCGTGGGCGGCGATCAGCCGGTCCGTGGCGGCGGTCACACAGTCGTCGAAGAGGGCCTGGATGGAGCCGTGGGGGTTGGCCGACAGTGCGAGCTTCTGTTGATTGGTGAGCTTTCCCTGCGCGAACTTGGCTGGGTTGCTCGAAATATTCAGCAGAATCAGACGGCGGGTGCCGACCCACATTGCGGCCTGCTGCTCCGCCTCGGTGTCGAAGAGGCGTACGGCCACGCTCGTGCCCTCGTCCACCAGCGCCGGGTACGCCTTCAGCGGCTGTCCGCCGCGCCGGGTCTCGAAGGTGCGCGGCAGCGTGCCGAGCGTCCAGGACGTCAGCCCGGTGCGCTGTTCGAGGGCGGTGGTCGCCCCGGCCCCGGGACCCTTGCCGTCCTTGGCGGGCCGTTCGGCGGCCTGCGTGAACGCCTTGGTCAGGGCCGCCTGCGTCTTCGGCTTCAGCTTCAGCCGCAGCGCTTCGAGGTCCTTGGCCTCGGCCAGCTTGCGGCGCCGCTCGTCCACCACCCGGAACGTGATCTTCAGATGGTCGGGGACCCTGGCCGGGTCGAAGTCGGCCGGGTCGACCGGGACGCCGACCATCCGCTGGAGCCCGGCCGCCAGGGACGTGGTCAGCGAGCCCTGGAGGGGCACCGTCGTGTCCAGGAAGCGGGCGGCGAAGTTCGGCGCCGGTACGTAGTTGCGGCGGATCGGTTTGGGCAGCGAACGGATCAGTTCGGTCACCAACTGCTCGCGCAGGCCCGGAATCTGCCAGTCGAAGCCTTCGGAAGAGACCTGGTTGAGCACCTGGAGGGGGATGTGGACGGTCACGCCGTCCGCGTCGGCACCCGGCTCGAACTGGTACGTGACGCGGAACTTCAGCTTTCCCTGCCGCCAGGAGTCCGGGTAGTCGTCCTTGGTGACGGCTTCGGCGGACTCGTTGATGAGCATGGAGTGCTCGAAGTTGAGCAACTCCGGCTCCTCGTGGCGCTTCTTCTTCCACCACGAGTCGAAGTGCGCACCCGATACGACATCTTCGGGCAGCCGCTGGTCGTAGAAGTCGAAGAGCGTCTCGTCGTCCACGAGGATGTCGCGCCGGCGCGCCCGGTGCTCCAGCTCCTCGACCTCGCCGAGCAGTTTGCGGTTGTCGTGGAAGAACCGGTGGTGGGTGCGCCAGTCGCCCTCGACCAGGGCGTTGCGGATGAACAGGTCACGGGAGGTCTCCGGGTCGATCCGCCCGTAGTTCACCTTCCGCTGGGCGACGATCGGTACGCCGTACAGCGTGACCCGCTCGTACGCCATCACCGCGGCCATCTTCTGTTCCCAGTGCGGCTCGCTGTACGTCCGCTTCACCAGGTGCTGGGCCAGCGGCTCGATCCACTCGGGCTCGATCTTCGCGTTCACCCGCGCCCACAGGCGGGACGTTTCGACCAGCTCCGCCGACATGATCCAGCGCGGCGGCTTCTTGAAGAGCGCCGAGCCGGGGAAGACCGCGAATTTCGCGCTGCGGGCGCCGAGGTATTCGTTCTTGGCGTCCGTGTCCTTCAACCCGATGTGCGAAAGCAAACCGGAGAGGAGGGACGTGTGAATGGGGTCGGGCGCCGCGTCCTGCTCGCTGAGGTGGACGCCCATCGTCTTGGCGACCGTACGCAGCTGCGAGTAGATGTCCTGCCACTCGCGTATCCGCAGGTAGTTCAGGTACTCGTTGCGGCACATCCGGCGGAACGCCGAGGACGACAGCGCCTTCTGCTGTTCGCGGACGTACCGCCACAGGTTCAGATACGCCAGGAAGTCGCTGGTCTCGTCCTTGAAACGGGCGTGCTGCTGATCGGCCTGCTGCTGTTTCTCGGCGGGCCGCTCGCGCGGGTCCTGGATCGACAGCGCCGCCGCGATCACCATGACTTCGCGTACGCACCCGTTGCGATCGGCCTCCAGCACCATCCGGGCCAGCCGCGGGTCCACCGGCAGCTGGGACAGCTTGCGCCCCAGCTGGGTGAGCCGCTTCTTCGGATCCTTCTGCTTCGGGTCGAGCGCGCCCAGCTCGTGCAGCAGGTCGACGCCGTCCTTGATGTTGCGGCGGTCCGGCGGATCGATGAACGGGAACTTCTCGATGTCGCCGAGGCCGGCCGCGGTCATCTGGAGGATGACGGAGGCCAGGTTCGTCCGCAGGATCTCCGCGTCGGTGAATTCCGGGCGGGTGAGGAAGTCGTCCTCGGAATACAGCCGGATGCAGATGCCGTCGCTGGTCCGGCCGCAGCGGCCCTTGCGCTGATTGGCGCTGGCCTGCGAAATCGGCTCGATCGGCAGCCGCTGGACCTTGGTGCGGTAGCTGTAGCGGGAGATCCGGGCCATACCGGGGTCGATCACGTACCGGATGCCCGGCACGGTCAGCGAGGTCTCCGCGACGTTGGTGGCCAGAACGATCCTGCGGCCGGTGTGGCGCTGGAAGACGCGGTGCTGCTCGGCGTGCGACAGGCGCGCGTACAGCGGCAGCACCTCGGTCTGCGGCAGGTTCTTCTTGTTGAGCGCGTCCGCCGTGTCGCGGATCTCGCGTTCGCCGGAGAGGAAGACCAGGATGTCGCCGGGGCCCTCGGCCTGCAGCTCGTCCACCGCGTCGCAGATCGCGGTGATCTGGTCGCGGTCGCTGTCGGTGCCGCCCTCCTCCAGGAGCGGGCGGTAGCGCACCTCGACCGGGTACGTACGGCCGGAGACCTCGATGATCGGCGCGCTGGAGGCCTCGTCCCCGTCCCCGTCACCGACCCCATTCCCGTCCCCGGCCGCCGGTACGGAGGCGAAGGAGCCGAAGTGCCGGGCGAAGCGCTCCGGGTCGATGGTCGCGGAGGTGATGACGACCTTCAGGTCGGGCCGCCGGGGCAGCAGCTGCGCCAGGTAGCCCAGGATGAAGTCGATGTTGAGGCTGCGCTCGTGGGCCTCGTCGATGATGATCGTGTCGTACTGGCGCAGCTCGCGGTCGGTCTGGATCTCCGCGAGCAGGATGCCGTCGGTCATCAGCTTCACGAGGGTGTCCTGGCCGACCTGGTCGGTGAAGCGCACCTTCCAGCCGACCGCCTCGCCCAGCGGCGTCCGCAGCTCCTCGGCGACCCGCTCGGCGACCGTACGGGCGGCGATCCGGCGGGGCTGGGTGTGCCCGATCAGGCCCCGTACGCCGCGGCCCAGCTCCAGACAGATCTTGGGGATCTGGGTGGTCTTGCCGGAGCCGGTCTCGCCCGCGACGATCACGACCTGATGGTCGCGGATCGCTTCGAGGATCTCGTCCTTCTTCTGGCTGACCGGCAGCTGCTCCGGATACGTGATCACGGGCAGCGCGGCGCGGCGCTGCTCGACCCGCAGCTCCGCCTCCTCGATCCCGTCGGCGATCTCGGCGAGCACGGCCGCGCGGGCCTCGGGCTTGCGGATCCGGCGCGCGCCGTCGAGCCGGCGCCCCAGCCGCTGCTGGTCGCGCAGCATCAGCTCGGGCAGCCGCTCCAGGAGAGCGGGCAGGGTGGGGGCGGCACCGTCGGGCCGGGCGGAGGCAGGCTGACTGGACATACGCGTCCCAGGATCTCACCTCCGCGAATACGGTGGCGAACGAATTGCGGCCGGTACGGGGACGGGAGGGCCCGCGTGCCTGCCCGTACGGGCCTTCCGGGCACGTTCCGGCCCGCCCGCCGTCCTCCTCGCGGCCCCTCCCACCGTGGGCCGACCACCAGGGGAATGTCCGGGATAGGTGCTTTAGCGTGGCCTTATGGATGATCAGCACGGTGACCTCCCCCAACCGCACGGCGCCCATGGACGGCCTCCCACCAAGGCCGAGAGATGGGCCGCGTTCAAGAAGTCGCCGTTCCTGCCCGCCACCGTGCTGGTCTTCATCCTCGCCGTCGCCGCCGGCCTCTTCGCGGGCTCGTACACGTACACCATGGCCAACCCGACCCCGCGGCACATCCCGACCGCCGTGGTCGGCCCGCCGGACTCCCCGCACGGCAAGGCGTTCGTCGGCGGCATGGAGAAGGCGCTGAACGCCTCGCTCCAACTGCACGAGTACGACTCGTACGCCGCGGCCGAGGAGGGCATCGAGGAGCAGGAGGTCTTCGCGATCCTGCGGGTGCGGGAGCGGAGCATGGAGCTGGACGTGGCCGGGGCGGCGGGCGCCCAGGTGGCGCAGGTCCTCGAACAGGCGGGGCCCAAGGTGGGCAAGGCGGTCGGCGTACCGGTCGAGGTCAAGGACCTCAAACCGCTGCAGAAGGGCGACCCGCGCGGGCTCGCCCTCTTCTACATCTCGCTCGCCGCGGTGATCATCGGATTCGTCGGCGCGATCCAGCTGAGCGTGCACGCGCGCGGGCTCAATCCGCTGGAGCGGATCGCCTTCACCGTGCTGTACGCGCTGCTGGGCGCCTTCGCGATCGCCGCGGTCGTGGACTGGCTGCTGGGCGCGCTGGACCTGCCCTTCGTGGAGTCCTGGCTGATCCTGGCGCTGACGATGTTCACGTCCGGCATGGTCTTCACGATGTTCAACACGCTGATCGGGCGCTGGGCCATGATCCCGACCTGGGGCCTGATGGTGCTGCTGGGCAACCCGTCCTCGGGTGGCGCGGTCTCCTGGCCGCTGCTGCCGTCCGTCCTCGGGCACATCGGCCGCTGGCTGCCGCCGGGCGCCTCGGTCAACGCGCAGCACACCGCCGTCTACTTCGGCGGCTCGCAGCACGCCTTCCCGTTCCTGGTGCTGGCGGGCTGGGCGCTGGTCTCGTGCGCGGTCTTCTGGACCTGGCGGCACCGGCACCCGGGCGGCCGCGAGGTGGGGGCGCTCACGTCGGGCGTGCACCGGGCGGGGGCGCCGGGGGCCTGACACCCGGTGCCGGTACGCGTACGAGCAGGGCAACGGAGCCAGGCGTACGGGTACGGAGCGGCCGTCCTTCGGGGCGGCCCCCGGCCGGCCCCACGCGGCGGACGAAAAAGGCCCCGATCCGAAGATCGGGGCCTCTTCCCACTGCTGGTGGCTGGGGCCGGGGTCGAACCGGCGACCTATCGCTTTTCAGGCGATCGCTCGTACCAACTGAGCTACCCAGCCACAGCGGTCCTGACGGGATTTGAACCCGCGGCCTCCACCTTGACAGGGTGGCGAGCACTCCAAACTGCTCCACAGGACCTTGCACTGTGCGAGAACAAGTCTCGCACACGGTAATGCGTGCCCCCAACGGGATTCGAACCCGTGCTACCGCCTTGAAAGGGCGGCGTCCTGGGCCACTAGACGATGAGGGCTGATGGCCCGCCTTGGTGCCTTGTGGGGCGCCGTCGGGGACGTGAGAAGCATATGGGATGCAGGGACCGTTCGCCAAAACGGTTTGTTCGAACCCGGCGGCGGGGGCCGCGGCGGGTCGGCCGGACGGGTGGTCCGGCCGACCCTTGAGCCGTGTCCCGGCCGGGCCGGGGGCCGTGCCCCGACTGGGCCGAGTGGCTCAAGGGGAGCCAGGGGATGGAGTGCCGGATGGGGTGGCAGACGGGGCGGCGGAGGCGCCCGGGGAACGGGTGCCGGACGGCCCGGGGCTCGGCGATGGCGAGGCGCCCGGCCGGTTCTCCTGCGGCAGATGGCGGCTGACCTCGGCCTTCGACAGGCCGAGCCCGCCGAGCGTGATCTCGTCCCACGCCTGGAGGTGCCGGGTCCGGCGGTCCAGGTAGAGGACGGACGCCTGTACGGGCGCGGGTTTCTTGCCCTGCACCGCGCGCAGCCCGCCGCCGCCCGTGGAGCCCTCGATCATCAGCCGGGTGCCCCCGGGGAGCACGCTGTTCTCCCGGTGGTGGATATGGCCGGCCAGGGCCAGCGGGGCCAGGCCGTCCGCCTCGGCCGCCGCGACCGGATTGTGCGCCAGCGCGATGTCCACGGGGGTGCCGGTCAGCCGCTGCGTACGGAGCGAGTCGGCCAGCTTGCCGCCCGCCGTGCGTTCGGCGAAGTCGCCTTCCGCGACGACCGAGCGGTCCGGCGTGAACTGCGGATCGCCGACGCCCGCGATGCGCAGCCCGCCGACGCTCACGGCCCGACCGTCGTCGAGGACCGTGGCGTTCTTACGGGTTCCCAGGTACTTCTGCGTGGTGGCGGAGTCGTGATTGCCGCGTACCCATACGTACGGCGCGCCGAGCGTGGCGACCGGGTCCAGGAACGCGTTCTCGGCGGCCGAGCCGTGGTCCATGGTGTCGCCGGTGTCGATGATGACGTCGATCTTGTACTGCTTCACCAGCGACTTGATGATCTGCCAGGCCGCCGGGTTCAGATGGATGTCGGAGACGTGCAGGACGCGGATGGTGGTGGGGTCGGGCTGGTACGCGGGCAGCGTCGAGGTCGCCTCGTACAGCTTGGTGACGTTCGTCACCAGGCGTGCCAATTCCCGCTGGTACACGTCGAATTCGCTGACGATGTTGCGGGCGTTGCCGACCACCGAGGGTGCCGAGGACAGCAGTCCGGAGAACTTCGGCTCCAGGACGGACTTGGGGTTCCAGGTGGCGTACGCGGCGGCGCCGGACGAGGCCAGCAGGGCGAGCGCCAGCCCGCCGGCCGCCAGCGCGCGGCGCGGCCTGCGGTAGACCGCCAGGCCCAGCGCGGTGGCGCCGGAGACGACCGCGACGCAGGAGCGGAAGGCGAGGGTGCCGGTGCCGCTGATGACGTCGCGGGTCACCTGCTCCTGGAGGCCGGCGAACCGTTCCGGGTGGTCGACCAGGGCCTGGGACCGTACGGGATCCAGCCGGTCGACGTCGACATCGAGACGGATCGGCGCGTAGTGGCTGCGCAGTTCCAGGGCGCCCAGCGGCGAGACGTTGATCTTCGTGCCGCCGGTGAGCGACGGGCGCAGTGTCATGTTCGTGTCCACCGGCCCGACCGGCGCGTGGATGCTGCCGACGATCAGCAGCCCCAGCCAGGCGCCGAGCAGGGTGACGGCGATCAGCCCGAGGGCGCGGGCGTAGGGGTGTGGTGTGTGGGTGAGGGTGCTGGTGGGGGCGGTGTGGTGGGAGCGGTAGTCGCGGAGGACGGCGGCGGGAAGGCCCCGTACCCGGGCGAGCGCGGCACGGAGCAGCCGGAGCATGGAGGAACCGGGAGAGCCGGGGGAGCCGGAGGAACCGGGGGAACCGGGGAAGTCGCCCCCGGGCGGCGCGACGCGGGCCATTGGGCGCGTATTCCCGGGCGCCGCGCCCGTCATGCCCGCGCAGCGGCCCGTGGAGGGCGCCGCGGGCGAGCGTGCGACGGGCCCGTCGGCGCGGGGCCGGGCGTACCGCTGCGGTGCGGTGGCGTGGCGGACAATGGGCGGTGTGCTGGAGATGACGCGCGAGGAGTTCGAGGAACTGGTCGCCGAGGCGCTGGACCGGATTCCGCCGGAGCTGACACGGCTGATGGACAACGTGGCGGTGTTCGTCGAGGACGAACCACCGGCCGGGGACCCCGATCTCCTGGGGCTGTACGAGGGCACGCCGCTGACCGACCGCGGCGAGTGGTACGCGGGCGTGCTGCCCGACCGGATCACCGTCTACCGCAACCCGACCCTGCGGATGTGCGAGACGCGCGAGGACGTGGTGGCGGAGACGGAGGTGACCGTCGTCCATGAGATCGCGCACCACTTCGGGATCGATGACGAGCGGCTGCATGCGTTGGGGTACGGGTGAGGCGGCCAGGTCGGCGGCGGGTGGCGGTGGTCGGTCGGGACCGGCCGGTCGTCGGTAGGGACCGGCCGGCCGGCGGTTCGCGGCATTCGTGGCGTTCGGGGGGATGCCGGTGGCCTCCGGGGCGGTGATCAGGGGAAAACGGTCCGGATCTCGTGCGTACGGCGCGTGTCCTCCGGCCGTCGGCGGGAGTTGGGCAGGGCGTTCATCTCCGCAGTCTCCGCGCCCCGGATCCGGAGGTCCCGCCCGTGCGCCCGATCGCTTCCCCCCTTACCGGCCCGGCCCTGACCCGGCTCGCCGCCGCCGTGGCCGCAGCCTCCGCCCTGACCGCCTCGCTGAGTGGCTGCATGGCCGTGAGCGACGCGGCGCCGCCCAAGCCCTCGGGCTCGGCCGCGCGGCACGACGGCGGGCCCGCGCCGGACGGCGGGGCGGTGGACGGCCGTACGGAGAGTGCACGGCGTACGACGGGGCGTGCGGGCGGCGGGCACGGTGCGGAGGGGCACGCGGGGGCGCCCGCGAAGGGGCGCACGCCGTCGGGGCGCTCGGCGGAGCCGCAGCCCGAGCCCGCGTCGGGTGACGTTCCCGGGCCTTCGCAGGCCGGGCCGTCGCGTTCCCGTTCCGCGGCGCCCCCGCCGTCGCGGCCCGGCAGCAGCCGGCCTTCGGCGCCTTCCCCGCCGCCCCGTACGTCTCCGACCGTGAAGCCGACGCCGAGCGCGAGCCCGGACCCGGAGCCGAGCTCCCCCGCGCCGTCCCCGACGTCCATGCCGCCCGGCCCCTCGCAGCCGGAGAGCTCGGGCTGACGGGTGGGCCGAGGCCGTGTGCGGACGGGGCCGGGCTGCGTACGAAGGCGAGGCCGTAACCGGGGCTGACGGGGAGCGGCGTACGAGCGGGGAGGCGGGGCGCACGGGGCGGGCAGGGCCCCGGGGACAGGGGTGGCGAACGGGGGTTCGGAAGGGCATTTGCCTTTCGGGGGCCGGGGTGAGTATGGTGGTAGATCGTTTGATCCCATTTGCCCGGCGCGTGAAGCAGCGCCGTGTGGCGCGTTCTCTCCCTTGCCGTGGCTGACCGCATTGAGGCGGTCGTTTTCGAAGTCTCACGGAGTTTGGGCGCGTGCCTGTGCCGAGACTCCGGAAGGTTTCGCATTTCGCATGTCTGTTTCCACTGATCAGTCCGTCCTGCCCGCGGCCGACGAGCAGGCCCCCCAGCAGGACCAGCCGCAGGACCAGGCCGTCACCGAGGCGGTGACCGAAGCGGTCGCGCAGGACGTGACCGCCGAGGCCCCTGAGGCCCCCGAGGCCGACGTCGTCGAGGACGCCGAGGACGCCGAGCCGCAGATCACGTTCGCCGACCTCGGCCTGGACGACAAGATCGTCCGCAAGCTGGCCCAGAACGGTGTCACCACCCCGTTCCCCATCCAGGCCGCCACGATCCCGGACGCCATCGCCGGGCGCGACATCCTCGGCCGCGGCCGCACCGGCTCCGGCAAGACCCTCTCCTTCGGTCTGCCGCTGCTGACCCGCCTGGCCGGCGGCCACACCGCGAAGAAGCGCCCGCGCGGCGTCATCCTCACCCCGACCCGTGAGCTGGCCATGCAGGTCAGCGACGCGCTCCAGCCGTACGGCGACGTCCTGGGCCTCAAGCTCAAGGTCGTCTGCGGCGGTACGTCCATGGGCAACCAGATCTACGCCCTGGAGCGCGGCGTCGACATCCTCGTCGCCACCCCGGGCCGTCTGCGCGACATCATCAACCGCGGCGCCTGCTCGCTGGACGACGTCGAGGTCGCCGTCCTGGACGAGGCCGACCAGATGGCCGACCTGGGCTTCCTGCCCGAGGTCACCGAGCTGCTCGACCTGGTGCCGACCGGCGGCCAGCGGATGCTGTTCTCCGCGACGCTGGAGAACGAGATCGACACCCTGGTCAAGCGCTACCTGGTCGAGCCGGTCAGCCACGAGGTCGACGCGGCGCAGGGCGCGGTCACGACCATGACCCACCACGTCCTGGTCGTGAAGCCCAAGGACAAGGCGCCGGTCACCGCCGCCATCGCCGCCCGCAAGGGCCGCACCATCATCTTCGTGCGCACCCAGCTCGGCGCCGACCGCGTCGCCGAGCAGCTCTGCGACGCCGGGGTGCGCGCCGACGCGCTGCACGGCGGCATGACGCAGGGCGCCCGTACGCGCACGCTGGCCGACTTCAAGGACGGCTACGTCAACGTCCTGGTCGCCACCGACGTCGCCGCCCGCGGCATCCACGTCGACGGCATCGACCTGGTCCTGAACGTGGACCCGGCCGGAGACCACAAGGACTACCTGCACCGTTCCGGCCGTACCGCCCGCGCGGGCCAGTCCGGCACGGTCGTCTCGCTGGCCCTGCCGCACCAGCGCCGCCAGATCTTCCGCCTCATGGAGGACGCGGGCGTGGACGCCTCGCGTCACATCGTCGGCGGCGCCGGCGCCTTCGACGAGGACGTGGCCCGGATCACCGGCGCCCGCTCGCTCACCGAGGTGCAGGCCGACTCCGCGACCAACTCCGCCAAGCAGGCCGAGCGCGAGGCCCAGGAGCTGTCCCGCGAGCTGGAGCGCGCGCAGCGCCGCGCCGCCGAGCTGCGCGAGGAGGCCAACCGGCTGACCGCGCGTGCCGCGCGCGAGCGGGGCGAGGACCCGGCGGAGGCGCTGGCCGCCGCCGAGGCGGCGGTGGAGGAGGCCGCGGCGGCCGTCGTGCCGGCCCAGGCCGAGCCCGAGGCCGACGAGGCGCCGCGCCGCTCGACGTACCGCGACGAGCGGGGCAACTACGAGCGCCGGGACCGCCGGGACAACGACCGCGGTGAGCGCGGCGGCGACCGTGGCGGTTTCCGTCGCGACGACCGTTCCGGTGGCGGTTTCAACCGCGACCGTCGGGACGACCGTGGCGACCGCGGTGACCGTGGCGGCTTCGGCCGTGACCGCCGTGACGACCGCTCGGGTGGCGGTTTCCGCCGTGACGACCGTTCCGGTGGCGGTTTCAACCGCGACCGTCGGGACGACCGCGGTGACCGTGGCGACCGCGGTGGCTTCCGCCGGGACGACCGTGGCGAGCGGGGCGGCGACCGTGGCGGTTTCCGTCGCGACGACCGTTCCGGTGGCGGTTTCAACCGCGACCGCCGGGACGACCGCTCCGGTGGCGGCTTCAACCGCGACCGCAGCGACCGCCCGAACCGTTCCTTCAACCGTGACGACCGCGCCGGCGGCCGCTCGGGCGGCGGCTACCGCTCCGGTGGCGGCGACCGTCCGTACAACCGCGACCGCCGCGACGACCGCCCCTCGGGCGGCTACCGCTCGGGCGGCGGCGACCGTCCGTACGGCCGCCGTGACGACCACCGCGGCCACGGCACCGGCTCCTTCGGCCGCCGTGAGGACAAGCCGCGCTGGAAGCGCAACGGCTGACGCGGATCTCTGACATCGCGGGGCCCGCACCGTACTTCCGTACATCGTTACGGGAGCCGGTGCGGGCCCCGCGCCGTAACTGCGGCCTGCGTACGGCCCGTTGGCCCTACGCCGCACCGCACACCGAGCCGGCCCGCCGCGTCCGCCCCCAAGCGGACGCATCCGCTCCGGCCCTCCGATGGCTAATGCCTTCGGGCTGCGGCGGGTACGCGGGCTATGCTGCTCGGTGCGGGCCATTAGCTCAATTGGCAGAGCAGTGGACTTTTAATCCATTGGTTCAGGGTTCGAGCCCCTGATGGCCCACCAGCTGCGAGCCGGAGGCGAGCCCTCCGGTCCGCCGCACGACGCCCCCGCCGGGATCTTTCCGGGCGGGGGCGTCGTCGTGTGCGCGGGGGGCGCGGGCCGGGCGTGCGCGCTGTCATGTCAGCGGGGGCGTGCGAGGCGGAGCGGGCGCCGTCGGGGCGCGCTGCGGGCCCTCCGCCCGCCTCCGGTCCGGTTGACCCGTACGGCCCAATCTGATTCGCCGCCCGGCGCGGCAGCGGAAAACCTTGGGACGGCGACGGTGTTCGGACGGGCGGACGGGCGCGCGGGAGTGGGAGGCAGGCCGGTGCGGGTGCGTCGAGGCGGCAGGGTCCGTACGGGCGAACGGGAACGGCGGCGGCGCCGCTCCGGCATGTCGCCGTTCGGGCAGCGGATCGTCTGCTGGCTGCCGCTGATCCTGCTGGTGGCGGGGCTGATCTTCGACAGCGGCACGCCCGAGCGCTACACGGCCGCGCCGTTCTTCTCCGCCGCGCCCCTGGTGGCGGCGCCGCTGTACTCGCTGCACAGTACGGCCGTGACCGCGGTGGCCGCCGTCGCCGCCGAGACGTGGGTCGTGACGTACCACGGGGGACGGGACACCAACCAGTCCTTCACCGAGGGACTGACCGTTCTGGTGGTCGCCATCCTGGCGCTCGGCATCAACCAGGTCGTACGGATGAGCGACGCCCGGCTGGCCTCCGTACGGGACGTCGCGGAGGCCGCCCAGCGGGCCGTGCTGCCGACACCCGCCGAGCGGATCGGCGGGCTGGCGGTCGCGGCGCGCTACGTGGCGGCGCAGGCGGACGCCCGGATCGGCGGCGACCTGTACGCGGTCCAGGACACTCCGCACGGCGTACGGCTGATCGTCGGCGACGTACGGGGCAAGGGCCTGGAGGCCGTAGAGGCCGCGGTGATCGTCATCGGGGCCTTCCGGGAGGCCGCCGAACAGGAGGCCAGTCTGGAGGCGGTGGCAGGGCGGCTGGAGCGCGCGCTGCAACGCGAGGGCAGTCGGCGGGAGGGCCTCGACCAGTTCGAAGGGTTCACCACGGCCGTACTGGCGGAACTGCCCTCGGACGAACACGCTGCCCTGAGGGTCCTCAACCGCGGCCATCCAGCGCCGCTGCTGCTCGCGCCCGACGGCGAGCTGTGCGAGCTGACGCCTAAGTCGCCCGCGCTCCCGCTCGGCATGAGCGAGGTGGCCGGCTGGCCGGACCGGGCGGACGAGACGGCCTTCCCGGCCGGCTCCATCCTGCTGCTCTTCACGGATGGCGTGACCGAGGCCCGCGACCGCGACGGCGTCTTCTACGACCCGGCGGCGCGGCTGGGAGGCCGGGTCTGGTCCGGTCACGGGCCAGAGGCGCTACTGGACGCGCTGGTGGAGGACGTGGCGGCGCACACAGGCGGGGAGACGGCGGACGACATGGCGCTGCTGGCGGTGCAGCGGCCGGTGCGGGGGTGAGGGGGCCGTCAGGGCGGCTGGCGTGGCTGCCGGTGTGGTTGCCGGTGTGGCTGCCGTGACGGCCTAGTGGTCCTCGTAGCCCCCATAGCCCTCGTAGCCCTTGTAGTTCCCGTAGCCCCCGTAGCTCTTATAGCCACTGCACGCTCTGACCGTGCTGGCCGGTCAGGGCGACCGGCCGCTCGTCGAGGGCCAGGGTCAGCAGCCGCTCCGTCGTCGGCAGGGGGTGCGCGAGCCGGGGCGTGGTGATCCACGGGAGGACGGGGCCGTGCTCGTTGGAGACCCAGTGCCCGGGGCCGTGCCCGAGGCGGTCGCGCTCCTGTAGCACGGACCGTACGAGCCGGGCGAACTCCTCGCGGCGCTCCAGAGGGAGGTACGCCAGTACGGAGGTGTGGAAGACGACGAGTGTCGCCCCGGGCGGCGCCTCGGCCGCCAGCGCGGGCAGCGTGTCGATCAGGTCGCCGCGCACCATATGGGGGCGCGGCACGGACCGTACCGCCTCTCTGGCGGCCCGCTGGCGCCGTACGCGCTCGTCGGTGGCGCCCGGCCACACGAGCGCCTCCAGCCAGCGGACGTCGTCGGGTTCGGCCGGGTCGAGGGGATTGAGGTCGATGCCCGCCCGCCAGGCGATGTCCGGGACGCGGTCGGGTACGGGGGTGCCCGGACCCGTACGGCAGGGGAGGACCGCCGCGCTGTCCGGCGCGCCGAACTCCGGCCGGTCGTCGTAGCGGTAGCGATAGCGGTCCGGATAGAGGCACAGGCCCGCCGACGCGCCGACCTCCAGGAGGGCGAGCGGCTGCGGCAGCCGGGCCAGGAGGGGGAGCAGGGACGCGCAGCGGGCCGGCTCGTTGGTCTGCGTCCGGCGCCACGTGATGACGGCGCTCACCTCGTCCCAGTGGCGCAGGGTCCACTCGCGCCAGCCGCGGTACGCCGCGTCGCCGCGCGGGCCGTGCTCCGCGTACGGGCCGTCGAGGTAGCGGACGGCGGCCAGCAGGAGGTTGGGCTGCTGCTTCTCGCCGGCGGGCAGGCAGCGCGCGAGGTGGGCGCAGAACTCGGGATCGTGGCCGATCCGCGCGGCCAGCTCCTCGTGGGCGTCGGACTGCCCGCGCGCCTGATACCAGGCGAAGTCCACATATCGATCCGCCAGTGCCCGCGCGCTGTTGACGACCATGATCAGACGTTACTGCCCGCACGGAGCGTCATCATCTGGCCCCCTCACGCATAACGACTCCCGCACAATCGGGGATTTCAGGTTTGAAGATCATTTTTCAAGTTGCCCCGATTTGGGGCTTGATGGGGCATAAGCTCGGGCCAAAGCCACCACAAAATGACCTCGGATTCGCCCGAACGCTTGGTGTCCGGCCGCGATGTCTATTACAGTCCGATAACGGAGCGCGGTCGTCCCAGCCGTCGCAAGAGGCGGCACCGTGCGCCGACGCCGAATCCCGTCAGCAGGTTCACAACTGAATCACCGTTGGACCACCGCTGGACCGGCCTGCGCCCCGGTGCCGGACCGGCGCGTGTCCTGGGAACCGGGCAACCACCACCTCGGGGTGTGCCGGACGGCCGCCGGTCCATGCCCACCGGCACCGCCCGTCGAAGGCCTCCACAGGAGACCTTCCTGCTCCGCACGTCCCAGCGCCCGAACGCTCTGGTCCCGAACGCCTTGGGCCCGGATGCTCTGGTCCGGGATGCTCTGGTCCCGAATGCTCTGGGAGGGCCACCGCCCGGCGCCGCACCGGCCCGGGAGGCGGCCCCCGCTGACCCGGTAGGCGAGAGGAAGGAAAGGAGTGCGCCCCCGTGGCGTCCAACAGCCCTGCCGGCTCCGTCCCCGAGGTCCCTTTCGGCGCCGCCGGCGCGCCATCCACCCCCGCCTCGCACGCCTCCGGCCTACGCATCGTCCCCCAAGCGACCGCCGACCCCGGCGCGTTCGAGGTCGACGCGGTGGGCGCCAGCGGTACGGCCGACGCCCCCTTCGGTACGGCTGACGCCCCCTTCGACTTCTTCGAGGAGTGGAACCCGACCGAGGAATCGCTGCGCCCCGTACGCGGCAAGCACCGCGTTGTCGGCAAGCAGCGCGGCGGTTTCACCCGCGGCGGTACGGTTCTGGGCGTCGGCGTCATCGCCGCGGTGGGCGCCGGCGGCATGGCGTCCGCCGAGGACAAGCCTCCGGTGCCGGTGTCGGTGCCGGACCTCGGCGGGTTCGTGGACGACCTCGCCGCCCAGCTGCCGGACGTCGAATCCCTGCCGGGCATCGGCGACCTGATATCCGACGCGCCGGGCTCCTCGGGCGCCGGCGGCGTCCCCGAGGTGTCCGCAGCTCCCCTCACCCAGGCCGGTCTCAGCCGTAGCGAGGCGGAGCAGGGCAGAGGCACGGGCGATTCGCTGCGCGACCGTATCCTCCAGCAGGCCGACCGGCAGCAGAGCGCCGCGGAGGACGAGGCGCGCGCGGCAGCCGAGCAGGCGGCCGGCAAGCAGGCCGCGCAGGACGCGGCGGCGAGTCGGCAGGCTGCCGGGAAGGCCGCGGCCGCCAAGGAGGCCGCGGAGCGCGAGGCCCGGCGCGAGGCGGAGGCGGCGGCCCGCGCGAAGGCGGAGGCCGAGCGCCGCGCCGAACTGGCCCGCAGCTATGTCTCCCCCCTCACCTCCTACACCCTCACCGCCGGTTTCGGGCAGGCGGGCGACCGCTGGGTGGCCAACCACACCGGGCTGGACTTCGCCGCCCCCACCGGCACCCCGGTCAAGGCGGTCCACGGCGGCACGATCACTCAGGCGGGCTGGTCCGGCGCGTACGGCTACCGCATCGTCCTCACCACGGACGACGGTACGGAGCTGTGGTTCTGCCACCTCTCGTCGATCGTGCGCGCCTCCGGCAAGGTCGCCGCCGGCGATGTCATCGGCCGGGTCGGCGCCACCGGCAATGTCACCGGCCCGCACCTGCACCTGGAAGTACGGCCGGGCGGCGGCGCGCCGGTCGACCCGAAACCGTGGCTGCGGGAGCACGGGCTCGACGTCTGAGGCAGCCGTGTGGAGGCGCGGTGGGGACTCACTGCCCCCGCCCCGTCCGGCCTTCGGTCTCCTCTCCACTCCCACTCCCACTCCCACTCCCACTCCCGCTCCCCCTCCGCCACGCCGTCACTTGGCGGTACCCCGCGCCCGGCGGGCCGCCCTGCCGTAAGAGAACCCCTCCACATTCCCCTCAACCTGGGCATTCCGTTTGCTTTGGACGTCGTCCTCCGGGCACTCGGATGGATGCGCCGCCGGGGTGAACCGGCCCCGGCCCGGTTCAGGAGGGTGCGATGAAACGGAACGGCAAGGCGGGGGCGGAGCACGGTGGAGGGGCCGCAGCCGGGGCCACCGCGGACCGGATCGCCGAGAACCGGCCGACCGCGGACCGGCGTACATCGGCGCCCGCAGGCACAACCACGGACAAGGTCACCACCTCTGACGCCACCACCTCCAACGCCACCTCCAACACCCCCACCATCACCACCGACGTCCCCGCCCGCCTCGACCGGCTGCCCTGGTCACGCTGGCACTGGATGGTGGTGATCGGCCTCGGCACGGTGTGGATCCTGGACGGTCTGGAAGTGACCGTCGTCGGCAACATCGCCGGCCGCCTCTCCGAGCACGGCAGTGGACTGCCCATCTCGTCCGCCCAGGTCACGGGCATCGCCGCGGCCCTGTACGTGGCGGGGGCCTGCTCCGGCGCGCTGTTCTTCGGACGGCTCACCGACCTCTTCGGCCGCAAGAAGCTCTTCCTGATCACGCTGGCCGTCTACCTGGCCGCCACCGCCCTGACCGCGGTCTCCTTCTCCTCCTGGTGGTTCTTCGCCTTCCGCTTCCTGACCGGCTTCGGCATCGGCGGCGAGTACGCGGCGATCAACTCGGCCGTCGACGAACTGATCCCGTCCGCCTACCGGGGGCGCGTCGACCTCGTCATCAACGGCAGCTTCTGGCTCGGTGCGATCGGCGGGTCCCTGCTGTCCATCGTGATGCTGAACACCGCGATCTTCCCGATGAACGTCGGCTGGCGGCTGACCTTCGCGCTCGGCGTCGTCCTCGGCCTCGTCATCCTCCTCGTACGCCGCCACGTGCCGGAGAGCCCACGGTGGCTGTTCATCCACGGACGGGGGGAGGAGGCGGACCGGCTCGTCGCCTCCATCGAGAAGCAGATCACCGACGAGAAGGGCAAACCCCTCCCCGAGCCCGAGGGCGAGATCACCATCCACCCCCGCAAGAGCATCGGCTTCACCGAGATCGCCCGCACCGTCTTCTCGCGCTACCGACGGCGCGCCATCCTCGGCCTCGCCCTCTTCATCGGCCAGGCGTTCCTCTACAACGCCGTCACCTTCGGCTTCGGCGCCATCCTGACCACGTTCTTCGACGTGCCGACGGCGAGCACCGGCTACTACTTCGCCGTGATGGCGGCCGGGAACTTCCTGGGCCCGCTGATCCTCGGCAAGCTCTTCGACACGGTCGGCCGCCGCATCATGATCTCCGGCACCTACCTGCTCTCCGGCGCCCTCCTCTTCGCCACCGCCTGGCTCTTCGCCGCGGGTCACCTGACCGCCACCACGCTCACCGCCTGCTGGTGCGTGGTCCTCTTCTTCGCCTCGGCCGGCGCCAGCAGCGCGTACCTCACCGTCTCGGAGATCTTCCCCATGGAGACCCGGGCGATGGCCATCGCCTTCTTCTACGCGGTCGGTACGGCCGCGGGCGGCATCAGCGGCCCCCTGGTCTTCGCCGGCCTGACCGAGTCCGGCGTGGTCGCCGACACGGCACTCGCCTTCTGCATCGGCGCCACCCTGATGTGCCTGGCCGGCCTCACCGCCGCCCTCCTGGCCGTACGCGCCGAACGCCGCTCCCTGGAAAGCATCGCGAGCCCACTGTCTTCGGCCCCCAGCACCTGACCTCGACCTCACGCCGACGCCACCCACCGAACCAAGCCGCCCCTTCCCTTCGCGACATCTTCCCCGCCCCGGCTGCGGCGCCGCGCTTCCCCGCCTACGTTTGGAAGATCATGACCAGAACACAGAAGACCCTCGGCTCCCTGTCCGTCTCCCCGCTCTCCCTCGGCGGCAACGTCTTCGGCTGGTCCGCGGACGAGGCCCAATCCTTCGCCGTACTGGACGCCTACGTAGCTGCCGGCGGCAACTTCATCGACACCGCCGACGTCTACTCGGCCTGGGTACCGGGCAACAAGGGCGGCGAATCCGAGACCGTCATCGGCAACTGGCTCGCTTCCCGCGGCGCCCGCGACCAGGTCGTCATCGCCACCAAGGTGGGCGCCCACCCGGACCACAAGGGCCTGGCCCCGACGACGATCAAGGCGGCCATCGACGCCTCCCTCACCCGCCTGCGCACCGACTACATCGACCTCTACTACACCCACTACGACGACGAATCCCTCGACGTCTCCGACTTCCTCCCGGCCCTCGACGACCTGGTCAAGGCCGGCAAGGTCCGCGAGATCGCCGCCTCCAACATCTCGGCCCAGCGCCTGGAAGCGGCCCTGGCCTTCTCCACCGAGGAGAATCTGGCCCGCTATGTGGCCATCCAGCCCCACTACAACTTGGTTTCCCGTGAAACATACGAGGGTGAGCTGGCCGACACCGCAGCCCGCCACGGCCTCGGCGCCGTCCCGTACTACGCCCTCGCGTCCGGCTTCCTCACCGGCAAGTACCGCCCGGACACCGACGTGAACAGCGTCCGCTCCGAAACAGCAGCCAAGCACCTGTCCACCGACCGCGGCCGCAAGGTCCTCGCCGCCCTGGACACCGTGGCCGCCGCCCACCAGGCCGAACACGCCACAGTGGCCCTCGCCTGGCTCGCCGCCCAGCCCACGGTCACGGCACCCATCGCCAGCGCCCGCACGGTAGACCAACTCGCGGCCCTGACAGCCCTCTCCGACCTCCGCCTCACCACCGACGAACTGACCCTCCTCAACGAGGCGTCGGCCTGACTACTCGCCCCAAGTAACAGGGACAAGCAAGCGGGTGGGCACGTACCCAGTACGTGCCCACCCGTTCGCTTGCCCCCGGCCTACTTCCCACCCCGATCAGCAACCACCCAAGAAGCAACCCCCACAACCCCCGCCACCGCAAACACCGAAGGCCAGGCCCCCACCTTCTTCGCCAACGGATGCGACCCGGCAAACGCCGCCACATAAGCCCCACTCAACGCAGCCGCAGCCTTCTTCCCAGCCTTCCGCTCCCACTCCCGAGCCGCCACCGCCCCCGCAGCAGCCAGAGCCACCCCACCCAGGGGCCGCTTCTTGGTCCAGCGGGCTACGCCGTAGCCACCGACCAGCCCTGCAGTAGCTATCGCTGCCGACGGTACCTGCGCCATGTCCGGAACCTCCCTGTTAGAGAACCATCGCGCGCGACTCTACGCTGGCAGGCCGGCGTAGGCCGACAGCCGGGGAAGCATGACAGCGCGGCCGGCAGATGGGTGTCTCTGCCGGCCGCGCTGCCGTACTGCTACATGAGGTGACCCGCCAAACGGATCATGAGGACGGGCCCTGCCGTCATGACCGCCTGGAGGCAGCCACCTGGTACCAGGTCTGGCAGATCATCGCCACGGAGACCAGGGTGACCAGGGCCCAGATGTGCGCCGGGTCCTGGAGCCGGCCCGAGAGCACCAGGCTGCTGACCGGGGTCGAGCAGACGTACAGGGTGAACAGCACCAGAGAGGCGCCGCTCTGCGGGTTCGTGGGATTGTGGTTCATGCGTTCACTTCCTTGTTTGACGGCTTGGCGGTGACGTGGCGCCCGTCGCTCCCCTCGGCAAAGTCGGAGCGGCGGGCTGTCTCGTGGTAGGAGGGGCACGAGGCCGAGAGCTGTCAGTAGCGTGAGCTGTGTCCCTAGCGATGGTCTTCTCCTGTCGGTGCAGCTGATGTGGACGGTCGGGCAGTGGTCAGCCAGGGTGGTGGGTGAGGGCGGCTTTGACGAGCGTGGCGGCGTCCTCGATCTGCCGGGCTTCGAGAAGGGTGTCGACGATGCTCAGAACAGCCCGGAGGTCACGGGCCGCGGCACTGTTCAGCATCACGTCGGCCGCGTCTGTCCGGGCCGCAGCCCGGTACGTAGTGACCGCGTCCCGGATTTCCGCCGGAGCATGAGTCCGGCCGGCGTGCCACAGGAAGGTAGCCGCGTCAGCGTCCCGCCCCGCGCGGAGGTGAGCGAGAGCCTCATCGTCCGCGAGGGGAGCTGGCGGCACCATCGTGGTTCGGTGAGTGCGGGCTCTGGGGACCGGTGCCTCCGGCTGACCGGGCGCACTGTCCCCGTGCGACGGGAGGCCCTGCCGGGCCAGAACGGCATTTCGGTACGTCTCCAGTACCTGCGCCAGTGGCGGGGGCGGCTGCCCCGTCGTGGCCTGCGAAGCCTCAGCGAGGCTCCAGAGCTTCCGTAGGACGTCTTCTGACGGGGCTCGGCGACCGGTTGTGTAATCCGTGAGTGTGGACGGGGATACGAAGACTGCCTTCGCGACGGCCCGCTGACTTTTCCCCGTACCACGCACCAGCGTGGCCAGGGCTGCAACGGTGGTTGCCAAGTTCCGTGCCTCAGGCGCCAGGTCGGCGCGGGGACTGGCACTCACCTGCCCTTTCGGCGGCACGGTGCGGATTCCTTTCTGCGAGTGCGACGGGGTAACCGGTGACTGGTCATGGAAGCGATATCCGAGATTCCTCGACTGGGTTTCCTGCGATGGGCGTGATTCTTGCGCTGGCAGCTGAAGGTAAGGCAACGCTGATTCGGCGTCCCGGCTGAGCGTCCCCTCCCGGCCTCTGGGCCATCTGATTATCAGGTTATCTGACGGTACCTCATGCGGCGGGCTGGACGGCCTTGTCGCTGAGATGATGCGCCGCGGACTTGTTTGTGTGGCGATGTTAGGAGATTCGCCCTTTTGTACCCGGTGGCGATGGCGTTATCGTAAAACTGGAATGCTTCACTCCGGTTTCCTCGCGAACGCCGCGACGTTGAGGCCGGTCCTGCGAAGTGTCGCCGCCGGGGAAGGTGATGAGCGGAGACCTGCAGGTCACCGGCCAGTAGGTGCGCTCCTCGTGTTCGCGTCGTGTTCGCGCCCGCAGTTCCTCTCCGGCGCCTCCAGCGAAAAAAGTTCCCGCCGGTCGGTCGCGGCAAGGGGACCGGCAAGCGGGCGGCGGCAGAGGCAGAACAGTGAGTTTTTCTTCGCGCGGTACCAGTCGCGGGGTATTTGTGTGATGCGGGTCACAGCGACTTCGTCAAATGCCCCTTTGCTTACTTCAGGAGGGATGGAAAGTCAATAGTTTCGTATTCGCAATTCTGCGAATACGGGAGGGGGCTGGCGCGTTGAAATGCGGCGTCCGGTGTGGATCCTTGGAGGGAACCTTCGGGCTGTAGCTAGTCGCCCTGCATGCCTGACGGCAGGGAGAAGCGGCTGGCGAATCCGTTCTGTCAAGCGCGCTTACGGAAAGTGAAAGGTGACCCCTGTGGTACTGCCGTCCTGGGAGGACAAGAAGCTCGGCACGATGAAGCGCGCCGCCCTGTGGCTCGTCACCGTTGTCGGCGAAGGAAACGTCTTCACCAAGGGTGAGCTGAGGGCCGCCTTCCCCGAGACGTCGCAGATCGACCGGCGTATGCGCGACTTGCGGGACCACGGCTGGCGGCTAGACACAAATCGAGAGGAGGCCGGTCTTGAGCCGCACCAGCAGCGCTTCGTCCGCCAAGGAGAAGCGGTCTGGGAGCCCGGCAAGGGCCGGGTCAAGGCCGCGGCGACCATCACAGCTACCCAGCGGCGCGAGATCTTTGCCAGGGACGGGCACTTCTGCCGCTCGTGTGGCATCTCGGGAGGCCAGACGTACCCCGGTACGTACGAGGCTGCCCAGCTGGACATTGCCCGGCGCCCAGTGCAGGGGCCGGGAGGCGCGGCCGACGTGCAGCTGGTGACTGAATGCAACCGGTGCCGGGTGGGCGGGCGGGAACTGACCGCGGACCTCTCGAGCGTCCTCGGCGCTGTGCGGCGGATCGGTCCGATGGAGCGGAAGATTCTGGCCGGCTGGATGGAGAAGGACCGCCGCGAGTTCAGCGAACTCGAGCGGATCTGGGCCAGCTACCGGACCCTGCCCGAGGAGTCGCGGGCTCAGGTACGCGAGCAGCTCGGTCTTGAGAGCAGCCTCTAGCCGGGCCGGCTGGAGCGCCCTGTGATTGTTGAGAGCCAGGAGAACGGAACACACGTGAGCATGGACTTCGGACGCCCGCCGAAGGCGGAGGCCAACCAGGAGCTTGTCCGGAAGCGGCTGAAGGACGCCGAATCAGCGGCCGGCACCAGGGAGAGCCTCACCGTTGAGTGGCGGGGCCAGCCCCTGCACGTCGAGGTCATCGACATGCCGGTGGCTGACCTTTACTACAATCCGGGCACGCACCGCATCAGGGCTCAGCGCGACCACGACCCGGAGCTGGATGCTGAGCTGCACAGCGATCCATGGAGCGACCGGAGCCAGGACTACCTGCACCACCTCTTGATGGCGCTGCCGGCTGATCCGTCAAAGGATGACCCGGACTTCATCGAGCTGATGGACAGCCTGCGTGACTTCCGCCAGAACGATCCCGGCCTTATTACACGTGATGGTGTGCTGGTCAACGGCAACACTAGGCGGGCCGCGCTCAAGGAGCTGGCTGTCACGCACATTCGCGTCGGCGTGCTTCCGGAGTCGTGCACCTGGGACGACGTCAACGCGGTAGAGCTGTCGTTGCAGCTCCGCAAGGACCACCGCCGCGAGTACTCGTACATCAACCGGCTGCTGGCTATCGATGAGCAGGCTGAGCTCGGCCGCTCCGCGAAGGACATCGCGCGGGACTTCCGTATCAGAGAAGAAACCTGCAAGCAGGACCAGTGGATCCTGACCTGTCTGCGCGATCTCATCGAGCGGAGCAAGAGCGAGGGCACCGGGCTGCGGCTGCTTGACTTTGAGCAGCACCAGGAAAAGCTGCGTGAACTGCACCGCAAGTACGTCAAAGACGCGAGGGTTAGCAAGACTAACGCTGATGTGATGAAGGAGAACCGGCTGGCGGCCATGGTCCTTGGCTTCTCCAAGACGGACGTGCGGCTGATCGAGGCGGACTTCACGCGCCGGTACCTCGACCAGCGTCTGCCGGATGAGCTGAAGGCCGGAGCCTCCGCCGCCGGCTCGGTGGCGATCCCTGGCCTCGGCCGGTCGATGAAGTCCGTGGACGCCAGCGTGACGGTGGCCAGGGCCCTGACCGACACAGTTCTCCGGGCGAAGGCGGTCAGCCCGACGGCGAGAGGTGTATCCGCCGAGCGTGTGGAGGTGGCGACGCGCACCTTCGCGACCGCCCGCGAGGTATTCGAAGCGGCTCTGGTACCGGCAGGCAGCGACGCGCGTATCCGTAAGCGCAAGCAGGCCGCTCCAGGACGTATCACCGACGCATGCCAGGACATCGAGCAGTGCGTCACCGACCTGGTGATGGCCAGGGCGTCCCGGAGCCTCGACGAGGAGGCGTTCGACGAAGCCGTGCTGAAGCTGCGGGACAGCCTCGGGAAACTGGCCGTCGAGTCTGCCCGTAGCATCGAGGTTCCCGGAGACGGGGTTGAGTGGCTGCTGGGTGCGGTGAAACAGGAGGAGTGACGGCCGATGGCAGATGTGCAGGAGCCGTCGTTGCGCATCGGGTTCGATGTCACCCGTACCAAGGCGGCCCTGCGCGTCAGCCCGGCCCATCAGAGCGCCCTGACGCAGCTGGCGGGCTGGTTTCCTGCCAGCACCCGGAGCGGCCCGCTGGCCGTGGAAGTCGAACTTGATGACTTCCTCGTCGGTCTGGAAGCGCTGGGAAACTGGCCGGCACCGGAAAGCGTCGAGTGGGAAGAGGCGCTGGCCGACCTCGTCGGCAGCGTGCTCGACGATGCAGAGGCAGCTGAGCAGGCACTGGCCGGCGAGGCCGGTGCGGCAGTCACCGCGGACGACGTTGCTTTCCTGCTGGGTGATGACTGGAAGGCTGACCTCACATCCTTCCAGCGACGCGATATCGCACACCTGCTGTCCATGCGGCACGGCGCGAACTTCAGCGTCCCAGGAGCCGGGAAGACCCGCGTCGGACTGGCGGTCTACGCGGCCATGCGCGCACGGGGCGAAGTCAGGCGGCTTCTCGTGGTCAGTCCGAAGTCAGCGTACGAGTCGTGGCTCTTCGAGAGTGCGACCTGCTTCGAGGAGCCGATGGCTGCCGAGGTCATGTCGAAGAGCCCCGACCTTGGTACGGAACTGCTGCTGGTGAACTACGAACGGCTGGACCGCTCGCAGGCTCAGCTCGCGGCCTGGCTTCGGGCGGCTCCGTCGATGGTGATCCTGGACGAAGCGCACAGGATGAAGCTGGGCGCGAACGGCGTGTACGGAAGCACCTGCATGTTCCTCGGGCCGCTCAGCCGCCGTCGGCTCATCCTGACCGGTACGCCGGCTCCCAATGGCGCCCGGGACCTGGAGAACCTGCTGTCTTTCGTCTGGCCGGGGCATGGCCGACGCGTGGTGACCGGCGCCGTGAACGGCGGAGACCTGGCGTACGCCAGCAAGATTCTGCGTCCGCTCTTCACCCGTACCACCAAGCACGAACTCGGTCTGCCCCCCTATGAGACCAAGATCCGGTACGTGGATCTCCCGGACCTGCACCGTGAGATCTACGATGCGATGATCGGACGCTTTACGGCCAGAGCAGAGGCTTCGCGCGACGACTTCGACGCGCTGGGCAAGGCGCTGATGCGGCTCCTCATGGCGGCCACCAGCCCCGCGCTGCTGCGGGAGGGCAGCAGCAAATATGAGCCCCTCGCCTACCAGGTGCCGCCACTGGACGTTCCAGAAGGCGATTCGCTGTACGAGCTGATGCAGGGCCTGCCCAGCTACGAGGTGTCACCGAAGTACTCGGAGGCCCTGAGTCTGCTGGCTGAGAACGCGGCCGCAGGCCGGAAGACGCTCGTATGGTCAACGTTCGTACGCAGCCTGACCACGATGGAGCACCTGTTCGCCGACTACGGGCCAGCCGTGGTCCACGGAGGCACCGCTGACCGCGAGGAGCAGATCCACCGCTTCCGAAACGACCCGGACTGCATGGTGCTGCTGTCCAACCCGGCGACTTTGGGTGAAGGCATCAGCCTTCACCAGGTGTGCCACGACGCGGTCTACGTGGACCGCGATTTCATGGCCGGACGGTTCCTGCAGAGCTTGGACCGCATTCACCGGCTGGGCCTCGCGCCCGGCACTGAGACGCGCGTCACTGTGCTCGCTGCCACCGGCACGGTCGATGAGGTCGTGGCCCGCCGTATGGAGGAGAAGCTGGAGTTCATGGGCGGCATCCTCGATGACCCCTCCGTCCGCCAGCTTGCTGACCTGCAAGAAGAGCCCTCTGTGGCCGGCGGCATGGACGCGGCCGACGTACAGGCGCTGCTGCGGCACATGGGTGTTGCCGGGCACGTGTAATCAGGCGTGATGTCTCCGTATCGCGGTGGCGGCTTCCGCGAAGCGATGAAGTGTGCTGACTGAGTGCACCATGATGGCCTTCGGCACATCACTCCGGCCCTGTGCCACCGGCTGCCTGAAGGCGCCGCCATGCGGTGGGGGCAATATTGAGAGGCGTTTGCCGTGTTGTCTGTGCTGACAGCAGCGGCGCGAAACGAGTGCCGCACACTAGTGGAGGCCGAGTTCTAGTGGAGGCCGGGTTGTTGTCAGTGGCGTCTGTCACCCTCTGTGAGGGCGGACTGCAAGGTGTGTCCGCCGTGGCACGTAGGAAGGAGGGTGCATGACCCGCACTGAGTCCAAGTTCACCTCTGTGGAGATCTGTGCTGGGGCCGGGGGACAGGCACTCGGGCTGCACCAGGCAGGGTTCCGGCACCACGCACTGATCGAGATCGACAAGCACGCGTGCGAGACACTCGAACTCAACGTCACGAAGGAGAACGGCTGGGGCGACTGCAGAGTCATCCCAGCTGACCTGACGAAGTTCGACGCCGCTGATCTCAAGCTTGAACCCGGCACACTCGACCTGCTGGCCGGCGGCGTGCCGTGCCCGCCCTTCTCGGCCGCGGGCAAGCAACTGGGCCGGGAGGACGAGCGTGATCTGTTCCCGGTCATGCTTGACCTGGTGAGCTACCTGAAGCCCAATGCCGTCATGATCGAGAATGTGCGGGGTCTTCTCCAGCCTCCGCAGAAGTTCGAGTCCTACCGCAGTGAGATCCAGGCGCGCCTCCGGGAGGAGGGCTACGTCATCTGCGGCTGGGAGGTCCTTGAGGCTTGCGACTACGGGGTGCCGCAGCTCAGGCCGCGGGCCATCCTCGTAGCGATGCGGCCGGAGTTCGCTGACTACTTCACCTGGCCGGATCCCGAGAAGATCGAGCTCGTAACGGTGGCGAAGGCGCTCGCGCCGACGATGAAGAAGCGCTTCGGGGACTCCGAGGAAGGCAGAGCCGCGTTCAAGCGCTGGCATGACAAAGCCGTCACCGGCGTAGCTCCGACACTGGTTGGCGGGTCCAAGAAACATGGCGGCGCCGACCTTGGGCCTACGCGGGCGAAGAAAGCCTGGCTCAAGCTGGGTGTCGACGCCATGGGCGTCGCTAACGATCCTGAACTGATGAAGGACCCGGTCCGCGATCTCTACAGCACAGGCAAGAAGGGTGAATCGCTCGGCCCGAAGCTGACCGTCACCCAAGCCGCGATCATCCAGGGCTTCCCCGCGGAGTGGAAGTTCTCCGGCCGCAAGACGGCGGCTTACCGGCAGGTTGGGAATGCTTTCCCTCCGCCGGTCGCCCGAGCCGTCGGCGAGCAGATCATCGGTGCGCTGGAGAAGGGACTGAAAGCCCCGTTCCCCGTCGAGGAGACGCTGCAGCGCGAAGCGGCAAAGGAAGCGGAAGCCGCGAGGGAAGCACGGGACGCGGCTCTGTTCGAGCTTCCGGGCCAGTCAGCGCTGATCTCTGCGGAGCCTGCTGACCGTACTAGCGATCTTGAGGGCGCAGTCGCCCGGTGACTCGTGCTCCCAGAACCGGAGGATCGTCCATCCTGCCTCGATGAGCTGCTGGTCGGTGTCCCGGTCGCGCGCCATGTTCCGTGCGACCTTGTCTGACCAGTAGCCGGGGTTGGTCTTCGGCGGCACGTAGTGCTCCGGGCACCCGTGCCAGTAACAGCCGTCGATGAAGACCGCGACCTTCGCCGGACGGAAGACCATGTCCGCTGTCCGGCGAAGGTCCGCGAGAGGCCTGGCTGCTACGCGGTACCGGAGACCTTGGGCGTGCACGAGCCGCCGGATGAGCTGCTCCGGCTTGGTGTCCCGGCTCCGGATGGCCTGCATGTTGCGCCGCCGGGCGGCGGACGATGCCCAGGAGCCGTCTGGCGGCGTCCATGCTTTGCTGTCGGGCGGCTCCTGCCCCTGATCAGAGCTGTTCTTGTCAGTCACGGTTCTTCTCAGTGTGCTTCGGAAGGAAGGGCGCTGCCTGGGGCGGGTCCTCCGGCGTCGCAAGGACCCATGCCCGGTTATCGAGGATTACACGCGGGAGGCCTTCGTGGCGGGCGGCTGCTTCAGCTACCCGGAAGCTGACGAGCTCGCCGACCCGGGGCACGGGGGCGCCGAGAGCGCGTGCGACGGCCTGATGGCTGCTGTAGTGCCCCGGGATGAGGATTCCTTCTTCGCGGAGGACTGTCCGCGCGCGGCCCTTCGCTTCACGTACCCGGGCCATGTAGTCGCTCTGCTGGGCTACGGTGCGTACAACGCCTCTGCCGATGGGGCGGAGCTGAACGCGGCGGAAGAGTTCGATGACTCTCGCCTGGCCCGAAGGAAGCCCGAGAATCTTGTCGCGAGTTGCCGGGCCCAAATGCAGCAGAACATTTTCTGGTAGTGAAGCGTCCCGCCACAGCCAGTAGATTCTGTTGCGGTGCTCAGCCTTAATGGTCAGCTTGCGGTCTCGGTTATTCCCTTTATTGAGCAGCTCTGGACGGATGCGGAGCAGACCGGCGCTCCAGCGGCTTTTCTCGTCGTCGGCCCAGACCAGCAGGCAGATGTGGTTCTCGGCTTCGGGTGGAATCATCCACCCTCCGAACTGCTGGGAGTATTTGCAGTCGACCTGAATGCCTGCTATCCGGTAGTCCGTGGCGTCCCCGTCATCGAAAGCGAACTCGCGCTGCAAATTGATCTCAACAATCGACCCAGCGTGTGTCTTCTCTGTCTTGGACAGCGTCTTCCAGTCGTAACGGCCGGTGACTTCGCCATTGAGCAGCTGGTCAATAGTGTCGCGCAGTACTCGGGCGAATCGCTCGCCTAGAGGATCGAGCTGCTGAAGATGCTCGCGTACAGCGACGAGTTCGCTGTCCGATTCGGCCAGGGCTACGGCCACGGTGTTGGAAGCGGCCGAAAGGTCCAGCGGAAGCATGACGTCACCTCATCAACCAGCTGGCACCACACCAGCGTCAGGCCCACGAGCCTGCCATAACCGGGGACTTGGAGTGTGCCGCTGTCCGGCTGCAGACAGCCTGCCCGCACTTCTGGGCGTGGTGGATCACTGACCGTAGGGGGGCATATGCGGCGTGTGTCTTCCATGTGCGGTTGATGGCTTCGGGCTGGGTGCCGGTCGGTGCGTCACATGGAGTGCTTGGAGCAGGGCTGGGTGGGCCAGGGGTTTGTGGTGCCACAGGTGGTGGAGGAGGTCCCGTTCCTGAATGTGGAAAGTGGGGGTGGGGCCGGTGCGGTGGGCTTGGCGGCGTAGGAAGGCGAGGGTGGTGGCTGTGGCGGCGTATTCGGTTACGGCGCGGGCGGCGGTGGGGCCGAGGGTGCGGCGGGCTATGTCGCGGGCCACCGAGCGGGTTTTGAGGGAGGAGAGGGAGATGGGCTCGGTGGGGGAGAGCCAGCCGGTGGTGACGTACGGGGGGAGGTAGGTGCGCAGGGCGAGGAGTTCGCGGTGGCGCGCCCAGACGGCGAGCCAGGTCAGGGCCGCGAAGACGGGCAGCATGAAGAGGCCGTAGACGGTGAGGAAGCCGAGGTCGCCGAGGGTGGTGGCGGCGTTCCAGATGGAGTGCAGGAGGACGGCGGTGGCCAGGCCGAGGAAGGGCAGGGCCAGGCGCAGCGGCCGGCGGCGCGGGTAGCTGGTGGCGGCTATGCCGAAGGCCAGGCCCGTGAGCATGGTGAAGAGCGGGTGGGCGAACGGCGACATGATGATGCGGACGAAGAACGTGCCCGCGGTGAGGGAGTCGAGCCCGGTGTGGCCGAGGGACTGGTCCTGGCCGAAGGCGTTGCCCAGGTAGAGGATGTTCTCGGTGAAGGCGAAGCCGGTGGCGGTGATGCCGGCGAGGACGAGGCCGTCCGTGACGCCGTCGAAGTTCTGGCGGCGGAAGAGGAAGAGCAGGACGATCGCGGCGGCCTTGACGGTCTCCTCTATGACCGGGGCGAAGACGGTCGCGCCCCAGGTCCGGGCGTCCTCGGGGGAGAGGGTGGAGAGGTTGTTCTCCAGCCAGTCGGTCGCGAAACCGTTGGCCAGGAGCGCGACGAGGGTGGCGGCACAGGCCCCCCAGGCGAAGGCGAAGACCAGGTTGCGGCGGGGCTCGGGGTCTATCCGGTCCAGCCAGCAGAAGCCGGCTATGAGGACGGGTACGGGGAAGACGGCGAGGCCGAGGCCGACGAGGAAGCCCTGTGTACCGGTCTGCTGGCGGACCATCGCCAGGATGATCACGCCGGAGAGCGCCAGGAGGGAGAAGAGGGCGACGGCGCGCGCTGTTCTGCTGTGCCAGGGCGCCGGGCGGCGGTGCGGTGCGTAGTGCCACTGCGCCGCCACGGGCGACGCGGCGGGGGCGGCGTAGCGCGGATCGGGCGCGTACGCCGGTTTCGGCGGAAGCGGAGGCGGCTGCGGCGGATTCACCCATCGACCCTAACCACCGCGGGGCGGGCTATGCCGGGCGCCGCCGGAAGAGGAGGTCGTGGACGACGTGGCCCTTGTCCAGACCCTGCCCCTCGAATTTGGTCAGGGGGCGGAAGTCCGGGCGCGGGGCATAGCCGGAGTGCAGGTTTTCGAGTGCCGGCTCGGCGGAGAGGACGTCCAGCATCTGTTCCGCGTACGGCTCCCAGTCGGTCGCGCAGTGGACGAGGGCGCCGGGGGCGAGGCGGGTCGAGGCCAGGGCGATGAACTCGGGCTGGATCAGTCGGCGCTTGTGATGGCGCTTCTTGGGCCAGGGGTCCGGGAAGTACACGCGCAGGCCGGCCAGGGAGGCGGGGGCGATCATCTCGCGGAGCAGGATGATCGCGTCGCCGTTGGCCACGCGGATGTTGGACAGGCCGTTGCGTTCCGCGAGGCCGAGCAGGTTGCCCTGGCCGGGGGTGTGGACGTCGCAGGCGAGGATGCCGGTGTCCGGGTCGGCGGCGGCCATCTGCGCCGTGGCCTCGCCCATGCCGAAGCCGATTTCCAGGATGACCGGACGGCCCTCGAAGAGCTCGTTCAGGTCGATCCTGGAGAGGCCGTCGATGTCCAGGCCCCACTTCGGCCACAGGCGCCGCAGCGCGTCGGCCTGCCCCGGCGAGACCCGGCTGCGCCGGGGCTGGAAGGAACGGATCCGCCGCTCGTGGTGCGAACCGGCCGGGTCGGCCGCGGGGCCGGTGCCGTCGGGGAACATCGGCTCGGTGCGGGGGCGCGGGTGGGGGCCCTCGCGGAAGGTGCGGGGCTGGGCCGCGTCGGTGAGGCGGCCGGAATTCGTGGCGGGACCGGGCCCGGCGGCGGTACCGGGCTCGGCACCATGGCCCGCCTCGACAGCAGCGTCGGCTTCGGTAGCGCTGGGCTCGGCTGCCGCAGCGGCCTCGGCGGCAGGGCTGGACTCGGGGGTGGCGGGGTTCTCGGACACAGTGGGTCGATTCTACGGGCGCGGTGCTGTGCGGGACGGGCGGCGGCGGCCGGAGGTGGTAGAGGTCGGGGCTGGTAGAGGGCGGAGGGAGCGGCCGGGGCAGCCCTGGACGATGGCGGCCGGAGGTGGTGGCGGCGCCTTCTCAGCCGGACGCCCCCTCCAGCATCGTCAGGGCCCGCCCGGCTATCTCCCGGCCGATGGGGAGGGAGGCCGTGGCGGCGGGGGACGGGGCGTTGAGGACGTGGACGATGGACGGGGTTTCCGTGATGAGGAAGTCGTCGGCGAGGGTGCCATCGGGCAGGACGGCCTGGGCGCGTACGCCGGCGGGGGACGGCTGTATGTCCTCCTCGCGGACCGCCGGCAGCAGGCGGCGGACGGCCTCGGTGAAGGCGCGGCGGGAGAGGGAGCGGCGCAGCTCGCCCGCGCCGTAGCGCCAGTGGCGGCGGGCTATGTGCCAGGAGCCGGGGTACGCCAGGGTGCCGGCCAGGTCGGCGGGGCGGACGGTGCGCCAGTCGTATCCCTCGCGGGCGAGGGCCGGGACGGCGTTCGGGCCGACGTGGACGGAGCCGTCGATCCCACGGGTGAGGTGGACACCGAGGAACGGGAACGCGGGGTCGGGCACCGGGTAGACCAGGCCGCGCACCAGGGAGGCACGGTCCGGGGCGAGGGTGTAGTACTCGCCGCGGAAGGGGACGATGCGCATGCCCGGCGTGTCGCCCGCCAGGCGCGCTATCCGGTCGCAGTGCAGCCCGGCGCAGTTGATCAGGACGCGGGCACGGAAGACCGTGTCCGCGTCGGAAGAGGCGTGGGGCGCGTCGATGGGCGTACGGGGCGCGTCGGCGAGCGCGCGGTCCGTATTGGTGGGTGTACGGGGCGCGTCGGCCTCGGCGCGGTCCATATCGGTGGGTGTACGGAGGAGGGCGTCGGCCTGGGCGTGGCCCGTATCGGTAGGCGTACGGGTCACATCAGCGAGGGCCGCTTCCTCATCAGCGAGGGCCGCACCCTTATCGGCGAGGGCCGCACCCTTATCGGCGGGCGTACGCCCCGTACCGGCCACGTGCCCCGTAGCCACGTACCCCGTACCGGCCACGTACCCCGTACCAGCAGGCCGGCTTCCCCCGCCACCGGCCACGCCACGCCCCCTACCCCCCGAAACCCGCACCGCCACCCGCCCCGGCCGCCGTCCGATCCCGGTGACCTCACTGCCGTACACAACGCGCGCACCCCCCTCCGTCGCCAGGGCGGCAAGGCGTCGGGCGACCGCGCCGAAGTCGGCGATGCCGGTGGTGCCGACGTGGATGGCGGCCAGGCCGCTGACCTCGGGTTCGTACGCCGCGATCTGGGCGGGGCCCAGCTCGCGCACCGGGATGCCGTGTTCCCGGCCGCGCTGGATCAGGCTGTGCAGGCGGGGCAGCTCGGCGCGGTCGGTGGCGACGATCAGCTTGCCGGTGACCTGGTGCGGGATGGCGTGCTCGTGGCAGAACTCGACCATCTCCGCCGAGCCCTGGAGCGCGAAGCGGGCCTTGAGGGAGCCGGGCGGGTAGTAGATGCCGCTGTGGATCACGCCGCTGTTCCGGCCGGTCTGGTGGCGGGCGGGGCCGGGCTCCTTCTCCAGGACCACCACACGCGTGCCGGGGGCGGCGCGCGTGATCGCGTAGGCCGTCGAGAGCCCCACGATCCCGGCACCGATCACCAGCACATCGCAGTCGTACGCCATCACAGCACCTCCCCTGCAACCCGTTGGGACCAGACGTATCCCATCATGACCGGGGGGTCTGACAACGGCCCGGGAGCGGGAAGTGCCGAGGCCGCGGCCCGGCCCCGGCACTACCCCCGCGCGCCCCCGCTCCCACGCCGGCGCAACCGGCCACACCCGCCCTGCGCCGACACCACCGGCGACGGGCCCCGCCCTACGCCGACACCACCAGCGACGAGCCCCGCCCTACGCCGGCGCCACCAACAACGGCCGTGCCCGTTCGCGCAGCTCCACCACGCGGGGCTCGTCCCCGTAAGGCTCCAGGCGGTGCAGGAGGTCGCGTACGTACTCGGTCGTACGGGCCGAGGAGATGCGGCCCGCCACCTCGACCGCCCGGGTCCCGGCCGCGCAGGCCGCGTCCAGGTTGCCGGACTCCAGCTCGGCCACCGCCGAGACGACCAGCCGCAGGCCGTGCGAGCGGACGTACTCCTCCGTCGGGCGGGAGAGCGCCTGCTCCGTGAAGCGGCGCACCTGGCGGGGCAGCCGCAGGTCGCGGTAGCACTCGGCGGCGTCGGCGGCGAAGCGCTCGTACGAGTAGAAGTCCAGCCAGGACGGGTCGGGGTCGCCCTCGCGGGAGCGCTCCAGCCAGCCCTCGGCGGCCTTGAGGGCCACCTCGCAGGCGCGCGACTCGTTGGCCTTGGCCTGCGCCCGCGCCTCGACCAGGCGGAAGAAGCTCATCGTGCGGGCCGTGGCCAGGCCGCGGTTGCGTTCCAGAGCCGCCTGCGCCAGGTCGACGCCCTCGTCGGCGAAGCCTCTGTAGGTGGCCTGGAGCGACATCGAGGCCAGGACGTAGCCGCCCAGCGGGACGTCGGCGGCGGCGCGTGCCAGGCGCAGGGCCTGGATGTAGTACCGCTGGGCGGCCTCCTGCTGGCCGGTGTCGAAGGCCATCCAGCCCGCGAGCCTGGTCAGTTCGGCGGTCGCCCCGAAGAGGGCTCTGCCGACCTCGTCGCTGTACGAGGCGAGGAGCAGCGGCGCGGCGTCCACCCGCAGGCACTCGGGCACCATCGAGGAGCGCCAGTCCCCGCCGCCGTACTTGGAGTCCCAGCGGCGCGCGTCCTCGGCGGCCTCCCGCAGCTTGGTGACGTCGCTGTGGCCGACGTGCAGCGGGACGGTGTCGGTCCCGGGGGCGCCGTCCTTGACACCGGTCGAGCCATTGCCGTCCCGGACTTCCCGCAGTTCGGTCGCTTCCCGGGCGACCGAGCTGTCGGCCGGGGATATGAGCCAGCGGGACGCGGGGGTCGCGTACGCGCTGACCGAGAAGGATCCGGCCAGGCTCTGCCAGATGCCTCCGCCGCCGCGGCGTCCGGCCAGGTCGAGGCGGTACAGCTCGGTTGCGGAGCGTACGGCGGCGCCCACGTCGCGCGGGAAGGCCAGGCCCACCTCCGGGGCCGGGTCGGCGTCGGCCAGCCCGATCTCGTGGAGCGGCACCGGCCGGCCGAGCTTGCCGGCTATCGCGGCCGCGATCAGATGGGGCGCGGCGCCCTGCGGCACCATGCCCTTGGACACCCACCGGGCGACCGACGTCTTGTCGTAGCGAAGCGTCAACCCGCGCTGCGCCCCGAGGTCGTTGACCCGGCGGGCGAGCCCGGCATTGCTGATCCCCGCGAGGGCGAGAACGGTGCCGAGCTTCTCATTCGGCCCGCGTATATCCCTTGACATGCGCACCCCTCGACACAGCGACGGCCGCCCCGCGCTACCCCGGGGCATGCGTCCACCCAGAGTAGTTCGCCGAATCCCGACCGTTAAGTACCGATGTCCCGGATGGCGGGTTTCAAGTCCAAGCGGGTGTAGGGGGTTTGGCATGTGCTCCGGGTACGTGTTGCCGTGCGCCCGTGTGTGCGCGCTGGCCGCCGCGGGACGGGAGCGCTTCCATGGGATCTGCGTGGGTCGGCCCGCTGCACTGGATCCAGTGGGCTGGGGGACACCGCCGCCTCATTCCCCGCGGGTGGCGGTCCGGTCCGGGGGGCGAGTCCCGCCTCCCGGACTGTCGCATGTGCGGGACGGGCCCGTCGACTCGGCCTGAAGGGCGTCCGCTTGGCTGTGGCGGTCGGGAGGGCGCCCGGCCGTTCGGTAGGGGATGCGTGGGGCGCCCGGCCGCTCGGTACGGGGTGCGTGGGGCGTTCGGCCGCTAGGTGCGAGGTACGTGGGGTGTTCGGCCCGGGGTGTGTGGGGCGTCCGTGGCCGTACGGGGCGCAGGGCCGGAGGCTGGTCGGCCGGTCCCGGGGGCGGGGCGGCCGGTGGTCGGCCGGTATCGGGCCAACCACGGTGCCCGTCGCAGATTTTGGCCGAAAATCGACGCACGGGAGTCTCCCGGCGGAACGAGGCGATCGCCCGGAGTGGAGCGCCGGGGAGTTGCCGCACTCCCGCCGCCGTCCGCCGCCGCCCGCCACCTCCCAGCCTTCGGGCGAGAGACCGCGAGGGGCCGAGCGGGGCCGCGAAGCGCCCTTCATACACCACCGTGGCCCCCTCCCGGCACCGCGCGCCCGGAACACGGCCCGAACCCGCGCCGGACCCAGCCCGCCGGGCTCGGTAACGTCTTCCGAACACCCCCGTACACAGGCTCTCTTTGGCGCCTCCCGAAGGCCCCGGTCGTGGCAGCATGGTCCGCGCAACAGCTTGGCAACGGCTTGGCAATCCGCTGTGCGGGGCGGCGGTCCGGTCCACCCTGCCGTCCACCAGGGGCGCTCTCCCGGGTGGACCGGCTTCCGCGGCGGCGGGCGGACGGGGGCCGCCCGGCGGCGGCGAACAGGGTGGAGGCGGCGATGCGCTGGTTGGTCGGGTGGAGCAGTACCGCCACGGGACCGGCCACCACCGAGGAGGCCCGCACGCTCGTCCCTGTGGGCGCGCAGCTTCTGTGGGGCGACCCCGACCCGCTGTGGGCGGTCGGCGACTGGCGCCCCGACGAGGTGCGCGTGGTCCAGGCCGACGCGCAGACCCGGCTCGCCGTCTTCGGGGTCTGCGGCGCCACCGACGACCAGCTGCGCGTCGGTCTCTTCGCGGCCCGTGGCGGCGCGCTGCGCCACCTCACCGCCTGGCCCGGCAGCTACACGGCCGTCGTCCAGGTCGGCCGGCGCGTGACGGTCACCGGCGACCTGGCGGGTGCCCGGCCGGTCTTCCACACCCCGTGGGCGGGCGGTACGGCGTACGCGACCGCCGCCCTCCCGCTCGCCGACCTGATCGAGGCGGGCCTCGACATCGGGCATCTGGCCGCCCTGCTGGCCTGCCCGGACGCGCCCGAGGCGCTGGGCGCGGGCACGCCGTACGAGGGCGTACGGCGCGTACCGCCCGGCCACGCGCTCGTCCTGCGCGGCGGCAGCAGCGACATCACCTCGTACGAGCCGACGACCTCGCTGGCGGTGGCGGCGCCCCAACTGCCGCCCGAGCAGGCCGTCGACGGGGTGCGGGACGCGCTGATCGAGGCCGTACGGGCGCGGCTGGCCGGGGTCCGGCACGCCCCGGACCCGGACGGCCCGAACGGGCTGGACCCGGGCCCGGTGCCGGGCATGGGGCCGGCCGAGCGGCGGGCCGCGCGCGGCGCACCGGCCCCCGGCGTCGGTGCCGACCTTTCCGGAGGGAGCGCTTCCGCCACGCTGGCACTGCTCGCGGCCGGGCTGCCCGGGGTGCCGGGCACGGTCAACGGGCGTGGTGAGCGCCTGCTGGCCGTCACGTTCAACGACCGCGCCACCCACGGAGGACAGTCGTACCGGGAGGCCGAGTTGGAGCGGGCCCGCACCATGGCCGCCAATCCGCGCCTCCACCACGTCGTCGTCGCGGCGGGCGAGGAGGCCCTCCCGTACGCGGACCTGGAGGGCGGGCCGCTCACGGACGAGCCGGGCCCGTCGCTGATCACGGCCGGACGCCATCGGCGGCGCCTGCTGGCGGGCAGCGCGGACCACTTCGTGGGCGCCGGCGCGCGGCAGGTCCTGGACGCGCACCCGGCGCGCCTGGCCGATCTGCTCATGGACCGCCGCAGGCGCCATCTGCTGAGGCCGGTCACGGCGCTGGCCAGGGCCGACGGGCCGCTGTCGCAGTCCGCCCTGGTCCCGTTCACCGTCTACCGCGCGGCCCGGAAGCTGGCCCGTACGCCCTACGCGACGGGCATCGCCGAGACGGCGACGCGCCTGAGGGAGCGGCAGTTTTCCGACGAGGTGGTGGGCGGCGGAGCGGTGGACGCCTCGCTGGCCGCGCTCTCCTGGTGCCGGCCCGGGCCCGCGGCGCGGTGGCTCACGGGGGAGGCGCTGGCCGAAGTATCGGTTCGCCTCACTTCCGCGGCCGACCGGACGCCTGCCGTGGGGCGGCCCGGGGAGCGCCGGGCGCGCGCCGCGCTGGCCCGGCACGCCGCCGACCACCGGATCTTCGAGCAGGCAGCCGAGGTACGGAACCAGCGGCTGCACGCGCCTTTCCTGGACAACCAGGTGGTGCTGGCCTGCCGCGCGCTGCCGGACACGCTGCGCGTGCAACCGGGGGCGCGGGCGGCCGTGCTGCGCGCCGTCCTGTCGGGCGCGGGCGTCCGCGACCTGCCGCCCGGCTGGGGCGCCACTTCGCACCTCACCCACGCCGCGGCCGTACGGGCGGGCCTGCGCACCTCGATCGGGGACGTGGTCGGCCTCTTCGACACCCCGCTGCTCGCCGACGCGGGCCTGGTCGAGGCACGCGTCGTACGCAAGGCCCTGCGAGCGGCGGCCGAGGGCGCCCCACTGCCCCTGGACGGCCTCGCCGAAATCGTCTCCACCGAGCTGTGGCTCCGCCGTCTGCTCGCCCGGCGCGGCACGTGCTGGACCGGTACGGCCGCGCCCCGGCGGCGCGCGGTGGCGGGCGGGGTGACGCCCCGGCCGAGTATCTGAGGGGATGGGTATCTGAGGGAGATGAGTATCTGAGGGGAGGGGGCGGGCGGGGGCCTTCACCTGCACGTGATCTGTGACTGCGCCCAGTCGCCCAGGAACATCACGGCGTTGGACGAGGCGGGCTCGACGACCAGCCGCACCGTCTTGTGGCCGGTCAGCGGCACATGCACGGGTACGGCGGGCTGCCCGCCGCGCAGCACCCCCGAGCGCCAGAGCCGCTGACCGTCCGCGTACACGGAGAAGCGCAGCACCCCCAGGCCCAACCCGAGATCGTCCACGCCCGCGTAGGCGTCGTAGGCCGTGCACTGCCGGTGCAGGTCGATGGTCACGGAGGACGGCGCGTGCACGGTCACGCCGTGTCGATAAGTTTTTCCGCCGATGCGCAGCCCCTGCCGCTGCCACAGCCAGCTGCTGTTCGCCATGCGCACCTCGGGCTTTGTGCCGTCGCCCAGGAGGTCCCACGTCAACTGGTTGATCCGGTACGGGGACGGAGCGGGCGCCGGCGGGGTCGGCCGCGGCCGCGGCGTGTGCGTCGGCGGCCGGGACGGCGGGGCGGAGTGCGGCGGCTCGGGCGCCGGCGCGGGGGACGAC
>NZ_JOCQ01000061.1 GCF_000720725.1 Streptomyces rimosus subsp. rimosus
GGTGGTGGTGTCCCGCCGATCGGTACGCCGGTTGCGGGTATGCGGGTGTATGTGCTGGATGTGGGGTTGCGGCCGGTGCCGCCGGGTGTGGTGGGGGAGCTGTATCTGGCGGGTGGCGGGCTGGCCCGGGGCTACGTGGGCCGTCCGGGGCTGACGGCGGAGCGGTTCGTGGCGTGTCCGTACGGGCCGCCGGGGGAGCGGATGTACCGCACCGGTGATGTGGTGCGGTGGCGGGACGATGGCCAGCTGGAGTTCGTGGGGCGGGCCGACGATCAGGTGAAGCTGCGGGGCTTCCGGATCGAGCCGGGGGAGGTGCGGGCCGCGCTGGCCGCGCATCCGGAGGTCGGCGCGGCGGCGGTCGTCGTACGCGAGGACCGGCCGGGGGACCGGCGGCTGGTGGCGTACGTAGTGCCCAACGGCGCAGTCGCCCCTCACCCCGGGGAGCTGCGGCGCTACTTGAGCGAGCGGCTGCCCGTGCACCTGCTGCCCTCCGCGATCGTCGTGCTGGACGCCCTGCCCCTCACCCCCAACGGCAAGCTCGACGCGCGAGCGCTGCCGGAACCCGGGCGGACCG
This sequence comes from Streptomyces rimosus subsp. rimosus, assembly GCF_000720725.1. Taxonomy (GTDB): domain Bacteria; phylum Actinomycetota; class Actinomycetes; order Streptomycetales; family Streptomycetaceae; genus Streptomyces; species Streptomyces rimosus_A. The sequence continues at coordinate 575 of NZ_JOCQ01000061.1, forward strand.
CCGCGGGACGAGAACCCCGCGACGCCCGCGAAGAGATCCTCTGCGGCCTGTTCGCCGACGTGCTCGGCCTGCCCGGGGCGGGCGCCGACGACGACTTCTTCGACCTGGGCGGCCACTCCCTCCTCGCCACCCGGCTCGTCGGCCTCGCCCGCGCCGCGCTGGGCCGGGAGCTGACCATCCGCGCCCTGTTCGAGGCGCGCACCCCCGCCGCGCTGGCCCGGCGCGTGGACGGCGCGGCGGCCGCCCGCCCCGCCGTCGTACGCGCCGAACGGCCCGCCCGGCTGCCCCTGTCGTACGGACAACGGCGCCTGTGGTTCCTGTACCGGCTGGCGGGCCCGGGCGCGGGCTACAACGTGCCGCTGGTGCTGCGGCTGCGCGGCGCGGTGGACACGGACGCGCTGGACGCGGCGCTGGGCGACGTGGTGGCGCGGCACGAGGCGCTGCGGACGGTGTTCGCCGAGGGTACGGACGGCGAGCCGTACCAGGTGGTCCGCGACCACGACGCGGGCCGGTCGTATCTGACGGTGACATCGAGCGGGGCTGCGTCGCCGGAGGTGGAGAGGGCCGCGCGGTATGCGTTCGACCTGGCGGCGGAGATCCCGTTCCGGGCCGAGCTGTTCGTGGGTGATGGGGACGAGTCGGTGCTGGTGGTGCTCGTGCATCACATTGCGGCGGACGGGTGGTCGCTGGGGCCGTTGTGGCGGGATGTGGTGGCGGCGTATGAAGCGCGGAGGGGTGGCGACGCGCCTGCATGGGACGCGTTGCCGGTGCAGTACGTGGATTTCGCGCTGTGGCAGCGGGAGTCGCTGGAGGACACGAGGAGCCAGGTGGAGTTCTGGCGCGCTGAACTGGCAGATGCCCCGCGGGAGTTGACGCTGCCGTATGACCGTCCGCGTTCCGCCGCTCTCAATCATCGGGGTGCGACGGTGCCGTTCCGTTGGGATGCGGAGTTGCACGGTCAGGTGGTGGGGCTGGCCCGGGAGTGCGGGGTGAGCGTGTTCATGGTGGTGCAGGCCGCCGTGGCGGCGCTGCTGACCCGGCTGGGGGCGGGCACGGACATTCCGCTGGGCTCGGCGGTGGCGGGCCGTACCGACGCCGCGCTGGACGATGTCGTGGGCTTCTTCGTCAATACGCTGGTACTGCGTACCGATACCTCGGGCGACCCGTCGTTCCGTGAGCTGCTGCGTCGGGTCCGGGAGAAGGACCTTCGGGCGTACGCGCACCAGGACCTGCCCTTCGAGCAGCTGGTCGAGGCCCTGAACCCGGACCGCTCCGCCGACCGCAACCCGCTCTTCCACGTGGCCCTCACGATGAGCAACACGTCCGGGACCGGATACGGACTACCCGGTGCCGAAGCCGAGGAGATCCACGTTTCCACCGGCATCGCCAAGGTGGACCTCACCTTCGCCGTACGTGAGCGCCGGGGCGCCGGGCGGGTGCCGGACGGGCTCGAAGGGGAGGCGGAGTTCCGTACGGACCTGTTCGACGCGTCCACCGTCGAAAGCCTGCTCGCGCGCCTGCGCAGGCTGCTCGAAGCGGCCGTCGCGGCCCCGGAACGGACCATCGGCAGCCTGGAGATCCTCACCGCCGCTGAGCGGCACGCGCTGCTGGAGACCGTCAACGCCACCGCCCGCGCGCTGCCCGCCGCGACGCTGTCCAGCCTGTTCGAGGCGCAGGTGGCCCGTACGCCCGACGCGGTGGCACTCGAATCGCCGGACACCCGGCTCACCTACGCCGAGCTCGACGCCCGCGCCAACCGCCTGGCCCGGCTGCTGGCCGGCCGGGGTGCCGGCCCGGAAGGCGTGGTGGCGCTGGCGCTGCCGCGCTCCGCCGAACTGATCACGGCCGTGCTCGCCATCCAGAAGACCGGCGCCGCCCACCTCCCCGTCGACCCCGGTCACCCGGCCGCACGCATCGTCCACCTGCTTCGCGACGCGTCCCCTGCGCTCCTGGTCACCGACCACGCGACCGGCGGCGCGCTGCCGGACACCGCCGTGCCCCGCCTCCTCCTGGACGCGAGCGACACGGAACGCGCCCTCGCCGCCCTGCCGGACACCGGCCTCACCGACGCCGACCGCCGGACTCCCGCACGTGCCGACAACCCCGCGTACGTGATGTACACCTCGGGATCCTCCGGCACGCCGAAAGGCGTGGTGGTCTCCCACCGTGGCATCGCCTCCCTCGCCGCGACCATGGACGACAGCTGCAATGCCGGAGTGGACAGCCGGGTGCTGTACTTCGCCTCGCCCAGCTTCGACGCGTCGTTCTGGAACCTGTGCATGGCCCTGCTGACGGGCGCCCGCCTCGTCGTCGTGCCCGCGGACCGCCTGCTGCCGGGCGCACCCCTCGCCGAGACCGTGACCGCGTACGGCGTGACGCACCTGACCCTGCCGCCCTCGTCCCTGGCGGCGCTCGCCCCCGGCAGCCTGCCCGAAGGCATCACGATCACGGTGGCGGGCGAGGCGTGCTCCGCTGAAGTGGTGGCGGGGTGGGCGTCGGGCCGTTCGGTGGTCAACGCGTATGGGCCGACCGAGGCGACGGTGTGCGCGACGGTGTCCGGGCGGCTGGAGGGTGGTGGTGTCCCGCCGATCGGTACGCCGGTTGCGGGTATGCGGGTGTATGTGCTGGATGTGGGGTTGCGGCCGGTGCCGCCGGGTGACCGGCCGGGGGACCGGCGGCTGGTGGCATACACGGTGCCCACCGGGACCGCCCACCAGCCGGACGGCAGCGCCCCCGATCCCGCGGACGTACGGGAATTCCTCCGCGCCCGGCTGCCCGACCACCTGATCCCGGCCTCGATCGTGTTCCTGGACGCCCTGCCGGTGACGGCCAACGGCAAACTGGACCGCCCCGCGCTGCCCGCGCCGGACACCGGCGCGCGGCCCGCCGGCCGCGCGCCCCGCACGCCCGCGGAAGAGGTCCTGTGCGGCCTGTTCGCCGAGGTGCTGGGAGTGGCCGCGGCCGGTCCCGAGGACGGTTTCTTCGCGCTCGGCGGCCACTCGCTGCTGGTCACCCGGCTGGTCAACCGGATCCGCGCCGTGCTGGGCGCGGAACTCGAACTCCGCGCCGTCTTCGAGACGCCCACCCCCGCCGCCCTGGCCGCCCGCCTCGGCGGCACCACGGCCCGGCCCCGCCCCGCGCTCCGCCCGCGGCCCAAGCCCGACCGGGTGCCCCTGTCGTCCGGGCAGCGGCGCCTCTGGACGCTGCACCGCATGACCGGCCCGAGCGCGGCGTACAACGTGCCGCTGGTACTGCGGCTGCGCGGAACCGTGGACGCCGACGCGCTGGACGCGGCGCTGGGCGACGTGGTGGCGCGGCACGAGGTGCTGCGGACGGTGTACGCCGAAGGCCCGGACGGCGGTGAGCCGTACCAGGTGGTGCGCCCGGCGGACGGCCCCTTCCTCGTACGGACACCGGCGGCGGACCGGACCGCCGACGCGATGACGGCCGCGGTGCGGCGCGCGACACGGTATGCGTTCGACCTGTCGGCGGAAGTCCCGTTCCGGGCCGAGCTGTTCGTGGGTGGTGGGGATGAGTCGGTGTTGGTGGTGCTTGTGCATCACATTGCGGCGGACGGTTGGTCGCTGGGGCCGTTGTGGCGGGATGTGGTGGCGGCGTATGAAGCGCGGAGGGGTGGCGACGCGCCTGCATGGGACGCGTTGCCGGTGCAGTACGCGGATTTCGCGCTGTGGCAGCGGGAGTCGCTGGAAGGCAATGAGGGCGAGGTGGAGTTCTGGCGTGCCGAACTGGCCGATTTGCCAGCCGAGTTGGCGCTACCGTACGACCGCCCCCGCCTCGCCGCTCCCGATCACCGCGGCGCGATCGTGCCGTTCCGTTGGGATGCGGTGTTGCACGGCCGGGTGGTGGGGCTGGCCCGGGAGTGCGGCGCGAGTGTGTTCATGGTGGTGCAGGCCGCCGTGGCGGCGCTGCTGACCCGGCTGGGAGCGGGCACGGACATTCCTCTCGGAACGCCCGTGGCAGGCCGCTCGGACGCGGCACTGGACGATGTGGTGGGCTTCTTCGTCAATACGCTGGTGCTGCGTACCGATACTTCGGGCGATCCGTCGTTCCGTGAGCTGCTGCGTCGGGTCCGGGAGGCGGACCTGCGGGCGTACGCGCATCAGGACCTGCCCTTCGAGCAGCTGGTCGAGGCCCTGAACCCGGACCGCTCCGCCGGCCGCAACCCGCTCTTCCAGATCGCCCTGGCCGTGGACACGCCCTCCGGAGGCGCCCTGTCCCTGCCCGGCGTCACGGTCGAGCAGGAGGAGGCGCACACCGGCACCGCCAAGTTCGACCTGTCTTTCCGGCTCACCGAGCGCCGGACGCCGGACGGGACGCCCGCCGGGGTGGACGGGTCGGTCGAGTTCGCCACCGCGCTGTTCGACCGCGACACCGCCGAGAGCCTGGCCGTACGGCTGCGGCGGCTCCTGGAAGCGGCCGTCGCGCGGCCCGGGCAGCCCGTCGGGCAGGCGGACATCCTCTCGCCGGGGGAGCGCCGTCTGCTGCTGCACCGGTGGAGCGGTCCAGTGCGCGGACTGCCGACGGGCCTGCTTCCCGCGCTGTTCGAGCAGTGGGCCGCCCGGCTGCCCGACGCGCCCGCCCTGGTGGAGGGAACGCGGTCGGCGACGTACGCGGAGACGAACGCCGACGCCAACCGCCTCGCCCACCTGCTGATCGGCCGCGGCGCGGGGCCCGAGCGCATCGTCGCCCTCTGCCTGCCCCGGTCCGCCGCGGCCGTCCGGGCCGCCCTCGCCGTGGCCAAGACCGGCGCGGCCCACCTCCCCGTCGATCCCGCACTGCCGCGGCAGCGGATCGACTGCCTGCTGCGAGACGCCGCGCCCGCCCTCGTCGTGACAACCGCCGACGCCGTCCGCGGACTGCCGCCGGACGGGCCGCCGTACATGGTGCTGGACGCCGGGGACACGGCTGGCCTGCTCACCGGGCAGCCGGACCACGACCCCACCGACGCCGACCGGCTCGCGCCTCTCCGGCCGTCGCACCCGGCGTACGTCATCCACACCTCCGGCTCCACCGGCGCGCCCAAGGGCGTCGCGGTGCCCCACACGGGCCTGCACGCCCTCGCCGCCGCCCAGGTGGCCCGCTTCGGGCTGCGCCCGGGCAGCCGGGTGCTGCAGTTCGCCTCGCCCGGCTTCGACGCCTCCGTGATGGAGACGCTGATGGCCTTCGCCTCCGGCGCCACGCTGGTCGTGCCGCCGGACGGGCCGCCGACGGGGCAAGTGCTCGCGGAGTTCCTGGCGCGCGAGCGGATCAGCCACTGCCTGATCCCGCCGACGGTGCTGGCCGGCGTTCCGCAGGCCGCGCTGCCGGACCTGGAGACGCTGGTCATCGGCGGTGAGGCGGGCACCGCCGCGCTGGTGGCCCGCTGGTCGCCGGGGCGCCGCATGATCAACGCGTACGGGCCGACCGAGGCGACCATCTGCGCCACGCTCAGCGAGCCCCTGCACGGCACCGGCACCCCGCCGATCGGCGCGCCCGTCACCCACAGCCGGGCCTACGTGCTGGACGCGGGCCTGCGGCCGGTGCCGCCGGGCGTGACGGGGGAGTTGTACCTGGCAGGCGCCGGACTGGCGCGGGGATATGTGGGGCGCCCTGGGCTGACGGCGGAGCGGTTCGTGGCCTGCCCGTACGGGCCGCCGGGGGAGCGCATGTACCGCACCGGTGACCTGGCGCGGTGGCGGGCCGACGGTCAGCTGGAGTTCGCGGGGCGGGCCGATGACCAGGTGAAGGTGCGGGGCTTCCGTATCGAGCCGGGGGAGATCGAGGCCGCCCTGCTCGCCCACCCCGCCGTCGCCCGCGCCGCGGCGGCCGTCCGTACGGACGCGTCGGGCACCGCGCGCCTCGTCGGCTATGTGGTCGCCGCACCGGAAGGCACAGCCCCCGAACCGGGCGCCGTACGGGAGTTCCTGCGCACCCGCCTGCCGGAGCACATGGTCCCGGCCGCCGTCGTCCCCCTCGACACCCTGCCCACCACGGTCGGCGGCAAGCTCGACCGGCGTGCCCTGCCCGACCCCGGCTTCGCCGCATCGGCGGACGGGCGCGCGCCCCGCACAACCGAGGAAGAGGTGCTGTGCGGCCTGTTCGCCGAGGTGCTGCGGCTGCCCACGGTCGGGGTGGACGACAGCTTCTTCGACCTCGGCGGCGACTCCCTGCTGGCCACCAGGCTGGCCGCACGCATCCGTACCGTCCTGGGCACCGAACTCGACCTGCGGGCCCTCTTCGCCGCACCGACCGTCGCCGGTACGGCCGGACGGCTGCGCACCGCCCGGCGGCCCCGGCCAGCGCTCCGCCCCGCCGCCCGGCCGGACCCGGTGCCGCTGTCCCACGCCCAGCGCAGCCTGTGGTTCCTGCACCGCCTCGAAGGACCGAGCGCCACCTACAACGTCCCCCTGGCCCTGCAGCTGACCGGTGACCTGGACGCCCCTGCGCTGTGTGCCGCGCTGGTGGACGTCATGGACCGGCACGAGGTGCTGCGCACGGTCCTGCCCGAGACCGACGGCGTACCCCGGCAGACCGTGCTCGGCCGGGACGCCGCGCACGCCGCCGTCACCCGCACGGACCTGACCGGCGCCGCTCCGGACGAGGTGACCGCACGCATCCGCGCCGCCGCCCGCCGGGCCGTCGACCTGACCCGTGAACTCCCGCTCCGCGCCGAACTGCTCGCCCTCGGCCCCGGGGAACACCTCCTGCTCTTCGTCGTGCACCACATCGCCGCCGACGGCTGGTCCTTCGTCCGCCTGTGGCGCGACCTGGCCCACGCCTACACCGAACGCCGCGCCGGCCGCACCCCCGACCTGCCGCCGCCGCCCGTCCAGTACGCCGACTACGCCCTCTGGCAGCACGAACTCCTCGGCGACCCGGACGACCCGGACAGCCTCCTCGCCGAACAGCTCCGATACTGGACCGCGCACCTGCGCGACCTGCCCGACCAGCTGACACTGCCCACCGACCGGCCGCGCCCCGCGCAACCCGGAGGCCGCGGCGCCCACCTGGCCTTCTCCTGGGACGCGGCCGAGCACCAGCGGCTCGCCGCGCTGGCCCGGGACTGCGGGGCGAGCGTGTTCATGGTCGTACAGGCCGCGCTCGCGGCCCTGTTCACCCGGCTGGGCGCCGGTACGGACATCCCCATCGGCACCCCCGCCGCCGGACGGACCGACGAAGCACTGGACGATGTGGTCGGCTTCTTCGTCAACACCCTCGTCCTGCGCACCGACACCTCCGGCGACCCCACCTTCCGCGCACTCATCGAGCGCGTACGGGACGTCGACCTCGCCGCCTGCGCCCACCAGGACGTCCCCTTCGAACGCCTCGTGGAAGCCCTCAACCCGCCCCGCACGGCCGCCCGCCACCCGCTCGTCCAGACGCTGCTCACCTGGCAGTCCGCCGCCGGCCGCGAACTGGAACTGCCCGGCCTGACCATCACCCCGCTGTCCACCGGCACCGGCACCGCCCGGCTCGACATGGAGATCAACGCCACCGAGCACCGCGCGCCCGACGGAACCCCCGCCGGGGTCGCGGCCACGGTCGAGTTCAGCAGCGACCTCTTCGACCGCCCCACCGTCGAGGCGTTCATGGCGCGGCTGCGACGCATCACCGACGCCGCGACGGCCGACCCCGATCAGCGGATCAGCCGGCCCGGCATCCTCTCCGGACCGGAACGCCGCACCTTGCGCGAACGGAACGACACCGCGCACGGCGTCCCCGACACGGTCCTCCCGCGCCTCTTCGAGGACCGCGCGGCCACCGACCCCGGCGCCCCCGCCCTCCACTACGCCGACCTCACCCTCACCTACGCCGAACTCGACGCCGCCGCGAACCGCCTCGCCCGCCTGCTCGCCGCACGCGGAGCCGGACCCGAGAGCGTCGTCGCGCTGGCCCTGCCCCGTACGCCCGCCATGGTCACCGCCGTACTCGCCGTCCTCAAGGCAGGCGCCGCCTACCTCTTCCTGGACCCCGACCACCCCGCCGAGCGCCTGGCCTTCATGCTCGGCGACACCCGGCCCGTCCTGCTGGTCACCGGCCTGGCCACCGCACCGTCCCTGCCCGCCACGGACATCCCGCGCCTCATCCTGGACGAGGACGCCACGGCCGAGGAACTGCGCACCCTGCCGGACACCGGCCTCACCGACGCCGACCGGCGCGCGCCGCTCAGGCCGCAGCACCCCGCGTACGTCATCTACACCTCAGGCTCCACCGGCACCCCCAAGGGCGTCGTCGGCGTGCACCGGGGATGCGTCAACCGGCTGCTGTGGTGCTCCCGTACCTACCCCTGGCACGCCGGACAGCCGGTACTCGCCAAGACCACCCTGAGCTTCATCGACGGCACCACCGAACTGCTGGGCGCCCTGCTGCACGGCGCGCCGGTCGTCCTCGCCGACTCCCTCACCGCCCGCAGCCCGGCGGACCTGGCCGCCCTCGTCGCCCGGCACCGCGCCACCCGCATCACCGTCGTACCCAGCCTGCTGGCCGCCCTCCTCGACGGCGACACCGGCCTGCTGGCCAGCTGCACCCTGTGGGTGACCAGCGGCGAGACCCTGCCGCCCGCCCTCTCCCAGCGGTTCGCCGACGCCCTCCCGCACGCCCGCCTGGTCAACTTCTACGGCGCCTCCGAAGCCGGTGGCGACAGTCTGCACGCCGTCGCCGACGGCCCCGACGTGGCCGCCGGAACACCCATCTGGAACACCCACGTCCACGTCCTGGACGCCGCGCTGCGCCCGGTGCCGCCCGGCGTACCCGGCGAGATCCACCTCACCGGCGCCGGCCTCGCCCGCGGCTACCTCCACCGCCCCGCCCTCACCGCAGAACGCTTCGTGGCCGACCCGTACGGCGCGCCCGGCGAGCGCATGTACCGCACCGGCGACCTGGGGCGGCAGCGGCCCGACGGCGTCGTGGAATACCTCGGCCGGGTGGACGACCAGGTCAAGATCCACGGCGTACGGATCGAGCTGGGCGAGGTGCAGGCCGCGCTGCTCGCCCACCCCGACGTGGACCGCGCCGCCGTGGCGGTCCGCGAGGACACCCCCGGCCGCAAGCAGCTCGTCGCGTACGCCGTTCCCGCCCCCGGCACCGAACCGGACCCCGCACAGCTGCGCCGGTTCCTGCGCGAGCGGCTGCCCCGGTTCATGGTCCCCGCCGCCGTGGTCCTCCTGGACGCCCTGCCCCTGACCGCCAACGGCAAGCTGGACCGGCGCGCGCTGCCCGCCCCCGACTTCACCGCCCCGGAGGGCGGCCGGGCGCCGGGCACCCCGCCCGAGGAACTGATGGGCACGCTCTTCGCCGAAATCCTCGGCCTGCCCGCGGTGGGCGCCGACGACGGATTCTTCGACCTCGGCGGCGACTCGCTGCTGGCGGCCCGCCTCATCAGCCGCGTCCATACGGTCTTCGGCGCCGACCCCGGCCTCCGCGCCCTGTTCGAGGCACAGACGCCCGCCGGGCTCGTACGGACCCTGTACGAAGCGTCCACCTCGACGGCGGACGCCCTGGACGTCCTGCTGCCGCTGCGCCCGCACGGCAGCCGCCCGCCGCTGTTCTGCGTCCACCCCGCCTCCGGCATCAGCTGGCCGTACGCCGGACTGCTGCGCCACCTCCACGACCGCCCGGTATTCGGCCTTCAGGCCCGCGGCCTGACCGAACCCGGCGCCCGCCCCGCCACCATCGAGGCCATGGCCGCCGACTACCTCGACCGCGTCCGCGCCGTCCAGCCGACCGGCCCCTACCACCTGCTCGGCTGGTCCTTCGGCGGCGCCGTCGCCCACGCGATGGCCACCCGCCTCCAGGAACAGGGCGAAAAAGTCGCGCTCCTGGCCCTCCTGGACGCCGCGCCCCTCCAGGCCGACCCCGACCGTGTCCTGCCGCACCACACCGCCCGCGACGTGGCCTTCCTGTTCGTCGACGCGGTGAGCCCCGACGCCGCCCGACGCGGCCTCGACCCCGCCCGGGCCGCGGACATCCTCCGTGGCCAGGGCAGCGCGCTGGCCGCCCTGCTGGAGGAACCCCTCGTCACGGCCGTGGCACAGACCCTGACCGACAACACCCGCCTGCGCCGGCACACCTTCCGGCCCGCCGTCCACGAGGGCGACCTCCTGCTGTTCAAGGCGGAGCCCGAGCACGGCGAAGCGCACTGGTCGGCGGAGGCGTGGCAGCCGTACGTCGCCGGCACCGTCCACACCCACGACGCCCGGTGCGAACACGGCCACATGATGCAGCCGCACGCCCTGGACCGCATCGGCCCCGTCCTCGCCGCCGCACTGGCCGGCACGACACCCCCGTACGAACCCGCCCCGCCGACACCCCCTAGGAGCCGGACGTGACCAACCCGTTCGAAGACCCGGACGCCGCCTACCTCGTCCTCGTCAACGACGAGAACCAGCACTCCCTGTGGCCCGCGGCCGCCGAACTCCCCGGCGGCTGGGCCGTCGTCCACGGCGAGGACACCCGCCAGGGCTGCCTGGACCATGTCGCGGAACGCTGGACGGACATGCGGCCGAAATCCCTGGTGGAGGCGATGGAAGGGGACACCTGACCGAAAGCCGCCGGGCCGGGGCCCCGACCGGGGCCGGGCCCGCCGCTTCCGGTGAAGACGGCGGGTCCGGCTGCTTTCGTGAAGGCGGTGAAGGCGGTGGGGCCGGCTGTTCCCGTGAGGACGGCGGGCCCGGCCGCCTTCCCGAGCGCTCAGCCACTGCGGCCGGGCGGCGTCTCCTGATCCTCCCGGGGATCGAGCCCCAGCGCATCGATCAGCATCGCCAAGTCCTCCGCGCTCTCCGCGCGCCCGGCGAGCACCAGCCGCGCCCGCCGTCGCTCCCGGTCATGCGTACGCCGTGCCGCGTCCGGCCCCGGCCCCGTGGTGGGGGTCTCCTCGCTCATGCCGGCCATGATCGGTGATCGGGGCCCCGTGGCGCGTATCGGACGGGTCACTTTGGCCAAGTCTCTTCTGCCGCCCATCTCCGTCGCTCACCTCTCCTCTCGCGGGCCCGGCCCGCGTTCCCGCCCGCATTCCCCCGGCCGCTGTGAGACACGACTCGGCGGGACGGCTGGCCCCGACCCGCCCCCGGTTGTTAGGGAGGGAGCATGAGTACGCAGCACAAGACCAGGACGGGCACCGCCACCGACACGGACCCCACCACCACCGACGTGCCGCCCACCCTCACCGTGACGGCGGTGAGCACGATCGAGCCGGCCTCCCCGGACGACCGGGGTTCCGACTCGTGGATGGTCATCGAGACCGCCGAGCGGGGCCAGTTGCTCCTGAACCTGCCGGGCCCGCTGCACCAGGCGGTCAAGCAGGCCACATACCTCCCCTCGCACCTCGCGGGTGACGGCCGGCTGCCGCTGAGCGAGGCGGACAGCGCCGCCTACCGCAAGCGCATCGCCGCCCTGGCGCACCACGACTGAACCCCTGCGGCAGCCCACGGCGATGCGGGCTACGGCAGATACCGCTCGATGGCCGCCGCCCCCTTCTCCTCGATGAGCCTGCGGGCCTCCTCGACCCGCTCCGGCGTCGGTTCCAGTCCCCTGGCCATGACCAGGTCCTCCGGGTCGAACGGGCGCTCACCGCCCGTATAGAGCTCCCGCAGCCGCGCGGCGCGGGCCTCGTCGGAGTCCGGAGTGCTGTCCTTGCCCATGGCGCCTCCCGAAAGATCGCTCGGGTCCGGAGGGACCACCGGGCCGGCAGTGCCTCCGCTGCTTCCATCATGGGGCCGGTCCCGCACCACCGCACGGCGGAAGGCCGGTACGGCCCCGGCCGCCACGTCAACCCCGGCCCGCCCTCCGGCGTCATTCATGCCACAGGGACGCGCTCGGCTCCCTCAAGACGCCGGAGGCACCGCCGATGAAGCAACGGACCTTGCGTACCGCGTTCCTCGCCCTCACCGCCGCCGCCGCACTGGCCGGCACGAGCTCGGCACCCGTGTACGCGGCGGCGCCCGCCCCACAGGCACCCGGCCACGGCCACGAAGCCACCCGCACCGCCCTCCGCCAACTGGTGGACGCGGGCCGCATCCCCGGCGTTGCCGCCGAGGTCCGCAACGGGAAGGAGAGATGGTTCGGCTCGGCGGGTGTCGCCGACGTCGATACGGGGCGCAGACGCTCGGGCGACGACCACTTCCGGGCGGCGAGCATCACCAAACCGTTCATCGCCACCGTCCTCCTGCAACTGGCGGGGGAGGGGGCGTTGAGCCTGGACGACACGGTCGACAAGTGGCTGCCCGGTCTGGTGCGCGGCAACGGCAACGACGGCCGCATGATCACCGTGCGCCAGCTGCTCAACCACACCAGCGGCCTGCCCAGCCACACCGGGGACCGGGAATTCCAGACCAACGCGTCGGGCAGCGGTTTCCCGGAGCACCGCTACGACGACCACACGCCCGAAGAGCTGGTGGCCGTAGCGCTGAAGTATCCGCCGGTGGCCGCACCGGGGGTGAAGGCCAGCTATTCGAACACCAATTACGTGCTCGCCGGCATGGTCATCCAGGCGGTGACCGGTGAGACGTACGCCGACGAGGCGACGCGCCGCATCATCGAGCCGCTGCGCCTGCGCGGAACGAAGTTCCCCGGCAGCGACGCGAGCATGTCGGCCCCGCACCCCGTCGCCTACTCCCGGCTGCACGACCCGGCCCCCGACGCACCGGTCCACGACGCCACCGAGCAGAACATGACCTGGCTGGGCGCGTCCGGCGACCTGATCTCCACCCTCGGGGACCTCAACACCTTCCAGCGTGCGCTGTTGCGCGGCGAGTTGCTGCACCGTGAACAGATGAGGGAACTGCTCGACGTGGTGCCGGCGGGCGACGGGTTCGCGTTCGGGCTCGGCGTGGAGACCACCACCCTGTCCTGCGGGGTGCCGGTGGTGGGCAAGACCGGCCGTACCAACGGGTCGATGTCCGCCACGGTCGCCACGCGGGACGGTGGCCACCGGCTCACGTTCAACATGAACGGCGACTGGCTGGCGGACGGGGCCCTCTACCTGAACGTGATCGAGGCGGAGTTCTGCGGCAGGATTCCGGCACCGGCCGACCGGTCGCACGGGGTCCGGCCGCCCGCGCTCGCCGAGTAGCGGGGCGGCCGTCCTGCGGCGGTCTTCCCACGTGGCCCCCGGTGTGCTTCCCTGGTCTGCCGGTGCCGGTGTGAAGTGCACCTGACATGAGCCGCCGGCCGTACGCGCGACGCGACCAGGGGCGGCCCGATGACCCAGCGCTGGGTGGCACCGCTGCTCGGGGTGATGGCTCTGGCCCTGGTCGGGGCCTTCGGCTGGGGCGTCGTCTTCGCCTCCGACCCCACGGACGCACCGTCCGGCCCCGAGAACGCCCGGCCTCCGGCCGCGACCGCACCGGCACCCGGCGGCGGCACCTCCGAACCGCCGCCGGACCCCGCCTCCTCCGGCCCCGGCCGCGAGCCGGACGGTCCGGCCGTCCCCGCGCTGTACCTCGGCGATTCCCTGGCCATGGAGAGCCAGGACGTCCTGGCCCAACGGCTCGCCGCGACCGGCCGCGCGAAGCTGCACGCCGCCCCGCACTCCGGTACGACGCTGTGCGACCTCCTCACGTCCTGGCGCGGGAAGTCGCTCGTCCCCGCCCGGGACAAGGCGGCCGCACTGGTACGGACGGTGCGGCCGCGCGTCGTGATCCTCCAGTTCTGGGGGAACGCCTGGGGCTACACGCCGTGCATGGCCGGCGCCACGTACGGTAGGGAGGGCTACTACGCGCGGTACGCGGCCGACGCGCGGGCGCTGACCGGGGAGATCGCCGCGGCGGCGCGGGACGCCGGTCTCGCCCGGCCGAAGATCGTCTGGGCCTCCCAGGCCCCCGACGCCTTCCACCCGGACCGCGTCCGCCGGGTCAACGCCCTGTACGCCGCCCAGGCCGCCGCGGCCGGTGACCTCTACGCGGACGCGGGCCGTACGCTCGGCCCCGCCGGCGACCGCTACCGCTGGACCCGCCAACTGCCCTGCGACACCTACGAACGCGCCCACCCCGGGTACTGCACCCACCCGGCCCCCGGCGGCGGCACCACCGATCTGCACCGCACCGATGACGCCCTGCACTTCTGCCTGGCACCGACGACCACCACGCCCCGCCCCTGCCCTGTGCGGTCGCCGGGCATCGACCGTTTCGCCCGCGCCGTGACGGCCACGGTCGACGGCTGGCTGCGCGGTGCCGCCGGCTGACCGCCGACCGCCGCTCCCGGCCCCCGCCGCCCGGCCGGGCATCCGCAGCGGTCACAATCGGGAGGTGTCCAAGAACCACGCACGCCGGCGACCGGCGATCGACCCCACCTCCGCCTGCCCCTGCGGCCTGGAAGCGTCCTACGGGGAGTGCTGTGCCCGCTTCCACCGGGGCGAGGCCGCCGCGCCGACGGCCGAGCGGCTGATGCGCTCGCGCTACAGCGCCTTCGCGGCCGGTGACGCTCCGTACCTGCTGCGCACCTGGCACCCCGCGACGCGCCCGGCGGGCGTGGAGTTCGAGCCGGGGCAGCGGTGGACGCGCCTGGAGATCGTCGGCACGACGGGCGGGAGCGCGTTCCACAGCGAGGGCACCGTGGAATTCCGCGCGCACTACACGCTGCACGGCGAGCCCGGCGTACAGGAGGAGAACAGCCGCTTCGTGCGGGACGAGGGCGCCTGGGTGTACCTGAGCGAGCTGTGAGCGGGCCGGGCGGCCGTACGCGCGAGGGCCGTACGGGCGGCGGGCGTTCCCGTACGGCCGCCGCCCCGCCCGTACGAGAACGCCCGTCCCGGACGCTCAGCGGCCCCGCAACTGCTCCATCTCGCGCCGGTCGCGCTTGGTGGGCCGGCCGGTGCCCCGGTCGCGCTGCCCGACCGCGACGATCTCCTCGCGGGGCGGCGGCGGGGGACTGTTGTCGACGAAGCACTCCGCGGCGATCGCGGCGCCGACCCGCTTGCTCACGAGACGCGAGACCACGACGACGCGCTCGCGCCCGGCGTGCCGCAGCCGCACCTCGTCGCCCGGACGCACCCCCTGGGCGGCCTTCGCCCGTTCACCATTGACCCGCACATGCCCGCCGCGACAGGCCGTCGCGGCCATCGAACGCGTCTTGGTCAGCCGGACGGACCAGATCCAGCTGTCGACGCGCACCGTTCCCTCGTCTGAAGCCATGCACCGACTCTAAGCCTGCCGGACCCCGCTCCGGGCCCGCCCGCGCCACGCCCCTCAGGCCGAAGCCCTCCGGCCGGTCTTCTTCGCGGTGCTCTTCTTGGCGCCGGACCGGGCCGCCGAGGTTTTCGCCGCGGCTTTCTTCCCGGCCGCGCCCCCGCCCGCCGCGGCCTTCTTCCCGCCGGACGCGGCTGTCCTGCCGGAGGCGGACTTCTTGGCGGCCGGCCCGGACGTCTTGCGGGCCGCCGTCTTCTTGGCCCCGCTGCCGGACGCGGTCTTCGCCGCGGCCTTCTTCGCCGTCTTGCGGCTGCCGAGCTGCGTGACCGAGGCCTCGTCCGCGTCCTCATCGGCGGCCCCGCCACCCTCCCCGCGCGACTCCCGCGCCGCCCGCACGCTGTTCTCCAGCGCGGCCATGAGGTCGATGACCTTGCCGCCGCGCGGCGCGGCCCTGGGCGCGGTCGGCTCCCCGCCCTCCAGCTTCGCGGTGACCAGCTCCTCGACGGCCTCCCGGTAGTCGTCGTGCAGCTCCGACTCGTCCAGCTCGCCGAGCGAGTCCATCAGGGTCTCGGCGAGGGTCAGCTCGTTCTCCCGGATCTCCACCTTCTCGCTCGGCGCCACGGCGTTCGCCGAGCGGATCTGGTCCGGCCACAGCAGCGTGTGCATCGCGATCGCCCCGTCGTGCGCCCGCAGCATGGCCAGCGTCTCCCGCCCGTGCATGGCCACCTTGCCGATCGCCACCTTCTCCTGGTGCTCCAGGGCGTCCCGCAGCAGCGCGTACGGCTTGGTGGCGGCGACGCCGTTGGGCCCCAGGAAGTAGGACTTGTCCAGCTGGAGCGGGTCGATCTCGTCCGCGCCGACGAAGGCAAGGATGGTCAGCGTCTTGGTCGTCGGCAGCGGCAGCTTGGCCAGGTCCTCGTCGGTGATCGGCACGATCGTGTCGTCCGCGGCCTGGTAGCCCTTGCCGACCTCCTCGGTGGGGACCTCCTCCCCGTCCAGCTCGCAGACCTTGCGGTAGTGGATCCGGCCGCCGTCCTTCGCGTGGATGCGGACGAACGAGACGGAGGCCGTGCGCTCGGTCGCGCTGTAGGTCTTCACGGGGATGCTGACCAGCCCGAAGGAGATCGACCCGTTCCACACCGATCGCATGTCTCATCCCCTCACATGGGTTTCGTATGGGTCCCCAGAGGTTCTGTATGGGATTGTCATGGTATGTCGCCAATCACCGTCGTGGAGGGGCGGCGGCTGTCGCTCACCAACCTGGACAAGGTCCTGTATCCGCGGACCGGCACCACCAAGGGCGAGCTGCTGCACTACTACGCCACCACCGCCGGTGCGCTGCTCGCCCACATCCACGACCGGCCCGCCTCCTTCCTGCGGTATCCCGACGGGCCCGACGGCGAGACGTTCTTCGCGAAGAACGTGCCGCCCGGGACGCCCGCATGGGTGAAGACCTGCGACGTACCCGGCAGCACGGCCAAGAACCGCCGGCAGGTGCTGGTGCGCGACGTACCGACCCTGATGTGGGCCGCGAACCTGGTCGTGGAGCTGCACACCCCGCAGTGGACCGCCGATGCGCCGCGCGTCGCCGACCGCCTCGTGTTCGACCTCGATCCCGGGGAGCCCGCCACGATCGTGGAGTGCTGCGGGGTGGCCCGGTGGCTGCGCGAGCGCCTGCTGGCCGACGGCCTGAACGTGTACGCCAAGACCAGCGGCTCCAAGGGCCTGCACATCCTCGTGCCGATCGAGCCGACGCCCTCGGAGGACGTCACCGCGTACGCGAAGGACATCGCCGTCGAGGCCGAGCGGACCCTGCCCGGTCATGTCGTGCACCGGATGACCAAGGCGCTGCGGCCGGGGAAGGTCTTCATCGACTTCTCGCAGAACTCGGCGTCGAAGACCACCGCCGCGCCCTACACGGTGCGCGCCCGCGCGCTGCCCACCGTCTCCGCGCCCGTGACCTGGGACGAGATCGAGGCCTGTTCGGACCCTGAACAGCTCACGTTCCTGTTCGACGAGGTCGCCGCGCGCCGCGAGCGCGACGGCGACCTGCTCGCGCCGCTGCTCAACCTCAACCGCGCCCGGCCGCTGCCCCGCTGAGGCCCGCCCGCCACCGCGCCGCCCGCCGCCTGCTCTCCGCGTCGGCACTCACACCTGCGTTGGTCGTAGGCCGTCTACGTCATCTGACGAAGGCGGTGATGACGCGGGCAGGTGCCACGTTCCCATGCCGCGAGTGTGAACGGCACCTTCCGCACCCGTAACACCCGGCCGCAACGCGGTCGTTGCAACCTGCCGAACGGTCGGCCGGTCAGGGCGATAACACGGCACTATCGCCAATAGCTGTCATCCGCTGGGACCTTGATTCCTCCACAATCCCGGTACCAAATCCCTCCCACGGATGAAGAGGTTTCCCCCATGAGACCCATGCGTACGGTTCTCACCACCGTGCTCGGCCTCGGTCTGGCCGCCTCCCTCGGTACCGTCCCCGCCACCGCCGCCTCCGCTCCCGCCGCCCCCTCCGGCACGAGCGTCTCCACCCCGGCGTCCATAGCCAAGTACGCCGGCTCGGCCGGCGAAGCCGCGGCCAACAAGGCGTTCTTCCAGGCGGTCATGAAGTCGGCCGCCGCCAAGCGCGCCGCCAACCCCGGCGTCCTGGCGGTCACCGTCACGTACAACGCCTCCAGCGCGCCCACGTTCCGCAGCCAGATAGCGCGCAGCACGCAGATCTGGAACAGCTCCGTGCGCAACGTGAAGCTCCAGGAAGGCTCCAGGGCCGACTTCACGTACCGCGAAGGCAACGACTCCCGCGGCTCCTACGCGAGCACCGACGGCCACGGGCGGGGCTACATCTTCCTCGACTACCGGCAGAACCAGCAGTACAACTCCACGCGCGTGGTGGCCCACGAGACCGGCCACGTGCTCGGCCTGCCCGACCACTACTCGGGCCCCTGCAGCGAGCTGATGTCGGGTGGCGGCCCCGGCCCCTCCTGCCAGAACACCAACCCGAACGCGCAGGAGCGCGCCCGGGTGGACGCCCTGTGGCGCAACGGCATCGCGGCCCGTCCGGTCCCGGCCTCCTGAACGCCGGTCCCCTGACCGCCTGACCCCCTGACGGCCGCCGCGCGGCGAGCAGCACCCTCCGCGCGGCGGCCATACGGTTGTGGCCGGCCGCGCGGCGACTCCCCCCGCGGCCGTCCCACGGGCCCGGCGGTACGGAAGAGCCGTTGCCCGGTGGCGCGGACTCCCGCATCATCACGGGTCGGATCGGAAGATCAGCTGGCCTTCGCGCTCCGCGAGGCGGACGCCCTGATCGCGCGGGCGCTCGCCGCGCCCGCCGTGGAGGCGGTGTCCGCCGCGCGCCCGTACCGGGCGAACCCGAAGCGGCTGGCCCGCGCCGCCGCCCGGGAGCAGGCGGCGCGGCCGGTGAGCACCGCCGCGCAAGAGGCCCTCGCCCGGAGTTTCGCGCAGGCGAAGGCGGAGCACCGGGTCGCGGCCGAGCGGCGGCGGGCGGCGGTGGCCGAGGAGCGCAGGGCGCGGGCGCGCACGAAGGCGAAGGCCCGGCACCGGGGCCGCTGACGCGCGCGGATCAGGGCCGGTCGGCACTTGCGCGATATGCGTCACATCGATCCGGTTTGGCGGAATGGTGCCCTGTGGTTTATCGTTCAATTGATCACGGGTTACGTGGACCCTACACCGACAGGTGACCGGCGTCCCGCCCGTGCCCCGACTGCCCCGGCCAGCTCCCCCCGTCTGGCCGGGGCTTTCTCCGTTCCGCGGCCTCCGACGGCGCCGCGCGCGTGGCGGACTCCCGATCGGGCGGCTTCGCCCGGCGACCGGCGTGGTGGTGGCCGCGGTGGCGATTCCCCCGGTAGAAACCGTGCGGACGGGCACCCGAAGACCTGGTGGCGTGCCGGTCGGCGCGGTGCCCGGCGGGACGGGAGGGAGTCGGCGTGTACGAGACGGAGGTGGCCGTCGTGGGCGGCGGCGCCGCGGGCCTGTCCCTCGCCCACCGGCTCTGCGCCCCGCCGCCCGGGGCCCGCCACCCCCGGGTGACCGTCGTGGACGCGCCGCCCGGCCCCCTGCGTCCCCCCGAGCGCACCTGGTGCTACTGGGAAGCGCCCGGCGGCGAGTACGACGGCGTCCTGGCGGCCTCCTGGGACCGGCTGCGCGTGTACGGCGCCGACGGCGCCCCGGTGACCGGGCGCCCGGGGCCGCTCCGGTACAAGATGATGCGCTCCGGCGCGTTCGAAGAGCTGGTGGGCGCACGGCTCGCCGCGGCACCGGCCGCGCACCGGCTGACGGCCGTGGTCGAGGACGTACGCGCGCTGCCGGACGGCGCCGAGGTCCGGGGTGTGACACCCGAGGGCGACCCGCTGCGGCTGCGTGCCCGCTGGGTCTTCGACTCCCGGCCGCTCCCCGCCCTGCCGCCCGCCCGCACCACCCTCCTCCAGCACTTCCACGGCTGGTTCATCCGCACCGAACGGCCCGAGTTCGACCCCACGACCGCCGATCTGATGGACTTCCGCACCCCGCAGCCGGACCACGGCCTGTCGTTCGGCTACGTCCTCCCGCTCAGCCCGTACGAAGCGCTGGCCGAATACACCGAGTTCTCCGCCGCCCCGCTCGACGAGGCCGCCTACCACCGCGCGCTGCGCCACTACCTGGCGGAGGTCCGCGCGCTGGGCCCCTACCGCGTCACCGCCTCCGAGCAGGGTGTCATCCCGATGACCGACGCGCGCTTCCCGCGCGCTGCCGGGCCCGGCGTCTTCCGCATCGGCGCCGCCGGCGGCGCCACCCGGCCGTCCACCGGCTACACCTTCGCCGCGGTCCAGCGCCAGACCCGGGCCATCGCCACCGCCTTCCACCAAGGCCGCACCCCGGCCCCGCCGCCCCCGCACTCCGCCCGGTCGCGGCTGATGGACGCCGTCCTGCTGCGCGCCCTGGACAGCGGGCGCATCGACGGCGCCGGCTTCTTCACCGGGCTGTTCCGCGGCGTACCGATGGAACGGCTGCTGCGTTTCCTGGACGGAGGCACCCGCCTGCGCGAGGACCTGTCCATCGGCCTGCATACTCCCGTACTGCCCATGCTGCGCACCGTGGCGGAACTGCCCGGCCTGCGCCGCCGCCCGCCCGTACGCCCGGCCCGTACGTAAGACACCCGCAGTCCCGCGCACAACGCCCCGCCCGCAACAGGAAGAGACCGCCCGATGACGACCCCGCCGCCTGACGCCGCACCGACCGCCGCCGGGCGCTCCCGCCGCTCCACCCGCCCCGCCGCGCCGCGCCGGGGCCGGGACCGGCGGGCCCGCGTCGTCCCGCCACCCCGGGGCCGGGCCAGGATCAGCGGCGAGGCGCCGCACACGGCGGTGATCGGCGGCGGCATCGCCGGGCTCGCCGCGGCCACCGCACTGGCCGAGCGAGGCGTACGGGTCACGCTGTACGAGAAGGAGGCGGGCCTCGGCGGGCGGCTGTCCGGGCGTCAGGTCCAGCTCGCCGACGGCTTCCGGGCCACCATGACGCGCGGTTTCCACGCCTTCTTCCGCCAGTACTACAACCTGCGGGGTCTGCTGCGCCGGGCCGACCCGGCGCTGGGCATGCTCACCGGACTGCCCGACTACCCGCTGCGCCACAGCAGCGGCCTGCGCGACAGCTTCGCGCACGTCCCGCGCACCCCGCCGTGGAGCGCGCTCGGCTTCGCCCTGCTCAGCCCGACCTTCACCCTGCGCGAGATGGCCCGGATGAACCCGCGCGCCGCGCTGCCGCTGCTCGACATCCGCACACCCGGCGTCTACGAGCGCCTGGACGGCGTCAGCGCACGCGACTTCCTGGACCGCATCCGCTTCCCCGAAGCGGCCCACCACCTGGCGTTCGAGGTGTTCTCCCGCAGCTTTTTCGCCGATCCCGGGGAACTGTCCGCCGCCGAAATGGCGTTGATGTTCCACATCTACTTCCTCGGCTCCAGCGAGGGGCTGCTGTTCGACGTGCCCGACGAACCGTTCCCGCAGGCGCTGTGGGAGCCACTGGGCCGCTACCTGAGCGGGCACGGCGTCGCGGTCCACACCGGCTGCGCGGTGGAGACCGTCGAGCCCCGCCCGGACGGCGGCGTGACCGTACTGGGCTCGCACGGCGCGGCGCGCCACGACGCGGTGGTGCTCGCCCTCGACACCGCCGGACTGCGCGGCCTGGCCGCCGCCTCACCCCAGCTGGGCGACCGGGACTGGCGCGAGCGGCTGCGGCGGCTGCGGACCGCGCCGCCGTTCCTCGTCTCCCGGCTCTGGCTCGACCGGCCGGTGGCCCCGGACCGGCCGGGCTTCCTCGGCACCAGCGGCTTCGGCACGCTCGACAACGTCAGCGTGCTGGAGCGCTGGGAGGGCGAGGCGGCCCGGTGGGCGTCCCGCACCGGCGGCTCGGTGGTCGAACTGCACGCGTACGCGCTGCGTACGGACACCGACCGGCGGGCCCAGCAGGACCGGCTGCTGGACCAGCTGTCCCGCGTCTACCCCGAGACGCGCGAGGCGAAGGTGGTCGACGCACAGCACGAATGGCGCGCCGACTGCCCCCTGTTCCCGGTGGGCGGCTACCAAAACCGCCCCACCGTCCGCACGCCCGACCCGGCGGTGATGGTGGCCGGAGACCTCGTACGCACGGAACTCCCGGTGGCCCTCATGGAACGCGCGGCCACCACGGGCTTCCTCGCCGCGAACGCGCTGCTGGCGCGTTGGGGCGTACGCGGCCAGACGCTGTGGACGGTGCCGGACCGCGGGCGGTCGGCGGTGCTGCGGGGGCTGGCGCGGATGGCAGGGGGCTGACAGCGGGACGACGGCCGGTGGCAGGGGACGGCCCCGCCGCATTGCGGCGGGGCCTCGGCCGGTCGGTCACCACCACCCGTGGCCGCGCCCGCCGAAGGCGTCCCAGTGGTGCCCGTGGAACCCGAGCGTCAGCTCGGTGAAGTCCCCGGCCTCGACCAGCTCCGGCGCCTCGTATCCGACCGTCTCGTACTGCTCCTGGGTTTCCGGCATGGGATGTGTCTCCTTCCCGAGGTGCCGCGCAGCCACCGAACACAAGCCGTGGTCAGAGGCCACACGACGTGTCCGGAAACGATGCTGCCAGGTCAACACCTGCCTGCCGTTACCTCTAATGAGTGATGGAGGGGGCGCGTGGGGCACACGGGCGTGATCTCCGGCAGGGGGCGGTCACCGGCGCATTCGCCTCGCGCCAGGCGCTTCAAGGCGTGGCACGGGCGACGTTTCGCCGGGGCCCTCACCCCGGAAACCTCCCCGCCCGCCGCAGCTCCCACCGCCGCTCCGCATACGCCATGTCGTCCCGCCACAGCCGCCCCGCCGTGGCCCGCATCAGCGGGCGCAGCAGCGGGGCCGCAGCGCGGGCCACCGCGAAGCCCGGGCGGTCGCTGGCGGCGACGACCGCTTCGACCACGGCGGTGCGCGGCCGGCCGGACGCGTCGGTGCCGAGCGGGGTGGCGTGGGTCTCCACCACACTGCCCGCGCCCTCGCCCTCGGTGATGCGCATGACCACCGTGCGCGGCCCCGGGGCGGTGAACTCCGCTCGTACGGGCACGACCAGGCGCCCGGCGACCTTGAAGGACACGTCCACGGTGAACGCGTCCGACGGGCCCGCCGGGCCGTCCGTCACGGTCAGGTCGACGAAGGAGTACGGGTGGAACCAGGCGCCGTGCCACGGGTCGAGCCGGTTGGCGACCACGTCGTCCGGCTCGCAGCGCCCGGTCCCCGTGTGGACGGCCGCGACGGCGGCGGCCGCGTGCGGGCGCTCCGGGACGCGGGGCCGGTCCAGCGGTTCCTCGCCGCCCGCGCGGTCCAGGCGCACCCAGACCAGCACCCCGTCGTCGTACACCGGATACGGCTCCCACCCGGCGAACGGGCCGCCGTCCAGGGCGAGTCCGTGCCAGTGGCAGACGAGTGTGCCGCACCGCACCGGGCTGTCCTTCAGCGGTGCTCCCAGGTGCGGGCAGGCCCCCGGGCCGCCGCGCAGCCGCCCGTCGGCCGCGCGCCACAGCACCACCTCCGTCCCGGCGATGGTCCGGCCGAGGGGGCGGTCCCGGCCGACCTCGCGGGAGGCGCCCACGGCGTACCAGTTGCCGGACGGCCGGGCCTTGGCGCGTTCGAGCGCACCCGCGATCACGCCGGGCGCGGCGTCCCGCCAGGTGGGCCGCTGACGCTCCCACGCCACGGGCCGCCGCCGCAGGCTGAGCGGATACCGGCCGCGTCCGGTGGGGCGGGGCGGGGCCATGGTGCTTCCTCCTGAGGGTCCGTTCCCGGTTTCCGGCGGTCCGCTCCTGGTACGCGTACGGGCCGCCGTCACCCGTACCAGCCCGTCGAGGGCCACGGTCGCGCGCACCGGACGGGACACGACGGCGCGGCGGTGCAGCACCGAATAGCCGTCGGCCTCCACGGCGTCCAGGATGCCGCGGTAGAGGATGAACGCGGTGCGGATGCACGGCCGGGACGCAGGGTCGAGCATGGCGACGCCGGGAGCCGCCCGGCGGTAGACGCCACGGGTGAGGTCGGCGGCGGCCCGCAGCGCGGCGGTGATCCGCGCGTCCCCGGTGCCGGTCAGGCGGCTCCACTGGAGCAGCTCGCGGTCCACGCCGTGCGCGGCCAGCAGGTCGCCGGGCAGATAGATCCGGCCCCGGTCCAGGTCCTCGCCCACGTCCCGCAGGAAGTTGGTGAGCTGGAAGGCCGCACCGAGCGCGGCGGCGTGCGGCGCGGCCTCCTCGCGCGGTGTCACCGTGCCGAGCACCGGCAGCATCTGGAGGCCGATCACCTCGGCCGAGCCGTACATATAGGCGCGCAGGTCCGCGTAGGTCGGGTAGTCGGTCACCACCAGGTCGGCGCGCATGGAGGCCATGAAGGCGGTGAAGTACGCCGGGTCGATGCCGTAGGCGGCGCTGGTGTGCGCCAGCGCCCGTACCACCGGTTCGTCGCCGCCTCCTTGGGCGAGACCGGCGTGCAGCTGTGCCTCCAACGCGTGCAGGGCCGTCGCGCGCTCCTTGGGGGTGGCGTCGTCGTCCAGGCTGTCGACGATGTCGTCGGCCCAGCGGGCGAAGCCGTACAGCGCGTGCACGGCGGGCCGCCGGGCGACCGGCAGCAGCCGGGTGGCCAGGAAGTACGTCTTGCCGTGCCGGGCGTTGAGCCGGCGGCAGCGGGCATAGGCGGCGCGCAGCGCGGGTTCGGTGATGCCCGCGGCGTCCAGTTCCCGGGCGGTCACGGCCCCGCCTCCGGGGCAGGGGCGGGGCGGCGCGAGCCGAGGTCGGTCACCCGGGCGCGCCGCGCGAAGGCGCCGCCGGTCACCCGGGCGGCGGCCAGCTTCCCCGAGACCAGCACGGTGGGCACCCCGACACCCGGGGTGGTGCCGCACCCGGCCAGCACGGCGTTCTCGGTGCCCCGTACGAGGTTGCGGGGGCGGAAGGGACCGGTCTGCGCGAAGGTGTGGGCGGCGGAGAACGGGGTGCCGGCCCCGTGCCCCTGGCGGCTCCAGTCCGCCGGGGTGACCAGGCACTCCTCCTCGGCCGCCGCGTCCAGCCCGGTGAAGCCGCGCCGTTCGAGTTCGGCGAGCAGCGCGGTGCGGTAGCGGGGGCCGAGGTCGCGCCAGGCGTGCGCGCCGGGCCCGACGTCGGTGTTGGGGCAGGGCGCCAGGACGTAGTGCAGATGGCGGCCCGGCGGGGCCAGCGACGGGTCGGTGGCGGTCGGCCGGGTCAGCAGCAGCGAGGGGTCGCTCATCAGGGCCCCGGTCCGGGTGAGTTCGTGGAACGTACGGTGCCAGGCGGCGCCGAACGAGATGGTGTGGTGGCCCGGCTCCGGCCACGTCGCGGGCGTGCCCGCGTGCAGGACGACGGCCGAGGGGGAGCGGCGCAGCGGCAGCGGGCGGCGCGGCCGGCGGCCGAGCAGACGGTACGCCTCGGGCAGGTCGGCGGTGAGCACCACCGCGTCGCACGGCAGGCGCCCGGCGTCGGTGACAACGGCGGTGACCCGGCCGGCGGAACGTTCCAGCGCGCGTACCGGATGTCCGTACCGGAACTCCGCGCCCGCCCCGGCCGCCGCGTCGGCCATGGCCCGGGGCAGCGCGTGCATCCCGCCGCGCGGGAAGTACACCCCGGCCACCGTGTCCATGTACGCGATGACGGCGTACGCGGCGAGGGCCCGGGCCGGTGGCACGCCCGCGTACAGCGACTGGAACGAGAAGACGCGGCGCACCCGCTCGTCCGTCAGGAACCGGCCGATCCGGGCGTCGAGACGGCCGAAGCCGCCGAGCGCCGCGAGGCGGGCGAGGTCGGGGTGGAGCAGTTGCAGCGGCGAGTCGAAGTTGGCGTCGATGAAGCGCCGCATCTGGACCGCGTACAGGCGGCTCAGCCAGGCGCGCAGCCGCCGGTAGCCCGCGGCCTCCCGGGCCCCGGCGAACCGTTCGATCTCGGCCTCCATGGCCGCCGCGTCGGTGTGCACGTCGAGCGCGCTGCCGTCGGCGAACCGGGCGCGGTAGGCGGGGTGCAGGGGGACGAGGTCCAGCCGTTCCGCCATCGACGCGCCGACCGCCGCGAACGCCTCCTCGGCCAGATCCGGCATGGTCAGCACGGTCGGGCCGGTGTCGATCAGATAGCCGTTGCGTTCCAGGAGGCCGCACCGGCCGCCGGGCCGCGGTTCGCGCTCCACCACGGTCACCCGCCGCCCGGCGCCGAGCAGGTGCAGCGCGGCGGACAGCCCGGAGAGGCCGGCGCCGATGACGACGACGTGGTCGGTGGGCCCGGGTACGGTCTTCACCGCTCACCTCCCCGGGCCGCCGCCACCGGTACCGGCGTGCGGGCGCCCGCCGTGGCGCGCAGCAGGCTGTGCAGCGAGCGGAGGGCGGACGGATCGGCGGCCCGCACATCCGCCAGGTGCCCCGTGCTCCGGTCGGCGAGAAGCGCGACCTTCTCCTCCAGCGCGGCCCGGGCCCCGGTCGAGACCAGCACCTCCCGTACGCGGTCCACGTCGGCGGCCGTGAGGTCCGGGGCGCCCAGCGCCGCGTCGAGGACGCCGAGCGCCGCGTGGTCACCGGCGGCTTCGGCACGGGCGCGGGCGACGGCGGTGAGGTAGGTCAGCTTGCCCTCCCGGATGTCGTCCCCCGACGGCTTGCCGGTCTCCGCCGGATCGCCGAACACCCCCAGCAGGTCGTCGTGCAGCTGGAAGGCGAGGCCCGCGCAGCGGCCCGCCGCACGCAGGGCGCCGGTGGTCCGGTCGTCCGCGCCGGCCAGGACGGCGCCCAGCAGCAGCGGCCGTTCGACCGAATAGCGGGCGCTCTTGAGACGGGCGGTGTGCAGCGCCCGGGCGGGGGAGTGGGACGCGGTGACCTGGGCGTGCAGGTCCAGGTACTGGCCGGCCACCATCTCGGTCCGCATGGTGCGCCACAGCGCGTGGACCGCGGACCGGGCATGCCCGGGGACGCGGGTGTCCAGGACGGTGTCGTCGGCCCAGGCCAGCGCGAGATCGCCGGCCAGGATCGCCGTGGACCGGCCGAACGCCGCGGCGGACCGGCCGCCGTCACCGGTCCCGGCGCGCCGCCCGTACTGCGTCCGTACCTCGGCGTGCAGGGCCGGGCCGCCCCGGCGCAGTTCGGCATCGTCCATCACGTCGTCGTGCACCAGCGCGCAGGTCTGGAGGAGTTCGAGCGCGGCGGCCAGCCGCAGCGCCGCCTCGGCCGCTTCGCCACCGCCCCCGCAGACCCGCAGCCCCCACCACACGAACCGCCCGCGCAGCCGCTTGCCGCCGCCCAGCGTGAAGCGGGCGACGCGTTCGGCGACATCGCGCGCGAACAGGGCGTCGGCCGCCGCGGCGTCCGCGAGCCGCTCACCGAGCACGTCGTCGAGCGCCTGCCCGACGGCGCCCGCGACATCGGCGTCCACGGCGTGGGCCCCGGCCACACCCTGAGGATTGCGCGCCTGGATACGGCGCATCACACGTCCTTCCGTCGAACCGGCCGGTGGGCGCTGATGCGGCCGGACCACCATCACCTCACGGTCGCGCCGCCGGGCGGGCCGGGCGCGCGTTCCGCGCCGCCGGCGCCCGTTTCCGCAGTTCACCACGGGACCCGCACGCCGCGGGGGCGCCACGTCCGGGCCTGGTCCCTTCGGGGGACGAAGGTACGGGCGAGCCGGGCCTTCGGCACCGGCGCTGCGCAACACGTGGCCAACAGGCGCCCCTTCGGTCGGGTTCAGCGTCCGGCAGCGGGTACCCACCGCCGCCGGGGAAAACCCGGTGCCACCCGCGGTTCGCGCCCAGGGCGCGGTGGAAGGCGGTGATCCGGCACGTCTGAGGTTGTCCGGATACCGGCCATTGAGGGGGCGAGATTCAGCCAACAACGCGTGTCGGGATGCCCGCCCGGCCGCCGGCGCTCAGCCGCGGTGCTGCGCCAGGCCCAGCCGTACGAGATGGGCGAGCGTCGGTGCCGGGTGCTTGGCCCGTATCCGGCGCAGATACGTACTGACCGTGTGGACGCTGATGCCCAGCCGCCTGGCCGTCTGGTCGTACGTCAGACCGTCGGCGATGTACGACAGCACCTCCCGCTCCCGCGGGGACAGCGTCGGTGACATGGTGTGCGCACTGTGATCCGACATCTCTTCTCCAAGGGGGTGACGGAGGAGCAGGGAGGGTCCGGCGGCCCGCGGATTTCAGGACGGTCGGTCCGGCGGCGCGGGCGGGGCGGGGCGGGGCCGTGGTACGGCCGCCGCCGCCCGGTGCGGCCCATACGGGCGCATCGGCTCGTCGCCAGGCAGAACGGCCCGTGCGGGACCGGCCATGGTGCGCCCTCCCGCGTGCGGAGCGGAACTGCCGACGGTGTCGCGCGGGGGCGGCTCACCCCCCGTGACATGCGAATTGATCTAACCACGGACGCGGCAAAACGCAAGGAGTCCGCCGGCTCGGACGCCCGGCCCCTACACGCCGGGTAAAGCACGGGTCAAGTCACCGGATGATGCGTCTCCAGGCGCCCCGCGAACCGGACGACGGTAAGGACGCCGCCCCCGGAGCGGGGGCCGCGGACCGGCACGGGCGCTGAGGAGGACATCCAGAGTGGGGCACTTCCGGCTGCTCGTCGTCGGCAACGCCATTTCCGCGTACGGCAGTTACCTGAACATGGTGGCGCTGAACGTCTTCATCTACCAGGTGACGGGCAGCGCGCTGACCGCCGGCCTGTTCATGGCCGTACGCCTGATCACCAGCGTCCTGTCCGGGTTCGTCAGCGGCCGCCTGGTGTCGCGGTACGACCGCAAACGGCTGATGGTGTGCGCGGACCTCACCCAGGCCACCGCCCTGGTGGTGCTGTTGCTCGCGCCGGACGGCGCACGCGTCGCACTGCTCTTCGCGCTGGCCGTGGGCACCGGGGCCTGCTCGACGCTCTCCCAGGTGGCACTGCGCAGCAGCGTCCCCGAGATCGTCGGCGCCGGCCTGCGGACCCGGGCCAACGGCCTGCTGGTGACCGGCCGTTCGCTGGCCATGATCGCCGGCTTCGCGTCGGCGGGCGTGGTCATCGCGCAGTTCGGCTACACCACCGCCTTCGCGCTGGACGCCGGCACCTTCGCGGCCTCCGCCACGATCCTGTTCCTGCTGCCCATCCGCACCCGGGCCGCCGCCGGGGACGGCGCCTCCGACGGGCCGGCGGCCGACGCCGCGGACACCGGCCGCTGGGCCTCCCTCGCGCTGCTGAAGGCGGCGCCCCTGCTGGCCGTGATGGTCGCGGTCCGGGCCGCCGACGGCCTCGGCTCCTCGTCGCACAACGTGGCGCTGCCCATCTACTCCAGTGCTCTGGACCCGTCGCACCCGGCCACCTTCGTCAGCCAGTTCTGGGCGACCTGGGCGATCGGCAACATCGTCGCGCAGCAGATCTGCTCCCGCCGCACCCGCAAGACCGGGTGGTCACCGGGGGAGCGCGCCTTCGCCATCGGCTCCTGCGTGATGTCGGCGGCGTTCATCGTGGTCTTCAGCGGCCTGCCGGCCGTGCCCGCTGCCGTCGCCGCGCTCGTCGCGGGCATGGCCGACGGGTTCACGGAGATCGCGTACGTCTCCCGGCTCCAGGCCGCCCCCGACGAGCAGCGCGGCCGCCTCTTCGGCCTCTCCGCCTCGGCCGAGAACAGCGGCTTCGGCCTGGGCATGATCGTCAGCGCGGCCCTGCTGGAACGCTACTCGCCGCTCCAGGTGGTCGGCGCGTTCCAGGGCCTGGCCATCGTCCTGTGCGTCGCCCTGCTCGTCGTGCTGTCCCGGGGGCGCGCGCTGTTCCCGAAGGAACCACCGGCCCGGGAGAGCGGCGGCCCGGCGCCCGGCCGGGAAGCGACCGCCGCGGAGGGCGGCACCTCATGAACGCACCGGCCGACTCGCGCGTCGCGGTCATCGGCATGGCCCTCCGCTTCCCGGGGGCGGACACCCCCGAGGAGTTCTGGGACGTCGTCCGCGACGGGCGGGACTGCGTACGGCGCTTCACCGACGCGGAACTGGCGGCCGCCGGCGTCCCCGCCGAGAAGTACCGGGCGGACGACTTCGTCGGCGCCAG
Source organism: Streptomyces rimosus subsp. rimosus (assembly GCF_000720725.1). Classification (GTDB taxonomy): domain Bacteria; phylum Actinomycetota; class Actinomycetes; order Streptomycetales; family Streptomycetaceae; genus Streptomyces; species Streptomyces rimosus_A. The sequence continues at coordinate 30,247 of NZ_JOCQ01000061.1, forward strand.
CGGCATCCTGCACGACATCGCCGGGTTCGACGCCTCGTTCTTCGGCATGAGCGTACGGGAGGCGCAGCTCACCGACCCGCAGCACCGGATGTTCCTGGAATGCGCCTACCACGCCCTGGAGGACTCCGGATACCCGCGGGAACGCGACGGGCTGCGCACCGGTGTCTTCGCCACCACCGGATACCACCTGTACACGATGGAGAACTACCTCCTGAACAACGTCCTCAAGAGCTCCGTCGGCGACGACTGGCTCTCCAGGATGCAGGTCCTGGTCGGCAACTACACCGACTTCACCGCCACCCGCGTGTCCTTCCGCCTCGACCTCACCGGCCCCGCCGTCAGCGTCCAGACCGGCTGCTCCAGCTCGCTGGCCGCCCTCCAGCTCGCCGCGCAGTCGGTGGTCACCGGCGACAGCGACATCGCGCTGGCGGGCGCCACGGCCGTCCACGTACCGCAGGTGCTGGGCTACCAGTACGTGAAGGGCTCCATCCTCTCCAAGAGCGGCCACCTGCGCGCCTTCGACGCCGAGGCGGACGGCACGGTGGGCGGCACCGGCGTCGCCGCCGTCGTCCTCAAGCGCCTGGACCGCGCCCTCGCCGACGGCGACACGATCCACGGCGTCATCCGCGGCTGGGGCGTCACCAACGACGGCGCGTCCAAGCAGGCGTACACCGCACCGAGCGCGGCGGGCCAGCGCGCCGCCATCCGCCGCGCGCTGGAGCACGCGGGCATCGGCGCGGACACCGTCGGCTACCTGGAAACCCACGGTACGGGCACGCTCAAGGGCGACCCGATCGAATTCGACGGCGCGGTCTCCGCGTACCGGTCCGGCACCGACCGCACCGGCTACTGCGCCCTCGGCTCGGTCAAGGCCAACATCGGCCACCTCGACGTCGCCTCGGGCCTGGCGAGCTTCATCAAGACGCTGCTCGTCCTCAAGCACGGCGTCATCCCGCCGATGGCCAACTTCAGCGAGCCGAACCCCGCGCTCGACCTCGACAACAGCCCCTTCTACATCCCCGAGGCCGCCCGCCCCTGGCCGCAGGGCGACACGCCGCGCCGGGCGGGCGTCACGTCGCTGGGCGTCGGCGGCACCAACGTCCACGTCATCGTGGAACAGGCCCCCGAGCCCGCGCACCGCACCGCCACAGTGGCCCCTCCGGGCATCATCGTCCTGTCCGGCCAGTCGGAGGCCGCTCGTACGGCCAACGCGCAGGCTCTGCGCGACCACTTGAAGCGCCATCCCGACACGGACCTCGCCGACCTGGTGACCACCGCTGCGGGACGCGTCCACCACCGGCATCGCCTGGCCGTCCGCGGCACTGACCCGGCGCAGCTCACCGCGGCCCTGGACGGCTGGCTTGCAGGCACCGGCGCCCCGGCCGGGCCCGCCGCCGTGACGACCGGCGACGCCCCTCGGGAAGCGCGCGCGGGCATCGCCTTCCAATTCACCGGACAGGGCAGCCCGTACCCCGGCATGGCACTGCCGCTTTACGAGCGCTTCACCGTCGTACGCGACTTGCTCAACACCTGCGAGCGCCACTACCAGCGGCTGTACGGCGGCTCCCTGCTCGACGTACTCCTCGACCCCAACGCCGACCGCGCCACCACCGGAAACACCAGCATCGCCCAACCGGCCCTGTTCGCCATGCAGTACGCGCTCACCGGGCTCTGGCGCCACGCGGGTGTCGTGCCGGACGCCGTCGCCGGACACAGCGTCGGCGAGTACGCGGCCTTGTGCGCGGCGGGAGCGCTGTCGGCCGAGGACGGCCTGCGGCTCACCGCGGAGCGCGGCCGGCTGATGCAGGAGCACTGCGCTCCCGGAGCGATGGCCGCGGTGTCCGCGGACCGGCGGACCGCCGAGAACCTGGCCGCGGAGATCACCGGCCTCGAACTCGCCGTCGTCAACGGGGAACAGCGGCACGTGCTCGCCGGGCCCGTCCCGGCCGTGGACCGGTTGCTGACCCTCCTGGAGGAGCGCGGCATCCCCGGGCAGCGGCTTCCGGTGACGCGCGCCTTCCACACCGCGCTCATGGACCCGGTCCTGGACAAGTTCCGCGAACTGCTCGACGGCGTCACCCTCCGGCCCGTCACGACCGGCTTCATCAGCGGCCTCGACGGACGGATGCACGAGCCGGGCTGGGTACCGGACGCCGACTACTTCGTACGGCAGACACGCGAGCCGGTGCGGTACGACGCGGTGCTGCGCACGCTCCGCGGCACGGGCCCCGCGGCACTGGTCGAGATCGGCCCGCACACCACGCTCAGCGGCCTCGCCCGTACCGCCCTGCCCACCGTACGGGCGGTGCCGACGCTGCGCCGCGGCGCCGAGACCGGCCCCTTCTGGGACGCGGTGGCGCGGCTGCACTGCGCGGGTGCGGACCTGGACTGGCCGGCCCTGCTGGCCGGAACCGGTGGCCGCAGGATCACACTGCCCGGCTACCGCTTCCAGCACACCGACCACTGGACGGGGCCGGAGCTGACCGTCGTCCCGGCCGCTCAGCCCTCGCGACAGCCCTCGCGAGAGCCCTCACGGCACCCATCGAGAGAAGCATCGAGAGAAGAGGAAGACGTGGCACAGGACGAGGCAGTGTTCGAGCGGGTGCTCGCGCACGTCATCGAGTTGGTGGCCAAGCACCTCGGGCACGACGCGGCCGCGGTCACCGGAGACACCTCCTTCTTCGACCTCGGTGCGGACTCCCTCCAGATGATCAGCGTGCTGCGCGAGCTGGAGCAGGAACACCGCGTCAAGGTCGCGATGCGGGAACTGTTCGAGGAAGCGAGTACCCCGGGGCAGCTGGCGGAGCTGATCGTGGGGCGGGTGGCGGAAGGCCCGGGCGGCTCGGGTGGGACGGTCGCCGGGGAGCCCGTACGGTACGAGCCGCCGGCCACCGAGGCACCCGTACGCCACGAACCGGCCACCACCGAACCCCTGCGCACCCCCGAGCCCGTGCCCGCAGCGCCCGCGCCCGCCGAGCCGTCCGGGCCGGAGCACCCGGTCACGCGCGCGGAACTGACCGACCTTGTCCGCCAGGTACAGCAGCTCTCCCAGATCCAGCTCCAGATGATGACCCAGATCAACCAGCTCTCCCAGCTGCTGACCGCCCAGGCGACGACTGCCCTGACCGGCGGCGCGGTGGCCAACGGAAAGGCGGGCGGGCAGTGACCGCCCTGAGCGCCGCCGCGGCGGTGGACCAGGACCTGGCCGCCATGGCCGACCTCTCCCGGCAGATCGCGCAGCGGATCGAGGCGGCGGCCGGCGGCGGGAACGCCGAGCAGCCGGCCGGGCGGGAGCAACCGGCCGCCGACCGACGGCAGCGCGTGCACGGCCCCCGGGTGACCGTCTCCCGGGGCTCCGGCATGGTGGGCGGCGCCGCCTCCGGGACCCAGCAGGCGCACCTCGACGACCTGGTACGCCGCTACACGGCCAAAACCGGCACATCCAAGGAGATCGCCCAGCGCTACCGCCGCGTACTGGCCGACAGCCGCGCCGTCGTCGGCTTCCGCAGCAAGACCAAGGAGATGCTGTACCCGATCGCCGGCCGCCGGGCCCGCGGCTCCTGGCTGGAGGACGTCGACGGCAACCGCTACGTCGACATCACCATGGGCTTCGGCGTGCTCCTCTTCGGCCACGAGCCCGAGTTCGTGAGCGAGGCGGTCCGCGAGCACCTGTCCCGCGGCATCCAGCTCGGCCCGCGCAACATCGAGACCGGCGAGGCCGCCGAACTGCTGGCGGAGCTGACGGGCATGCAGCGGGTGGCGTTCGCCAACTCCGGTACGGAGGCGAACTCCGCCGCGATCCGGCTCGCCCGCGCCGCCACCGGCCGCAGCCGCGTCGTCACCTTCCACGGCGCCTACCACGGCCACGCCGACAACGTCCTGGGCCGCTCCACCGGCACCGGCGCCGACCGCACCACCGTCCCGGTCTCCACCGGCATCCCGCACAACAGCGTCGCCGATCTGCTGGTGCTCGACTACGGCAGCCCCGCGAGCCTGGAGGCCATCGCCGAGCACGCGGACGACATCGCCGCCGTCATCATCGAACCCGTACAGAGCCGCCACCCCTCGCTCCAGCCCGTCGAGTTCGTACGGCAGCTGCGCGAGCTGACCCGCCGCCACGGCATCGTGCTCATGTTCGACGAGATGCTGACGGGCTTCCGCCCGGCGCCGCGCGGCGCCCAGGAGCTGTACGGCGTCACCCCCGACCTCGCGACCTACGGCAAGCTGCTCGGCGGCGGCTTCCCGATCGGCGCCATCGCGGGCCGCGCCGACATCATGGACGGTGTGGACGGCGGCTTCTGGCGGTACGGGGACGCCAGCTACCCGCCCGCCGACACCACGTTCTTCGGCGGTACGTACATCCAGCACCCGGTGTCGATGGTCGCCGCCCGCGCCGTGCTGACCCACCTCAAGGAGCACAGCCCCCGCCTCCAGGAGCGGCTGAACGCCCGCACCGGCGAGCTGGCGGGCACCCTGAACCGCTTCCTGGAGGACGAGGAATTCCCGCTGCGGGTCAGCCACTTCGGCTCCCAGTTCCGCTTCGAGCACCGCGCGGACATGGAGCTGCTGTACCACCACCTGATGCTGCGCGGGGTGCACGTCTGGGAATGGCGCAACTTCTTCCTGTCGACCGCCCACTCCGACGGGGACATCGAATTCATCGCGGACGCGGTGCGCGGCTCGCTGCGGGAACTGCGGGGAGCGGGGTTCTTCCCCGGCGGACCGAAGCCGGTGTCCACGGTGGCTGGGGTTCCTGCGGCGAAGCCGGTGTCCACAGCGGCAGATGCCCCGGCGGCGAAGCCCCGGCCCGAGCAGCGGATGGAGGACGCGGCTCCCGGCGTGGCCTGGAACACGGCTGCCGTACGCACGGCCGCCGCACCGGCGAAGCCCCCGTCGACCGCCGTCCCCGCGAAGACCTCATCGGCCGCTCCGGCACCGGCCGACGAGCTCCGTACGGCGCCCGCCACGACCGCCGTACCCACCCGCCGCACCCCCGACTTCAGCATCTACTTCTTCGGCGACTACCCGCAGGACGATGCCGGGACGGCCACCGGCCAGGGCAAATACGACCACATCCTGGAGACCGCCCGCTTCGCCGACGAACACGGATTCCACGCGCTGTGGATGCCGGAACGGCACTTCCACTCCTTCGGCGGGCTGTTCCCCAACCCCGTCGTGCTCGTCGCCGCCCTCGCCCGCGAGACCCGCCGCATCCGCCTCAACGCGGGCTCCGTCGTGCTGCCCCTGCACGACCCGGTCCGGGTCGCGGAGGAGTGGTCGATGGCCGACAACCTCTCCGGCGGCCGCGTCGGCATCGGCTGCGCCAGTGGCTGGCACGCCAACGACTTCGTCTTCTTCCCCGAGCGCTTCGGCCGGCACAAGGAGATGATGTACGACCAGGTGGCGCAGGTCCGCAGGCTCTGGCGCGGCGAGGCCGTACGGCGCGCCGGCGGCGACGGCGAGGCCGAGGTCCGCCTGTTCCCGCGCCCCGTCCAGGACACCCCGCCCCTGTACACGGCGGTGGTCGGCAACCCCGCGTCGTACGCGGCAGCCGCCCGGCACGACGTCGGCGTGGTCACCAACCTGATGACCCAGAGCGTCGAGCAGCTCGCCGAGAACATCGCGCTCTACCGCCGCACCCGCGCCGAACACGGCCTCGACCCGGACGCCGGACGGGTGGCCGTCCTGCTGCACACCTACCTCGCCGCCGACCACCGGACCGCGCGCACCGAGGCGTACCAGCCGCTGGCGCGCTACATGCGCGCCTCGCTCTCCCTGTTCGGCAACGTCGCCAACAGCCTCGGCCACAATGTCGACCTGGCCGCGCTCACCGAGGACGACCTCGACGTCCTCTTCCACCGCGCCTACGACCGCTACTGCGACCAGCGGGCGCTGATCGGCACGGCCGACACCGTCGCCCCGGTGGTGGACGCGGTCGGCGCGGCGGGTGCCGACGAGATCGTCTCGCTGGTCGACTTCGGCGTGGCCCCCGACGCGCTGCGCACCGGCCTCGCGCACATCGACACGCTGCGCCGCCGGTACCACGAGCCGCGCGCGGATGTCCGTACGGTGCACCGGCCGTCCGTCCGCACGCCCGCGCCCCCCATCCGTGCGGCGGCCGGGAAACCGGTCGCTCCCGTCCGTACGGCGGCCGAAGAACCCGTACCCGAGAGCGCCGCCCCCCTCTCGCCCGGACAGCAGCGCATCTGGTTCCTCGAACGGATGCTGCCGGGCCGCACCGCCTACAACGAGACCAAGGCCATCCGCCTCGACGGCCCGCTCGACGTCCCCGCGCTGCGCACCGCGCTGCGCGGGCTGGTGGCGCGGCACGAGGGGCTGCGGACCGTCTTCCGCGAGATCGACGACGAGCCCTGCCAGCTCGTCCGGCCGCCGTCCGCACCCGACTTCGCGGTGCTCGACCGTACGAACGCGGGCGCGGCCGGTGAGGACGCCGCGGTCCGCGCCGTCCTGGAGGAGGAGAGCGCCCGGCGCTTCGACCTCGTCGACGGGCCGCTGTTCGTCACCCGGCTGATCAAGCTGGGGGAGGAGCGGCACGTCCTGGTCTTCTCCCTGCACCACATCGTCGTGGACGCGGCCTCCGCCGGTGTCCTGGCCCGCGACCTGTCCGCCCTCTACCGGGCCGCGCACGACGGCTCCGACCCGGGCCTCCCCGCGCTCACCCGTACGCACGCGGATCACGCCCGCGCCCAACTGCGCACGCGGGACGACTCCCGCGGCGCCGCCGGCCTGGCGTACTGGCTCGGCACGCTCGGCGGCGAACTCCCGGTCCTGGAGCTGCCCTGCGACCGCCCGCGCCCCGCGGCCATGACGTCCAACGGGCGGGCCGTCTTCCACCGGCTGGACCCCGAGCTGTCCACCCGGCTGCGGGACCTGAGCAGGCAGCGGCGGAGCACCCTCTTCATGACGCTGCTCGCCGGCTTCACCGCAATGCTCCACCGGGTCACCGGGCAGCGGGACATCGTCGTCGGCACCCCGATCTCGGACCGCCCGCAGGGCACCGAGGACCTGCTCGGATTCTTCGTCAACACCCTCGCGCTCCGCTTCGACCTGTCCGGCGACCCGGACTTCGGCGCGTTCCTCGACCGGGTGCGGGGCATCGCCCTGGACGCGTACGACCACGCGGACGTGCCCTTCGAAACGGTGGTGCGGGAGCTGGCCCCGGCGCGTACCACCGATCGCACGCCGGTCTTCCAGGTGCTCGCCGAGTTCGAGAGCGGCGACCCGTTCCGCTTCGACCTGCCCGGCGTCCGCGCCACCGTGCTCGACGCGGGTCCGGACAAGGCCCTCACGGACCTCGCCGTGTACTTCACCGACCAGCCCGAGGGCATCCGCTGCCACCTGGAGTACAACACCGACCTGTTCGACGCGGACACCGTGGACGGGTTCTTCCGCACCTTCCGCGACCTGCTCGAAGCCGCCGTACGGGACCCCAGGACGCCGCTGTCCCGCCTCGGCGCCACGGAGACGCGGCGGAGCGCGGGCCCTGCCGCGGGCCCTGCCGCGACGACCGCGCCCGCCACCGGGCCGGTGCCCGACGAGTGGCAGCACGGCCCGGTCCGTCCGGTGGCCCGGGCCGCCGTCCACGAACTCGTCGCCCGGCGCGCGGCGGACGCCCCGTACCGCACCGCCGTCCGCTGCGGTGACGACCTGCTCAGCTACCGCGACCTGGACACCCGGGCCGAACGGCTGGCCGCGGCCGTCCAGGAACGCGGCGTCGCGGCCCCGGCGGACAGTGGTACGGACGAGGTCGTGGCCCTGTGGCTGCCCCGCTCCGCCGATCTTGTCGTGGCCATGCTCGCGGTGCTGAAGTCCGGCCGGGCGTACGTGCCGCTGGACCCGTCACTGGGCCGGGCCCGCGCCGCCACGGTGATCGCGGAAAGCGGAGCGCGCATCCTGCTGAGCACCGGAACCGAGGCCGACGCGCTCGACCTGCCCGCCGGGGTGACCGTCATCGACGTCGCCGACCGCACGGGTACCGGCCGCGGCGGCCGGACCGCCGACGGGACCACCGCGACCGGCCGCCCACCGCACGCGAAGAAGCCGCCGTCGGCCGTCACCGGTCCCGAGTCGCTGTGCTACGTCATCTACACATCCGGCAGCACGGGCACGCCCAAGGGCGTCGCGGTACCGCACCGCAGCGTCGTCGACCTCTGCCAGTGGCACCACAAGCGCTTCGCCTTCACCTCGGCCGACCGCAGCGCGCTGGTGTGCAGCCAGAGCTTCGACGCGTCGGTCCTGGAGATCTGGCCCGCGCTGACCGCGGGGGCCTCCGTCGTCATCGCCGACGACACCGTCCGCACCGACCCGCTCACACTGGCCCGCTGGTACGCGCGGGAACGGGTGACCTTCTCGATCCTGCCCACGGCCCTGGGCGAGGCGCTGCTCGCGCTGCCGCTCGCCGAGCAGCCGCCGCTGCGCCATCTGCTGCTGGGCGGTGACGTGCTGCGCACCCGGCCGCACCCGGACGTGGCGTACGAAACCGTCAACGTCTACGGGCCGACCGAGACCACCGTGCTCTGCACCACCGAGACCGTCGGCCCACGGACGCCGGAGACCGGCACCGCCGCCATTCCGATCGGCCGCCCGGTCGACAACGTACGTCTGCGGGTCCTCGACGCTTCAGGCGAGCCGGTGCCGTCGGGCGTGGTGGGGGAGCTGTATGTCGGTGGGCCGGGTGTGGCACGCGGTTATCTGCGCGCGCCCGAGCTGACGAAGGAGCGGTTCGGTACGGACGCCGGGGTGGGCGGGAGCCGAACGGCCGACGCGGCCGGTCAGGCAGCCGGTACTGCGTACTACCGCACCGGTGACCTCGTGCGCTGGACCGCGGACGGGGCGCTGGAGTTCCGCGGGCGCCTGGACGACCAGGTGAAGATCCGCGGGTACCGGGTCGAGCCGGAGGAGGCCTCCCGCGCGCTCAACGCCCTGGACGGCGTACGCGAGGCCGCCGTTCTGGCACGCCGCACCAGTCGGGGCGAGGCGTACCTCGCGGCCTATGCCGTACCGGCGGAAGGCGACTCGGGGGGCATGGGGGGCGTGGGGGACGCCACCAATGTGGCCGGCCGCCAGGCGTACGCCGACCGGCTGGCCCGCGAACTCGCCGCCCGGCTGCCGGAATATCTCGTACCGCGGTCCTGGGCCGTCCTCACCGCGCTGCCCCTCGCGGGCAACGGGAAGCTGGACCGTGCGGCGCTGCCGGATCCTGAGATCGTCACGGCTGCACGGGCCGGTGCCGAGCCGTTCGGGGCCGAGCCGCCTGGTGCCGAGCCGTCCGGGACGGTCCGGTCCGCCACCGTGCGGGCTGGAGCCGGCCTCTGCTCCCAGCTGGAGACCCGCCTCCGGTCCCTCTGGGCCGACGAGTTCGACCTCACGGCCGACGCCATCGGCCCGGAGATGTCCTTCTTCGACCTCGGCGGCCATTCAATCGCCGCGATCAGGCTGGTCAACCGGGTACGGGAGGTGTTCGGCCAGGAGTACCCGATGGTGCGCTTCTACCAGGAACCGACCATCCGGGCCATGGCGGCACACCTGGCGGGGGAGGCCACGGGGGCCGGGGGCGCCACGGACCGCGGGGACGCCGGGGAGCCGGCAGGTGCCGCCGACGCCGACCCCGAAGTGGTCGGCCGGGCTCCTGCCACCTTCCAGCAGCGCAACTTCATCGAGCAGCACCACCGCCACGCGCTGCCGCAGGTCTTCAACGTGGCCCTGCGCATCACCCTGACCGGCGACCTGGACGTACCGGCGCTGCGGTCCGCCCTCACCCAGCTGTGCGCCCGCCACGAGTCGCTGCGCACCCGGTTCGTGAAGGACGGTGAGGAATGGTGCCAGGAGGTGCTCCGTCCGCGACCGGTCGATCTTCCGGTCGAGGATCTGACCAGCCGGGGCCGCACAGCGGCCGGGGCCTCCGGGGTGGCGGACGCCGACGACGCCGAGGTCAAGCGGATCAGCGCGGAGGTCGCCGAGACCCGGTTCGACCTCACCGAAGGCGTGGCGCCCAAGCTCCGCCTGCTGCGCACCGGCCCGTCGACCTGGGTGCTGTTCTTCCTCCTGCACCACTCCACCTGTGACGGCTGGGCCGTCAGCATCCTGCTGAGCGACTTCGCGGCCCTCTACGGAGCCGCGGTGACCGGCGAACCCCACACCCTGGCGAGTACGGTGCCGCAGCCGACCGAGTACGCGCGCTGGCAGCGGGAGACCATCGGGGACAAGGCCGATATGCGCGTCCTGAAGTACTGGGCCCGCGAACTCGAAGGGGCGTCCTTCCCGCACGGCCTGCCCCTCGACCGGCCGCGCCCGGAGACCCTGAGCGGACAGGGGCGCGTCGTCCTGTTCACGGTGGGCGCCGACGTACGCGCCGACGTGGAACGGCTGGCCAGGAAACACGGCACGACCCCGTACGCGGTCACCGCCGCGGCCCTGGGGCGGCTGGCCGGCAAGCTGTCCGGCAAGCCGGAAGCCGTCCTCTTCGTGTCCTACGCCAACCGCGAGCGCCGTGCGTTCGAGTCGCTGATGGCCTGCACGGTCGCGGGCTTCCCGCTGCGTGTACGGGCTGCCATGGAGGAGACCTTCACCGGTCTGGTCCGCCGGGTCACGCTCGCCTCCACCGAGGGCATCGACCACGTCATGCCGCTGCGGAGGCTGGCCAAGGCGCTGCGCGAGGAACTGGGGGTCGAGATACCGGACCGGGTGCCGCTGGGGTTCCAGTACCAGAACTCCCTGGAGACGGACATCGAACTGCCCGGCGTGACCGCCGCCGTCGAGGACCTGGCCGTCCCGGCGTCCCGGTCGGAGTTCAACCTCGGCCTCGTCCCGGCGGGCGACGCGCTGGCCGGATACGTCGAGTACTCGACCGACCTGTGGGACCACGCCACGATCGAGGGCTGGGCCGCCGACTACGTGACCCTGCTGACCGAGGAGGTACGGGCCGCCCTGGCCGAGTGATCCGCTCCACGTGGGGACGTCGGGACGGTACCGGTTCGACGGGGCGGTGCCGTCCCGTCGAACCGGTACCGTCCCCGCGTAGTGGTGTGTGCCGCCCCGCTTGCACCCGAGGGAGCCGTGAACGGCACCGGGCTGGACGTTCCGCCGTGGCTCGGCAATAGTATGGGCGGGACATCCACCCCCATCGTCCCCGCCCTCGGCGATTACCTCTGCCAGTGCGCCCGGCGGGAACGGCGCCGCCCGAACGGCGGCGGGGTGCATGCGAAATTGTGGGCAGTTGTGGAATTGGGGTTTGGGGCACTGTGATGGTTTCGGGCAAGGTCATTCGGTTCGACGAGGTGCGCGGCTACGGATTCGTTGTTCCCGACCACGGCGGAGAAGACGTCTTCGTGCACGTCAACGACCTCGAATTCGACAAGGGACTGATGGCTCCCGGCGTGAAGGTCGAATTCCTGGTGGACGAGGGCGACCGAGGGCCCAAGGCGTCCAACGTACGTTTCCTGGAAGGGGCCCCCGGCCGCTCCGGCGGCGCGCACCGCTCCCAGAACCCGCTCTCCGACGGGCCTTTCGAGGACGGCGTGCTCTGCGACACGCTCTCCGCGCAGGAGTTTCTCGACGAGGTGACCGAACTCCTCGTGACGGGCGTACCGAGCATGACCGGTGAGCAGATCCTCCAGGCCCGCCAGCGCCTCCTCAAGCAGGCCCAGTCGCACGAGTGGGTCGACGCGTAAAGCCGTCGCTCCCGCAGGTCCCGGCTCGCGACGCATTCGGCTCGGCCAGCCCCCGCGGCCGCGCCACTTACTGCCGTGGCCGATCATGTATTCGGCATATACGGCCCCCGTAATGATGGCCGTACGACAGCCGGGTACCCACCGTCCGGGTAAAGCGCGCGAGAATACACCGGAGCCGGATATGGGGACGATGCCCTGTCCCGCGCCCGCCGCGCGCCCTCAGGAGGCGACCCGCAGCACGAGCTTCCCCCGGGTGCGGCCCTCCTCGCCCCGCCGGTGCGCCTCACCGGCCTCGGCGAGCGGCAGTACGTCCTCGACCTCGACCGACACCGCCCCCTCCTCGATGAGGTCACCGATCCGGGCGAGCGCCGCGCCGTCCGGCTCCACCAGGAAGCCGCTCGCCCGCAGCCCCTGGGCACGGGCCTGCTCCAGGAGGCCGGGCGAGGCGCCGGAGGGGACGGCGATGAGCGTGCCGCCCCGCCGCAGCGTCCGCAGGGAGCGGGTACTGGTCTCCTCGTGCTCGTCGCCCACCAGGTCGATGACGACATCGACGTCCCGTACCGCCTCCTCGAAACGCTCCTTGGTGTAGTCGACCAGCTCGTCGGCTCCGAGCGAGCGCAGCCAGTCGTGCTTGGCCGTCCGGGCCGTACCGATGACGTGCGCGCCCAGATGCTTGGCGAACTGCACCGCGAAGTGCCCGACGCCGCCCGCCGCCGCGTGGATCAGCACCCGCTGCCCCGCCTCGGCGCGCGCCGCGTCCACCAGGGACTGCCAGGCCGTGAGCGCGGCCAGCGGCACGGCGGCAGCGTGGTCGTGGTCGAGCGTGCCGGGCTTGCGGGCGAAGTGCCGCGAGGGCGCGGTCACGTACTCGCCGTACGCGCCGGCCTGCCGCGGGAACCACGGCATCCCGTACACCTCGTCACCCACCTCGACCGTGTGCACGCCGAAGCCGACCTCCTCCACGACACCGCTGACGTCCCAGCCCACGCTGAACGGCGGAGCTCCGAGGACCTGCGCCATGCCGCCGCCCTGCCGGGTCTTCCAGTCGACCGGGTTCACCCCGGCGGAGTGCACCCGGACGAGCACCTCGGTGGGCAGCGGCGCGGGCCGGGGCGCCCGGGTGACGTACAGCACCTCGGGGCCGCCGAGGGCGTCCTGGGTGATCGTGCGCATGGTCGGTTCCTTGCTCATGCCGTGTCTCCTGAGGGGCGCCGGGCGCGGGTACGGCCCGGTTGTGATCATCCACGTACGGAACTACCGGAGTAGCCCCGAACGGGCGCCGCAACACCTCCGGGGCGGCAGGCTCCGCTGCTCGGCCGCGCTCCGACAGGCGAACCGGGGCAGGAGGAACCGGGTCACCGGGCCCACCGCGAAGGCGTACAGCACGGTTCCGGCCCCACACTCCCGCCGAGCCCTCACCCCACGGCCGGCACGGCGACCTCGATTCGTCCGTTGCCCGCCTGGGGCGCTGGTACGCCTGCAAGGCCATTGGGGTGACTCTGTACAGTGATTGGTCTGGAGAACATGGCCAATTCGCGCGAGGTGGTACGGCGCGAGCGGGCCGTGACCAGGGGGACGGTGTGGTCCGTGACAGCCGGGGGAGTGGCATGGCGCATACGAAGCGGACCCGGCCCGCGCAGCAGACCGGGCCAACCGAACGGACCCTGGGGAGCCGGCAACTGGCCGCGCTGCTGCCCGACCCGGCGGAAGCCCGGCCCGCCTACCGCCACCTGGCTCGGGCGATCAGCGCGCTGATCCTGGACGGACGCATCGCCCTGCACGTCAAGCTGCCCGCCGAACGGGAGCTGGCCACGGCCCTGAACACCAGCCGCGCCACCGTCACCGCCGTCTACGACCTGCTGCGCGAGAGCGGTTACGCGTACAGCCGCCAGGGTTCCGGCACCTGGACGGCCCTTCCCGAAGGCCGGCCGCCCCGGGGCGTCGCGCGGCTCCTCGGGCCGCACGACACCGCGATCGACCTGGCCAGGGCCGCTCCCGGCCTGCCCCGGCAGACGCTCACCGACGCCCTCGCCCGGGTCTCTCCGCAGCTGGCCGAATACGTCGACACCCCCGGCTACCACCCCTACGGCCTGCCGGAACTGCGCGCCGCCATCGCCGAACGCTTCACCCGGCGGGGACTGGCCACCGTGCCCGAACAGATCCTGGTGACCTCCGGAGCCCAGCACGCGCTCACCCTCGTCCTCGGACTGCTGGCCCGGCCCGGCGACCGGATCATGGTCGAGAACCCGTCCTACCCGAACGCCCTGGAGGCCTTCCGGCGCGCCCGGCTGCGCACGGTGCCGGTTCCCGTGACCGACACCGGCTGGGACACCGGTACCGTCGAGGCGACCCTGCGCCACTCGGCGCCCCGGCTGGCCTATCTGATCCCCGACTTCCACAACCCCACCGGCTGCCTGATGCCCGAGCGGCAGCGCGCCCGCACCCTGCGCGCCGCGCAGCGCTCCGGGACCTGGCTGGTCGTCGACGAGACCCTGGCCGAACTCGCCCTCGACGTACCCGCCCCGCCGCCCTTCGCCTGCCACGCCACGCCGGGCGGCGCCGGCCAGGTCATCACCACCGGCTCGATGAGCAAGACCCACTGGGCGGGCCTGCGCATCGGCTGGCTGCGCGCCCCGGCCCGGCTCGTCACCGAACTCGCCGGCCAGCGGGTCGCCACCGACATGGGCGGCTCGGTCCTGGACCAGCTCCTGGCCCTGGACCTGCTGGACCGCTCCGAGGAACTGCTGCCCCAGCGCCTGGAACAGTTGCGCCGTCAGCGCGCCGTCCTGGCCTCCGCATTGACCGAACACCTCCCGCAATGGGCCTGGCAGCTCCCGCCCGGCGGTCTGTCCCTCTGGGTGGACCTGGGCGAGCCTGTCGCCGCCGCGCTGGCCGAGCGGGCACTCGACTACGGGGTACGGATCGAAGGCGGCACCTACTTCGCCACCGACCCGGGCATCTTCGAACAGCGCCTCCGCATCCCTTACACCACCCCGCCGGAGACCCTCCGCGAGGCCGTACACCGCATGGCCGCCACCCTCGCCGACGGCATCACCCCGTCATCCACCGGGCGCCGCCCGCACTGGATCGCCTGAGAGCTGCGCCGGGGCGGCTCCCGCCCGCCGCCCCGCTTTCGTCCCGCGCCCGCGCTCCCGGCGCCCGCCCCGACGCCCGTTCCCGCTCTCGCTCCGCACCCCGATTTTTTTACTTGCCCGGTGGGAAAGTCTGCGCTAACTTTCCCAGTGGGAAAGTCGGCGGTGCGGGATCGGCTGCCGAGCAGCCGAATTCGGCACGTCAACGTCTTGGGGAGGCGATGGGCATGAGCGCACCGGTCGACGCCGAACGCGCTTGGGCGGATCTGCAACGGATCCGGGTCCCGCAGGAGCGGGTCTACGACGAACTGGAGCGCTGCTCCGGGAGCGGGTGGCGGTCGTACCTGCCGATCGCGGCCGCCATGTGGGTCTTCGTGGCGGTCAGCGGACTCGACCTGCCCAAGTGGGCCGTCTGGGCCGTGCTCGCGGCGTACGTGGCCGCGCTGGCCGCCATCGGGGTGCGGGCCGCCCGCAAGTCCCGCATGCGGCTGCACCGCTCGCGCTACACCTGGCGTACGACCGCCGTGTTCTTCGCGAGCGCCGTAGTGGGCGGAAGCAGCATCCTGGTCACGGGCTGGCTCGTCGAGTGGGCCGACCTGGCATACGGCAGCCTGGTACAGGCCACGGTGTGCGCGGGGCTCTTCCTGCTCGTCACGGCGCCCGCCAACCGGTGGGCCTTCGCCCCCGTGCGCAGCTACGACGGGAGCGGCCGATGAGCACCCCGGCCGGATTCGACGAACTGATCCACCCGTCCACGCGGCTCTCGGTGGTCGCCCTGCTCGCCGCCACCGAATGGGCCGACTTCCCCTTCATCCGGGACAGCCTCTCGCTCAGCGACTCGGCGCTCTCCAAGCAGCTCCACACGCTGGAGGAGGCCGAGTACCTGGAAATCCGGAAGGAGGGCGGCGGACGCAAGCGCCGTACGAAGGTCCGGCTCACCGACCGGGGGAGGACCGCGTTCGAGGGACACGTGGCGGCCCTGCGCGCGATCGTCGAAGGAGCCGCCAAGAGCCCGCCACCGGGCAGCGCATCGGCGTCCCGGTCCGAAACGGCCCCGGGTCACGCGCGATCCGGACCGGCCGGGCGTGGCGGCGCCGCGGGGACGGAATCGGCCCTCACGCGTACGGAGGCCCGCCGGTGACCGCGGCCGAACCCGTCGTACGGGTCCGCGACCTGCGGATGACCTACGGCTCCACAGACGTGCTGCAAGGCGTCGACCTGGACATCCACCGCGGTGAGATCTTCGCCCTGCTCGGTCCGAACGGCGCCGGGAAGACCACCACCGTCGAAATCCTCGAAGGCTTCCGCCGACGCTCGTCCGGCGAGGTCCGGGTACTCGGCACCGACCCGTTGCGCGGTGACGACGCGTGGCGCGGACGACTCGGCCTCGTCCTGCAGTCCTGGCGCGACCACGCCAGATGGCGGGTCGGCGAGCTCCTGGGCCACTTCGCCGAGTACTACCCCGACCCGCGCGACCCCGTCGCGCTGCTCGAACTCGTCGGCCTGACCGGCCAGGCGGACCAGCAGGTGGGCCGGCTATCCGGCGGCCAGCGGCGCCGCCTCGACGTCGCCCTCGGCATCGTCGGCCGCCCCGAACTCCTCTTCCTCGACGAGCCCACCACCGGCTTCGACCCGGAGGCGCGCCACGACTTCCACGTCCTCGTCGAGAAACTGGCCCGCGACGAAGGCGTCACGGTCCTGCTCACCACCCATGACCTGATCGAGGCCGAGCGCCTCGCCGACCGTATCGCCGTGCTGGTCAACGGCCGGATACGGGTCTGCGGCAGCCCGGCCGAACTGGCCCGCCGGGCCGCGGCGCGCGCAGAGGTGCGCTGGACGGCCGAGGACGGCACGCCGCGACGCGAACGTACCGACGACCCCTCCCGGCTGGTGTGGGAACTGCACCGCGAAGCCGGGGGACCGATAGCCGACCTGGAGGTGCGCCGCCCGACGCTGGAGGACACCTACCTGCACATGGTGAACGCCGAGAACCGACACGCACACCCGGCGAACGCCCGGAACCGAGAGGACGAGGCCGCATGAGGGGGACGGGACCGCAGCGATATCTGCGGGCGGGGGTCCGGCGCGGGGGCATCGAACTGCGCCAGCTCCTGCGCACGAAGAAAGAGCTGAGCGGTCATCTCGTCAACATCATCGTGGCGATCGTGCTCGCCGTGACGATCAGCGACTCCGTCCCCGGCACGGAGCTGCCCATGGGCCACCTGATGATGGCCGGATTCGCCGCCTACCTGCTCTTCCAGCTCGGCGTGCTGAACATTCCGCAGATGCTCGTCACCGAGCGCGAAGAGGGCGCCTTGCTGCGGCTCCGCGCCACACCGGGCGGCATACCGGCGTACCTGGTGGCGAAGGCGCTGCTGATCCTCGGCCTGGCCGTCGGCACCCTGGTGCTGCTGCTCACGGCCGGCGCGCTGCTGGCCGACGGCCCGTTGCCGGCCACCCCGGCACAGTGGCTCACCCTGATCTGGGTCACCGGCCTGGGACTGCTCGCGGTCGTACCGCTCGGCGCGGCCATAGGCGCCGTCCTGCCCAACCCCCGCGAAGCACTCGCCCTGATCATGCTGCCCGCGATGGCACTGCTCGTGACCTCCGGAACGATGTTCCCCATCACCCGCATGCCCCACGTCGTGCAGCACATAGCATCCCTGTTCCCCCTCAAGTGGATGGCACAGGGCCTGCGATCAGCACTCCTCCCCGACAGCGCACTGGCCGCGGAGCCGGCGGGTTCCTGGGAACTGCCCATGGTCGCCCTGGTACTCACCCTGTGGACCATCGTCGGCTTCCTCCTGGCCGTACCGCTCCTGCGCAGAACAACCCGCCGAGAATCCGGCTCCCGCCTGGCAGGCCGCCAACGGAAGGCAGCGATGGCAGGAGCGGGCGCGCCGGGCCGGTAGGACGGGGGTGCGGCGGCTCAGTGACATGGCGACCAGGGCAGCGCTTCCCGCCAGCCGGGCCGGTCGGCGGCCCAGGCCGTCAGTACGGACGCCACGGTCTCGTGGCCCCGGTGGGCGAACGGGCCGGGGACGTGCGCCCGGAAATGCCGGGCGGGTCCGCCGTCCCGGTACTCCACCTGACAGCTCATGTCGTCGTTCAGGTAGACCTGCATGTAGTACTGGCCCGGCCGGCTCCGGTCGAGCCGGTCCACGATCACGAACCGGTGCCGCAGGTTCATCTCGCTGAGCAGATCGAACAGCTTTTCCTCGGAGGGGTCGTCGACGGTCGTTCCGTCCCACGTCTCCGCGCGTATCACCGGCGTCACCATGCTCATGACCCTAACGGCCCCTCACCCGCCCGCCCCAGCCGCCCGGCACCGCCGTCCACCCCCGCCTCGCGTCCCTCACCAGCCACGACACCGGCCGGGATGATTGCGTACGCCCCCGATGTTGAGAAAGGGTCAGGTCGGTCGCGGACGGCCGGAGGGCCGTGACCGGGGCCGTACGACACCAAGGCACCATGCACGAACGACGATGGGACGGATGCCATGCCGCTTGAGGGCGATTACGAGCCGAGCCCGGAGAAGTGGGTACGCGACCAGGTCGAGCAGTACGAGAGCAGCGGCGGCACCAAGGGAACGACGATGCGCGGCATGCCCGTCATCGTCCTGACGACCCGGGGCGCCAAGTCGGGCAAGATCCGCAAGACACCGCTGATGCGGGTGGAACACGAGGGCACCTACGCCGTGGTCGCCTCCCTGGGCGGCGCCCCCAAACACCCCGTCTGGTACCACAACGTCGTGGCGGACCCCCGGGTGGAACTCCAGGACGGCCCGGTCCGTATGGACCTGGTGGCCCGTGAGGTGACGGGCGACGAGAAGGCCCTGTGGTGGGGGCGCGCGGTCGAGGCGTACCCGGACTACGCCGACTACCAGGAGAAGACCGACCGCGAGATCCCGGTCTTCGTCCTGGAGACTCCGGAGACGAGCCACAGCTGACGCCGCGCGTCGGCTGCCGGCACCGGATCCCGGCAGTTCACAGGACAGTCCAGCAGGGCGGTCCACCGTGAGCGGCCCTTGACGGAGTCCCCCTGAGACACCAGAACGGCCCCCTGCCCACGTGCTGCCGGGCAGGGGGCCGCGCTGTCCACGTTCCGTCATCCGCCACGGAGCGCCGGAGCCGTGGCACAGGCTTCGTGCAGGGCGGCGACCGCCGTCGGGATGCCTCGATGACGGGCATCAGCGTGCGTGCGAGAAGGGGAGGGGCGACGGCAGGCTGCTGCCATGGGGCCGTCGGCGGGTGCCCGGACGGTACGGACGCGCCCCCGCGCCGTAGCACGGACGCGGGGCGCAGCCGTCGGGCGTGCCGACGCGAGCAGGGCCGGGCTCAGTGCCAGACGGCCTTGAAGTAGCGGCCGTAGTCGAACTGGCCGCCGGACTGGCTGTGGGCGTAGGCGGCGCCGGTGGCGGTGACACCCGTGGGGCCGCCGACGTTGTAGTGGCGGTATCCGCCGAGCGTGTTCTGGGACGAGTAGGCGCCGGAGCCGTACGCGCCGCCCGCGGCAGCACCGCCGTGCGGGTCGGCGGCAGCGGGCCCGGCGGCCAGGAAACCGGCCGCCGTGACACCGGCGAGGGTGATCGCGACGTTACGAAGCATGTGACTCTCCTGAAGATGATGTAGGTGGACCTGACGAGATGACCTTGACCCAGCCCTCGCCGGTCCGCACGCCGGGATGGGCGAACGGGGTGACGCCGCCCGCTGCCGCCCGCTTCGGGACCCCGCCACCGGACATCACCGTCAGGACGAGCGCGACCGGAGCCAACGCCCTACGAAGCGCCGGCACCCTGCGACATGCTGCGTAGAACGCAGCCTCGGGCGTACGGCCGTCGCCCCCTATAAGCGGCCAAGCCGTGACCGCCCGGATCCGGCGGCCCGCCCCGCGTCCAAGTGACCGCACCCCGGCCCCACCCCAAGCCCTATGGTGTACGCCATGTCCGCCCCTGAACTGATCCGCATCGTCTCGCGCTCCTCGCCCATGGCACTCGCTCAGGTGGAGCGCGTACGGGCCGAACTGGCCGCCCGGTACCCGACGACGCGTACCGAGGTGGTGCCCGTCACCACCTCCGGTGACCGCTGGATGGGTGATCTCTCCGAGTTGGGCGGCAAAGGGGCCTTCACCAAAGAGGTGGATGCCGCGCTGCTGGCCGGGGAGGCGGACCTCGCGGTGCACTGCGTCAAGGACGTGCCGGCCGACCGGCCGCTGCCCGCCGGCACGACCTTCGCCGCGTTCCTCGAACGCGACGACATCCGTGACGCGCTCATCCACCCCGGCGGCCGCACCCTCGACCAGCTGCCCGCCGGCACCCGCATCGGCACGTCCTCCGTACGCCGGATCGCGCAGCTCGCCGCATCCCACCCGCACCTCACCTGTGTACCGATGCGCGGCAACGCCAACCGCCGCCTGGAGAAGCTGTACGCGGGAGACGCCGACGCCCTGCTGCTCGCGGTGTCCGGGCTGGAGCGCATCGGCCGGTCCGAGGTCATCACCGAGATCCTGTCGGCCGAGACGCTGTGCCCGCCCATCGGCGCCGGGATTCTGGCCCTGCAGTGCCGTGAGGACGACACCGGCACCATCGACGCGGTCAGCGCGCTCGGTGACCGGGACGCCTTCCGGGAGGCGACGGCCGAGCGGATGTTCCTCCACGTCCTCCAGGGGCACTGCAACTCGCCGATCGCCGGGTACGCGAGGACCGCGCGCAACGGGGAGCTGTCGCTGCGGGCCTGCGTCTTCACCCCGGACGGCAAGACCGTGCTCAACGCCCACGAGTGGGCCGGGCCGCTCGACCCGGCGACCCTGGGTACGTCCGTCGCGGTCGCGCTGCTGCGGCAGGGGGCGCGCGATCTGATCGACTCCATCGCGCACTGACGTAAGGATTGACGTACCGGAGGCAGCCCGGCCCGTAACTCCAATGGGTCTGCTTTTGCCGGATCGGGTCATGTATGGGACCGGCCGATCCTACGGTGCCGTTGTACGCACACGGCAGGGGAGGATCGCGATGACCCAGTCCATCGACATGGAAGAGCTGGCTTTTGTGGCGGCCGTCATGGAACGGGCGCACCGGCTGCTCGTTGCCGAGGAGAAAAAGCTGCCGCCCCGGACGGCGAACGGGGACGAGGGCCCCGGCAGCGCCAATCAGACACTTCTCGGCGCCGGGGAGCTGACGCGCGGCGCGGACGACGCGGTGCGGCGGATCGCCCTGGCGATCGGTTACGCCTGCGCCGGTCTGCACGCGCATGCACTGCGGGCGACGAAAAGCGCGCATGTCTCCCCGCGCAGTGTGCCGGGCGGCACCGACCGCATGGCCAGGCCCCTCACTTCCGGCACCATCGAGGCGCTGAAACTGGTACGCCAGGTCTCCGATTTCTTCGGCGAGGGACTGCGGGAGAACATCGACAAGGCGCTCGCGGCCCGCACGGCGACGTGGCCGCCCGTGGACTGGAAGAATTACGCCGAGGAGCGCGCGAAATCCGCCGCCACGGCAGTTTCCGGCACACATACGACTGCCACCTCTGCTGCGGCTGCCATCCCTCCCGCCGTTTCCGGCTGCCCCGCGGTGTCCGGCTCGCCCGCGACCGATCAGTGACGGTCCGCGCCGTTCCGGCGGCCCACTGCCCGCCGTGCCGCATCCGGCCGCCGCTCGGGCCCGCACCGCCCGGGCCCGGCGGCCCGGCAGGTAGGTTGGCCGTTCCGGCCTCCGCGGACTGGTCGGTCCGTGCTGCGACGCGTTGCGTCCGGCGCCCGTACGGCTTCCGTCCACGCGCCCGTACTTCCGTACCGTTTCGCGGAGACCGCCGGTCCGGTGGTGTGTCGAGCGATGAGGAGGGGCGGATACGTGGATCCGATGAGCGAGGACGGGCACCAGCTGCGTGGCCTTGTGGAGCAGGTTCTCGAACCAGGCGAAAGGGTGGTGGACATGCTGCCGGTGGAGGTCGGGGAATGCCGCCTCCACACGACACCCGCGCCGCCCAAGGAACTGGACCTTCCCATTTTCGGCGCGCCCGCGTGGCAGGGGGAATCCATACCCGTCCGCGTACTGAACGCCGTCTTCAGCCTGCTCGGTGCCGACGACCCGCCCCGCGGCCATTACGGCGATCCGCAGCGGCGCCCCAAGGCCCTGGAAAAGAAGGAACCGTTCTGGGGCTCCTGGGACAGCCTTGCCGGTGAACTGCTGCGAGGGCTGCGCCCGCTCGGTCCGGCCGCCCACAAAATCCTCCTGATGACCGACCGGCGCGCCCAGCTCGTGTACGTGGGCTCCGAACACGGCCTGGGCAAGAACACCGCCCTGCGCGCGGAAACCGGCTGGCGGTGCACGCCGCAGGAACTGGCCTGGGTCCGTGATTGCAAAGACCTCGCGAAAGGCAATTACCAGCTGGGATTCTCCGACGGCTCCTGGATGCCGGTGCTCTTCCCCCGCAAGGTCCGCGACCGCTTCGCCGCTCTTTTCCCCAACGCCCAGCACTGGAGGACACCGCTGCCGGACGTGTGGACCGACCCTCGATATCAGCGGCAGGTGTGAATCGGGGCCCGGGACGACCCATACGAGGTGCGTACCGCCGTACGGTGCTCCCGCCCCCCCCGCCCCCCCCGCC
>NZ_JOCQ01000062.1 GCF_000720725.1 Streptomyces rimosus subsp. rimosus
AGCCAAGGGCCCAAGCCCCCCCCCGCCCCACCCCACATGGCCGAAAGGAGCGTGTCGCCCGCCCCTTCGGCGGTCCCGTACACTTCTTGTGGCGATCCGGGTCACCGGGTCGACTTCGCACGCCCCGCCACCGGCGCAACAGTCCCTTTTCGGGCAGCACGGTGGCTGCGCCCCTCGGTCCTCGGAAGACCCCGCAAGGTCTCTTCCCCGGCAGAGCGCGCCGGGGCGTCAGGCACCGCGGCCGACCGGCCGCAGTGGAACCGAGTAACACGAGGAGTACGGCCATGGCCGTCGTCACGATGCGGGAGCTGCTGGAGAGCGGCGTCCACTTCGGGCACCAGACCCGCCGTTGGAACCCGAAGATGAAGCGCTTCATCTTCACGGAGCGCAACGGCATCTACATCATCGACCTGCTCCAGTCGCTGTCGTACATCGACCGCGCCTACGAGTTCGTCAAGGAGACCGTCGCCCACGGCGGCTCGGTGATGTTCGTCGGCACCAAGAAGCAGGCCCAGGAGGCCATTGCCGAGCAGGCAACCCGCGTGGGCATGCCCTACGTGAACCAGCGCTGGCTCGGCGGCATGCTGACCAACTTCTCGACCGTCTACAAGCGCCTGCAGCGCCTGAAGGAGCTCGAGCAGATCGACTTCGAGGATGTGGCCGCCTCCGGCCTCACCAAGAAGGAGCTCCTGGTCCTCTCCCGCGAGAAGGCCAAGCTGGAGAAGACCCTCGGCGGTATCCGCGAGATGCAGAAGGTGCCCAGCGCCGTCTGGATCGTGGACACCAAGAAGGAGCACATCGCCGTCGGCGAGGCGCGCAAGCTCAACATCCCGGTCGTGGCGATCCTGGACACGAACTGCGACCCGGACGAGGTCGACTACAAGATCCCGGGCAACGACGACGCGATCCGCTCCGTCACCCTGCTCACCCGCGTGATCGCCGACGCCGTCGCCGAGGGCCTCATCGCCCGCTCCGGCGCCGCCACCGGCGACCAGAAGCCGGGCGAGAAGGCCGGCGAGCCGCTCGCCGAGTGGGAGCGCGACCTGCTCGAGGGTGACAAGAAGGCCGACTCCGAGGACGCCGCCAAGGCCGAGGACAAGCCCGCCGAGGCCCCCGCCGCCGAGGCCGCCCCCGAGGCCGAGAAGCCGGCCGCCGAGCAGGCCTGACGCCGCACGACCGGTTGACGACGGCGGGGGAGGGCGCCAGGCGCGCCGCCCCCGCCGTCCACCCGTAGATCTTTCGACTGTCGAGATTTCGAGAAGAGATTCACAGACCATGGCGAACTACACCGCCGCGGACGTCAAGAAGCTCCGTGAGCTGACCGGCGCCGGCATGATGGACTGCAAGAAGGCCCTGGACGAGGCCGAGGGCAGCGTCGACAAGGCCGTGGAGATCCTCCGCGTCAAGGGCCAGAAGGGCGTCGCCAAGCGCGAGGGCCGTTCGGCCGAGAACGGCGCCGTCGTCTCCCTCATCTCCGAGGACAAGACCTCCGGTGTCCTGCTCGAGCTGAAGTGCGAGACGGACTTCGTCGCCAAGGGCGAGAAGTTCCTGGCCGTCGCCAACACGCTGGCCGCGCACGTCGCCAAGACCTCCCCGGCCGACCTCGAGGCGCTGCTCGCCTCCGAGATCGAGGCCGGCAAGACCGTCCAGGCGTACGTCGACGAGGCCAACGCCACCCTCGGCGAGAAGATCGTCCTGGACCGCTTCGCGCAGTTCTCCGGTGGCTACGTGGCCGCCTACATGCACCGCACCATGCCCGACCTCCCGCCGCAGGTCGGCGTCCTGGTCGAGCTGGACAAGGAGAACGCCGAGACCGCCAAGGACGTCGCGCAGCACATCGCCGCGTTCGCGCCGAAGTACCTCACCCGTGAGGACGTCCCGGCCGACATCGTCGAGAACGAGCGTCGCGTCGCCGAGGCCACCTCGCGCGAGGAGGGCAAGCCCGAGGCCGCCCTCCCGAAGATCGTCGAGGGCCGCGTCAACGGCTTCTTCAAGGAGAACACGCTGCTGGCGCAGCCCTTCGCGAAGGACAACAAGAAGTCCGTCGAGAAGGTCCTGGAAGAGGCCGGTGTCTCGCTGAAGCGCTTCGCGCGCATCCGCGTCGGCGCCTGAGCCCAGCCGTGGGCCTTGTCGCCAAGGCCAGCGAATGACCTACGGCCCCGCTAGGGTCGTACGCAGTCGGCCGCGTACCGGCCGGCCGCAGATGTGACGAGGAGGCCATTGCCGTACAGGGATCTGAACCAGACCCCCGGCAATGGCCTTCTTCGTATGTGCACGAGGAGAGCGTGATGAATCAGGGTGCCGACGGCGCGGACACAGCCCACAAAGCCGACAGTGAAGGGAAGGGGCGCTTCCTGCTGAAGCTGTCGGGCGAAGCGTTCGCCGGCGGCGGCGGACTGGGTGTCGACCCCGATGTCGTGCACGCCATCGCCCGCGAGATCGCGGCCGTGGTCCGGGACGGCTACGAGATCGCCATCGTGATCGGCGGCGGCAACTTCTTCCGCGGTGCCGAGCTCCAGCAGCGCGGCATGGACCGGGCCCGCTCCGACTACATGGGCATGCTCGGCACGGTCATGAACTGCCTGGCCCTCCAGGACTTCCTGGAGAAGGAGGGCATCGACTGCCGCGTCCAGACCGCCATCACCATGGGCCAGGTCGCGGAGCCGTACATCCCGCTGCGCGCCGTGCGCCACATGGAGAAGGGCCGCGTGGTCATCTTCGGGGCCGGCATGGGTATGCCGTACTTCTCCACCGACACCACCGCCGCCCAGCGTGCTCTGGAGGTCGGTGCCGAGGCCATGCTGATGGGCAAGAACGGGGTGGACGGGGTCTACGACGCCGACCCCAAGAAGTTCCCCGACGCGGTGAAGTTCGACGCTCTCGAATACGGCGAGGTCATCACCCGCGACCTCAAGGTCGCCGACGCCACCGCCATCACGCTCTGCCGTGACAACAAGCTTCCGATCCTCGTCTTCGAGCTGCTCGCCGAGGGCAACATCGCGCGCGCGGTGAAGGGTGAGAAGATCGGCACGCTCGTCAGCGATCAGGGCACCCGGGCCTGACGGCCCCAACTGCCGTATTGCCGTACGGGCGGCGCACCGTACGGGCGGCAACCCCGGGTCGGGGGAAGACCCCGGCACGGGGATGGACAACCGCCTGCCGGTCGGACACCGTGCAGGAGAAGACGCGCGGCAGGGGCGAGGCTCTGCTTCTTACCGAAAAGACCAGGAGCAAGTGGTGATCGAAGAGATCCTCCTCGAGGCCGAGGAGAAGATGGAGAAGGCCGTCGTGGTCGCCAAGGAGGACTTCGCCGCGATTCGCACCGGACGTGCGCACCCGGCGATGTTCAACAAGATCGTGGCGGACTACTACGGTGCCATGACGCCGATCAACCAGCTGGCGTCGTTCTCGGTGCCCGAACCGCGGATGGCCGTGGTGACCCCGTTCGACAAGAGCGCGCTGCGCAACATCGAGCAGGCGATCCGGGACTCCGACCTGGGCGTCAACCCGAGCAATGACGGAAATATCATTCGTGTGAACTTCCCGGAGCTCACCGAGGAACGCCGCCGGGAATTCATCAAGGTCGCCAAGAACAAGGCCGAGGACTCGAAGATCTCGATCCGCAGCATCCGGCGCAAGGCCAAGGAAAACCTCGACAAGCTCGTCAAGGACAAGGAGTCCGGCGAGGACGAGGTACGCCGGGCGGAGAAGGAGCTCGACGACACCACCGCGAAGTACGTCGCGCAGGTGGACGAGCTCCTCAAGCACAAGGAATCCGAGCTCCTCGAGGTCTGATGAACGAGTCATCCTGGGGGGCCCCGCCTGGCGTCGGCCGAGCCGGTCAATGGGGACCACCCGACCAGGGACCCGCCGGTTCGGCGGGTCCCGCGCACGACTGGGGCGCGGCGGCGCAGACTCGCCCCATGCCCATCGTGCCCGACGCAGGCGGACACCAGGACGACGACCGGAACCCTCTGGACGACGACCGGGACCACCGGGACGACCCGGGGGCCGCTCGGCCGAGCGGCCCCCTGTTCCGCGATGAACAGCCGCAGGAGCCCATGCCCACCTCTTTGCCGGGGTCCGACAGCTCGCAGCAGCCCCACAAACCGCAGAAGAAGAGCGCGGGACGCAACCTCCGGGCCGCCATAGGAGTCGGCGTCGGCCTCGGCGCCGTCATCCTGTTCTCGCTCTTCGTCTACAAGCCGCTGTTCGTGGGCGTGATAGTCATCGCGGTGGTCGTGGGCCTGTGGGAGCTGACCTCGCGGCTGTCGGAGCGCAAGGACATCAAGGTGCCGCTGGTGCCGCTCGCGCTCGGCGGTACGGCGATGGTCGTCGCCGGCTACGTGCGCGGCGCGGAGGGCGCCTGGGTGGCGATGGCGCTCACCGCGCTCGCCGCCCTGGTGTGGCGCATGACCGAGGCTCCGGAGAACTACCTGCGGGACGTCACGGCAGGCGTCTTCGCGACGTTCTACGTGCCTTTCCTGGCGACGTTCGTGGCGATGATGCTCGCCGCCGACGACGGACCGCAGCGCGTCCTGACGTTCCTGCTGCTGACCGTTGTCAGCGACACGGGCGCGTACGCGGTGGGCTGGCGCTTCGGCAAGCACAAGCTCGCGCCGCGCATCAGCCCCGGCAAGACCCGCGAGGGCCTGTTCGGCGCGGTGCTGTTCGCCATGATCGCGGGCGCACTGTCCATGGAGCTGATCATCAAGGACGGCGCCTGGTGGCAGGGCCTGCTGCTGGGCATCGCGGTCGCCGCCAGCGCGACGCTCGGCGACCTCGGCGAATCGATGATCAAGCGGGACCTCGGCATCAAGGACATGGGCACGCTGCTGCCCGGCCACGGCGGCATCATGGACCGCCTGGACTCCCTCCTGCCGACCGCGCCGGTCGTCTGGCTGCTGTACGTGATCTTCGTGGGGTCCGGCTGACCTGCGGTTCTCCGTACGTACGTAGGGGCCCGCCACACAGTGTGGCGGGCCCCTACGTACGTACGGACCGCCCCCGATCCGCGTCGGCGATCGTCACTTCGTACGTCTGCGACACTGGAAGAACCATGCCTAAGCCCGGAGAACTCACTTTCGTCGCGCCGCGCGGAGCCAAGAAGCCCCCGCGGCACCTTGCTGATCTCACCCCCGCCGAGCGGCGCGAAGCCGTGGCCGCGGCCGGTGAGAAGCCGTTCCGCGCCAAGCAGCTGTCGCAGCACTACTTCGCGCGGTACGCGCACGACCCGGCGGAGTGGACCGACATCCCGGCCGCGGCACGCGAGAAGCTGGCGGCGGAGCTGCTGCCCGAGCTGATGAGTGTGGTGCGCCACATCTCCTGCGACGACGACACCACGCGCAAGACGCTGTGGAAGCTGCACGACGGCACCCTCGTGGAGTCGGTGCTGATGCGCTACCCCGACCGGGTCACGATGTGCATCTCGTCGCAGGCCGGGTGCGGCATGAACTGTCCGTTCTGCGCGACGGGGCAGGCCGGGCTGGACCGGAACCTGTCCACCGCGGAGATCGTGCACCAGATCGTCGACGGCATGCGGGCGCTGCGTGACGGTGAGGTTCCGGGCGGTCCGGCCCGGCTGTCCAACATCGTCTTCATGGGCATGGGCGAGCCGCTGGCGAACTACAAGCGGGTCGTGGGCGCGATCCGGCGGCTGACCGACCCCGAGCCCGACGGGGTGGGGCTGTCGCAGCGGGGCATCACGGTGTCCACGGTCGGCCTCGTCCCGGCGATGCTGCGGTTCGCGGACGAGGGCCTCAAGTGCCGGCTCGCGGTGTCGCTGCACGCCCCCGACGACGAGCTGCGCGACACGCTCGTGCCGGTCAACACGCGCTGGAAGGTGCGTGAGGTGCTGGA
This sequence comes from Streptomyces rimosus subsp. rimosus, assembly GCF_000720725.1. GTDB lineage: Bacteria > Actinomycetota > Actinomycetes > Streptomycetales > Streptomycetaceae > Streptomyces > Streptomyces rimosus_A. The sequence continues at coordinate 5,860 of NZ_JOCQ01000062.1, forward strand.
CGCGGCCTGGGAGTACGCCGAGAAGTCCGGCCGCCGCATCTCGATCGAGTACGCCCTGATCCGGGACATCAATGACCAGGCGTGGCGCGGGGACCTCCTGGGCCGCCTGCTCAAGGGCAAGCGCGTCCACGTGAACCTGATCCCGCTGAACCCGACCCCCGGCTCGAAGTGGACCGCCTCGCGCCCCGAGGACGAGAAGGCGTTCGTCGAGGCCATCGCCGCGCACGGGGTGCCGGTGACCGTCCGCGACACGCGCGGGCAGGAGATCGACGGTGCCTGCGGGCAGCTCGCCGCCTCGGAGCGCTGAACCCCGCTGGTACTGTGTGATCGAACAAATGCACATTCCGACAGGGGAGCGCCACAGCGCTGAGAGTGCGGCAGTGTCACGGACCGAGCGTCACGGACACCGGGTGCCGCAGACCCTTGAACCTCGCCCGGGTCATTCCGGGTAGGAAGTTCGGTCGTCACTCATGCTGTTGCGCCCCACCCGGCCTTCGTCCGTCGAAGTGCCGGGTGGGGCCGCGTCTCTTCCTGGTCAGCCAGGAGGAAAACCAGTGAGCACCACCAGAAGGACCACCGTCGTCGCGCTGGCCGTCGTGGCCGGCCTGACGGCGCTCGCCGCTTGCGGGTCGGGCGGCAGCGGCGGAAGCACCGACTCCAAAACGGTCACGCTGGTCAGCCACGACTCCTTCAACGCCTCCAAGTCCGTACTGGAGGAGTTCACCAAGCAGACCGGCTACAAGGTCAACGTGCTCAAGGGCGGCGACGCGGGCAAGGCCGTCAACCAGGCGATCCTGTCGAAGGACAACCCGCAGGGCGACGTCTTCTTCGGCATCGACAACACGCTGCTGTCGCGGGGGCTGAAGGAAGGAATCTTCAGCCCGTACCGGGCCAAGGACCTGGCGAGCGTCTCCGAGGAGCTGCAGCTCGACAAGGCGGAGCACCGGGTGACACCGGTGGACTACGGCGACACCTGCGTCAACTACGACCGCGCCTACTTCACCGAGCACAAGATCGCGCCGCCCCGGACTTTCGACGACCTGCTCAAGCCCGAGTACAAGGGACTGCTGGTCACCGAGAACTCCGCCACGTCGTCCCCCGGGCTGGCCTTCCAGCTCGGCACCATCGCCAAATACGGCGAGTCCGGCTGGCAGGACTACTGGAAGCAGCTCAAGGCCAACGGCGTGGAGGTCGTGGACGGCTGGGAGCAGGCGTACAACGAGCGCTTCTCGGGTTCGGCGGCCGGCAAGGGCAAGGGCGACAAGCCGCTGGTGGTCTCGTACGCCTCCAGCCCGCCCGTCGAGGTGCTCGGCAAGAAGCCGGAGCCCGAGGAGGCGCCGACCGGTGTCGCGACCGGCACCTGCTTCCGGCAGGTCGAGTTCGCGGGGTTGCTCAAGGGCGCCAAGAACGAGAAGGGCGGCAAGGCCCTGCTGGACTTCCTGTTGAGCAAGAAGTTCCAGGAGGACGTGCCGCTCCAGATGTTCGTCAACCCGGCGCGGACGGACGCCAAGGTGCCGGAGCTGTTCACCAAGTACGGCGAGAAGATCGACAAGCCGGGCACGGTGGCCCCGGAGACGATCACCAGGAACCGCGAACAGTGGATCAAGCAGTGGTCCTCGCTCGTCCTGAAGTAACCGGCCGTACGCGGCAGGCGCGCGGGGCGGCCACCCGGCTCGCCCTGATGGCCCTGCCGCTCGCCTTCTTCGCGCTCTTCTTCGCCTATCCCGTCGTCGCGATCGTGGGGCGCGGGCTGAAGGACGGCGGACAGTGGCAGCTCGGCCGGGCCGGGGAGGTGCTCTCCGATCCGGACGTGCTGCACGTCCTGTGGTTCACCGTCTGGCAGGCGGCGGCCTCGACCGGGCTCACGCTCCTGATCGCACTCCCCGGCGCGTATGTCTTCGCGCGCTTCGAATTCCCCGGGAAGAAGCTGCTGCGGTCCGTCGTCGCGGTGCCGTTCGTCCTGCCCACGGTGGTCGTCGGTTCGGCGTTCCTGGCACTGGTCGGACGGGGCGGGGTGCTGGACGGCCTGTGGGGCGTACGGCTGGACACCTCCGTCTGGGCGATCCTGCTGGCGCACGTGTTCTTCAACTACGCCGTGGTCGTACGGACCGTCGCCGGCCTCTGGAGCCAGCTCGACCCGCGGCAGGAGGAAGCCGCCCGCGTGCTGGGGGCGTCCCGTTGGCAGGCGTGGCGCCGGGTGACGTTGCCCGCCCTGGCGCCGGCCGTCGCGGCCGCCGCGCTGATGGTCTTCCTCTTCACCTTCACCTCCTTCGGGGTGGTGCAGATCCTGGGCGGGCCGAAGTTCTCCACGCTCGAAGTGGAGATCTACCGGCAGACCGCCGACTTCCTGGACCTCCCCACGGCCGCCGTCCTCACGCTGCTGCAGTTCGCCGCCGTACTGGCTCTGCTGGCCGTGCACGCCTGGACCGTACGGCGGCGGGAGGCCACTCTTACGCTGGTCGACCCCGCGCGGACGGCCCGGCGACCCCGGGGCGCGGGGCAGTGGGCCCTGCTGTGGTGCACGCTCGTCGTGATCACGCTGCTGTTGGTGGTGCCCCTGGCCGTACTGGTCGAGCGGTCCTTCGCCGGGCCGGACGGTTACGGGCTCACGTTCTACCGGGCGTTGCAGTCCGCCGCATCCATGGACAGCACCTTCGCCGTCGCCCCGCTGAACGCCCTGTGGAACTCGCTCGCCTACGGGGCCGCCGCCACGCTGATCGCCCTGGTGGTGGGCGGGCTGGCGGCGGCCGCGCTGACGAGGCGGGGCGGCAGGCTGGTGCGGGGATTCGACGCGCTGCTGATGCTGCCCCTCGGGGTGTCGGCCGTGACCGTGGGCTTCGGTTTTCTGATCACTCTCGACAAGCCGCCGCTCGATCTGCGGTCCTCGTGGTGGCTGGTACCGCTGGCGCAGGCGCTGGTCGGCGTGCCCTTCGTCGTACGGACCATGCTGCCCGTGCTGCGCGCCGTGGACGAGCGGCTGCGGGAGGCCGCGGCGGTGCTGGGGGCCTCGCCGTGGCGGGTGTGGCGCGAGGTCGACCTGCCGCTGGTGCGGCGGGCGCTGCTGATCGCCGCGGGCTTCGCCTTCGCCGTGTCGCTGGGCGAGTTCGGCGCGACGGTCTTCATCGCCCGGCCGGACAACCCGACCCTCCCGGTCGCCGTGGCACGGCTGCTGGGACGCGCGGGGGAACTCAACTACGGGCAGGCGATGGCCCTGTCGACGATCTTGATGGTGGTGTGCGCGGGCGCTCTGCTGACGCTGGAGCGCGTCCGCACCGATCAGGCCGGAGAGTTTTAGATGGCGGAACGCGCTGACACGGCGGCGGAGAAGGCACTGCTGCGCCTGGAGGACGTCACCGTCCGCTTCCGGGACGGGCAGGCCCCGGCGCTGGACGCGGTGGACCTGAGCGTCGCCCCGCAGGAGGTCGTCTGCGTGCTGGGGCCCAGCGGCAGCGGCAAATCCACCCTGCTGCGGGTCGTGGCGGGGCTCCAGGCCGCCGACACGGGGCGGGTGTTCCTGGAAGGGCGCGACCAGTCGGGTGTCCCCACGCATCGACGTGGCGTCGGGCTGATGTTCCAGGACCACCAGCTCTTTCCGCAGCGGGATGTCGGCGGCAACGTGGCCTTCGGCCTGCGTATGCACGGGGTGCCCCGCGCCGAGCAGGACCGTACGGTGACCGAACTCCTGGACCTCGTCGGCCTGCCGGGCGCCCGGCGGCGCGCCGTGGCGGCCCTCTCCGGCGGCGAACAGCAGCGCGTCGCGCTGGCCCGCGCCCTCGCGCCCCGCCCCCGGCTGCTGATGCTGGACGAGCCCCTCGGCCAGCTCGACCGCGGCCTGCGCGAGCGCCTGGTCGTGGAGCTGCGCCGGGTCTTCGGCGAGCTGGGTACGACCGTGCTGGCCGTGACGCACGACCAGGGCGAGGCGTTCGCGCTGGCCGACCGGGTAGTGATCATGCGTGAAGGCCGCATCGCGCAGAGCGGCACCCCGCTGGAGGTCTGGCAGCGCCCCGCCACCGAGTTCGTCGCCCGCTTCCTCGGCTTCGACAACGTGGTGGCGGCGACCGTACGGGGCGGGTCGGCCGACACGCCATGGGGCAAGGTCCCCGTCCCGGAGGGAACGCCGGAGGGCGCGTGCCGCCTGCTCGTACGTCCGGCCGGCGTACGGATCACGACCGCCACGGAAGGGCTGCCCTGCACCGTCACGGCCCGCACCTTCCGGGGCACCCACGTCACACTCCACCTCCGGCCCGCCGACGGCCCACAGCTGGAGGCGGCATGCGCGCTGCGTGAGGCGCCGGAGGAGGGCGAGACGGTGGGCGTCACATTCCTTGCCGGGGAAGTCGTGGTCCTGGAGCGCTGAGCGGCAGCAGCCGGAGCGCGGAGCCGCGGCGGCCGCGGGGCCGGGGCTTCCTACGAGGAACCGGCGCGGCTGCTCGCCGTGGGGTGAGCCGGTCCGGCGTCGCCCCGGGTGTCATCCTCCGGCGGCTGCCTGTCCGATGCCTGAGCGCCGTCGCCCGACGCCGTACCCGGAGCTCCGCCGCCGTCCTCCGGCTCACCGAACCAGGCGACCGCGACGGCACCGGCCACCGCCACGACGAACCCGAGGGTGGCCATCCAGGCGAAGCCCGGACGGGAGGAGTCGCCGAGCCACAGCACCCCGAGGATGCCGGGCACCACCGTCTCGCCCACCACCAGCGCCGCCGTGGCGCCGTTGACCGAACCGATCTGGAGGGCCACCGTGTGCAGGTACATGCCGCCGATGCCGGCGACGAGAATGGCGTAGAGCGCCGGGTCGGCCAGGAGCGTGGGCAGGTGGAACGGGTCGATGCCGTTCAGTACGCGTACGCCGACGCCGAGCGCGCCGAAGCCCAGGCCGGACAGCAGGCCGGCGAGGATGGCGGCGCGGCTGCCGAGCAGCCGGACGATCAGCGTGCCGCCGCCGATGACCAGGACCGAGGCGGCCAGCAGCCACCAGTGGGTGGCCGTCGAGGCGTCACCGCCGCCCTCCGGCCCCGCGGCGGTGGCCAGCAGGACCAGCGCCGAGCAGACCACGGCGATGGAGGCCCACTCCGGCCGGTTCAGCCGGATGCCGAGCAGTTTGATGCTGAGCACGGCGGTGATCACCAGGTTGGCGCTGATGACGGTCTGTGACAGGAACAGCGGCAGCAGCCGGGCGGCCAGCGCGCCGAGCCCGAAGCCTATGAAGTCCAGCACCGTGCCGACCATGAATTCCCATGTCACGGCGGCCTTGGCGGTGGACGAGAGGCTGGGGCCGCCGTGCTGGGTGAGGCCGGTCGTGGATGCGGCAGCCGCTTCCCGACGCGCGGATTTACGCGATCCCACCGCTTGCAGGACCGACCCCGTGCCGTAGCAGGCCGAGGCCGCTACCGCCGTCAGAAGACCGATGAGCACCAAGAACTCCGTTCGCGCACTGCCTGGATTTACCAGTTCATTACCTGGCTAGGCAGACGTGGATTCGGGGGCGGGAGTTGCCTCGGGCGCGCAATCGGATGTCGCGGCGACGGGAGGAGACCGCCTCGGCCGCCCAAGGGGCCGTACCCGCCGGTCAGGAAGCCGGGTCGGAAGCACGGCCGTCCCTGAGGGCGGCCAGGGCTTCCGGTGCCTCTTCCACCGAATCGACCAGAGCGATCTTCGCCGACATGGGCCGCTCGGCGGCGAGGGCCTGGAGCAGTGGCCAGGCAGGCAGCTTCTCGGTCCAGTGCGCCCGGTCGACGAGGACCATGGGGGTCGGTTCGCCCCGTGACCCGTAGTAGTTCGGGGTGGCGTTGTCGAAGATCTCCTGTACGGTTCCCGCCGCGCCGGGCAGGAAGACGACCCCGGCGTTGGACCGGGCCAGGAGGCCGTCCTCGCGGACCGCGTTGACGAAGTACTTGGCGATGTGGGCCGCGAACGCGTTCGGCGGCTCGTGGCCGTAGAACCAGGTGGGAATGCCGACCGAGTCCCCGCCGTCCGGCCAGCGCTCGCGCACCTCGAAGGCGGCCCGCGCCCAGTCGGTCACCGAGGGGGTGAAGTGCGGGACCTTGGCGAGGAGGGCCAGGCTCTCGTCGAGCATGGCGTCGTCGAAGGGCGCGGCGTAGGCGCCGAGGTTCGCGGCCTCCATCGCGCCGGGGCCGCCGCCTGTGGCGACCGTCAGGCCCGTACGGGCGAGCCGCCGCCCGAGCCGGGCGGCGCCTTCGTACGCGCCGGACCCGCGTTCCAGCGCGTGGCCGCCCATGACCCCGACGACGCGGGCGCCGGCGAGGTGCTCGTCCAGCGCGTCCGAGATGGCGTCGTCATGGATGCTGCGCAGCATCGAGGCGAAGATGTCGCCGTCCGACATGGTCCGCTGGTACCAGTCGTAGGCCAGGGCGTCGGGCGTGGCGGCGTAACCGGCGTCGGTGGCGAGGGAATCGAAGAGCTCGCCGGGCGAGTAGAGGCGGCCGCGGTACGGGTCGAAGGGCAGGTCCGGTATCGGCGGGAAGACCAGCGCGCCGGCGGCCCGCACGCTCGCGGCGGCCGCGGGCTCCATGCGGCAGCCGAGGAAGACGGCCTCGGAGGCCGGCGTGCCGAGCAGCGCGGTGGTGCGGCCGGTCAGATCGACCGACTGGACGCGGTAACCGGAAAGGCTGCTGGCCTGCAGTACGTGGTCGAACTCGGCGAGCGTCTCGATCTCGCGGTCGCTGCCGTGGCGTTGCGAGCGTTCGATGGGGCGGTGGGGCACGGGGGACTCGGGATTCGGCTGCACGGTCGTCATCGTAGGCGGGCGGTGCGGGGCGGGAGCCGGGCAGGGCGGGCCGGTCGTCGGTGAGGGGCCGCGCGGAAACGGTGTGGGCCGATGGGGTGCGGGCGGGTCAGGCTCAGTGGAGCGGTGCAAGTGCGGCTGGCTCGGCTGTGTCCCAGGTCAGGGGCTGAGGACGGCGAGGAGGGCCAGGGGACGCGGGGTGGAGCTGCGGGATGCGCGGGGTGGACATGCGCGAGCGGAGGGGGAGTACGAAGGCAGAGTGCGGACGGGTGAGGCTCAGTGGAGCAGCGGTAGCGCGGCCAGTTCGGCGATGCCCCAGGTCAGAGGGGTGAGAACCACGAGGAGGGCCAGGACGCGCAAGGCGGAGGCGCGGAAGAGGAGGGAACGCGGCGTGCCGAGGCGGCGGAGCGCGGCGGTGGTGTGGGTACGGGCCCAGCGGGCTTCGAGGGCCGCCGTGAGGGCGCTGGCCGCGACGCAGGCCAGGACGAGGGCCGCGCCCAGGCCGGTGAGCGGACCGAACGGGCGGGTGGGCGCCGCTTCGTACACCTTCACCGCCGCGTACGCGCCGGAGGCGACGGCGCAGAGCACGCCCAGGGGACGGCCGATGCGCCGGGACTCCTCCTGGAGGACGCGTCCGGCGAGCAGGCGGACGGCGCCCGGGCGGCCCGCGGCCAGGAGACGGCCGGACAGCCGCGCCAGGCCGGGCCCCGCCAGGACGAGACCGAGCGTGGACAGCGCCCAGCCCGCCAGAACCCCTGGCGGGCTGCCGATGAGGCGTCCGGGCAACGGCAGGAGCGTGTCGGCGTGGGCGGGGCCGCGGCTGACGTAGGTCTCCAGGGCGAGTCCGGCCGCCGTCAGCGCGATGCCCCAGGGCAGCGCGGCGGGCACGGCGGAGGGGGTGCTGTTGGTGTCCATCGCGGTCAGCGGCTCACCGGCACCGGCACCGGTGGCCGCCCCCGTACGGCGCCCGCTGCCACGGGCGTTCATGCGCGGGCGCAGGACGACCGCGGTGGCGGTGGCCGCCAGCACCGGGACGACGGCGAGGAGCATCAGCGCGCCGGCGAGCGGCAGGGGGTGGCCCGCGCCGAGGAGCCGGGTGGCGGGGCCGGTGGCGGTGCCGCCGAGGTCGCCGCGCACCACGAGGAAGGCGAGCAGCGCGACGAGGCTGCCCAGGACGCAGGACACGGCCGTGGAGGTGGCGGCGATCATCGTCAGCCGCACGGGGCCCAACCCGGCGGCGGACATGCCCCGTTGCGGGCGGGAGGCGGGGTCCGTACGGGCCGTCGACATGGCGAGCTGGAGGGTGGCCGCGACCGGGACGGCGCACCACAGGAGACGTACGAAAGAGTCCGTGGCCGTCGCCGGGTGGGCCGCGGCGTGGCCGAGCGCGGCCAGCAGCAGGAAGCCGGTGCCGCCGGACGCGGCGGCGACCAGCAGGCGGCGCAGCAGGACGAGGGGGTGGGCCCCACGGGCTAGACGGAGAGCGAGCACTCTGCCCTGCTTTCCTTGTCGGGGGCGGGGGCCTTGGCGTGGACGCGGCGGCCGTCGAGGAGCGCCACGGTGCGGTCCGCGAGGGTGTCGGCCTCGGGTTCGTGGGTGGCGAGGACGACCGTGATCTCGTGCGAGCGGGCGGCCGTGGTGATGGTGCGCAGGACCTGTGCGGCGTCCGCGCGGTGCAGGGGCGCCGTGGGCTCGTCGGCGAACAGGACCCGCGGCTCGCAGGCCAGGGCGCGGGCGATGGCGATGCGCTGGCGCTGCGACTGGTCGAGCCGGCCCGGACGTTGGCGGGCGCACATGCCCACGTCCAGACGCTCCAGCCACTCGCAGGCGGTCTGCTTCGCGGTGCGGTGGCCGACCCCGCGCAGGAGCAGGGGTAGGGCGGCGTTTTCCCAGGCGGTCAGTTCGGGGACGAGGTGCGGTTCGGTGTCCACCCAGCCGAAGCGGTCCAGGCGCAGCCGTTCCCTGCCGGCCGGAGAGAGCGTGTGCACTGGTGAACTGTTGAACCAGATTTCGCCGCTGTCCGGCGCAAGTTGGCCGGAAAGGCACCGCAGGAGGGTCGTCTTGCCGCAGCCGCGGGGCCCGGTGACGGCGAGGATCTCACCCTCGCGGACCCCGACGGAGACCCCCGTCAGCACGGGGGAGCCGGCGTATGTGTGGTGCAGGCCGCGCGCCCAGAGAACGTCGTTGTCAGGTGGGGCCACCATCTGCGCACCTCATGCTCGTCGCGTCCGATCGTTCCCCCGACCGGGTGAACGACCATGGAGGGTATCGGTCACTGGCACGGTAAGGAGTGGCGACCCTCGGTATTCGGCGCTCGGCGCGCACCACGGCCCAGGTTCACTCAAATGGAGGCTTATATGAAGAACTTGGGCAGAGGAGTGAGAGAGGGCGGGCTGACGGGGGAGGGCGGAAGGCGGGAGGTGTACCGGGGCCGCGGGCTGCGCATGGGGCCGCGCCCGGGCGTCGGGCGCGCGGGCCCATGCGTTCACGGACCCGCCCGCTCCACGGGCGGGCGCGCGAGCCGCCCGCGCCGATCGCATGGCCGACGGGTGTACGGACCTGCCCGGCTCACGCCGTAACCGCGAGCCGGGCAGCCCGGAGACGCGACCCCGCACGCCCCCTCATCTCGGGGATCACGGTCCGAACGCCCCGACTTCATGGCGCCCGAACCGTACGCCCCGCCTCACAACTTCTTCCAGGCCTCCTCCAGCGTCCCCCGCAGAATCTGCTCGATTTCGTCGAACACCGGCTGGTCGGCGATGAGCGGCGGGGCGAGCTGGATGACCGGGTCGCCGCGGTCGTCGGCGCGGCAGTACAGGCCGTTGTCGTACAGGGTCTTGGAGAGGAAGCCGTACAGGACGCGCTCGGTCTCCTCCTCGTTGAAGGACTCCTTGGTGGTCTTGTCCTTGACGAGTTCGATGCCGTAGAAGAAGCCGTTGCCGCGGACGTCGCCGACGATCGGCAGGTCGTGGAGCTTCTTCAGCGTCGAGAAGAACGCGTCCTCCTTGTCCAGCACGTGCTGGTTGAGGTTCTCGCGCTCGAAGATGTCGAGGTTGGCGCAGGCGACGGCGGCGGAGACCGGGTGGCCGCCGAAGGTGTAGCCGTGCAGGAAGGTGTTGTCGCCCTTGTAGAACGGCTCGGCCAGCCGGTCGGAGATGACGCACGCGCCGATCGGGGAGTAGCCCGAGGTCATGCCCTTGGCGCAGGTGATCATGTCGGGTACGTAGTCGAACTTGTCGCAGGCGAACATCGTGCCCAGGCGGCCGAAGGCGCAGATGACCTCGTCCGAGACGAGCAGCACGTCGTGGCGGTCGCAGATCTCGCGGACGCGCTGGAAGTAGCCGGGCGGGGGCGGGAAGCAGCCGCCCGCGTTCTGCACCGGCTCCAGGAAGACGGCCGCGACGGTGTCCGGGCCCTCGAAGAGGATCTGCTGCTCGATCTGGTCGGCGGCCCAGCGGCCGAACGCCTCCGGGTCGTCACCGAAGAGCGGCGCCCGGTAGATGTTGGTGTTCGGGACCTTGTGGGCGCCGGGGACCAGCGGCTCGAACGGGGCCTTGAGGCCCGGCAGGCCGGTGATGGACAGGGCGCCCTGCGGCGTGCCGTGGTAGGCCACGGCCCGCGATATCACCTTGTGCTTGGTGGGCTTGCCGGTGAGCTTGAAGTACTGCTTCGCCAGCTTCCACGCGGTTTCGACGGCCTCGCCGCCGCCGGTCGTGAAGAAGACCTTGTTCAAGTCGCCCGGCGCATGGTGCGCCAGCCGCTCGGCCAGCTCCACGGCCTTGGGGTGGGCGTACGACCAGATGGGGAAGAACGCCAGGTCCCGGGCCTGCTTGAGCGCGGTCTCGGCGAGTTCGGCGCGGCCGTGCCCGGCCTGTACGACGAACAGGCCGGCCAGGCCGTCGATGTAGCGCTTGCCCTGGGCGTCGTAGATGTTCGTGCCCTCGCCGCGCACGATCGTCGGCACGGGGGCGTTCTCGTACGACGACATGCGGGTGAAGTGCATCCACAGGTGGTCGTAGGCCGTCTTCGAGAGGTCAGCGGTCATGGCTATCTGGTTCCCCAGGTGTAGGTCTGCTTGCGGAGCTTGAGATAGACGAAGCTCTCCGTGGTCCGGACGCCGGGCAGCGTGCGGATGCGCTTGTTGATCATTTCCAGCAGGTGGTCGTCGTCCTCGCAGACGATTTCGATGAGGAGATCGAAGGAGCCCGCGGTCATGACGACGTACTCGACCTCTTCCATGGCCGTCAGGGCGTCGGCCACCGGGTCGAGGTCGCCCTCGACGTTGATTCCGACCATCGCCTGCCGACGGAAGCCGACCGTGAGGGGGTCGGTGACCGCGACGATCTGCATCACGCCTTGGTCGAGCAGTTTCTGTACGCGTTGCCGCACCGCCGCCTCGGACAGGCCCACGGCCTTGCCGATCGCGGCGTACGGACGGCGGCCGTCCTCCTGGAGCTGCTCGATGATCGCCAGGGAGACGGAGTCGATCGACTGGGTGCCGTTTCTGTCACGAGTGGCCACAGCCCTCACTGTGCACGAGCCTCGTCAGTCCTGCAACCCCGATTCAATGAAATCAGTTGCTTGAAGAAGTTGACGCCACTGATTTCGTCGTTCACTCGTTGCGGGTATGTCGAAAACGTTGCCTTCCTGGCTAGGGTGGGCATCTCAACCACTGGACACCTGACTAGGAGGGGTCGCTCGTGACCACCGAACTGCGTCGGCTGCGCAACTACATCGACGGGGAGTTCCGGGACGCCGCCGACGGGCGGACCACGGAGGTGGTCAACCCGGCCACGGGTGAGGCGTACGCCACCGCTCCGCTGTCCGCCGCCGCGGACGTGGACGCGGCGATGGCCGCCGCCGAGGCCGCGTTCCCCGCCTGGCGCGACCTGGTGCCCGCCGAGCGCCAGAAGGTCCTGCTCAAGATCGCCGACCGCTTCGAGGAGCGGGCCGAGGAGCTGATCGCCGCCGAGTCGGAGAACTGCGGCAAGCCCCTCGCGCTGGTGCGCTCGGAGGAGATCCCGCCGATGGTGGACCAGATCCGCTTCTTCGCGGGGGCCGCCCGGATGCTGGAGGGTCGCGCCGCGGGCGAGTACATGGACGGCTTCACGTCCATCATCCGCCGCGAGCCGGTCGGCGTCTGCGCGCAGGTCGCGCCCTGGAACTACCCGATGATGATGGCGGTGTGGAAGTTCGCCCCGGCGCTGGCCGCGGGCAACACCGTCGTCCTCAAGCCGTCCGACACCACCCCCGCCTCGACCGTGCTGATCGCCGAGATCATCGGTGGTGTGCTGGACGAGCTGGGCCACAGCCGCGGCGTGTTCAACGTCATCTGCGGCGACCGCGACACCGGCCGCCTGATGGTCGAGCACGACACCCCGGCGATGGCCTCGATCACCGGCTCCGTGCGGGCCGGCATGCAGGTCGCCGAGTCCGCCTCCAAGGACCTCAAGCGGGTCCACCTGGAGCTGGGCGGCAAGGCCCCGGTCGTGGTCTTCGAGGACACCGACATCGCCAAGGCCGTCGAGGACATCTCCGTCGCGGGCTACTTCAACGCCGGCCAGGACTGTACGGCCGCGACCCGGGTGCTCGTCCACGAGTCCATCCACGACGAGTTCGTGACCGCGCTCGCCAAGGCCGCGGCCGACACCAAGACCGGCGCGGTGGACGACGAGGACGTGCTCTACGGCCCGCTGAACAACGCCAACCAGCTGGCGCAGGTCAAGCGCTTCATCGACGGCCTGCCCGCGCACGCCAAGATCGAGGCGGGCGGCCACCAGGTCGGCGAGAAGGGCTACTTCTACGCGCCGACCGTCGTCTCCGGCCTCAAGCAGGACGACGAGATCATCCAGCAGGAGGTCTTCGGCCCGGTCATCACCGTCCAGTCCTTCCGGGACGAGGACCAGGCCGTCGAGTGGTCCAACGGCGTGGAGTACGCGCTGGCGTCCTCCGTGTGGACCAAGGACCACGCCCGCGCCATGCGGATGTCCAAGAAGCTGGACTTCGGGTGCGTGTGGATCAACACCCACATCCCGCTCGTCGCCGAGATGCCGCACGGCGGGTTCAAGAAGTCCGGCTACGGCAAGGACCTGTCGGGCTACGGCTTCGAGGACTACACGCGCATCAAGCACGTGATGACGTCGCTGGACGGCTGAGCCCGTTCGGGCGGCGGGGTTCCCGCGCGGTGCCCCGCCGCCCGGCACACCGTCGTGGGCGGCGGCCCGGCAGCCGACGTTCTGCCGGGTTGCCGTCGCCGCCCCCAGCACGTGAGAGTGCTCGCCATGCCTGAACTTTCGCGGCGTTCGCTGCTACGGAGCACGGCCGGTACGGGAGCGGCCGGGGCCCTGGCCCTGCTGGCCGCCGGATGCGGGGTGCCTGCCGCGTACGTCGCCCCCGCCGACCGCGCCGCCCCGGACCGCTCGGCCCGGGACCGGCGCCTGACCTTCGCCAACTGGCCGCTCTACATCGACGTGGACGAGCGGGACCCGCGGCGGCGGCCGACGCTGGAGGCGTTCGAGAAGCACACCGGCATCTCCGTGACGTACACCGAAGAGATCAACGACAACGACGAGTTCTTCGGCAAGATCAGTCCGGCGCTGATGAACCACCAGCCCACCGGCCGCGACCTGATCGTCATCAGCGACTGGATGTGCGGCCGCTACGTACGCCTCGGCTGGGTGCAGGAGATGGACCGGGCGCGCCAGCCGAACGTCGCCCGGCACCTCGATCCGCTGCTGCGCACCCCGCACTTCGACCCGGGGCGCAAGCACTCCGTCCCGTGGCAGTCGGGCATCACCGGCATCGCGTACAACCGCAGGAAGCTCGGCCGGGAGATCCAGCACACCGCCGACTTGTGGAAGGACGATCTGCGCGGGCGGGTGACGCTGCTGTCCGGGATGGACGAGTCCTTCGCGATGCTCATGCAGGGCGACGGTGTGGACATCACACGCTGGAAAGAGGCCGACTTCTACCGGATGACGGACCGGATCCGCCGCCTGGTGGCCAAGAAGCACATCCGGCGCTTCACCGGCAACGACTACATCAAGGACCTCGCCTCGGGCGACGTGCTCGCGGCCCAGGCGTATTCGGGCGATGTCATCCAGCTCAAGGAGGACAACCCGGACATCGAGTTCGTGGTGCCGCAGGAAGGCGCCGAACTGTGGGCGGAGAGCCTGATGATCCCCGACCGCGCCGAGCACAAGCGCAACGCGGAACGGCTCATCGACTTCTACTACCGGCCGGAGATCGCCGCCGAACTGGCCGTCTGGGTCAACTACGTCTGCCCCGTGCCGGCCGCGCGCGACGTGCTCGCCTCCTCCAAGGACGAGGAACGCGCCGCGCTGGCCGAGGACCCGCTGGTCTTCCCGGACGACTCCCTGCGCAAGCGCCTGGCCATCGCCCGCGACATCACCTCCAAGGAGCGCCCGGCGTTCGCCAAGGCGTGGAACGGGATCGTGGGGCTGTGAGGCGGCGGGTCGGCGCGTGGATCAGCGCGGCGTGCCCTGCCCGACGGCTTCCTCCAAGGCCGTACGCAGCCTCCCGTACGTAGGGGCCAGCCGCCGCAGGCCGGCTTCCAGCGCGCGGTCGTCCCCCGAGACGACGGGATGTTGCAGGCTGCCGACCATGCGGGACTGCTCGGCCAGTAGGGCGGACGGAGCACCGAGACCCAGTGAGGCGAGGCAGGCCGCCGCGTCGTTGAGGCGCCGGGCGCCGACGCGGACGGCGAAGACACGGAGCAGGTCGCGGGTTCCCGAGGGCAGCCCCTCTGCCACCTGATCCGCCAGTGCTTCGGCGGCGGCCGTGCCGCTGAGCGACCCGGGCGGCGTCGGCAGGTCGTCGCGCCCGGCCAGCCACCGTACGGCGTCGGGCAGCGACCGCCGCAGGGCTTCGGCCGGGTCGGCCGGCTGCTCCTGTACGAAGGCGTGGCGCATCACGTACGGGGTGTCCGTGTACGGGATCGACTCCGCGCGCCAGGCGGCGGCAAAGGCCGGGGCGGGCAGTGTCGCGTACGGGTGTCCGTGCGGGTCGTGGAGGAGGACGGTGCCGTTCTCGACGGACAGCACCACCACGTAGTGATCGGCGCCGATCGCGGTGCCGGAGCCGGACTGGTACAGCAGCAGGCCCATCTCCACCGGGCCGACCAGGACGGGGCCCTCCGCGCAGGCGGCATGGAGCCGGGCCAGTGCTTCGTCCTCGGTGCCGCCCGCGCTCCGTACGCAGCGCAGACCGAGCGCCGACACTGCGGCGTCCAGGCCGGTCTCCGGGTCCCAGCCGTACGGGTCGAACCAGGGCACGGTGCCACCGGCGAGCTGCATGCCGAAGGGCGAGCCGGTGAGAGTTTCGATGACGGAGGGGGAGGGGGCGGCCGCGGGGCCGAGCACCATGGCAAGGGAGCTGCTGTAGCAGTACGGGCCGGAACCGGTGTAGGCGAGCATGGGCGTCCTTGAGGGATCGGAGGGACGGCAGCGGGGCGTCTCCCAGTGCACGGCTTCACACGGTGGCAAGGTCAAGGTCAAGGCCAGGGGCAAGGTCGAGGGCAGAGGCAGAGGCAGGGGCAGAGGCAGGGGCAGGGGCAGGGGCCTGGGCAGGGGCGTGGACAAGTGGCCCGGTGCGAGCGGGTTTTGGCGGCGTGCCAGACTCGACGCTCATGTCGAAGACCTCGCAGGACCTGAGCCCCGCCGTCACGTTCGGACTGCTCGCCGCCTGGGCGTTGCACGATGCGGAGGAGGTGGCCTTCGGGCCGCGCTGGATCCGTAAGAGCCTGCCGGAGCTGCGGGAACGATTCCCCGCGGTGCCGGAACGGCTCTGGAAGGCCATGGAAGGCGTCGACCAGCGGGAGTTCACGGTCGCGGTGGGCGCCATGGCGGTGATCGTGGCCGCCGCCTCGGCGCACGGGCACCGCACCGGCGGCCGGTCGGCCTTCTTCCAGGGCGCGGTGGACGGGTTCGGACTGCACGGCCTCATGCACCTCGCACAGGCCGCCGCCGTACGCGGCTACACCCCCGGCTCGGCCACCTCACCGTTCATCGTCGTCCCGTACGCGCTGTGGGCGCGCGGCAGGCTGCGGCGCGCCGGGCGGCTCCGGCCGACGGACGCACGGGGCGTGGCGAGCGGGCTGGCCGTCGCCGGGGCGGCCACCGTGCTGTCGCACCTCGTGGCGCGGCGGCTGGTGCGGCACTGAGGCGGTCCGCGCCTGCCCCGTGTCAGAGCACGGCGCGGACGGGCGCCACGCGGTTGGTCGTGACGGCGTCGACGCCCGCCTGCCGGAGGCGGCGTGCGGTGCGCGGCAGATCAGCGGTCCACGCCGCGAACAAGTACCCGTCCGCGTGGGCGCGTTCGACGAGGCCCGTGGTGACCAGGCCGAAGTGGTAGTTGAGCCAGCGGGGGCGGACGCGGGCCAGCAGCTCGGGGCGGGGTGGGGCCGTACGGCACCAGGAAAGGGCGATTTCAGCGGCCGGGTCGGCGTCGCGGACGGCGAGCATGGACAGGCCGCCGCCGCAGTAGTACGCACGGGGCCCGGCGCCGGACTCGCGGACCTCGGCGACGGCGGCCGACGCGGCCGCGGGGTCGGGAAGGTCGATCAGGGCGCGCGCGGACGGGTACTTGGCCGTGAGCGCGAGGGCGTCGCGCAGCGTCGGCACACCGCCCGCCGTGACCTCGTCCACCTGGGCGTACGTGAGCGAGGCGAGCCGGCGGTCGTGGCCCCACAGGCGCTCCAGCGTGGAGTCGTGCAGCAGGACCGGGACGCGGTCGGCGGTCAGCCGGACGTCGACCTCGACCGCGTCGGCGCCCGCTTCGAGCGCGGCGCGGAGCGAGGGGAGGGTGTTCTCGCGGTGGTCGTACGGGGCGCCGCGATGGCCGATGACCGCGACCCGCCCGCGCGCGGGCACCGGGCCCGCCTGCCCGGCCGGTGTCCGCTCCGCCGGGATGGGCACCGGCGCCGAAGCCGCCGCGCGCCGCGCGGCCCTCACCGCGGCCACGCCGCCGTGTAGTCGTCGATCTCGGCGGTCAGCGCGGCCTTCGCGGCGGTGTCCATGAAGGACGCCTCGACGGCATTCTTGGCCAGGGCGGCGACCCCGGCCGCGTCGAGGTCCAGCAGGCGCGCGGCGACGCCGTACTCCAGGCACAGGTCCGTGCCGAACATCGGCGGATCGTCGCTGTTGATCGTCACCAGCACACCCGCGTCGACCATCTGCTTGAGCGGGTGCTCGTCCAGGGTGCGCACGGCGCGGGTGGCGATGTTCGAGGTCGGGCAGACCTCCAGCGGGATGCGGTGCTCGGCGAGGTGGGCCAGCAGCTTCGGATCCTGGACGGAGCTGGTGCCGTGGCCGATCCGCTCGGCACGCAGCTCGGTCAGCGCGTCCCAGATGGTCTGCGGGCCGGTGGTCTCCCCGGCGTGCGGCACGGAGTGCAGGCCGGCGGCGATGGCCCGGTCGAAGTACGGCTTGAACTGCGGGCGCGGCACGCCGATCTCCGGGCCGCCGAGGCCGAAGGAGACCAGGCCTTCCGGCCGCAGGTCGCAGGCGATGCGGGTGGTCTCCTCGGCGGACGTCAGGCCCGCCTCGCCCGGGATGTCGAAGCACCAGCGCAGCACCACGCCCAGCTCGGTCTCCGCGGCCCGGCGCGCGTCCTCGATGGCCTCGACGAAGGCGGCGTCCGGGATGCCGCGGCGGGTGGAGCTGTACGGGGTGACGGTCAGTTCGGCGTAGCGGATGTTCTGCCGCGCCATGTCGCGGGCGATCTCGAAGGTCAGCAGACGGATGTCCTCGGCGTCGCGGAGCAGGTCCACGACGGAGAGGTAGACCTGGATGAAGTGGCCGAAGTCGCGGAAGGTGAAGTAGTCGGCGAGCGCCTCCGGGTCGGTGGGGACCGCGGAGTCCGGGTGGCGGGCGGCCAGCTCGGCGACGATGCGCGGGGACGCCGATCCGACGTGGTGGACGTGCAGCTCGGCCTTGGGCAGTCCGGCGATGAAGGCGTCGAGATCGGACAACGGTTCCTCCTGGTCGAGGGGGCGAGCTGGGCGTGCCGCGGACGGGAATCATCGTAGGCGGGGAGCGCCGCGCGGACCGGCGCGGGTCTTAGCATGGGGGGAAGCGAAACGTGGGGGGAATGTGGGGGTGTCGATGTCCGGCAGTCAGCAGCCCGAACCGCGCGACCCGTGGGCGCCGCCGGACGACCGGAAGCCGTCGGCCGCGGCCGGGAGGGCTGTGACGGGGGCAGCTATGACCGGGAGAGCCGCGGCCGGGGCGGCCACGACCGGGACAGCTGTGACCGGGACGGCCACGACCGGGGCGGCTATGACCGGGACGGCCACGACCGGGGCGGCCGCGCCGGAGTCGGGCGTGTCGAAGCCGGGTGTGCCGACGGTGGACGTGCCGACGGCGGGCGTGCCGGTGCCCACCCGTACCGCGGCCGGGACCGCGGCGGGCAGCCCGGGCGGCCGGTACGACGTTCCCCCGCCGCCGCCCGCGCCGGGCACGGGCGGCGCGTACGCGCCGCCCGGTTCCGGTGTCCCGCCGATATCCGGCGCCGGGACGGACGGCCAGCAGACCGAAGCCCCGAACGGCACCGGCGGACGGCCGGACGGTGACGGCCTCCCCGCGGGCGCCGCACCCCTTCCCCACGGCGCCCCAGCTTCCGCCACCGCTTCTCCGTACGGCAGCCCCGGGCCCGGCGGCTGGGGCGGCGCTCCGTACCCGGGCGCGCGTCCGGGGCAGTACCTGTCGCCCGGCTACCAGCCCTACTGGATGCCGATCGCGCTGAACAACGGTTTCGGCACCGCCGCCCTCGTCCTCGGGATCGTGGGAACCGTCCTCTTCTTCACCGTGGCCTTCGGGCTCCTCCTCGGTCTGCTCGCGATCATCTTCGGCGCCATCGGGCGGAGCAAGGCCGACCGGGGCGAGGCGGACAACGGCGGGAGCGCGCTGGCCGGGCTGATCATGGGCGGCGTGGCGATGCTGCTGAGCGTGCTCATGGTCTGCTACGTCGTGGTGGCCAACGCGACCTATGAGGACGACGATCCATGGGACCCCGGCTACTCCGACGATTCGGGCTCCGGCGGCTCGACCTCCGGGGGCGGCTTCGGCGCCGACGACGACGGCCCGGATACGGACGGCCCCGGCGCGGACGGCCCGGACAGGTACGAAGCCGCGCCCGCCCCTGGCCCCCGTACGTACGAAAGCGCGACTACCTCCGGTCCCCGTACGCACGCGGCCGCGCCCGTTTCCGTCGCATCGGCACCCACCGCCGTCCCGGACCTCAACGGCCTGTCGGCGGCCCGGACCAGCACCCAACTCGTCGTCCTCGCCCGGTCCTGAAGAGGCTCAACCGACCTCAATGGAATCGCGGTGTGTTCGAGTACCACGGCTGGATCACCGTCAGAGAAACCGCATCTGATGACGACGATGACGCCCGACTGCCGCACGTCGTGGAGGAGCTTCGGCTTCGCATCGCTCGGATGGCCAGTCCCTACCTCCTTGATCCCAGGTGGATGAACGGCGCGCCGTTCATCCACCTGGGCGGCTGTTCCAATCACCGTTCGTCGCCAGATGTCGTCAGTCTGTTCGAGCACGTCGCGGAGGTTGCTCCCGGCTCCTACGGCCTTCTGCATGTTCGCGATGACGAGGACCTGGCCCATGACGACGAGGTACGCGTACTCAGACTCGCTCGGGGCACGGTCACGCAGCACACGGAGGCGCTGCTGTCCCCGTGCATCCCGACGCTGGAAGACCCCTTCACTTGATGAGGTTCTGCCTGGCGGCTCACGGCCGGAGCCATAGGCACATCGCCGCGACCGTGACGGAGCCGTGAAAGACGAAGGTGGCTGCCGGCCGATGGCCCTCCTGGTCACACCCGGACAGTGGGGTGGGCCAGACCGCCCCGTGATCCGCCGAACAGCCCCTAAGCACCCACCCCCGCCGCCAGCCGCTGCCGGGCCTCCATCAGGGCGAAGCCGAGCAGGTTCAGTCCGCGCCAGCGCGCCGGGTTCTGTGCGCGCTCGTCGTCGGCGGCCAGTCCGATGCCCCATATCCGGTCCAGCGGGCTGGCTTCGACCAGGACGCGGGAGCCCGTGCCCAGGAGATACGCGCGCAGGGCGTCGTCCTGGCCGAACTTGTGCGCACTGCCCTCGACCACGTACGCGAAGCGGTGCCGCTCCCACAGCTCGCCGTCGAAGCCGCGCACCGAGCGGCCGGCGTCCTTGGCCTGCTTGGGGTGCACGGCGGATATCGCCCGCCGCTCCGCCTCCGCGTCCTCGAACAGCCGGGCCTTGCAGGCCATCATCCAGTGCTCGGCGGTGGCGTACCGCACGCCGTCGACCGTGAACGGCGACGGCCACCACTGGCTGAAGCAGCTCGCGCCCAGCTCCCCGTCGCGGCGGGGCGTGTGGCCCCAGAAGTAGACGTACTTGTACCGCTCGCCGGCGGCCGTCCGCGCGGTCAGCTCCTCGACCGACCGCGGCCCGTCCGCCGTCGAGGCGGCCGCCGCCTGCGCGGCCCCGGCCGTGTCCCCCGCGCCGCTTCGTGGCTCGTTCATCCCCCTGCCCCCCGTGCTGTCGTGCATCATGCCGGGATTCTGTCAGCGGGCACTGACAACGTGTCGGGGTGCCGTACGACGGAAATCGCAGAATCCGTCGCGTAACCAAAAGGCAACAACGGAATCCCTTGTTGGGGCCCTCCTCCTCTGTCAAGATCAGCCATCGATTCCGGAAAGAGCTACGCCTGGGGTGCCGCCGAGCGGCCCCGGCGTCCGGCGGAGGAGAGCACCATGATTCAGCGATTCGACGTGCGGGACCGATTCGCCGAGGGCGCGCAGTACCTCGCCGGCGGACTCCGGGACGGCAGCTCCGGCCGTACCCAGTACGTGGTCGATCCGGCCACCGGCGAGCAGGTGTACGGCTACCGGCTGGCCTCGACAGCGGACGTGGACGCGGCAGTGGAAGCCGCCGGGCGGGCCTTCCCCGCGTGGGCCGGCGCGACCCCGGGCGAGCGCTCCGACGCCCTGCACCGGTTCGCCACCGTCCTCGCCGAGCGGGCCGGGGAGCTGGCCTACGCCGAGTCGCTCCAGTGCGGCAAGCCGGTCAAGCTCAGCGCGGAGTTCGACGTACCGGGGTCGGTCGACAACGCGGCCTTCTTCGCGGGCGCGGCCCGCCATCTGGAGGGGCGGTCGGCGGGGGAGTACAGCCCCGGCCACACCTCGGTGATCCGCCGCGAGCCCATCGGCGTCATCGGCTCCATCGCGCCCTGGAACTACCCACTGCAGATGGCCGCCTGGAAGGTGCTGCCGGCCATCGCGGCAGGCAACACGGTCGTCCTCAAGCCCGCCGAGATCACCCCGCTGACCTCGGTGATGTTCGCCCAGGCGGCGACCGAGGCGGGCATTCCGGACGGCGTGCTCAACATCGTCTCCGGCGCGGGCCGGGAGGCCGGTGAGCACCTGGTCGCCCACCCGGGCGTCGCCATGACCTCCTTCACCGGCTCGACGGCGGTCGGCAAGCGGGTCGCCGAGATCGCCACCAGCACCGTCAAGCGGCTGCACCTCGAACTCGGCGGCAAGGCCCCCTTCGTGGTCTTCGACGACGCCGACCTGGAGGCCGCGGTGCACGGCGCGGTGGCCGGTTCCCTGATCAACAGCGGGCAGGACTGCACCGCCGCCACCCGCGCCTATGTACAGCGCCCGCTCTACGACGTGTTCGTCAGCGGCGTCGCCGACCTGATGGCGACGGTACGGCTGGGCGACCCGTTCGACCCCGCCACCGACCTCGGCCCGCTGATCTCGTACACCCAGCGGGACCGGGTCGCCGGGTTCGTCGACCGCGCCCGGTCGTACGCCACCGTCGTCATCGGCGGCGCGGCCCCGCAGGCCGAACTGGTCAAGGGCGCGTACTACCTGCCCACACTGATCACGGACGCCGCGCAGGACAGCGAGGTGGTGCAGAGCGAGATCTTCGGGCCGGTGCTGGTCGTGCTGCCCTTCGACAGCGACGACGAGGGAATCGCGCTGGCCAACGACACCCCGTACGGGCTGGCGGCCTCCGCATGGAGCCGGGACGTCTACCGCACCGGCCGCGCGACCCGCGAGATCAAGGCGGGCTGCGTCTGGGTCAACGACCACATTCCGATCCTCAGCGAGATGCCGCACGGGGGCTACAAGGCCAGTGGCTTCGGCAAGGACATGTCCGCCTACTCCTTGGAGGAGTACACGCAGGTCAAGCACGTCATGTACGACAACGCCGGCACGGCGAGGAAGGACTGGCACCGGACCGTCTTCGGTGACCGTGGCTGACACCGGGCTGCCCCGTCCGGGTCCGCACCCGAATCCAGGCGGCGACGGCCGCACCGGCTGACCACCGGGCTCATCCTGAAAGGGCACCGCGCATGGAGGACACCCAGCGGCCCGGGAGCCTGTCCGCGCCCGAGCTCGCCGCCGTACGGCGCAGCCTCACCGACGGCCGGATGGCCATGACCCGGCGGTCGCTGCTGCGCGCGAGCGGGGCGGGCGCGCTGGCGCTCGGCGGCCTCGGCGCGCTGTCGGCCTGCGGCATTCCGCCTGCGGGCCGTACGGATTCGGGCCGGTCCGCGGACCACTCCGGGCAGGAGAAACGTGTCGTCTTCTCCAACTGGACGGAGTACCTGGACGTCAGCGAGGACGGCAAGCGCCGGCCGACGCTCGACGCCTTCACCCGGCGCACCGGTATTGCGGTCAAGTACACCGAGGACGTCAACGACAACGACGAATTCTTCGGAAAGGTCCAGGCGCAGTTGGCGGCCGGGCAGGACACCGGCCGGGACCTGATGGTTCTGACCGACTGGATGTGCGCGCGGATGATCGGGCTCGGCTGGGTGCAGAAACTCGACGCCGCGGCCCTGCCGCACGCGCGCACCAACCTCTCGGACCAGTTCCGCGATCCGGACTGGGACCCGGGGCGCGCCTATTCCTATCCCTGGACGGGCATTCCGACCGTCATCGCGTACAACGCGAAGGCCACCGGCGGGCGTACGGTCGATTCCGTCAGTCAGTTGCTGGACGACCCGAAGCTCAAAGGGCGGGTCGGATTCCTGTCGGAAATGCGGGACAGCGTCGGGCTCACCCTGCTCGACATGGGAAAGCGCCCGGAGGACTGTACGGCGGACGATTTCGACGCAGCGCTGGACCGGCTCCAGAAGGGCGTGGACGGCAAGCAGATCCGGCGCTTCACCGGCAACGACTACATCAACGACCTCAGCAAGGGCGATCTCGCGGCGTGCGTCGCCTGGGCCGGAGACGTCGTCCAGCTTCAGCGCGACAACCCGGACATCAAATTTGCCGTGCCGCGCGCCGGTTACATGACGTCCACGGACAACCTGCTGGTGCCGAACCGGGCCCGCCACAAAAGGAACGCCCAACGCCTCATGGATTACTGCTACGAGCCGAAGGTGGCGGCCCGGATCGCGGCGTACATCAACTACGTGTGCCCGGTCGACGGTGTACGCGAGGAACTGGCGAAGATCGACCGGGACCTGGCGGACAATCCGCTGATCCTGCCGGACCGGGAGATGGCCGCCAGGTCGCATGCCTTCCGCACGCTGAACAGCGCGGAGAGCAAGGAATTCGCCCGGAAATTCGCCGATCTCACAGGTGCCTGAGACGGTTACGCCCGGCCACGCACCGGCCCCGCCCGCCCTCCGACCCACGGGACCACCCATGACACAGACCTCCGGTGGCGACGTCCGCCTCTCCGGGATCAGCAAGACCTACGGCTCCTTCACCGCCGTCCACCCGCTCGACCTGACGGTCCCGGCGGGCTCCTTCTTCGCGCTGCTGGGCGCCTCCGGCTGCGGCAAGACCACCACCCTGCGCATGATCGCGGGCCTGGAGGACCCGTCCACCGGGACCGTCGAGCTGGACGGCAGGGACGTCACCGCGCTGCCCCCGTACAAGCGCCCGGTCAACACCGTCTTCCAGAACTACGCGCTCTTCCCGCACCTGGACATCTACGAGAACATCGCGTTCGGTCTGCGCCGCCGTGGCATCAAATCCGTGAAGAAACAGGTCGAGGAGATGCTCGACCTGGTCGAACTCGGCCCGATGGCGCGCCGTAAACCCCAGCAGCTCTCCGGCGGCCAGCAGCAGCGCGTCGCGGTCGCCCGCGCGCTGATCAACCACCCGCGGGTACTCCTCCTGGACGAGCCGCTGGGCGCCCTCGACCTCAAGCTGCGCCGGCAGATGCAGCTCGAACTCAAGCGCATCCAGACCGAGGTCGGCATCACCTTCGTGCACGTCACCCACGACCAGGAGGAGGCCCTGACGATGGCCGACACGGTCGCGGTGATGAACGGCGGCCGGGTCGAACAGCTCGGCGCGCCGGCCGACCTGTACGAGAACCCGGCCACCACCTTCGTCGCCAACTTCCTGGGCACCTCCAACCTCATCGAGGCCGAGGTGGTGACGGCCGGCGGCGACGAGCTGCTGCTCACCGCGGGGGAGACGAAGCTGCGGCTGCCCGCCGGACGATGCCGCACCACGGCCCGCACCGGTGGCACGGTGCTGGCGGGCGTACGGCCGGAGAAGATCAGTCTCACGCACGCCGACGACGCGGGCGGCATCGCCGAGGGCCGCAACCGGCTGCCGGGACGCATCCGGGACGCCGGTTTCCTCGGCGTCAGCACGCAGTACGTCATCGAGTCCCCGGGCGCCGGCCGCCTCTCGGTCTACGAGCAGAACGTCGAGCGCGACCCCCGCCTGGTGCCCGGCGCCGACGTGGTCCTCCACTGGAGCCCCGCACACACCTTCGGCCTGGACGCCTCCCAGGACATCGGGGCAGGCGCGGACACCGGTGAGGAGGCGGCATGACGACGAGCACCGAAGCGCCGCCACCCGCCGCCCCCGGGGACGCCCCCGAGGACGCGCCGCGGGCCCGCGGGCGCGCGGCGCGCAAACGGCTGGTCCCGTACTGGCTGCTGCTGCCCGGCATCCTCTGGCTGGTCGTCTTCTTCGCCGCGCCGCTGGTCTACCAGGCGTCCACGTCCGTACAGACCGGCTCCCTCGAAGAGGGCTTCAAGGTCACCTGGCACTTCGCCACCTACTGGGACGCGCTGGGGGAGTACTGGCCGCAGTTCCTGCGCTCGGTCGGCTACGCGGCCACCGCGACGGTGCTCTGCCTGGTGCTGGGCTACCCGCTCGCGTACCTCATCGCCTTCAAGGCGGGCCGCTGGCGCAACCTCGTGATGATCCTGGTCATCGCCCCGTTCTTCACCAGCTTCCTGATCCGCACGCTGGCCTGGAAGACGATCCTGGCGGACGGCGGCCCGGTGGTCGGCGTACTGAACTCGCTGCACGTCCTGGACGTGACGAGCTGGCTGGGGCTGACCGAGGGGCAGCGGCTGCTGGCCACGCCGCTGGCGGTGGTGTGCGGCCTGACGTACAACTTCCTGCCGTTCATGGTGCTGCCGCTGTACACCTCGCTGGAGCGCATCGATCCGCGGCTGCACGAGGCCGCCGGCGACCTGTACGCCCGCCCCGTCACCACCTTCCGCCGGGTGACCTTCCCGCTGTCCATGCCGGGCGTGGTGGCCGGCACGCTGCTGACGTTCATCCCGGCCGCCGGTGACTACATCAACGCCGAACTGCTCGGCTCCACCGACCAGAAGATGATCGGCAACGTCATCCAGTCGCAGTTCCTGCGCGTCCTGGACTACCCGACGGCGGCCGCGCTCTCCTTCATCCTCATGGCGGCCATCCTCGCCATGGTCACCATCTACATCCGCAAGTCCGGGACGGAGGACCTGGTGTGAGGGCCGTACTCCGGTGGCTGCGCCGCCACCTCGTCGTGCTCGCGGGCCTGGCCACGCTCGCGTATCTGCTGCTGCCCAACCTCGTCGTGCTGGTCTTCTCGTTCAACAAGCCCAACGGGCGCTTCAACTACGAGTGGCAGCGCTTCTCCACGGACGCCTGGAGCGACCCGTGCGGCGTCGCCGACCTGTGCGGCTCGCTGGGCCTGAGCCTGCAGATCGCCGTCTGGTCGACGGTCGGCGCCACCGTCCTCGGCACCATGATCGCCTTCGCGCTGGCCCGCTACCGCTTCCGCGCCCGGCCCGCCGTCAACACCCTGATCTTCCTGCCGATGGCGATGCCCGAGGTGGTGATGGCCGCCTCGCTGGCCACCCTGTTCCTCAACATGGGCATCCGGTTCGGGTTCTGGACGATCCTGATCGCACACGTCATGTTCTGTCTGAGCTTTGTCGTCACTGCGGTCAAGGCCCGCGTGATGAGTATGGACCCGCGCCTGGAACAGGCGGCACAGGACCTCTACGCGTCGCCCGCACAGACGTTTCTGCGCGTCACCCTGCCGATCGCCGCGCCCGGTATCGCGGCCGGCGCGCTGCTCTCCTTCGCCCTGTCCTTCGACGACTTCATCATCACGAACTTCAACGCCGGCTCGACTGTGACGTTCCCCATGTTCGTCTGGGGATCGGCGCAGCGTGGCACACCCGTTCAGATCAATGTCATCGGAACGGCGATGTTCCTGATCGCCGTGCTCTGCGTCCTGGGGGCACAGCTGCTCTCCGGACGCCGGAAGAGGAGCTGAGAACCATGGCACGAGCTGCCATGACCACCCCCGTCCACGCCCTCGCGGACGCCGCCCCGACCTCCTTCTGGCTGGACGACCCGGACCGTCCGGCCGCCCTCCCCGCCCTCGTCGGCGACGAGCACACCGACCTGCTCGTCGTCGGCGGCGGCTACTCGGGCCTGTGGACCGCGCTGATCGCCAAGGAACGCGACCCCGCACGCGACGTCGTCCTCGTCGAGGGCCAGGAGACCGGCTGGGCCGCCTCCGGCCGCAACGGCGGCTTCTGCGCCGCCTCCCTGACCCACGGCCTCGGCAACGGCCTGGACCGCTGGCCGGACGAGCTGAAGAAGCTCGAAGAACTCGGCGCCCGCAACCTGGACGCCATCGAGGACGCCGTCACCCGCTACGGCATCGACTGCGCCTTCGAGCGCACCGGCGAGATCGACATCGCCACCGAACCCCACCAGGTCGCCGAGCTGAAGGAGAGCGCCGCACAGGCCGAGCGGCTGGGCCTGAGCGGCATCGAGTTCCTCGACCGCGAGGCGCTGCGCGCCGAGGTCGACTCGCCGACCTTCCTGGCCGGCCTCTGGAACCGTACGGGCGTCGCCATGCTCAACCCCGCGCGGCTGGCCTGGGGCCTGAAGAAGGCGTGCCTGGACCTCGGCGTACGGATCTACGAGCACACGCCCGCCACCGCCCTGGCCGCCGACGGCCTCGGCATGGCGGCCCGCACGCCCTACGGCCGGGTCTTCGCCCGCCGGGTCGCCCTGGGCACCAACGTCTTCCCGTCCCTGGTGCGCCGCGTGCGCCCGTACGTCGTCCCGGTCTACGACCACGCCCTGATGACCGAGCCGCTGTCCGACGGGCAGCTGGCCGCCATCGGCTGGCGGGGCCGCCAGGGCCTGTCCGACAGCAACCACCACTTCCACTACTTCCGGCTGACCGCCGACCACCGCATCCTGTGGGGCGGCTACGACGCCGTCTACCGCTTCGGCGCGTCGGTCCGCGCCGAGTACGACCACCGCCCCGCCACGTACGAGAAGCTGGCCCGGCACTTCTTCCAGTGCTTCCCACAGCTCGCGGGCCTGCGCTTCACCCACGCATGGGGCGGCGCCATCGACACCTGCTCGCGCTTCTCGGCCTTCTTCGGCACCGCGCACGCCGGCCGGGTCGCCTACGCGGCCGGCTACACGGGCCTGGGCGTGGGCGCCACCCGCTTCGGCGCCGAGGTGATGCTCGACTTCCTGGCGGGCGAACGCACCGAGCGCACCGAACTGGAGATGGTCCGCAGGAAGCCGCTGCCGTTCCCGCCGGAGCCGCTGCGCTGGGCCGGGATCGGCCTCACGCAGTGGTCCATGACCCGGGCCGACACCCACGGCGGCCGCCGCAATCTGTGGCTGCGGGCGATGGACAGGGCCGGGCTCGGCTTCGACAGCTGACGGACCGACCGTACGGCGGGCGCGCTTCCCGGCGCGCCCGCTCTCTCGTGGGCGCGCCCGTCTTCCTCGGGCGCGCCCGCCGCCCCAAGCTCCCGTACGCGCCACTCCACGCCCCCCGCTGCTTCCGTCCACCGCGAAAAACCCCGGCAAACCCGTGTAAGGATGCCGCCGCCGCGGTCTCTCACCGGGCGGACAGCGGTCCGAGCGGACCGCGGAAGCGAGGGGACATGGACGCCGCGGGGGCCAAGAACGCAGTGGAGTGGCTGGTGACGGCGGCAGCGGACCCCGATGCCTGCCGGAGGGAGTGGGAGCGCAACCCCCTCGGCGTCGCGCTCCTCCCGGCCGGCCGGATCTGGGACGTGCTGATCGTGCCCGGCGCGCTGGGACGCCCGACGCTGGACGTGCTGACGCGGATGACGGAGCGGCCGGGGCCGGTGCTCGGGGACTTCGGGGACGCCCGTACGGGCTTCTTCGTGCCGCTGGGCACGGCCGCGCGCTGGCTGGGCACCGGAGTGCGCGGCGCGGGAAGCGGCAGCTGGATCGTGGTGCCGTATCCGGGCCGTGCGACGGGCGGCGTGCGCTGGCTCGTCACCCCCGACGGCACGGGGCGGCTCACCGAACCGGCGGTGCTCGAACTGGCGATGCACGAGGCCGCCGCCTGGCTCGCAGCCGGGCCATGAGACGGGACACGAACCGGCCGTCCACGGCGCCGCGCTGAGTCGTCCGGACCCGGCATCTGTGATTCCGAACGGGAGGCCGTACGCGAGGGCCCCCGCCGGGCCGGGCGCAGTGGGCGTCCGCCGCCCGCTTCAGGTGCCGCATTTCCAGGGGGAAGAGTTGTGCGCACGTCGGAACACGTTCTCGGGAGACTCGGCGTCGAGCCGGAGACGGAGACGGTCTACCGGGCACTGCTGGCTCAGCCGTACGCCGCACCGGCCGCATTGGCGGACCGTACGGAATGACGGACGGTCGGGAAGTCGGACGGGCCCTTGGCCGTCTGGCCGAACTGGTGCTGGTACGCCCTTCGGCGGGCACCCGGGCAGGCTGTACGCGGTGAGCCCGCGCATGGGCATGGATATTCTGCTCGCCCGGCAGCAGGCCGAACTCGCCGCGCAGCAACAGCGCGTGGAGGGAAGCGGGGCCGCCGCCCGGCTCGTCTCCGAATTCGCCGTGCACCAGCAACGCCCTGGCCGAGCGGTACGGATTCCGGCTCACCGGCGTCGAACGGCTGCCGGTGCACGGCGGCCGGCTCCGCTACGTCCTCACCCGGGCCGGACGCCGCAGGCCCGCTCCGGCGGTGACCGAAGTCCTGGCCGAAGAGGAGGCACGCGGGCTGACGGACCCCGCGACCCTGGACGCCTTCGCGGGCCGCGTGGAGCGCGCACGCGGGGCCCTGGTGGCGCTGCTCGAAGCGCTGCGCGCCGCGGGCCGTACGGTGGCGGGCCACGCGGCCACGGCCAAGAGCTGCACCGTGACCACGTACTGCGGTCTGGGCCCCGCCTGGTCCCCTACGGCCACGACAGCGCTCCGGCCAAACAAGGCAGGGTGACGCCCGGCGCCCATATCCCCGTGCGCCCGCCCGCGGCCTTCGCCGCGCCCTATCCGGACTACGCGCTGCTGTTCGCGTGGAACCACGCCGAAGAGATCATGGCAAGGGAGAAGGAGTTCCGGGCCGCGGGCGGGCGGTGGATTCTGTACGTGCCGGAGGTGCGTGTGGTGGGAGGACCGGGCGTCCCCGCCGCTCAGCGATGCTCATGCGTCGGAGCTGACGGGCCCGAGCTGCCCCGTGAGCCGGAACAGTGCTTCCGCGTTGCCGGAGGCGATCTTGGAGCGGTCCGTGGGGTGAGGAATGGCGTCGAAGAATGCGCGGATCGCCGCCGCGTCGGGGCGGTGGAAGGGATAGTCGGTGGAGAACAGCACCTGGTCGGCGCTGGTGAAGTCGAGCGTGTGGCGCAGCAGGCGCTCTTGGAGCATCCCGCTGCTGGTGATGTGGATGTTGGTGGTGAGGTAGTCCGAGATCCGGCGTTCGAGGTGGGTGGCGATACCGGAGAGGCTGTCGACCCGGTCCATCCAGAACAGCAGCATCTCGCCCCAGTGGCCGAGGACGAGCTGGAGGCCGGGGTGGCGGTCGAAGGTGCCGCGCAGGATCAGACGCAGCGCCGCGAGGCCCGCGTCCATGTGCCAGCCCCAGCCGAAGGTCGCCAGACCGAGGTCGACCTGGGGGCCCAGGCCCCGGTAGGCGGCGTCGCGCAGCTGGTGGGACGGGATCTGCGGATGGATGAAGACCGGCTGGTTCAGGCGGGCCGCGGTGGCGAACAGGTCGTCGTAGGCGTCGTCGTCCAGCGGGCGGTCACCGGCCCGCCCATGCACCATCGCGCCGACGTGCCCCAGGCGGGTGGCGCACCGTTCGAGTTCCGCGGCGGCCGCCTGCGGGTCGCCGGTGGGCAGGGTCGTGAACGCCCGGAACCGGGTGGGGTACGCGGCGACCGCGTCGGCGGCCTCGTCGTTCGCGTCGCGGGCCAGGGCGACGGCTTCACGTGGCGGGAGGGCCTGGGTGGCGGGGGTGACGACCGACAGGATGGACAGGTCGATGCCGGCGGCGTCCATTGTCTCGATGCGGCCCGGGCCGATGTCTTCGAGCCGGGCCTGGTTGTCGCCCGTGGTGTTGAAGGCGACGCTCTCGTCCCGTGCGGCGCCCTGGAGCCGGTCGAGCGCGTCGCGGACGGCGGCGCTGTTCCAGTGTTCTTCAATCGCGATGATCTTCATGTTCCCGTTCTTCGGCTCTGGGGTGGGGCTGGTGTCACCAGCGGACGGTTCGGCCCTGATGGTCCAGGAACTGCAGTCCGCCCTTGCCTGTCTGGGCGTTGATCGTCTCGACCACGCCGGGGATGCTTTCGTCGATCGTCAGGCGTGCGGAGGGGCCGCCCAGGTCGGTCTTCACCCAGCCTGGCGCCATGAGCAGCTAGGCGTGGGGGCGTCGGCATGGCGCGCGGCGAAGCCGCGCATGAGCTGGATAGGGCCGATTTGCCGACGCGGTAGACGTCGCAGCTGTCGTTGTCGGCGATGCTGCCCTGCCCGGAGGACATCTCCCCGATCGTGCCGGTGGCGGGGACGAGGTTTCGCAGTTTCTCGATCACGCGCAGGGGGCTCAGCGCTTTGGTCACCAGCATCTGCACAAAGGTTTCCGTGGAGATGTCCGCGGAGGTCTTCTCGGCACCGTCGGCGGTTCCCGCGTTGGCGAACAGGAGGTCGAACCGACAGGAGGTCGAACCGCCGGTCGGCCAGCCGGCCGTGCAGCGCCTCGATCTTCTCGGGCGAGGTGATGTCGACATGTTCCTCGGTGAGGCGGTCGCTGGAGGCGGCCAGGCGGTGCAGTCCGGTCCCGCGCGTTCCGCGGACCGTGGCGGTCACCTGCCGGCCCCGCGCCGCCACGTAGGCAGCGGCCAGCGCGTGGCCCAGCCCGCGGGAGGCGCCGATGATCAAAGCGGTCTCGCCGTCGGATGCTGTCACGACTGCTCCTGGTGTCGGGGCGGGCCCATGCGCCGCGGGTTCGGCGCCGGGCCGGGCCGCATGAGGTAACTATCGCTTGACAGGAAACGTACGAAGCTGGCGCTTGCCTGTCAAGCGATAACTATCTTTCGACAGGCAAGTTATCCTGGTGGGGTGGACGAGAAGCAGACCTCCCAGCTCTTCGAGCTCGCCGACCTGATCCTGGCGGTGGGTCGCCATATCCAGGCGTCCAAGGAGGCCGCGGCCGAGTCCTGGACGCCCTTGGAAGGGGCCGTGATGCGTTTCATCGACCGCCACCCTGGTACGACTCCCGGCGCGGCGGCTGAAGCCACCCAGCTGATCTCCAGCAACTTCTCCAGGGCGCTGCGCGGCCTGGAGAAGCGAGGTCTGGTACGGCGGGACGTCGACGAACACGACGCACGCCGCGTACGCCTCTACCCCACCGACGCGGCGCAGGAGAACCTGTCGCGGCTGCGGGAGGCCTGGAGCCGTCTGCTCGACGGGACGATCACCGACACTCACGAAATCGCCACAGTGACATCGGCCCTTCAGCGCATTGAGGCGCAGCTTGCCCAGAAGCCGGGCCGCCGGCCAGGAGAGCCCCAGTAGTTCACGCGGCCGTCCGCGGCGCCCGATGCGGCGCCGTTCCCGCCGGCTGCTCCAGCCGCGGCACGATGGTGGCCGGGGACGACAGCGCCGCCGTCTCGTCCCGGACTTCGGCTGCCGCGGTCGGCATGGCGTCATCCGTGAGCAGGTGGCGCAACAGATCCGCGTCCACCGCCTCCGGGCTGCTGGCCATGCCGACGCCCCGTGCGCGCAGGATGCGGGCCGCCTCGTGGCCGTCGGCGCCGCCCGGCAGGACCAGGTGGCGTACGCCCGCGCCGAGGCCGGCCGGCGTGGTGCCGTTGCCGCCGTGGTGGACCATCGCGGTGCAGGTCGCCGGCGGCATGGTCAGCGGCAGCCGGCCCTCGGCCCGTACGTTGGCAGGCAGGGGCCCCCAGTACGGCGGGATCGGCGTCGCCGAGCGCCAGGACGAACTCGGCGTCCACCGCGCCGGCCGCGCCCATCACCGTACGCCGCTCGCCGACGCCGCTCGCCGACGGCGCTCAGCTGCGGGCGCAGCGTGCCGAGCGTGACCGCGACCCGGGACCGGGCCGGGCGCTCCAGCAGCCAGGGCGGCCCCGGTGGTGTAGGGGGCGCCCGCATGGGGCAGCCGCCCAGGTCGTATGTGGCGATGCTGGGCGGGCGGGTGTCGATCGTCGCTGCGGGCGGGGGCGACCCGGCCCGGCCAGGCCGTACCGCTGGTACGCGGCGGCCAGCCACCGCTCGAAGCGGCTGCTGAACTGCCGGAAGTGGTGGCAGCTGATGGAGTGCTCGACCGCTGGCACGCCGAGCGGCGCGGCCACGAGGGGGCCCGCGCCCTGGAGTTCGGTGTACAGCACGAGGCCGGGCCGCCAGGCTCTGGCGACCTCGACGGTCCGCTCGACGGTTGCCTCCGAGGTCCTGGCGAACAGTTCGGTGGCCAGGGCGACGGCCTCGGGCGAGTCCGTACGGAACCGGTCGAAGGGCATGCCGCGTTCGGCCGGCAGCCGCCCGAAGATCTCCTCGGTGTCGGCGGCGGGGGAGAAGTCAAAGGCGTGCAGTCCGGCGTGCGCCACGTGGGCGCGGGAGGCGGCGCCCGGGGTGGCGAACAGGACGTCGTGCCCCGCGGCGCGCAGCGCGTGCGCCAGCGTTATCGGCGGGAAGACGTGCCCCGCCCCGTGGGACGTGGCCACCAGGACGGGCATGGTTCAGCCCTCCGCCCGGAGTGCCAGCCGGTTGCCGGCGGCCACGGCCGTGCGCGGTGCGGCGGCCACTCGGCGGACATCGCCGTCGCCGAGCCCCGGGTGCAGTGGCAGGCGCAGTGTCTCGGCGGCGGCCCGCTCCGCGCCCGGCGGGGCGGGCCCGCCGGGCGCGGAGCGGGCACCTTGTGCAGCGGCGCATAGCGGAAGTCGTGTAGAGCCGTCCCGGAGCGGTGCTGCTGCCACCCGGTCGCGCAGACCGGCCGCCACCTGCGCCCACTAGAAGAAGTACGACGACTCGTGCCCGGCCGGCAGCGGGGCGGCAGGCGCAGCGCGTCGCAGCCGGCCAGCTCCCGGCCAGCTCCCGGTCGTACAGCTCGACGATCTCCCTGTGGCAGGCGAGGAACGCGGGCAGCCGGTCCAGCTGGACCACGCCGATCGCTGCGGTCAGGTCGTTGCCGAGCTCCCGGCGCCCCGGCTCGGGCACGTCCGGCTCTCACCAGCGGGACGGGACCCGCGCGTGGCCCAGACCGGTTGGCTGGACCAGGCCGGGGTACGCCAACCGGCCCGCCTGTACCGCCAGTTCGGCATCCCGTACGTGCAGCATCCTGCCGTCGCCGGTGGTCAGCACCTTGGCCGCGTCGAAGCTCCGCATCGCCAGGTCGCCGAAGGTGCCGACCGCCCGGCCGTCCACGCGCGAGGCCACGGAGCAGGCGCAGTCCTCGACCAGGACGCGGCCCGCGGCGCGGCAGCGGGCGGCGATGCGCGCGTTGTCGCCGGGATGGCCGCCGTAGTGCAGCACCACCACCGCTTTCGTACGGGGCGTGACGGCGGCCTCGATGGTGCGGGCGGGCACGTCGCGGAAGACGGGGCGGCCGCCGGCCCGGACCACCGCGTTGGCGGCGGCCGCGAAGCTGGGCGAGGGCAGCACCACCTCGTCGCCGGGCCGCAGGCCGAGCAGTTCGGCGGCGAGGAAGAGGCCCGCCGTACCTGAGTTGAGGAACGGCACCTGCTCCGGCCGCGCCCCGATGTGCGTGGCGAAGGCGGCTTCGAAGGCGGCGCTGCGCGGTCCGTGGTCGAGCCGGCGGTCCGCTAACGCCGCCGCCATGGCGGCGAGTTCCGCATTCCCGGCCTGCGGCTGGAAGAGGCCGATCATGTCGTGGTCCTCGCATTCTCGAAAGGGTGCGTGCCTGGGGCGGGCCCGGGGGCGCGGAAAGCGGGTGGCGCGGGACCGAAACGGCCACGGACGGTTCGGGCCCGTGGCGGCGTCTTCCGTGCATGGGGCGGCGGGGAGAAGGTCGCATCTGTCAGCGAGATGTCACTCGGCCATGGAAAGATCTTGAAAGCTCAAGTACTGTCGCTGTCCGTGCCCGGCCGACCGGCCCGGCACACCGCTGCCCCGGAGAGGAACCATGACCTCCCAAGCCGTCCCCGCGCCCGGCCCGACCACCGCCGGTGCCTTAGACGACACCCCATCCTGGACCCTGGCCGAACCCGGCCCCTTCGGCGTCCTGCTCACCCCGGCCGAACCCGGCACCCCGGTCACCGCCGTCCCCGTGCCGTGGCTGCGCGACCTGGCCCGCCGGCACCACCTCGTCGCCCTGCGGGGCTTCACCGCCCCCGCCGACGCCGCCGCCCTCGACGCCTACGCGCGCACCTGGGGCGAGCTGATGGAGTGGCCGTTCGGCACGGTCTTCGACGTACG
Organism: Streptomyces rimosus subsp. rimosus; assembly: GCF_000720725.1. Taxonomy (GTDB): domain Bacteria; phylum Actinomycetota; class Actinomycetes; order Streptomycetales; family Streptomycetaceae; genus Streptomyces; species Streptomyces rimosus_A. The sequence continues at coordinate 40,580 of NZ_JOCQ01000062.1, forward strand.
CGCCCACCAGGACCCCGAGGACCACGTCTTCGACACCGGCTTCATGCCGCTGCACTGGGACGGGATGTACGTCGAGCACGTCCCCGAGTTCCAGATCTTCCACTGCGTCGAGGCCCCCGGAGCGGCCGAGGGCGGCGGCACGCTCTTCTGCGACACCACCCGCGTCCTCGCCGACGCCGATCCCGCGACCCTGGAGCGCTGGAGCGGCCTGACCCTGCGCTACCGCAACACCAAGGTCTCGCACTACGGCGGACTCGTCGTCTCGCCGCTCATCGAGCCGCACCCGGATGCCGGGTTCCCGGTGATGCGATTCCTCGAACCGGTGCCGGACGGCGAGCACATCATCAACGAGCCGGACGTCGGCATCGACGGGCTGGAGGGCGCGGCGGAGGCCGCCGAACTGGCCGCCATCCGCGACGCCGCGTACGACCCCCGCCACTGCCACGTCCACGCCTGGCAGCAGGACGACATCGTCATCGCCGACAACTACACCCTGCTGCACACCCGCGTGCCCTACCGCCGCGGACTGCCCCGCCACCTGCGTCGCGTCCACGTCCTGGGCGATCCCCCGCTGCGCAGCCACATCCACGACCAGCAGGCGGCCGACACCCGGCGGGGGAACGCATGACCGTGACGTACGAGCAGCACGCCGACCGCCCGGAACAGGGGGAGGACGAGGGCGATGCCGCGTATGAAGCCGCCACGCGGCAGTACTGCGCCCAGATCCTGGAGCTGCTGCTGCCGCACCGCCGCCCCGTCGGCGCGCCGGACGGGGCGGCGGGGGGCGACGGCCCGCACGACCGCCACCGGCCCGAGGAGTGCTTCGCCGAACAGCTCACCCAGATACGGGACTTCGTCGCCCGGCGGGAGCCGGTGCTGCTGACCCTGCCGGCCTTCCCCTGCAAATCGCCCAACCCCGCCAAGGTCGTCGGCCACCTGCCGGACCTCGGTGAACTGCTCTCGCTGCGCTTCCTGGACGACCTGTGCGCCGCGATCGGCGCCGTCTACCCGCCCGGCGCCCGGCTGCTGATCTGCTCGGACGGCCATGTCTTCGGCGACCTCATACGGGTTTCGGACGCGCACATCGACGCGTACGGCAAGGCGCTGCGCGACATGATCGACGCCACCGGCCTGCGGCACATCGACACTTTCGGCCTGGACCACGTATACGGGGACCGCACCTACGACGAGAAGCGCGCCCTGCTGGAGCGGGACTTCGCGCAGAGCCTGGAGGAGCTGCGGGCCGAGGTGCGGGCCGGCGGCCCGGCGCTGAGCCACTACCGCGGCACCATCCGCTTCCTCGTCGAGGACACCGCGGAGTGGACCGGCTCGAAGGCGCAGTTGCAGCGCGAGTGCCGCGGGCGCGCGTACGGCGTGCTGCGGCGCAGCCGGGCATGGGGCGAACTGATCGCCCACCACTACCCGCGCAACGTGCGGCTGTCCATCCACCCGCAGTCCTGCGGCTCGGCGAAGTTCGGGATCGCGCTGCTGGAGGCGGCGGACAACTGGCTCACGCCCTGGCACGCCGTCGTCGTGCAGACCGGCGCGGACCGCTTCCGGCTGATGAAGCGGCACGAGGCGGAGCGGGTGGGGATACCGGCGGGCCCGAGCTGGCGGCCGAGCCACTACATCGCGTCGGAGCTGTTCGACGTGGCGAGCTGACCGTCCGGCCCGTGCGGGCGGGCAGCCCGTCGCCCGCACACCGCCGTACAGACCGTGAGCAGCACCCCACCCAGGCACCAACTGGCCAGCACATCCAGCGGCCAGTGATAGCCGCGGCGCACCAGGCCGATGCCGACCGCCAGGTTGAGCAGCCCGACGACGGCTGCTGCGACAGCGGTCGGCTTCGGTCTGCGCGGGTGCTCCCGTGACGCGGCCAGCAGCAGCGCCGCCGCTCCGTAGGCGACCGCTGCCGTAGCCGCGTGGCCTGAGGGAAAGAAGCCGCCGTGCATGCCGCCCGCCATCTCGGGCGGTCCCGGCCTGGCCAGCCAGGTCTTCAACGGGACCACCAGCGCGGGCACCACCGCCATCGTCAGAACGGCGGCCAGCGGCGGCAGCCACCAGCGCGGCGCGCCCGCCCGCCTGCCGCGCCAGGCCCCGTACAACGCCGCGAGCGCGAGCACCGGCAGGGCGACCGCCGTGTTGCCGAGGTCGGCGAAGAACTCCGCCGGCGAGGTGGGCACGGAGCTGTGGACCAGCGCGCGGCCGAGGCGTTCGTCCAGCGCGCGCAGCGGGCCGTCGGAGGCCACCTGCCAGGCGAGGACCGCGAAGAGTACGGCGCACAGAACGCCGAGGAGACCGAGGAGAAGGCCGCGCCGGAGGAAGGAGGTCGGCCGCCTCGGAACAGGGGGGGTGGTTCCGAGGCGGCCGCGCTGACCGGAGCGCCGCGCGCCCCGGGGGGTTTGGGGCGGGCGGCCGTCCGATCGGTGAGGATGCCCGGGGCACGGAGCCCCGGAGGTGTGCGCGAAGGCACGGCCTGGCCGAAGCCGGGGAAGCCCCGGCCGGGCGTCGCTCACGGTCTTCTGTGAGCGGGGTGTATCTCTCATCTGCAGAAACCGTACGGCAGGGAGACGGGGCCGGACAGCCGGATCACCCGGCCACCATCGGCCCCGCACACATTCTTCACGTCCTGCCGCCGGTCCCGCCGGGTCACACCGTCGCGAGCGCGCTCTCGATGATGTTCAGGCCCTCGTTCAGCAGGTCCTCGCCGATGACCAGCGGCGGCAGGAAGCGCAGTACGTTGCCGTACGTGCCGGTGGTCAGCACCAGCAGGCCCTCCTGGTGGCAGGCCGCCGCCAGCGCCGCGGTCGCCTTCGGGTTCGGCTCCTTGGAACCGGGCTCCACCAGCTCGATGGCGATCATCGCGCCCCGGCCGCGGACCTCGCCGATGATGTCGTGCTTGTCCGCCATCGCCTGCAGGCGCGGCTTCATGATCTCGCCGATCCGGCGGGCCTTCGCGTTCAGGTCCTGCTCGCGCATGGTCTCGATGGCGCCGAGCGCCGCCGCGCAGGCCACCGGGTTGCCGCCGTAGGTGCCGCCCAGGCCGCCCGCGTGCGCCGCGTCCATGATCTCGGCGCGGCCGGTGACGGCCGCCAGCGGCAGACCGCCCGCGATGCCCTTCGCGGTCGTGATCAGGTCCGGGACGATGTTCTCGTCCTCGCACGCGAACCACTGGCCGGTACGGCAGAAGCCGGACTGGATCTCGTCCGCGACGAAGACGATGCCGTTCTCCTTCGCGAACTGGGCGATGGCGGGCAGGAACCCCTTGGCCGGCTCGATGAAGCCGCCCTCACCGAGCACCGGCTCGATGATGATCGCGGCCACGTTCTCCGCGCCGATCTGCTTGGTGATCTGCGAGATGGCCTGGTCCGCGGCCTCCTGGGCGCAGTTCTCCGGGCCGGTCAGCCAGCGGTAGGGGTAGGCCAGCGGCACCCGGTAGACCTCGGGCGCGAACGGGCCGAAGCCGTGCTTGTACGGCATGTTCTTCGCGGTCAGCGCCATCGTCAGGTTCGTCCGGCCGTGGTAGCCGTGGTCGAAGACGACGACCGCCTGGCGCTTGGTGTACGCGCGGGCGATCTTGACGGCGTTCTCCACGGCCTCCGCGCCCGAGTTGAACAGCGCCGACTTCTTGGCGTGGTCGCCCGGGGTCAGCTCGGCCAGCTGCTCACAGACCTCCACGTACGGCTCGTACGGCGTGACCATCACACAGGTGTGGGTGAAGTCCGCGAGCTGCGCGGCGGCCCGGCGCACCACGGCCTCGGCGCTGTTGCCGACCGAGGTGACGGCGATGCCCGAACCGAAGTCGATGAAGGAGTTGCCGTCCACGTCCTCCAGGACGCCGCCGCCCGCGCGCTTGGCGAAGACGGGCAGTACCGCCCCGACGCCGCCGGCCACGGTGGCCTGCTTGCGCGCCCACAGCTCCTGGGACTTCGGGCCGGGGATCGCGGTGACGACGCGACGCTCCTGGGGGAGGGCGGGGCCTCCGGACAGTTCGGTCATGGCAGTCTCCTGGGGTGGAACGGGACGTTCTGAAGGGTTGTGCTCGCAGGCTAGGGGGCGGAACGGGGCGTCGGCATGTTCCGTTCGGGAGAAGTACGCGTGTTGCGTTGTCCGCACCGGACATAGCGGCGCGGTACGGCCAGTAGATTGAGCGGCGGCGTACGCAGCGAACAGCAGGGCGCGGACGCGGGGCCGTTCCCGCCGCGCGCCCGCACGTCTCAAGGGGGACGAGGGGCACCGGATGGACACCGAGGGCACGCAGCACGACGCACCGCACACCCGCACCGACCACCACGTACCCCGTCCCGCGGCACCACCGGCCCCGTCTGCCCCGCCGTCGGCCCCGTCCGCCCGGCCGGTCCCCGGCATCCCGCCGGTGCCGCAGGCCCCGCCCGCCTTCGAGGACGGCGCGTTCCTGCGCTGGCTGCGCGCGCCCCGCCGGGCCGCCGCGCCCGGCATCTGGACGTACGGGCACGTCCCACGGGCCGCCGAGAACCCCGACCGGGTGCCCACCCGGCAGCTCGTCACCGGCGCGCTGATCTCGTTCCTGTGCGGCTGGCTGCTGTGGTCCCTGCTGTGGAACGGCTACCTCGGCCCGTACTGGCTCTATCCGCTGCTGCTCCTGACGCCCGACTCCTGGCGCTCGGCCGGCGGCGACAAGATGATCTTCGTTACGCTGACGTACCTCTACTACGCGCTCGTCCTGGCCCTCCTCGTGCTGGTCTTCGGACGCCTCGGACGCTGGCGGGAACTGGGGCGGCGCCTGCTGGGACCCATGCTGCGCCGAGCCCGGCAACAGCGGCCCGACGCCGTGCCGGAGCCGGAAGCGGACCGCGCGCAATGGCCCGCCCTGCGCGCGGGCGGCGCGCCGGACGCCGCCGACAAGCTCGCCGCCGAGGCCTTGGCCGGCCGGATGAATGACGTGGACGTCGCCCGCATCGAACGCGCCTGGCACTCCGTACGCTCCGGCAAGAACTCCCTCGCCTCCTTCACCGACACCGTCCTGCGGCACGGCGCCGCCGCCTGCGCCCACCCTTCCGGCCTGCGGGATCTGCCCGCCCGCGCCGCGCACCACGACCTGCTCGCCCAGCAGGTGCGCATCGGCACCGCCACCGACCACCCCCGCAACCCCCACCAGCACCGCGGTACGGGCTTCGCCCTCGACCCGACGCTGCTGGGCACCTCCCTCCTGGCCGTCGGCCCGCCCGGCTGCGGCAAGACCACCCGCGTGGTGCGGCCCGTCGTGGAGGCCATGTGCCTCCAGGCGCTGGCCGGGCGGGGCGCGGTGGTCGCCGTCGGCGCGGCGGGCTCGGCCCTCGGCCCGGACGACGCGTTCGATGCGGTCGTACGGATCGGCGCCCCCGAACCGGACTGCGACCTCGACCTGTACGGGGGCACCACCGACCCCGACGAGGCGGCCGGCATCCTCGCCGAAGCGCTCGTCGGCGACCTGGCCGCCACCCTGCCCGGCGGCGACAGCCGGCGCGCCGCCACCGCGCTCGGCCAGCTCCTCGGCCCGTACCGCGCCGCGCACGGCCGCTTCCCGTCCGTACCCGAACTGCGCGAACTCCTCGACGGCTCGGCGACGGCGCTGGCCGCGCTGCGGGAGGCGCTGGACGCTGTCGGGGCGCAGCCGCTGCTGCGCGAGCTCGACGCCCGCGCACGGCAGGCCGGCCGCCCCGGCGACATCGGCGACCTCCTCGCCGACCGCGTCGCCCTCCTCGACCGCCCCGCCTTCGCGCCGTACTTCGACCCCGAAGGCGGCGACCGCCAGCTCTCCCTGCGCGCGCTCGACCACCCGCTACGGGTCCGTATCGACTTGCCCGAACGCGGCCACGCGGAGGCGTCACGCATCCTGGCCCGGCTGGTGCTGGCCCAGTTCACCGAGTGCGCGGCGGCCCGCACGGACCGCTCGCTCTTCGCCTGCCTGGTCCTCGACGACGCGGCGCACACCGTCACCGCCGAGTCGCTGCGCGGCCTCCAGCGGCTGCGCGCCGCCAACGCGGGCGTCCTGCTGACCCTGCGCTCGCTCGACGACGTACCCGAGTCCCTGCGCAGCGCGCTGCTCGGCGCGGTGGGCTGCCGGATGGCGTTCGCGGGCGTGACGACCTGGGACGGGGCGCGGTTCGCCGAGGTGTGGGGGAAGGAGTGGGTCGAGACGCGCGACGTGACGGACCGTCAGATCATCGCGGAAGGCGCGGCGATGAAGGCGTTCCACATCTTCCGCCACCTGGTCACCGGCAAGGCCGCCACCGCCAAGGCCGTCACCGTCCGCACGGTGGAACGTGAACGCTGGTCCGCCTCGGACCTGGCCAACTCGGTGCCGCCGGGGCACGCGGTGCTGTCGGTCACGTCGGTGCGGGGGGAGCATGCGGCGCCGGTCCTGGTGGATCTGCGGGGGTGAGAAGGGCCTTGCGGGGTGAGGGGGCCCTGCGGGGGGGGGGAGGGCCCTGCGGGCCCGGTGCCGGGCGGAGGTCAACCGGCGGGTGTGCCGGGTGCGGTGTGGTCCACCGCAGTGGGCCCCGCTCCCGCATGGTGCGCCGCCGTACCGCCGGTGAACGCGTCGAAGTCGCCGCGGTCGGCCCTCTCGCCGAGCCGCGCCAGAGGCTGTGCCCGTTCCTCCTGCTGCCGCGCGGCTCCATGCGGTGGGGCTCCATGCGGTGGGGCCCCATGCCGCGCGGCTCCATGCGGCGCGGCCTCATGTGATGTGGCCCCATGCGGCGCGGCTCCATGCGGTGCGCCCCCACGCGGCGCGGCCTCATACGACGCGGCCCCATGCGGCGCGGCATCCACCGGGCCTTCCCGCACCACCCCCGTAGCCGTGATCTCCACCAGCTGCCCCGGATAACCGAGGACCGTGACGCCTACGAGCGTGGACGTGTGCGGGCCCGTGGAGAGGGCCGAGGCGCGAACCTCATCCCAGGCGGTGCGGAGGTCCGCGGAGGTGGTGGCGGCCACGTACACCGTGCTGGCGATCACCCGGTCCAGGCCGCTGCCGGCCGCCTCCAGCTGGGCGGCGAGGTTGGTGAGGACCTGACGGGTCTGGGCGGCGAGGTCGTCGGGGCCGACGAGGGCGCCGTCCGCGTCGAGCGGGACCGCGCCCGCGGTGAAGACCAGGCGCTCACCCGCCTCCACTACGGCGGCGTGCGAGTAGCGCGGGGGCGGGAACAGGGCGGGCACGGTCGTGAAGCGGGCCATCGGGTCCTCCGGGGCGGCGTCTGCGGTGGTGCCGTATCGGGCGGTGCCGATGCCGATCAGCTCACGGCGTGGCCGGGCGCGTCCACCAAATTTCAGCGCGCCACCTGCACGCCCCGCCCCGTACGGCCGTATCCCCGGACGAACCCACCCCCGCACCCCTCCGCTGAGGCAGAATCGGCAGCGACCGTTCATACGGGACGGCGAAGATCACCGACCGTCACCGTCACCGCCCCGCCGACGCCCCCGAAGGTCCCATGCCGCACACGCTCGCCTCCCTGGCCCACCACTCCGCGCTCAAGCTGACGGTGCTCGCGGGCGCGGACCGGCTGGACACCCCCGTGCGCTGGGCGCACGCCAGCGAGCTGATCGATCCGGTGCCGTACATGGAAGGCGGCGAGCTGCTGCTCATCACCGCCCTCAAGCTGGACGCCGAGGACCCGGAGACCGCCCGCAGGTACGTGCGGCGGGTCGCGGGCGCCGGTGTCGTCGGGCTCGGCTTCGCGGTCGGCGTCAACTACGAGGACGTGCCGGACGCGCTGGTCACCGCCGCCGCCGAGGAGGGTCTGCCGCTGCTCGGCGTGCCCCGCAGCACCCCGTTCATCGCCATCAGCAAGGCCGTCTCCGCCGCCGTCGCCGCCGACCAGTACCGCGCGGTGACCGAGGGCTTCGAGGCGCAGCGCGAGCTGACCCGGGCGGCGCTCGGTGCCGAGGGCCCGGCCGAGCTGCTGGCCCGGCTCGCCGCGCACCTCAAGGGCTGGGCCGCGCTGTACGACGCGTCCGGCGCGGTGGTCGCCGCGGCACCCGACTGGGCCGCGCGCCGCGCCGCCCGGCTCGGCGACGACGTGGGGCGGCTGCGTGAGCGCCCGGCGCCCGCCAGCTCGGTGGTCAGCGAGGCGGCCGGCGACGACCGGGTCGAGCTGCAGTCGCTGGGCACCGGCCGCCGCGCCCGCGGCGTGCTCGCGGTCGGCACGGGCGCCCCCCTGGGCACCGCCGAGCGCTTCGCCGTGCACTCCGCCGTTGCCCTGCTGACCCTGACCACCGAGCGTTCCCGCGCCCTCCAGGAGGCCGAGCAGCGGCTCGGAGCAGCGGTGCTTCGGATGCTGCTGGCGGGGGAGCCGGACCACGCGCGGGCGGTCGCCGGCCGGCTGTACGGCGGGCTCCTGGACGCCCCGTTCCGGGTGGTGGTCGCCGAACCGGTCGCCGCGGACGGCGCGGAGCCCGCGGACGGGCCGTCCGCCCTGGACACACTCGCCGACGCCATGGAGTCGGCGGCGGCCCGCACCGGCGAAGCGGTGCTGGCCGTGCCGGAGAGCGGCCGGCTGGTCGTGCTGGCCGCCGACGGCGGGGCCGCCGCCGAGGCGTGCGCCGAGCATGCCGCGGAGGCCGAGGCCCGCTTCGGCGGGCAGCCGCTGCCG
>NZ_JOCQ01000063.1 GCF_000720725.1 Streptomyces rimosus subsp. rimosus
GGGCGTCGGGGGTGGGCGGGATGCGGCCGTGGCGGACCATGAGGGCGGCCTTGATGAATCCGGCCACCCCGGCGGCGGCGTCGGCATGGCCGATGTTCGCCTTCACCGAGCCCAGGCGGCATGTGCCGCGGCCGGTGGCGCCTGCCGCGCGGTAGGCGCGGGTCAGGGCGGTGACCTCGATGGCGTCGCCCAGCGCGGTGGCCGTGCCGTGCGCCTCGACGTAGCCGATGCTGTCCGGGGCGACGGCAGCGTCCCGCAGCGCCGCCTCGATGACGGCCTGCTGTCCGGGGACGCCGGGCGCGGCGTAACTCAGCTTGTCGTTCCCGTCGTTGTTGACGGCGCTGCCCATGATCACGGCGTAGATCCGGTCGCCGTCGGCGCGGGCGTCGGCGAGGCGGCGCAGGGCCACGATGCCCAGCCCGTCGCCGGACACGAAGCCCGAGGCGTCCCGGTCGAAGCAGCGCACGTACCCGTCGGCGGACCAGACACCGCCCGCGCGGCGCAGATAGCCCTGGCGGCGCCACGGCGACCAGGACACACCGCCGGCCAGCGCCAGGTCGCAGTCGCCCGCGGCCAGCGCCCGGCAGGCGACGTGGACGGCGACCAGCGACGTCGAGCAGGCCGCCTGCACGGCGAACGCGGGTCCGGTCAGGCCGAGTTTGTAGGCGGCCCGGGTCGGCAGGAAGTCCTTGTCGTCCGCGGCCATCAGCAGGTCCGCCGACGTGCCGAGGAAAACGGAGCTGTCCGGGGTCCGGTGGGTGCCGACGGTCTGGCCCGCGTAGATGCCGACGTGCCCGGGGAACCGCTCGGGGTCGTGGCCGGTGTCGTCGAGCGCGTGCCAGGCGGCCTCCAGGAACATCCGCTGCTGGGGGTCCATGACGGCGGTCTCGCGCGCGGAGTAGCCGAAGAACGCGGAGTCGAACCGGTCGGCGTCCCAGAGGATGCCGGCGGCGGGCACCAGCGCGGGGTCGGCCAGGCGCGCGGGTCCGGCACCCGCCTCGGCCATGTCCTCCGGCGTCAGTTCCCCGATGCCGCGCCGCCCTTCGGCGATCATGCTCCAGAATGCGTCCGGTCCGGTGGCGCCGGGAAAGCGGCAGGCGATGCCGACGACCGCGACATCGGTCTCCCGCCAGTCGGGGTCGGGCGCTGCGGTCACTTGAATCCGCCTTTCACCGTGCGTACGGCCGGTAGAGGAAGCCCGGGAGCGCGCCCGGCGCCGGGCGGTGCGGTGCCCGCGCCCCGGGCGCCGTTGCGGGTGCGGTCGAGGAGCGCGGCGAGCCGCCGTACCGTACGGGCGTCCATGAGGTCGGCAGCGCCGAGCCGGGTGCCCCAGCGCGCGGTGACGGCCGCCTGGATGCGGATCATGTCGAGCGAGGTGGCGCCGAGGTCGGCGAAGTCGTCGTCGGGGGCCACCTCGTCCAGGCCCAGCACCGTCGCCACCAGCTCCGCCAGGTCCCGTTCCCGCCCGGGGGCGGCGGTGTCCCGGCCGGCCGGCGGGGCGCACCGCCGTACCGCGGGCGGTGCCAGGGCCGTACGGTCGATCTTGCCGTGCGCGGTGAGCGGCAGCCGGTCCACAAGGACGAAAGAGGACGGCACGAGGTGGGCGGGCAGCAGCGCGGCCAGGTGCCGGCGCAGCGCGGCGCCGGTGACCGTGGCGCCGGGGGCCGCCTGCACGTACGCGGTGAGCCGGTCGGTGCCGCCGACGGGCGGCGGGCTGTCGGGCTCCGGCTGCGGTACGGAGCCGTCGGGCGCGCCGCGTGTCGCGGTCACGGCGGCCGCGGTGACGTCCGGGTGGCGCAGCAGGGCCGCCTCCACCTCGCCGGGCTCGATGCGGTAGCCGCGCACGTTGAGCTGCGCGTCGATCCGCCCGAGGAAGAGGTAGGAGCCGTCCGGGAGGCGGCGGGCCAGGTCGCCGGTGCGGTAGAGCAGGCGGCCGGGGCGGGTTGCGAAGCGGTCGGGGACGAAATGGCGCCGGGTGTCCGCCGGGCGGTCGAGGTAGCTGAGCCCGACGCCGGGTCCGCCGATGTGGACCTCGCCGGATTCCCCGTCCGGTACGGCGGCGCCCCGCTCGTCCAGAAGGTGCACGGAGACGCCGGGCAGCGGGTGCCCGATGCCCGGGGTGCCCTGTCCGGGGCGGCAGCGGCCCATGGTGGCGCAGACGCCCGCCTCGGTCGTCCCGTACGCGTTGAACAGGCGCACCCGGCCGCCCCAGCGCCGCACCAGGTACTCGGGCAGCGGCTCGCCGCCGGAGGTCAGGGTGGTGACGGGGATGGGCTCGTCCTCCGGCAGCGTCGCCACCAGCGAGGCGGCGCCGGAGAGGTGGCTGATGTGCAACTCCCGCAGTGTGCGGCTGAGTTCGGGGCCGTGCAGGGGCACGTCGGGGCGCGGGACGACGAGGGTGCCGCCGCTGAGCAGGCTCATGGCCAGCTCCCAGATCCACACGTCGAAGGTGAACGGCGCGAACTGCAGGACGCGCGCGCCGTCCAGGTCCCCGTATACGTGCTGCAGCCCGTGCGCGAGGTTGACGACCGCGCGGTGCGGTATCCGTACGCCCTTGGGCGCGCCGGACGAGCCCGAGGTGTGCAGGACGTAGGCGAGGTCTTCGGGGCCGGGGGCGTGCTCGGGCGCGGCGGCCGGCGCGGGTGGGCGTGCGGGCGCCCGGAGGGTACGGCCCGTCAGGCGTACGCAGGTCACCGTGTCCCCGGCGGGGCCGGACAGCACGGCGGGGTCCGGCTCCCGGTCGGTGAGCACCGTCCGTACCCCGGCCTCCCGGAGCACCGCCAGGTTGCGTGCGGCCGGGTACGACGCCGGCAGCGGCACATGGGCGCCGCCCGCCGTCCAGAGGGCCAGCACCGCCACGGGCAGCAGGGGCGAGCGCTCCATCGTGACGCCGACGGTGTCGCCCGGCCGCACTCCGGCGCGGGACAGTTCGACGGCCAGGGCGCGGGTCCGGCCGTCCAGTTCGGCGTAGGTCAGCCGGCCGCCGGGGTGCGCCAGCGCGGTGCGCCCGGGCACCGCGCGCACCCACCGCCGGAAGAGCGCGACCGCGCCGGTGTCCGGCTCCTCCCCCGCCCGGCCGCCGCCCGTCATGCGCCCTCCACCGGGCTTGGCCCGGCGCCCCGGCGGGCGCGGAACTGCTCGGTGAGGATGGCGATGTGCTCGCGCCGGTGCCCCTGGTCGAGTGCGGTGCGCACCCGGTCGCGCAGGGCCTTGAGGTACGAGGCGTCGATCCCGGCGTCCCGGGCCGCGCCGGTGAGGTTCTCCAGGACGTCGATGTGGGTGGTCAGCGGGGCCTGCTCGAAGTGGTAGTCGCCGCGTTCGATCAGGTCGAGGCCGACCCGTACGGTGTTCTCGAAGCCCGGGTCGTACAGCGGCACCGAGTCGGCGAACGCGCCGAGCGGTACGCCGATGTGCTCGGCGATCGCCGCGCACTCCAGGAAGCCGCTGACGAATGCGTAGTAGAAGGCACTGGCCACGACGTGGTACGCCTTCGCGTAGCGCGGTTCGGCGTGCAGGTGCACCTGGTGGCCGGACATCGCCTTGGTCACCGGGCCCAGCTCGGCGAAGTCCTCCGGCGCCCCGCCGTAGACGGTGAAGCAGGCGTCGGTGCCGATGGCGTCCGGGTAGTTGAGGATGGCCGCCTCCATGTAGCGGCCCCCGGCGCCGGTCACCCGGTCCTGGAGCGGTCCGACGCTCTCCGGCACGCCGCTGGAGTGCTGGACGACCAGCCGCCCGGACAGGTCGGCGCCGGACTCTTCCAGCACGCGGTGGGTGACGGGGTAGTTGAGCAGACACAGCAGGACGGCCCGGGAGCTGCCGATGGCCTCGGCGGCGGTGGCGTGGACCTGAATGCGCGGGCTCTCCGCCGCCACCTCGTGGGCGCGCCGCGCGGTGCGGTTCCACACCGCCACCTCCAGGCCGGCCGCGGCGCAGGCCCGGATCACTCCCGAGCCGATCACGCCGGTGCCGATCACGGTCACGTCCGCCATGTCAGTGCTCCGTCCTGGTGAAGGTCATGAGGATGGCGCCGACCTCGGGCGCCTCGGCCCAGCCGGCGAAGGCCGCGAGGAGGCGGCCGGCCTGTTCGTCCCCCAGCGTGTCCGCCAGGCGGGGGCGGACCTTTTCGAGCCGGGCCAGCAGCCGGCCGAAGGAGCCCCGTACGTTGTCGGTGAGGTCCAGGAGTTCGGTGATGTGCAGCCCGGCCTCGCGGGCCGCCGCCAGGTGTACGTGCGGCGGGTCCAGCGACACCGCGTTCAGCAGGCTGAGGTACGGGCCGATGCGGTCCAGCAGGTCCCGGGTGATCCGGCCGCGGACGTACGGGGTCTCGACGACGAGCCGGCCGCCCGGCCGCAGCACCCGGGCGAGCGCCCCGTACAGCTCCGCGACGTCGAAGTGCGGGGTGCTCTCGAAGGCCAGCGCCGCGTCGAAGGAGGCATCCTCGAACGGCAGCCGCAGCGCGTCGGCGTGCTGGAAGCGCACCGCGTGGCCGAGCCCGAGCTGCCGGGCGTACGCGGACGCGGCGGCCAGGGCCCGTTCGTCGATGTCGATGCCGACGACGCTCGCGCCCGAGGTCTCGGCGAGACGGACCGCGGGACGGCCGTTGCCGCAGCCCACGTCCAGGACCCGGCTGCCCCGGGCGGCGGCGAGCTTGGCGAGCACCAGCGCGGTCAGCCGCTCGGTGGCCTCCTCGACGGTCGCCGGGTCGTCGGCACCGGTCCACACGCCGAAATGCCGGTCGGGTCCGGCGGCGTCTTCTTCGAGGACGGTGAGCATGGCGTAGGTGCGCTCGATCTCCTGGTGGGAAAAGGCTCCGGCCCAACTCGGTTCGGCGGACATGCGGAAATACCCTCCGTCGTGATCTGTACCGCATTACGGACCGGCCGGGACCGGCCTGCCGCTGCCCCCTCCCTCTTTCCGCTGCCGGTACGTGAAAATGCGCGTACGGACGGCCGCGCGGGCATTGCGGTGCCACCCTGCGGCGCCGGAAGTCCGGCGGTACGAAAACAACGCGATGCCGGGAGCGCTCCCGGAGGTCCGGCATCCGGCTGCAAGAGTTGCCGAGGGCCGGGCGGCCGTCAAGCAACGGTTTTGGCCACCCGCCGGGCCCCGGCCGGAACGCTCCGGGCCCACGGCCACGGACGGGCCCGGCGGAACAATTCGTCCCGACCCCACCGTCCCCTTCGACACCTTGCGATCCGGCGGAATCGGCCATCTTCCGCATGCCGTACGGGAAATGACCAATAGGGGTCGCCCCTCGGCGGCACGGCACCACTAACGTCTTTCCGGTGAGTTGCCGCGCCGGATGGCACCCGGACGCGGCGCAGGCACGGAAAGCACCGCACGCCCGGGGCGCCGGCACCGGGGAAAGACGATCGCGGGCAGGGCTCCTTCTTCCGTACTGGAGATTCCGTGGACACACACCCCGAACCCATCGATTACCCTTTTTCCGAGCCGTCCGGGCTCACCGTCGATCCGGAATACGAGGACTGCCGCAACCGTCCCGGCCTGACGTGGATACGGCCGCCGTACGGTGACGACGCCTGGCTGGTGACGCGCTACGCGGACATCCGCTTCGTCCTGCGGGACCGGCGGTTCGTGCGCACGCCCCCGCCGGGCAGCGACGAGGCGCGGCTGACCCCGCTGCCGTTGCAGGACAGCATCCTGAACACCGATCCGCCCCAGCAGCCCCGCCTGCGCAAGGCGCTCGCCCAGGGCCTCATGTTCAACGCCGAGCACGTCCGGGAGCTGGAGGAACTGGCCACCGGGGAGGCGCGGCGGCTGCTGGCCCGCGCCACGGCCGGGCCGCCCCCGGCCGACCTGGCCGCCGTGTACACCAAGCCGCTCACCGTGGCCATCCTCTGTCCGCTGATCGGCATCCCCGAGGAGGACCTGGCGGTCTTCCTCGACTGGTTCGAGGGGTTCGCGGGCACCGGCCTGCCCGCCGACGTGGTGGAGTCCCGTATCGAGGAGATCTCCCGCTACACGGCCGGGCTCATCGCCGACCGCCGGGAGCGGCCGCGGGAGGACCTGGTCAGCCGCCTGGTGGCCCGGCTGGGCCAGGACGACGGGCTGTCGATGGCGGAGCTGGGCGAGCTGGTCAACGACATCCTGCTCGCCGTCGACAACGTCACCACGCAGCTCACCAACGCCTGTTACGTGCTGCTCTCCTCACCGGCCCACTTCCGGGAGCTGACGGCCGACCCGGGCCTGCTGCCGCGCGCGGCCGACGAGCTGCTGCGCTACGCGCCGTTCCCCTCGCACGTCACCTTCGCCCGGTACGCCACCGAGGACGTGAAGGTCGGCGGCACCCTCGTACGCGCCGGTGAGCAGGTGCTGCCCGCGCTGCCGGCCGGCAACCACGACCCGCGGATGTTCGCCGAGCCGGAGCGGCTGGACTTCCACCGCGCCGGCAATCCGCATCTGTCCTTCGGCCACGGCACCCACCACTGCATGGGGCCGCCGCTGGTGCGGATGCTGGTGAAGGTGGCCGTGGCCGCCCTGCTCGGCCACCCCGGCCTGCGGCCGGCCGCGGCGGACGAGGAGCTGCCGTGGCGCGCCGACCTGATCATCCGGCGGATCGAGGCGCTGCCGGTCACCTGGTGAGCAGACGGAAGCGGAGGCCGGGCCAAGCCCGGTCTCCGCCCGAATTCCGCGTGCCGACCGCGAATTCCGCTCTTCGTGTGCGCCAGGATTTCAGGTACGGGTCAGCGGCCCGAACACCTGGCTGCTGCGGTCGTCCGCGGCCTCCCTGGAGTAGAGGTCACGACAGGCCACGAAATACTCCTCGTGGCTGATGCGTCCGTCGTTGTCGGTGTCGATGCTGCGGGCGCCGGTCCGGGCGTCGCGGGTGGACAGACCGAACGCGCGCAGCAGTTCGGCGTACTCGTCCTGGGACAGGTACCCGTCGCTGTCCGTGTCGGCCACGTCGAACTCCGCGTCCGTGATCGGACGGAGCAGACCGTCGGCCGTGGAAGGCTTCGCGTTGCGGTCCATATAGCCCTGGAACTCGGTCCGCGAAATCCTGTTGTCCTTGTCCGTGTCGGTCAATTCGTACATGATCTGCCAGGCTTTGGCGTACGCCTCGTGCAGGCGCGCCCACTTGGGGCTCTCCTTGCTGTAACCGAAGTGCGTCAGCGTCCGTTCGGCCAGTCGCTGGAGGTCGACTTCCTCGATGTAGCCATTACCGTCGACGTCCGCCAGGTTGAACCACTGGTCCGATTTCTGCGCTATGACACCGGCGACCATTCCGCTCTCCGTTCCTGTAGACGGCAAGCTGTGATTCGCGCATGGAGCACTCTACCGACGCGGGTGTAAGGGTCCACCTCGAAAATGCGACATTCGCCCGTCCGCACGGGAGTTTCCGCCGGGAATTCCGGTACCGGTGAGGGGGATCGGCCGCAGCGGTGGGCGAGGTGAGCGGTGTCCGCGTCAGGCTCCTGCGTCTGCCGGGGCGCAGCCGTGCGGGGGCTCTGCGGTGAGCGGGGAGGCGACAGCGGGGAGGGTGTCGTACGGCGGCCGTACGGACAGCCTCGGGGGTACCCCTGCGGCCGGACAGCGGCCCGGCGCCCGAGGAGCCCTGCGGCCGGACAGCAGCCCGGCGCCCGAGGAAGCGGACACGATCGCGGAACTCCTGCGGGACGGTGCCGCGGCGCGGCCCCGGCCCAGGACGGCCGGACCGTCCGGGTCACCCCATGGATTCCGGTTCCGCGCCACGGTGCCCGCTCCCCGGGAGTACCGTCATGCGGCGGCCCGGTACTCCTCGTCCGTCTTCCGGGTGACCTCGGCGCGGACCCGGGCAAGGGCGCGGCTGATCAGACGCGAGACGTGCATCTGGGACAGGCCCAGCTCGGCGGCGATGGCGCTCTGCGTCATGTCCTTGAAGAACCGCAGGTACAGGATGCGGCGTTCCCGTTCGGGGAGCTTGGCCAGGGCGGGCTTGACCGCCTCGCGGTCCTCTATGAGCCCGAAGCGGCTGTCGGCCGAGCCGAGGGTGTCCATGAGGGTGTAATCGTCGTTGTCGCCGCTGCGGTCCAGGGCCACGTCCAGCGACAGCGACCGGTAGGTCTCCAGGGCCTCCAGCCCGAGGACGACCTCCTCCTCGGTCAGCCGGGCGTGCCCGGCGATCTGCGCCACGGTCGGTGAGCGCCCGTCCAGGGTCGTGCTCAGCTCGCGCACGGCCTTGCGGACCTTGTTGCGCAGCTCCTGCGTACGCCGGGGCACGTGCACGTCCCAGGTGTGGTCGCGGAAGTGCCGCTTGAGTTCACCGGTGATGGTGGGGATGGCGAACTGCTCGAAGGCGTCGGCACGCTCGGGATCGAACCGGTCGACCGCCTTGACCAGACCGAGCGCGGCGACCTGCTTAAGGTCGTCGAGCTGCTCCCCGCGCTCCCGCAGCCGCACGGCCTGCCGGTGCGCCAGCGGCAGCCAGGCGGTGATCACCCGCTGCCGCAGCCGCTCCTTCTTGGGCCCGTCCGGCAGCGTGATCAGCAGTCGCATCTCCTCGGTGGTGTCGGGGTCGTCGGCACGGCGCCCGTGGTGGCGCGCGATCGTGGTGGTGGCCATCGCCGGCTCTCCTTAGACGCGGGTGGGCGGTTCGCAGGCTTACGAGTGGCCACTCGCCGGAACACGGCAGACTGGCCCCTCTGTGACGGGGTGCCTGCGGTTCCGAAGCACTGACGCTCTTGTGTCCAGGCATGCGCGGCTCACACACCGAGAGAAAGGATTTTTCTTTCGGGCCTGCCCCTGGGGCAAAGGCCCTGGTGGGACGGCCGGTGCAACAACCTCCGGCCGGGCAGCGGGCGGCCGGTGAGGTTGCCGCCCCCTCACTCCTCCAGCACGACCTCCCCGAACACCGTCGTCGTCAGCCCGAAGAAGTCCGCGTGGACGAGCCGCCGGGACACCGGGCGGGTGACGCCGCCCGCGGTGACGGTGGCAGTGGCCGTCGTGCGGTCGCTGAAGAAGGTCTCGGACTCCTCGATCAGGAGGCGGTGGCGGCTGGGGGACGGGAAGCGGCCGGGCGGCGGGGTCAGGTCGGCGGTCCAGACGAAACCGGTGCCGTGGGGTGTGCAGGTGAGTTCGGCGGTGGCGTCGGCCGACGTCCAGTCGAGGTCGCCGGCGTTGCGGGGCCGCTGCTGCACGGTGGCGACGACACGGCGGCTCGCGGCGGCCCCCTCGCGCCCCGGCCCGGCGAATTCGCCGACGTCGTTGGCCGCCGCCGGGCCGCTCAGCTCGATGCGGATCCGGCCGTCCGCCGTCATCGCGGCGGTGACCGTCCGGTCGGGCAGCAGCTGGACGAACTCCCCGGTGACCACCTTCGACAGCTGGAGCGGTTCGACGGCGTACGGCTGGTAGCGGGCGAGGGCGGGCCGCAGGAAGGGGAAGTAGGCGGGACTGTCGGCGAGGTCGCCGAGGTTCACGTCGATGTCGCAGGACCACAGGCCCAGCTGTCCGTCGTAGACGGGGGCGAAGGTCACGGCCGAGACCGTTGCGGGTGCCCCGCCGACGGTTTCGGCCAGGGTCCGGCCGGTGTGGGTCCCGGCCGCGTTCGGGAAGTTGGCGGGGCGCAGCCGCGGCAGGACCGAGTCGTCGGACCGTACGGGGTCGATGCCGCAGCGGGTGACGAGTTCGGCCGGGAGCCGGCTGCCCGGGTCGAGGACGACGGCGAGGAGTTCGTCGTCCCCGGAGCTGAACCACGGGCGGCGGAGGTACACGCGGATGCCCGCGGCGCGGCGGGTGCGCGTCACCCGGTGCGCGCCGGTGTCCACCGTCTGTTCCCAGGTGAAGGTGGGGACGATGTGGCTCACCTCGGGCGGCTCCGGGCGCCGGGTGGCCGGGACCGGCCAGCCCCGCCCGGTGGGCCCGGAGGCGGCGGGCCCCCGGCTGGTGATCAGTTCGGGCCGGTCGGTGATCGCCGGGTGGAAGTACTCACGGAAGCGGGTGGTCGCGGTCGGTGTGTAGGTGACGTTGCGGTGGCGGGTGTCGCGGAACTCGTGCCGTACACCGCTGAAGGCGAAGGTGTCGCGGCGGGGGCCGGGCGTGAGGTCGCCCACGTGGTCGTACCCGGTCACCCGCCGGGGCGCGGGCTCCTTGACGTCGTCGAGCCACTCCTCCCAGGTCGCGTCGAGGTCGATCCGGCCGGTGCTCCTGGCGTGCAGGGAGAGCACGCCCGCGACGAGCGCGGAGGTCTCCCCCGCCGTACGGGCGAACCGCAGGTCCGCCAGGGACGGCGGCGCGAGCGGTTTCTCGACGGCGTGGACGAGGGTGAGTTCCGTCCACGGCGTGATCATCCAGTTCTCGCCGGCCGCCGACGCCACCGTCAGTTCCCGCCGCTTCTCCGGGGTCAGGCGCAGCGGGTCGTTCCACGCGGGCGAGGCCGTGAGCAGCTGCCAGACGCGGAACAGCCGGAGGTCCTGTTCGGCGATCCGGCAGCTCATGCGGACGGTCACGACCTCCGCCTTCGGTACGTACACGGTCAGGACGCCGCCCGTCGGCGGGTCCGGCGGGCGGTCCCCTTCCACGATCCGCAGCCGCAGCGGCCGCGCCTGGGGCCAGGTCCCGGTGAAGTCGTACGTGCGGTGGGGCCCTTCGTCGGTACCCGTGCCCGTACCCGGCAGCCCCCGCAGGGCGATGCCGCGCGCGGGCACGTCGGGCAGGTACGGCAGCAGCAGTTGCGCGGCGTCGTGGACGACGTACTCGCCGGTGTGCAGGCCGCTGCCGCGTGCCACGGGCAGCTCGGTCAGCGGGGACGTGTCGTGCGGGCTGTGCTTGGCGACGTGGATCTCCCCGGCGGCCTTGAGGTCGCGGGTGACGCGCGGGTCCTCGGGAAGGCTGACGACCGTGTCGAGGTAGCTGCCGGCCTCGCGGGACGCCGCGGCGAAGTACTGGCGGCGCAGCGCGTCCGGCTTGCCGGGTCCGAAGACCGCGTCGTACACGCCGTGCTGTTCGGCCATCTGGAGCGAGCTCTTGGGCGGGCTCAGGTGACGTTCGTCAAAGGCACGGTAGCGGCGGTCGAGCCCGTCGGCGGGCGACACCTTCCCGTGGTCGGGCACCTGCCCGTTGCGGAGGTCGGCCCACTCCCCGGGCGACAGCGGCCGGCCGGACGCGTCGATGGTGCTGCGGATGACCAGGTGCGGTTCCGACTCGCCTTCCAGGAACGGCCACCTGGGCACGATCACGGGCGGCGGTACGGGTTCCCAGCGGCCGTAGGTGACGGGTTCGGTGGCGGTGCCCTCGACGGCGGGGGCCTCGGGGCCGAGGCTGTTGCCGGCGAGGTCGACCAGGCGGGCGCGCAGCCGGTAGGTGCGGCCGTAGCGCAGGGCGGGCAGGGTGCCGGGGGTGGGCCGGAACGCGGCGGCGAGCGGGAAGCGGTCGGAGATCCCGGGGTCGGGCACCTGCGGCCGGTCGCCGGGTCCCAGGGTCCGGCCGGGCGGCGGCGCGGCGAGGCTCCAGCCGTGCCAGCCGAAGAGCGCCTGGTGGACATAGAGCTGCCGGTCGTCGGTACGGTCCCGGGTGACGGCGGATGCCTTGACGTGGCCCTCGTCGGGGGCGGCGCCGATCGGCACGGCGGGCGCCCCGGGCCGCCTGATCGCGTAGTCCCCCGTACGGGCGCACAGCGGGAACCAGGCGGCGACGCGCCCGGTCCGCTCGTCCGCCGGGCCGACGTCGACGCGCAGGCCTCGTACGAGGTGGGCGGCGTCCAGGACCGCGGCGGCGACGGGCCTGCCGTCGCCGCCGACACCTGCCGTGTGCCGCGCGTCGGCCTCCATCTGGTCGGCCAGGGTCCGGTCGCGGTCGTCGTGGACGACGGTCAGGCCCGCACCGTGCAGGGCCGGAAGGGCGGTGGGGTCCGCGGCGGCGGCCGTGCCCGGCTCGTTCGTGCCGCTCAGGTACTGGCCGAGGACGCGGGAGAACTCCACGAACTTCAGCGCCGCGCCGTCCAGGTCCAGATCCGTGACGTGGACGGCGTCGGCGCCCAGCTTGAGCATCCGGTGGCCGTGGAAGCCGTCGTCGGCGGCGTACGGTTCGAAGCGCCGGCCGGGGACGTGGCGCAGCGCCGTCCAGGGGCGCAGCGACTCGTCGGTGTTCAGCTGCCCTTGGGCGGCGGTGAAGCTCACCCGCGCCCGCCACCCGTCGGCGAGCCCGGCCGGTGGCGTGACCAGCAGGTCCAGGGCCAGGCCGAAGCGGCGCAGGAGTTCCGGGTAGTCGGCGAGGAGGGCGCACGCGGTGTGGAAGTCGAAGTCCGGCTTCGTGGGCGGGGGTTCGGCTTCGGGTGCCGCCTGGTCCCTTCCGGTCCCGGCCGCCGCCGGTCGCGGCGCGCGGTCGTAGAACCGGTACATCTCGGCGAGTCCGAGCAGCGCGCCGTCCTCGGCGTACTCGCGCGCGGCCCGGTCCATGTGCCGGGGGCGGTACGGATCCGGGTCCGCGGCGGCGCGGGGCCGGCCGTTCACCGGCCGGGCGAGGAGTTCGTCGAGCCGCCGGTAGCCGGCGCCGACCTGGCCGGCGAAGGTCCGGATGGCGGAGGTCAGTACGCCGCGGAGGTCGCTGCTTTCGGGGTGGTCCCAACTGGCGGCCGGGCCCGGGGACCCACCGGCCCTCAGCGCCGCGCCGTTCTCCGCGCCCCCGCCGGTCGGAGGCGTCGCCCGGCGGACCGCGGTCGCGCTGACCGCGGCCTCGTACAGCGCCGTGACCTGGTCGCGGACCGCCCCGGCGGGGTACGAGCGCAGCGTGGGGGGCCGTTCGGCCGCGGCGGCGAAGGCACCGGCGGGTGCGCGGACCACCGTGTCGCCTTTGAACAGTTCGCCCCACAGCACGCTGTCGGCCGGCGGGAAGCGCCCGGTCCTGGCCGTGGTGGGGACGAGGACGCCGGGTCCGGTGGCGCCGGGTGCCAGGAACTCGATCCGGAGCGCGGGCGTGTACCTGCGCAGGGTGTCCGGCCAGTCCCGGAAGCCGGCGAAGGCGTCAAGCCGGGTGCCTCCGGTGAGGCGGGGGCTGACCAGTACGGTCAGCCGGAGCGTGCCGTCGGCGGCCGGGCCGTCGGGCAGTACGGTCCAGCGGATCGTCTCGGGCATGGCTCAGCTCACTTCCGCGAAGGCGGTGCAGTATTCGGTGACGGGATCGCGCCGGGTGCCGGTGACCGGGTCGGTGTAGGGCGCCATCATCTCGGCGAAGGTGGGCGGCCTCAGTGGCTCCTCGGCCGCCGCGCCGAGCGGTGCGGGGGTGGGCCCGCTGCCGGCGAAGCGCTTCTCGCATTCGATGGTGACCGACTGCGACCAGAAGCCGATGTGCACGCTGACGGAGATCCTGGCGCGCCCGTACACAGTGCCGGTCGCGATCTCGAAGGTGAGGTCGAGGTAGATCTCGATGGAGGCGGAGACGATGCCGAGGACATCGACCTCGCCGCGGGCGCGGAAGTAGCCGGTCAGCCGGGACTCGCCGGTGGCCAGCTCCAGGCGGAAGTAGATGCCCGCCATGACGGACAGGCTGCCGCTGGCCACCCCGAAGTTGAGCGAGACGGCCGCGCCGAATTCGAGGGCCGCTTCCAGTACGGCGACCCGCTTGGGCGTCAGCACGATGCCGAAGAAGCCTCCGCCGCCGAGCAGCGAGACGGTGAGGCGGAACGGGGCCTGCCGGCTGCAGAAGGCGAATCCGATCTCCAGTGACCGGCCGAGGAAGGGCAGGTCGAGGTAGGCGTCCAGCCGCAGGTTCTCCAGGCTGAAGACGCCGATGGCCAGGTTGGGCAGCGGCAGCCCGTACCGGGCGACGATGCCCGAGGGCGTGACCTGGATGCCGGGCGGGTCGCTGAAGCCGTCCACCGGGATCAGCCGGCGCAGCGTCTGGACGAAGGCGAGCGGGCCGGTGAAGTCGACGCTTTTCAGGACGACGTCGATGTCGGGCTTGCGCCCGGCGCGTGCGACGAAGCGGACGTGTTTGAAGCTCAGCCGCAGCGCGTTGAACTTCGGCACCAGGTTCAGGGAGAAGTTCTCCAGGCTGCAACTGACGTCGGCGCCGACGCTCAGGTCTCCGCGCAGGGAGCCGCGCAGGTCCACGACGAGGGACAGCCGCCCGTCGGCGTCCGGCTGGAAGACCGGCGAGCCGTCGAGGAGTACGGGCTGGATGTCCGGGTTCCACTCCAGGCGCGCGTTGACGGTCTCCGGCAGCTTGAAGCCGTTGGCGGCGGCCTGTACGGCGTCGCGCAGCGCGATGACCTCTCCGGCGGCCCGGGTCCAGGTCGCGAGCTGCTGCTGGACGCGGGTCAGCAGCGTACGTACGCCCGGGTCCGTACCGGCGGGCAGGGTGCCGACCAGGTTCCCCAGCGCGGTGGCGAAGGCGTTGAAGGCGTCGTCCACCTGCCGCATGGTGATCGGGCCGGTGCGCCCGGCGAGCCCTTGGGCGACGAAGTCGGCGACGACGGCGGCGAACTTCTCCGCCGTGTCGGCGACCTGGCGGGCGGCCGGCGGATAGCGGTCCAGCTCGTGGGTGAGCAGTTGCCGGGCGCGGCCGAGGTCGGAGAGGAAGCCGGTGACCGCGCTGACGGTCTCGGTGAAGAAGTTGGGCACCTTCAGGGCCTTGCCCAGCCCGTCCACGCCCTTGATCACCTCGGCCAGCGGGACCACGCCCAGCAGGCTGGGCCCGACCGCGTCCAGCACGTCCAGCGGCCGGAAGAACTCCTCGGGCTTGAAGGTGCCGTTCGCGATCCGGTCGAGCGCGTCCTGCCCGCCCGCCACCGGGACGCCGGAGACCGGCCCGGTCAGGCGGGACAGCCCGGACACGATCATGCTGGGCGCGGTGAGGCCGCCGGACCGGTCGCGCTGCCCGCCGAAGTCCATGCGCAGGGGCCCGTCGGCGGGGGTGAGCAAACTGAGGAAGACCTGCCCCGCGTTGGCCTTGCGGACCGGGCCGCCGACGGTGTCGAAGCCGGACAGCGCGTACCGCTTCGCGTAGGCGACGGGCACCGTGGCGTCCGCGCCGCTGAGCCGGCCGACGGCGGGCACGGTGGCCTGCGCCCAGCGCAGCTGCGGCAGGAACGGGGCGTTGCGCGAGACGGCGGGGTCGCCCGTCGCCGACCCTGCCAGCGCGGGCGGCGCCGCCATGCCCCACACCATGCGGGCCACATCGAGCCGGGTGTCGTCGGGCCGCAGGACGGGCGCGAGGGCCACCGACTGGCCGAGGAGGTCGGCGCTGGCCTCGGGCGGGTGCTCCACCGCGACGGCACCGGCCAGGGCCGCGGGGTTGGGCGGATTGCGGTCCAGCGCGTTGTACTCGGCGACGGCCGCGGCCAGCCCCTCCCCGGTGGCCAGGGTCTCGTCGAGGAACAGCAGGGGCGTACGGAACTCCACCGCGTTGCCTCCGTGGTCCACCGCGGTGACCTTGAAGTGGAAGAGCTTTTCGGCGGGCGTCGCGGGGAAGAACTTCCGCCGGTCGGCGGGCGGGACGAGGTTCGGCGTCTGCGGGGTGTCGAGCCGCACGCTGGTGAAGGGGAACAGCACGTTCGCCAGGTCGCTCGCGGGGCCGGGCCCCGCGGGCAGCGGGGTGTTCGGGTCGTACGTCCGCAACGGCTGCCGGACGACGACGAATTCGCGCTGGATGAGATAGGCGCCGCGGACGTCGTCGAACTTCCGCTCCGTGACGCGGACGTACACCGCCTTGTGCCCGAACGGGCAGAGGAAGCCCTCGCGCATCACCCGTACGTACTGGTCGCGGCCCATGGAGGCGCGGTGGCGCCACTCGGAGAGCGACACGCCCCGGGGCCGCTGCGGCCAGCTGCCGAGACCGTCCAGCCAGCCGCCGGCCGTCGAGAGCATCAGCAGCCGTACGGCGACGGGCTCCGGCACGTACGGCGTGCCGTCGGGCTTGAGGAGGCCCGCGCCGGTGGTGAGATCCACGATGTCCCGGCGGTCCTCGGGCTCCAGCGCCTGCCGGAACGCGTACGGGGCGCCGGGATCGCCGCCGCGTTCCCGGTTCCAGACCGCGCGGACCGTTCCCGCGTCGAGCCGGGTGTGCCACAGCTCGACGCGGGTGCCGGGACCGGGCGCGGGGATCCGGTCCCGGTGGACCCACCGCGCCTTCTGGGACGGGGACAGGTAGAGCCGGTAGGGCAGTTCGATGCCGGTGCGGGGGCGGGCGGGGTCGGCCAGCGGGTCCTGCGGGCCGGCCGCGGCGAGCGGTGCCCCGGCCCCGGCGGGGGCGGTCGGTACACCCGCGGCCCGTGCGAGGGCGAGCGCGGTCTCCGGACCGTGGCGGGCGGTGAGTTCGGCCGTCGTACGGAGCAGCCGCACCATGGTCATGGCCCGGGCCGCGGCGTCCGCACCGGCGGTGGGCGGTGGCCGGAGCGCCAGGGCCACGGGCGGCGTCTCCGGTACGCGCGCGGCGTCCACGACGCGCAGCGGCAGCCGTCGCATGGCGTCGAGCAGGCCGTCCTCGGAGAAGGGCACCGCGTCCTGCGGGCCGACATCGAAGACGAGAACGCTCCGGCCGCTGATGAGGGAGCCCACCGGCAACTCGCGCGATTCCCCCGGCACTTCGTCGCTGAAGGCCTGCTCGACCGTGTGCTGCGGGCCGAAGGCGACGGCGATCCAGCCGTCCGCCTGCGGGTCCGCGCGCACCAGCCGTCTGTTCCCGCCGGTCTCCTCGACCTTCAGCCCGGCGAAGCCGAACGTCAGGTCCAGCAGATCGGTACCGCGCAGCAACCGCAACGCCGCCGGAGTGCTCATGACGCGCCCCCTCCCCCGCACACCGGCCGGGCTCTCCCGGCCGCGTGCGCAGCCCCCTTACCACCTACCTCCGACAGCGCAGCCGCACCAGAGGGAGCGGACGGTTCCAGGGTCCCGAAGTTTGTTCGAAGCTTTTTCCAGGGCCCTATGCGTCCGGCGTCAGCTCCGGTGCGTCCGGTGTCAGCTCCAGGCCCGACGCTCCGGGCCGCGGGGATCGTCGGCCTGGGACCACTCGGTGCCGATACGCATCGTGGCTCTGCGCCCGGTGTCGTACGGCTCCCAGCCGGGGTCACCGCTGCGGGCGAAGCGGATCCACGCCCCGTGCATGCGGGCGGCGAGATCCGCGGGCGGCCCGTCCGGGCCGAGCAGGGCGTCCGCACCGTTCAGCCGGGGATCGTGCGCGAGGTCGAAGACGAGGGGCAGCTCGACCGCGTGGGTGGCGCCGAGCAGTCCGTCCAGCGCTCGGGAGCGCCAGGCGAATTCGTACGCGTAGGTGGCGGCCCTGGGCCGGGCGGCATGGGCGTCGGCCAGGGCCCAGCTGCCCGCACCGAACAGCGCGTCGCCCAGGACGGCGGACCGCAGCGCGCCGTGGGACGCCCCGGGGCGGGTCTTCCGGTAGGTCTCGACGAGCCGCGCCGGGTCCGGGTGCGCGCGGGCCGCCGTGGCGTCGACGTCCTCCGCGGTCGAGGTGGCGTAGGCGTCCACGGGGACGAGGTAGAGGTTCCCCTCCTCGGTGTTGGTACCGATGAGCAGGTCGACGCCGGCGCCGAGGCCGGTGGCGACGGCTTCGGCGGGCTGGGTGTCCAGGACGAGGCCGAAGGGGCTGAGTCCGAGCAGCGGGTCGCGGTGCGTCGCGGTGCGCAGATCGATGCCCCCGAGCCGGGCGGCGGTCTCGACCAGCCGCTCGTCGGAGATCTCCGCGAAGGCGCCGCTGCGGGGTTCGATGCCCAGGTCCTCGGCCGCCGCCCCGGTGACCCGGGCGGCCTGCTCGCCGGTGAACGCCCCCAGGCCGTTGCCGCTCTGGACGATCGCCCGGCGGAAGAGCCCCGCGGCCTCGGGGGCAGCGAGGAGGCCGCCGACGATGGTGGCCCCGGCGGACTGGCCGAAGAGGGTGACGTTTCCCGGGTCACCGCCGAAGGCGGCGATGTTCTCCTGGACCCAGCGCAGGGCCGCGGCGGCGTCGAGCAGTCCGCGGTTGGCAGGCGCGCCCGGGATGTCGAGGAATCCGGCGATGCCGAGCCGGTAATTGAAGGTGACGAGGACGACGCCGTCGCGGGCGAAGGCGGACCCGTCGTACAGCGCG
Organism: Streptomyces rimosus subsp. rimosus; assembly: GCF_000720725.1. Lineage (GTDB taxonomy): Bacteria > Actinomycetota > Actinomycetes > Streptomycetales > Streptomycetaceae > Streptomyces > Streptomyces rimosus_A. Next base: position 18,013 of record NZ_JOCQ01000063.1, read on the forward strand.
GACCGCGTCGACCCGGCGACGAACCCGCCGCCGTGGACGAACACCATGACGGGCAGCCCGCCGCCCGCCGCGGCGGGCGTCCGGACGTCGACGGTGAGGTAGTCCTCGCCACGGCTCCAGCCCGCGCCGAAGTACGGGCCCATGTCCACGCGGCCGAGCCGGCGCTCGGACTGCGGCGCGTTGGGCCCCGGCGCGGTGGCGTCCCGTACGCCGTCCCACGGTTCGTGCGGCCGGGGCGGCGCGAACCGGCCGGCGCCACGGGGCGGGGCAGCGTAGGGGATGTTCAGGAAGGCCGCGGTGTCGCCCCGGCGCAGGCCGCGGACGGCGCCCTGCGCGGTGGTGACGACGGGATCGGTGTGGTGGTTCACGGTGGTGCCTCTCCGCGGGTCTCAGACCTGCTCGGTGTACGGGGCGAAGGGGGCCCATCCCTTGATCGCGAACTTCTCTCCCACGCGTTCCACTTCCACGGCGCCGTGGCCGCCCAGGTGCGCGGGGATCACGAGGGCATGGGTGTCGGCCGCCCGGCCCAGCACCTTGCGGCGGGTGGCGCGGGCGCCCGCCGGGTCCTCGCAGAAGCAGCTGTTGGCATCCGGTTCGAGGATCTGCACGGGGGTGTGCAGCATGTCGCCGACGAACACCGCGCGGTCCGTCCCGGAGGCGAGGGTCAGTACGGAGGAGCCGGGGGTGTGTCCGGGGGCCGCCTCCAGGCGGAGGTTCGCGTCGATCTGGTGGCTGTTCTCCCACAGCAGCGTCTGCCCCGCCTGATGCACCGGGGCCACACTGTCCTCGAACACATTCTGATTTCCTCGGCCGAGTACCGGCTCGTGGCCGTTCTCGGGATTCCAGAAGTCGAAATCGTCCTTCGGCATCAGATAGGTGGCGTGGGGGAAAGTGGGCACCCAGTGCCGGCCGTCCAGGTAGGTGTTCCAGCCGACGTGATCGATGTGGAGATGCGTGTTGATCACGATGTCCACGTCCTCGGGCCGGACACCGGCCCGCGCGAGGTTGGCCAGGAAGTCCGTTTCGAGGTGGCTCCAGACCGGGGCATAGGGGCGCTCCTTGTGGTTGCCCACGCCGGTGTCGACCAGGATGGTCCGGCCCTCGCTGCGCAGCAGCCAGGTCTGGATGGCGGAATTCACCCTGCGGGTCCCGGAATCCAGGAAATGCGGGGCCAGCCAGGAAGCGCCCTCTCTCCACGCTTCCTTCGGGCTGTCCGGAAAGAACGTCTCCGGTGTCATGTCGACGGAGCCGAAGTATTCCCATACGCGGGTGATGGTGACATTCCCGAGTGTGATCTGTTCCATGGTGCGTCCCTGGCAATTCGGAGGATTTACCGGAACCGTACGAGCGCCCTCGGCACCCGCGGTATCCGTCACCTGACTGCACCTGTACGCGGCTCGGGCAGCGGTCCCGGCCGCTTGTAGCCTGGACCGGCAGGGGCAAAACGGCTCCGATGCGATGAGCCGAGGCTTCTGGAGACTCCGTGGACGACGGACACGAAGGCCGCCTCGGCGCGGCCATGGGACCGCGGGTCGTCGGCCGGGACGCGGAGCTGGCGCGCCTCTTCCGTACGGTGGACCCGGCGTCGGCGGAGCGGGTGCTGCTGCTGGTCGGCGATGTGGGTACGGGAAAGAGCGCGCTGCTGGACCGCGCGGCGCGGCACGCCGAGGCCGACGGCACGCACGTACTGCGAGCCGAGGGGAGCGAGTCGGAGTCGAGCCTCGCGTTCTCCGCACTGCATCAGCTGCTGCGGCCGGTGACCGCCGAGGTGGACGCGCTGCCGGAGCGGCAACGCACAGCGCTCCGCGACGCTTTCGGCATGGGCCCGGCGACGCCCCGGCAGGCGAGCGCGTCCGACCCCATGCTGACCGGCGTCGCCGTCCTGAGCCTGCTGTCCGCCCTGGGCGACCGGCAGCCCGTACTCGTGGTGCTGGACGACGCGCAGTGGTGCGACCGCGCTTCCCTGGACGCCCTGTCCTTCGCCGTCAGACGACTGGACGGCGACGAGCCGGTCACGGTGCTGATCGGGGCCCGCGCCGGCACGGCTCTTCCGGGATTCGACCGCCACGCACCGACCATCACCCTGGAACCACTCGACGACACCGCGGCCAACCAGCTGCTGGACCTCCAGCCGAACAGCCCCGCCGGCCGCACCAGGGCGCGGATTCTCGACCAGGCCGGCGGCAATCCCCTGGCGCTGGCCGAGCTGGCGAGGGCGGCGGGCGTGCACGGTACGGCCACGCCGCTGCCGTCCGCAGGCCCGCTCCCGCTCACCGAGCGCCTGGAACGCCTCTTCGCCGGCCGCTTGGACAGCCTCCCCGCCCCCACCACGCGAGCCCTGCTGCTTCTGGCGGCGATGGACAGTGCCGACTCCGCACTCGCCGTACCGGCCGGGCCGGCGGAGGCCGGGGACGCGGTGTGGCTGCCCGCCGAGGAGGCCGCGCTGGTCCGGCGGACCGGCCGGGACGTCCGGTTCCGCCACCCGCTGGTCCGGGCCGCCGTGTACCACTCCGCCCCTTCGGCTGCCCGGCGCGCGGCTCACCGCACGCTGGCCGAGCGGCTGCGGGACGAACCGGACCGGCGCGCCTGGCATCTGGCCGCCGCCTGCCCGGGGCCGGACGCGGACGTGGCGGCGGAGCTGGAGCGGACCGCCGGCCGGGCCCGTCGGCGCGGCGGTTACGCGGCGGCGGCCAAGGCGTTGCAGCGCGCCGCCGAGCTCGCGCCGGAGCGCGAGGACAGCGCCCGGCTGCTGGTCGAAGCCGCCCGGGCGGCCGTGTTCACCGGGGACCTGGCCTGGGTCGAGGAACTGGCCGCTGCGGTACGGGCGCGTACGGACGACATGTCGCTGCTGAGCGCCGCGGCCGTGCAGGCCGGACGGCTGGCGGTCCTGACCGTACGGCACACGGTCGTGTTCTCCCGACTCACCGTAGCCGCCGAGCAGTTGGCCCTCACCTACCCCGCACAGCCCGCCCCCGCGCTGGACCTCCTGGCCGGCGCCGCCGTGGTCCGCTTCTACTCCGGCGAGGACGCCCAGCAGCACCGCATCCAGGACATCCTGCGGAACCTCCCCGCAGACGCCGCGCACACGGACCTGCGTGCCTGGGTACAAGCCGTGTCCGACCCCTTCGGCAACCGACGCCATCTCACCGCACTCCTCCCCCGGTTGACCGCCGAGGCGGAAACCCATCCGGAACGGCTCACCACAGTCGGGATCATGGCGTGGCTCCTGGACGAGACCCCGCGGGCCGTCCGTGCCTTCGACGCGGCCTTCGCCCGCTGGGAGTTGCAGGGGCCGCTGCCGGAGGGATTGGGCGGCGCGGTGGCCTGGGCCTATGTGGAACGGGGGCGGTGGGGGCAGGCCCGTACGGCCTGCGCCCGTGTCACCGCGGTCGGCCGGGCCGCCGGCCTCGACCACGCGGTGGCCTGTGCGGCCACGGTGGACGCCACCGTACTGGCCTACCAGGGGGACGCGGCGACGGCCCGCGCCCGTGCCGAGGACGCGCTCGCCCTGATCGACCCGCTCGAAAGCCGCTCGGTCGCCGTCTACGCCCGTCGCGCGCTCGGTGCCGCGTCGGCCGCGGAAGGTGCGTACGAGAGCGCGTACGGCCAACTTCGCATGATCTTCACGGCGGACGGCGCGCCCGTGCACTACCACGCGTCCTACCCGGCCCTCGCGGACCTGGCCGCCGCCGCTGTGCGTACCGGCCACCACGAGGAGGCCGCGCAGATCGTCGAACGATCCGCACACGCGCTCGCGGACCACGCCTCACCCCGTCTGCGCGCGCTGATCAGCCGGGCCCGCGGCCTGCTGGCAGCCACCGAAGACGCCGAACCGCACTTCCGGGCGGCCCTCGCGGACCCCGCACTGGAGCACTGGCCCTTCGAACGCGCGCAGACCCTGCTGGACCTCGCCGAGTGGCTGCGGCGCCGTCGGCGTATCGCGGAGGCGCGCGGTCCGCTCACCGAGGCCCTGGAGACCTTCCGGCGCCTGGGCGCCCGCCCGGGGATCGAGCGCGCCCGCGCCGAATCGCGCGCCGCCGGTCTCGACGTCGCGGACACGCCCCCCGACGCGCTCGCCGAACTCACCCCGCAACAGCAGCAGATCGTCCGGCTCGCCGCCCGCGGACTCACCAACCGCGAGATCGGCGAGAAACTCTTCCTCTCTCCCCGCACGGTCGGCTCCCACCTCTACCGCAGCTTCCCCAAACTGGGCATCACGGCCCGCTCCCAGCTGCGCGACCTCGTCGAAGCCACCGCCACCGCCATTGATTAGCCGCACGGAAACGGGCTGCCAAACAATGCGCGGTGCGGTGGAGTGGGGGTATCCGTGTCCCGGCCACGGTGCCCGCGTCACCGCGGGCAGCCGACGGCGCACGGACGCACCCGGGTGCAGCCGGGCACCCTCACGGGGGTGGGGTGCCCGGCCCGCGTCATGTCAGCCGCATCCCGTTGGCCGTGACGACCACGTCGTAAGCGCCCTTGAAGCCGCCCTCCCCCACGTAGCACCGGTAGCCGGAGGGCTTGTCGAGCGGGACCAGGCGGGCCTTGGGGACCTTGTCGCACCGCAGCGACCTGGCCGCCTTGCCGCCGTAGATCCCGTACTGCTTCCACGCCCGCGCGCGGACGCCCTCGTCGGTGACCACGCCGCCCTTCGTCGGGGCGGCCGTGTACTGCATCAGGATGAAGCCGCCCTTGGTCTCGACGGTGAAGGGCACGTCGACGCCCAGGTACTTGACGGTGCACGTGAACTTCTGCGGCTTGTCGCCGACTTCGGCGGTGTCGCAGGTGGCGCCGGTCTGCTGGGGCACGCCGCCGCCCATGGCCAGGACGCGGCTTTCGAGGTCGTACTTGATCTGGTCCAGGACCGGCGCCTTCTTGCCGGGCGCCGGGTGCTGGGGCGCGGCGTTCCCGGACGGTGTCGCCGTCGGGCTCGGTACGGGTGTGCCGCTGGTGAGCAGCGGGTCCGGTGACGACCCGCAGGCACTGGCCGCCGCGACCACCAGGGCCACCGTTGCCGCCGTACGTATCCAATTTCTGCGCTGCACTGCTGCTTCCCCGTTTCCCCGTTGGGTGTTGATCATCGAGCGTCGTCCGGCGGGGCTGCCCGCCGGACGACGCTCGATCATAGGGTTCGGGCGCGGAAGCGGAGCGGGCGGGTACGGTTCGGGCCGGTGCGGGGAAGCGCACGGCACGGGCTATGCCCGGAGGTGGCCGCTCATCCACTCCAGGGCGGCCGGTATCTCGCGGCGCCAGGTGCTGAAGATGTGGCCGCCGCTGTCGAGGATGATCGACGCGATCCGGCCCGGGGACTTGGTCTGCCGGATAAACTTCAGCGTGTCCTGGTAATTCGACTCGCCCTGCTTGCTGGAGGTGACGAGGAGATTCACCGGGGCCGCGGGAAGGTTCTTCTGCCGCCACATGAGGTCGTTCTCCCGCTCCAGCTTCTTGCTGCCGCCGAAAAGGTCGCCGGTCTCAGCGTCCAGCGGGACCTTGTAGCTACCGGAGAGGGACACGCCGGTGGAGAACGCCTCCGGGTGGCGCATCGGCATCTTCAGGGCGCAGTAGCCGCCCGTGGAATCCCCCATGACGCCCCAGTTCCTGGCGTCGGTGCCCACCCGGTAATGGCTCGCCATGTCGTGGCGCACGTCATGGGTGAAGAACGTCTCGACCTGCGGGCCGTGGGGAACGTCCACGCACTCCGTGTCCCGCCCCGGCACCACGGTCGGGCTCATCATGACGAATATGGTCGGCTGCATTTTGTTCTTGTCGACCAGGTCGTGCTGGGTCTGCGGGTAATCCAGCTTCTTGTAGAGGGCCTGCGGGGTGCCCGGGTGGCCGGTCAGCACCACGGACACCGGGAAGCGCTTCTTCGCGTACTTGGCCTGGAAGTACTCCGGCGGCAGATACACGAACGCCGGGCTGTTGATCTTCGATTTCCCGCCCTGGAGCACGACCTTCTCGATCCGGCCGGCGGCCTGCGGCTCGGCACCGCCGGGCAGGCCCGCGTGCTCGCTGCCGAGCACCTTCACTTTGGCGCCGTTCGGTGCGGTGCTCGCGACATCCTGCCCCTTGCCGAAGAGCTCTCCCCAGGAGCCGAAGAGAAGGTACGAGGAGTTCGCGAGAAGACCGACCAACGCGAAGATCGACAGCTGGGTCGCCAGCAGCAGACCGACGCGGCCGAGAACCGCGCGCCAGGTGCGCTTGGACAGGCGAGGCCAGAGCCAGACGGTGAGGACAAAGAGTGCTACCGCGAAAAGGACGGCCAGGAGCAGCACTTTTTTGCTGGTGAGACCCATGTGGCGCTTTCTTACGGGCGGCCGGTCAGCCGGGCCGCGGGTGCTGCCCCGGGCCCTGGTACACCGTCGTACAGGGCGCGGAAGTCCAGAGGGCGCGACTCAAGACTCGCACGTCCTCTCGACCGGGGCGACGGGAAATAACGGCTGACCGGCTAGATGGCGAAAAGTCCGGGGCGGTTGCGTGACGTCCGGGACGGTTGCGTGACGCGGGCCACGGCCGCATCACGGACCGGGGGGAATCTCAGCCCGACCGGGCCAGCCGGAATCCGAGGTCGTCGATGCGCAGCGTCGGATGGCTCTTGCGGCGGCACGCGGCGCGGCAGCCCCGGGGCCGGTCCAGCCAGCCGCCGCCACGGAAAGTGCGGTACGGGCCGTAGACGTCGGCGTCGTAGACGTCCCAGCACCATTCCCACACGTTGCCGATCATGTCGTACAGGCCCCAGGCATTGGGTGACTTGGTCGCCACGTCATGCACCTCGCCACCGGAGTTGTCCCGGTACCAGGCGATCTCGTCCAGCTCGCCGTAGCGGACGCCGGAGATCCCGGCCCGGCACGCGTACTCCCATTCCGCCTCGGTCGGGAGGCGGTAGCCGTCGGCGCTCCAGTCGCAGGCCACGTCCTGGGCGTCGGGGTCGGTACCCGTCGTGTAGCAGGGCTGTCGGCCCGTCGCGCGGGAGAGCAGGTTGCAAAACCGTACGGCGTCCAGCCAGGAGACCTCGGTCACCGGCGTCCGGGGCCCGGCCGGCCCGGCGGGCGCCGTGCCCAGTACGGCGCGGTACAGCTCGCGGGTGACCGGGTACGGCGCCAGCCGGAAGGCCGCGACCCGGGCCCGCCGCTCCGTCTTCGCGGCCTCGTCCCGGAGGACGACCTCGCCCGCCGGTATCGCGGTCAGGGGCCCGGCCGTCACCCGGTGCGGGGCCGTTGTCGTGTCAGGGCTTGTCACAAGGGTGTTCTACCCGATCGGGGGTGGGCCGTGAGCCCGCTCCGGGGCGGTGCCCTACGGGGGACGGGGTATGCCGTACAGCCGTCACTTGATCTTCATACGCGGACACGGTGCGGCCACACCACCGATACGGAACGGCCGCACCACCGACGCGGTGCCGCCGCACCACCGGCACAGCGCGGCCCTGCCGCACCCGGATGGCGCAAACGGCGCCTCGGCGTGCGGCCCGGCGCGTGTAGGGCGACGCCGGAGGGTTACCCATTGCGGTACCCCGGCGCGGTCCGCCGGGAAGTCCTCCGAGTGAGGGGCCTTCGATGTCGCTGTTGTCCGGTGTACCCGGCCTGTCCGGCCTTCGCGTGCCCGGCGTGCCGAAGCCGTCGCTGCCGCTGCCCGGCCCGCTGGTGCGGGGTGTGCGGACGGGCGCCCGCGGGGCGCTGGAACTGGTCTGGCAGCTTGCGGGGGTGCCCGGCCGGGCGGTGTGGTCGCGGCCGGGGCGCTGCTACATCGCGGTGCACGGGGTGCAGACGGCGGGCGGGGAGCGGGTCGCGCGGCGGGTGGAACAGGTGCTGGAGCGGCAGCCGGGGGTGGAGTGGGCGCGGGTGAACGGCCCGTCCGGGCGGGTGGTCGTCGCGCTGGGGCCGGGAGCACCGCGGCAGCGGGAGCTGATCGCGCTGGTGGCGGAGGCCGAGGCGGGCGGCGCGGACGCCCGTACGGACGCGGAGTGCGACGTGCACGGTGAGTGGTGCCAGGAGCCGCACCACCCGTGTGAGGGGCCGCGGACCCGCCAGTCGATGACGGGGCTGGCCGCCGACACGGTCGGGCTGGGCATCGCCACGCTGGTCCGCCTGACCCCGTGGGCTCCGCTGCCCGCCGAGCTGGGGTCGCTGGCGGGGCTGTTCCAGCACCACCCCCGGTTGCGGGCCTGGGTGGCGCGGGGCCTGGCCGGTCCGGCCCAGGCCGAGTCGCTGCTGCCGGCGGTCAGCGCGTTGGCGCAGGGCGTGGCCACCCGGGGCGGCGGGCTGATGCTGGACGCGGTGCAGCGGGTCGCCCAGTGGCGCGAGGCGGACGCGTACAAGAAGGCCTGGGAGGCGGTGGAGCCGCAGCTGGTGCGCGGCCCGCAGGACGCCGCCGCGGAGCCGATCGTGGTCGAGCGGCCGGTGCCGGCGCCGAAGGACTCGACGGACCGCTATACGGAGCGGTCGCTGGTCACCGGGATGGCGGCCGGGGCGGCGGCCGTGCCGTTCGCCGGGCCGCGCCGCGGGCTGGCCGTGGCGCTGGCGGGCATGCCGAAGGCGCCGGAGGCCGGGCGCGAGGGGTTCGCCACGTACCTCGGCCGGTTCCTGGCGCTGCGGGGCGTGGTGGCCATGGACCGGGGCGTGCTGCGCCGGCTCGGTCAGGTGGACTGCGTGGTGCTGGACGGGACGGCGCTGCGCGGCGACCGGTACGACCTCGCCGACCTGGAGCTGATGGCGGACGCGGACCCGGACGGGAGCACCGCCCGCCTCTTCGAGCTGTTCGACGCCGACGAGCCCCTGGAGACGCGGCGGTCGGCGGACGGCTGGGTGCTCGGCCCGGCGGCGGATCTGCCCGGCCAGGAGGGCGGCGGCCACGACAGCGCGGCCGAGGACGCCGCGCACCGGCTGCGGAAGAAGGGCTACGACCACCTGTTGGGCCTGGCGCGTCACGGGCAGCTGCATGCGGTGGCGGCCCTGGCGGCGCAGACCGCGCCGGGCGCGCAGGCCGTGGCGGCCGCCGCGCGCCGCGCCGGGGCGCGGATCGTGCTGGCCTCCGACCGCCCGGACGCCGAGTGCGGGTACGCCGACGCCGTCCTGCCGGGCGGCAAGCGGCTGGTGGCCTCCGTACGGGAACTCCAGGCCAACGGCGCGGTCGTCCTGCTCGTCTCGGGCAACCGCCGCGCGCTGGGCGCCGCCGACTGCGGCATCGGCGTGCACCGCAAGGGAAAGGCGCCGCCCTGGGGCGCGCACCTGCTGGTCGGCGGTGATCTGAGTACGGCCGGTTTGATCGTGGACGCGGTGGCGGTGGCGGCGCGGGTGGACCGGGAGAGCGCGATGCTGGCCGCGGGCGGCAGCGGGGTGGGGGCGGTGGCCGCCGTACAGGCTCGCCCGTCCCGCGCCACCCGCCGCGCCTCGGCCGCCGGGCACACCGCCGGGTCGGCCGCCTTCTGCCTCGGCGCCTGGCGTGCCCGGCAGTTGCTGGCCCGCCCGCCGGTGCCGGCGGCGCAGAGCACGCCGTGGCATCTGATGCCGGTGCCCCAGGTGCTGGAGCGTCTGACGGCCACACCGGACGGGCTGTCGTCCCACGAAGCCACGGCCCGTTCGTCGCCCGCGCGGCAAACCGACGGCCCGCAACGCACGGGCCTCGCCGCGGCGTTCGTCGAGGAACTGGCCAACCCGCTCACCCCGGTGCTCGCGGCGGGCGCGGCGCTGTCCGCCGCCGTCGGCTCGCGCACCGACGCGGCGCTCGTGGCCGCCATCACCGGCACGTCGGCGCTCGTCGGCGGCGTGCAGCGGGTGCGTACGGAAGCGGCGCTGGCCGAGCTGTTCGAGCGCTCCGCGGTCAGCGCGCGGGTACGGCGGGACGGCGACGAACGGCAGGTCACCGCCGGTGAACTGGTCCCGGGCGATGTGGTCGTGCTGGGCGCCGAGGACGTGGTGCCGGCCGACTGCCGCCTGCTGACGGCCGAGGGCCTGGAGGTGGACGAGTCGTCGCTGACCGGCGAGTCCCTGCCGGTCGCCAAGGACCCCGCGCCGGTGGTGGCGGCGCAGCTCGCGGACCGGCGCTCGATGCTGTACGAGGGGACGACGGTGGCCGCGGGCCGGGCCACGGCCGTGGTCGTCGCCACCGGCGCGGCCACGGAGGTCGGGCGCAGCCTGGCCACCGCACGGCAGGCCGCCCCCACGGCCGGGGTGGAGAAGCGGCTGGCGTCGCTGACCAAGGCGAGCCTGCCGATCGCGCTCGGTTCGGCCGCGGCTGTCGCCGGGGCCGGGCTGCTGCACGGCAGGCGCCTGCACCACACGCTGGCCTCGGCGGTGAACCTGGCGGTCGCCTCGGTCCCCGAAGGGCTGCCGTTCCTGGTCAGCGCGGCCCAACTGGCCGCCGCCCGGCGCCTCGCCGAGCACGGGGCGCTGGTGCGCAATCCCCGTACGATCGAGGCGCTCGGCCGCGCCGACGTGCTGTGCTTCGACAAGACCGGCACCCTCACCGAAGGCACGCTGGAGCTGGCGGAGGTCAGCGACGGCGAACGGGCGCTGCCCGCCCGCCGGTTGGACGACGTGCGCAAGAAGGTCCTGGCCGCGGCTCTGCGCGCCACCCCGTCCGGGCACTCGGCGGAACCGCTGGCGCACCAGACCGACCGGGCGGTGGTGTCCGGGGCCCGGCGGCGGCACGTCACCGTACGGGACGGCGCGCCCGGCTGGCACCGTACCGACGACCTGCCGTTCGAGCCGTCCCGCGCCTATCACGCCACCACCGGGCGGTCCGCGCGCGGCGCGCTGCTCAGCGTGAAGGGCGCGCCCGAGAACGTTCTCGAACGCTGCGCCCGGCGCCGTACCGGCAGCGCGGCCGACCGCCCGCTCGACGACGGGGAACGCGCCCGCCTGGCCGCGACCGCCGAGGAGCTGGCCGGCGCGGGCCGCCGGGTCCTGGCCGTGGCCGAACGCCCCATGGAGCCCGGCGAACCCCTCTCCGAGGAGGCCGTGGACGGGCTCGTGCTGCTCGGCTTCCTCACCCTGTCCGATCCCGTACGGGCCGGAGCGCCGCCCGCCGCCGAGCGGCTGCGCGAGGCCGGGGTGCAGATCGTCATGCTCACCGGGGACCACCCGGCCACCGCCGACGCGATCGCCTCCACCATCAGCAACGGTGCCTCCCAGCGCGTGTGCAGTGCGGCGGACCTGGACGAGCTGGACGACGACGCGCTGGGCGCGCTGCTGCCCCGGGTCGATGTGATCGCCCGGTGCAGCCCGCACCACAAGGTCCGCATCGTGCAGGCGTACCAGCGCATCGGCCGGGTGGTGGCGATGACCGGCGACGGCGCCAACGACGCGCCCGCCATCCGGCTCGCGGACATCGGCATCGCGCTGGGCCGCCGGGGCACCCCGGCCGCCACCGCCGCCGCCGACCTCGTGGTCGGCGACGACCGGCTGGAGACGATCATCGCCGCGCTGCTGGAGGGCCGGGCGATGTGGACCTCGGTCCGTGCCGCGCTGGCCGTCCTCATCGGCGGCAACCTCGGTGAGATCGGCTTCAGTGTGCTCGCCGCCGCCCTCACCGGCCGCGCCCCGCTGACCGCCCGGCAGATCATGCTGGTCAACCTGCTCACCGACCTGGCACCGGCGCTGGCCATCGCGGTCCGCGAACCGCCCGGCGACGGCGGCGAACGCCTGCTGCGCGAGGGCCCCGACCGCTCCCTGGGCGCCGCGCTCACCCGGGAGTTGCTGCTGCGCGGCTTCACCACGACCCTCGGCGCGACGCTGGCCTGGGGCGCGGCCCGGCTCACCGGCCGGCGCCGCCGCGCGGGCACCGTGGCGCTGGCCGCGGTGGTCGGCACCCAGCTGGCCCAGACGGTTCTCATCGGCGGGCCGGACCGCAGGGTGCTGGCCGCGGGCCTGGGGTCGGCCGCGGTGCTGGCGGCGGTCATCCAGACGCCGGGTGTCAGCCGGTTCTTCGGCTGCACCCCGATGGGCCCGGTGGCCTGGGGCATCACCCTGGGCGCCATCGCCTCGGCCACCCTTGCGGGCGCGGCGCTGGCCCCGCTGGTACGGCGGCTGCCGCCCGCCGGTCAGCCGAAGTCGTAGTCGAAGGTGTACGGAACGGACGGCTGCCCGGGCTCGTGCGTGAAGGCGCCGGTGCCCCGCAGTCCGGTCAGTTCCCCGGTGCCCGAGCCCGGCACGACCTCGAAGGTGCAGCGCACGCTCCCCCGCTCGTCGAACGAGCCGCGCTCCTCCACGGCGAACGTGCCCCGGCGCCCGTCGACACTGCCCTCCAGCAGTTCCATGCCGGTGAACGTGCCGGTCTTCTCCGTGCTGTAGACGATGGTGTACTCGCAGATCGTGTCCGCCGCCTCGATGCCGCCGGAGAAGGCGTTGGTGACGGCGGCGTGCGCGAGGCGCGGGTACGTGCCGTCCGGGCGGTTCCCGAGGGCGCTCTCCTCCCAGCCGGCGTACGTGAAGTGGCCGGTGAGCTGCGTGCGGTCGGCGCTGGCCTGAGGGGACATGGCGATCCTTTCGGTCGGCGGAGCGGCCTGCCGTGGCCGGTCCGCGCGGTGGTGATCACAGCCTGGCCGCCGTACCTGACACCTTCTGTCAGGTACGGCGCGACAATGACCGCATGCGTGCCGACCGTCTGCTCTCCCTCCTCCTGCTGCTCCAGAACCGCGGCCGGATGACCGCCACCGAACTGGCCGCCGAACTGGAGGTGTCGCCGCGCACGGTCTACCGGGACGTCGAAGCCCTCGGCGCCGCGGGCGTCCCGGTCCGCTCCGAGCGCGGCCCGGACGGCGGCTACTCGCTCATGGACGGCTACCGCACCCGGCTGACCGGCCTGTCCGACGCCGAGGCGGAGTCCCTGTTTCTCGCGGGCGTACCGGGTGCCGCCCGCGAACTGGGCCTGGGCGCGGTCCTGGCCACCGCCCAGCTCAAACTCCAGGCCGCGCTCCCGCCCGGCCTGGCGGACCGGACCCGCCGCCTCCAGGACCGCTTCCACCTGGACGCCCCCGCCTGGTTCCGGGACGCCGACCCGGTCCCCCACCTGGCGTCCGTGGCACGCGCCGTCTGGGAACAGCGCACACTGCGCGTCCGCTACCGGGCCTGGAACGGCACCGTGGCGGAACGGGAACTGCACCCGCTCGGCCTCGTCCTCAAGGGCGGCATCTGGTACGCGGTCGCCGCTCCTGCCGCCCAGTCGGACAACGGCACGCCGAGCCCGCGCACGTACCGCATCTCCCGCCTCCTGTCCGCCGAAGCAACGAACGTCCCTTTCGAGCGGCCACCCGCCTTCGACCTGGCCGCCCACTGGGCCGACTCCTCCCGCCGCCTGGAATCCCAGCTCCACCAGGACACGGCACGCCTGCGTATTTCCCCCCGCGCCCAGCGCCTGCTCCCCATGCAGTTCGGCGCGGCGGGCACCCAGGCGCTGAAAACCGCGGGCCCACCGGACCACGAAGGCTGGACGGAAGTGGATCTCCCGGTCGAAACCCCGGCCGTGGCCGTCGGTGACCTCCTCAGGCTCGGCACAGAGGCCGAGGTTCTGGGTCCGCCCGAACTCCGCGCGGCGGTGGCACGGACGGCGGCGGAAGTGGCGCGGCGGTACGGAATGCACTCTGCCGAAGAGTGATGGCCGGCCCCGCCCAAAAGTCAAAGTGCCGTTCGCCACATTAACGCAGGACTGAAAAACGTTGCCCGCGGCCGGGATGGCGCCCGAAGCTTCCTCGTCGTCAGCGGAATTCCACAACCTCCGCATTGCTCACGGACTGAGGAGAAGTATGAGACGTACGCATGGTGTCGCTCGCGTCCTGCTTTCGGCGGCGCTGGTCGCGACGATGGCCGGTGCCGTGGCGCCCGCTGCCGCCGCCGCTGCGCCGCGGGCCTGCGCGTGGACACCGGCCACCCTGCCGCTGCCCGCCGGCGCGCTCACCGGCGAGGTGGTCGCGACCGACGGAAGCGGTGGTTACGCGGGCACGGTGTCTTATGGCGCGGGTTCCGAACAGGGCGGTCGCGCCGTGCTGTGGAAGAACGGGAAGTTCACTGATTACGGCAATCTGGCCGACCCCGTATACCAGAACTGGGTCACCGTCTCAGGCGTGAACGACGCCGGGACGGTCGCCGGAATGGCCTACCGGGACGCCGACGGGCTGCCGAGCGCCCTCCGCTCACACAACGGCAGGATGGAGCGCCTGCCCGAACTGCCCGGCGCCGACGCTTCGCGGGCGGAAGGCATCAACGACCGCGGGGACATCGTCGGCGCCGTCGAGACGACGGTCAACGGCGCACCGTACTGGAATCCGGTCGTCTGGCCCGCCGACAAGCCCGGAACCGTGGTGAAGCTGACCGGCCTGCCCGACGCGGAGGCCGTTGCCACCGGTATCGACCAGGACGGCACCGTGCTGGTCTCGGTGGACGACGGCCGACGGGTGCCGTACCTGTGGAAGGACGGCAAGGCCCGCGCACTGCCCCTGCCCAAGGGCGCTTATGACGTCATCACGCGGGGGATATCGAACGGCCGTGTCGTCGGCCAGGTCTCCTACGACGCGGGAGACCCGTCGCGGAGCGTGCTGTGGGATCGCGACGGCCGGCCGAGCGTGCTTCCGCGGAGTGACGATGTCTGGGGCATCAACCGCGACGGCCGGATCGTCGGCCGCACCGACGACCCCGACTGGCACGAATTCGGCGTGTGGCAGCTGACGAAGCTCGGTTCCACGCTGCGCTACGCCTCCGACCGCGGACTGGAGATCACGGTTTCCGGCGACGACGGCACGATCGCCGGGCAGAGCTGGAAGATTCCCGGCGGCATGGACGAGCCGACCGTCTGGTCCTGCCGCTGAGCGATGCCGCAGGCGGCGGCTGAAGCGGCCTGACAGTGGCTGTCTCACCGTCTGAAGTCCGACTTGACCTCAAGTCCGATCGAGGTCCCAGGATCCTCTGGTGTCACGCACGCGCCGTACGGTGCTCGCCCCCGAGGAGAACCAGTCATGACCGCGACAGCCGCCGCCACTTGGCTACGGGACCACGCCCACCCGCTCACCACCACGGACCCCGGCGCCCCGGCCGCCGCCCTCGCGCCTCTGGACAGCGTCGTCCGGGACGCGCGGGTCGTCGCGCTCGGTGCCTCGGCGCGGCTGACGCACGAGTTGGCCACCGTCTCCCACCGGATCTTCCGGTTCCTGGTCGAGCGGCACGGATTCCGTTCGCTGGCGCTGGAGGGGGACGACGCCGTACGGACCGGGCTGGACACGTACGTCCGGACCGGGGCCGGGGCCCCGCGAGAGATGTTGGCGCACGCGCGGCCCTTCTGGCGGATCGAGGAGATCGCCGAATCCGTGGAGTGGATGCGGGCGTACAACATCGCGCATCCGGATGACCCGGTGCGTTTCGCCGGTTCCCCCGAGGGGCGGCCGTCGCCGCGTGGGCCGGGCCCGGGCGGACTCGCGGAGATCGAGCGGGTCTTGGCGGCGGACGTCATCCGGTGGCACGAGCACACCGGCGACAAGGTCGTCTACTGGGGCGGCCTCGCACACACCGTCAAGGGCGACCCCCGGACCGTCTCACCCTCGTCGCCACCGGAGACGCACCGCAACGCGGGCGGCTACCTGCGCGAACGCTACGGCGCCGGGTACGTCTCGCTCGGCCTGACCATTCACCACGGCTCGGCCCCGTCGGCCGTTCCGGCCCCGCCGGAGGAGTTCGCCGAAGCCACCCTCGGGCGCTCCGGGCTTCCGGACGCGTACCTCTGGAACCTGCACGAGCCGAGCCCCGCCGCCGTACGGGAATGGCTCGCCGCGCCGGTCAAGATGCGGCTGGTCGGGCCGCACTACGACGCCCGCGACGATGCCGCGCACCACCTGTCCGGCGGCTCCCTCGCGGACTGGTTCGACGCGCTCGTGCACATCCGGGCCGTCTCGCCCGCACGCTTCCTCTGAAGGGCTCACCGCCCCGTCCCCACCACCCCCGCCCCCAGGTGTGCCCCCACCACCCGCCCGACCCGGGCCAGCGGCCCCGCCTGGGTCATCGCATGGTGGGTGCAGGTGATGTCGTGGTTCTCGATGTGGCCGGTGATCAGGTGGCGCCAGGAGTCGGCGGTGGGGGCGTGGGCGGGCTTGTTCTCGGTGGCGTGGAAGTAGAGGAGATCGCCGTCGAAGACGCCTTCGGAGAAGGTCGGCAGCAGCTTGACCGAGTTGGTGAACACCTCGGTGACGGCGGTGAGGCGGTCCTCGCCGAGTGCGGGGTGCTCCTTGAGCGAGTCGAGCAGTTCGTCGCCGCCGTCCTGCCCCCGTAGCACCGCCGCCACGCCGGGGACCGTCAGCGGACGCGGGAACCGGTCCGGGGCGTGGCCCGCCGCCTCCAGGAGGAGGGAGAGGATGTCGTGCTCCGTCACGGCGGAACCCGTCGCCCCGTGCGGGTCGATGGGGCGCGAGTCGAGCATGGCCAGCAGCGCCACCCGTTCCCCCCTGGCCTGGAGCCGGACGGCGATGGCGTGGGCGAGCGCGCCGCCGAGGGACCAGCCCAGCAGGTGGTAGGGGCCGGTGGGCTGGACGGCGCGGATCTGGCCGACGTAGTCGGCGACCATCTCCTCGAACGTGGTGGGCAGCGCCGTCCGCTGTGCCAGACCGCGCGCCTGGAGCCCGTACACCGGCAGGTCGGGGTCCAGGTGGCGCAGCAGCCCCGCGTAACACCAGCTGAGGCCGCCGGAGGGGTGGACGCAGAACAGCGGGGGCCGGGTGCCCTGGGTGCGCAGCGGCAGCAGCACCTCGAAGCCGTCCGTCGCGTCGCCGGATTCCAGCGCCTCGACGAGGTCGGCGACGGTCGGCGCCTCGAACAGCGCGCGGATGGAGAGTTCGGCGCCCAGCGCGGAGCGGATACGGCTGATGAGCTTGGCCGCGAGCAGGGAGTGCCCGCCGAGGGCGAAGAAGTCGTCGTCCATGCCGACCTGCCGTACCCCGAGCACTTCGGCGAACAGTGCGCACAGCACCTTCTCCCGGGCGCTGCGCGGCTCCCGGCCGTTGCGGGCGGCGGGGGCTTCCGGAGCGGGCAGGGCGGCGCGGTCGAGCTTGCCGTTCGAGGTCAGCGGCAGCCGGTCCAGGAGGACGAAGGCGCTGGGGACCATGTATTCGGGCAGGCGGGCGGCGGCCCAGGTACGCAGGGCCTCGGCGTCGACCGGGGCGGGTGCGAGGGGCGTACGGCCGTCGGCGCGCCGTGAGGTGGGGATGCGGGCGGGTGCGGTGCCGCCGGGGACCACATACGCGGCCAGGCGCCGGTCGCCGGGCGTGTCCTCCCGTACGGTCACCACCGCGTGGGCGACGCCCGGGTGCCGGGCCAGCGCGGTCTCGATCTCGCCGGGCTCGATGCGGAAGCCGCGTACCTTGACCTGGCCGTCGGCGCGGCCGAGGTATTCGAGGATGCCGTCGGGCGTCCAGCGTGCCCGGTCGCCGGTGCGGTACATGCGCGAGCCCGGCGCGCCGCAGGTGCAGGGCACGCCGGGGTCGCCGCAGGTGCCGCCCGCCGATCCGCTGCCCGCGTGGGCGAACGGGTTGGCGACGAACCGCTCCGCGGTCAGCGCCGGCCGGCCGAGGTAGCCGCGCGCGATCTGGTCGCCGGCCAGGTACAGCTCGCCCGGTACCCCGGCCGGCACCGGGTTGAGCGCGGCGTCGAGGACGTACGCCTGGACGTTGCGTCCGGGGCGCCCGATGACGGGCGGTTCGTCCTGGTCGGCGATGCGGCAGTACACCGCGTCGACGGTGCACTCGGTCGGCCCGTAGTAGTTGTACGCGGTGGTACCGGGCAGGGCGCGCAGCGTCTCCCACAGGGCGGTGTCGACGGCCTCGCCGCCCACCATGAGGATGCGCGGGCGGTGCCGCTCGCCGGTGCACAGTCCGGCGGCGAGCAGCTGGTGCAGATGGGTGGGGGTGAGGTCGAGGAAGTCGATGCGCCGGTCGGCGATGTAGGCGACGAGGGCGGGCGGGTCGAGGCGCACGGCGTCCTCGACCAGGTGCAGTTCGTGGCCGGCGGCCAGGAACAGCGGGCCCTCCCAGGCGGTGTCGAAGGAGAACGCGGCGGTCAGCGCGGCCCGCAGGCGGCGCCGGGCCGCGGCCGTCTCCGGGTCGATCAGTTCGGCCTTGTGGTCGAAGAAGAGGTTCGTCAGCTGCCGGTGTTCGACGACGACGCCCTTGGGCTGCCCGGTGGATCCGGAGGTGTAGCTGACGTACGCCGGGTGGCCCGGCGCCAGCGGGCTCCGGCGGTCGGCGTCCGTGGGATCGGTGACCGGCCGGTTCGCCAGGTCCCGCACGGTCGCGGGGTCGTCGAGGCACAGCGCGGTGGCGGTGTCCGGCAGCCGCCCGCCGGCCGCCGTCGTGGTGAGGACGCACCCGGGGCGGGTGTCGGCGAGCAGGAAGCGGATCCGCTCGGCGGGCAGTTCCGGGTCGACCGGCGCGCACGCGGCGCCGGTCTTGAGCACCGCCAGCAGGCCCGCGATGTGCTCGGCCGTGCGCGGCAGCGCCAGCGCCACGAACGTCTCGGGCCCGGCGCCGCGTTCGATCAGCGCGTGCGCCAGCCGGTTGGCGCGGGCGTTCAGTTCGGCGTACGTCCAGGTGGTGGCGCCGCAGACGAGCGCGGTGGCGTCGGGCGTGCGGCGGGTCTGCTCCTGGAACAGGTCGGGCAGGGTGGTGACCGGGACCGTACGGGCGGTGTCGTTCCAGCCGGTGGTCACCCGGCGGCGCTCGACGGCCGGCAGCAGGTCGATGCCGCCGACGGGCTGTCCGGGGTCGACCTGGGCGAGCGTGTCCAGCAGGGCCAGGAAGCGGCGCTGGTGGGCCGCGATGGCCTCGGCGTCGTACAGGCCGGGGTCGGCCTGGAAGTCGATGCGCAGGCAGCCGTCGTCGGTGCGCTCGTAGACATTGACGCCGAGGCCGGTGACCGGCCCGTTGGAGAGGTTGTGCAAGGTGGCCGGGTGCCGCCCGAAGCTCAGCTCCCGGTCGTAGCTCATGATGTTGATGCCCCAGTCGCCGAGGTGGCCGCCGGTGTGCGCGGCGCCCAGCTCCTGGACGAGGTACGGCGACGGGTAGCGCTGGTGGCGCAGCAGCCCGCGGGCCTGCTCGGAGGTGTGGCGCAGCAGTTCCCGTACGGTCGTGTACGGGCCCAGCTCGACGTGCAGCGGCAGCACGTTGGCGAGCATGCACGGCGTGTTGCGGGGCACGGCGCCGACGCGGCCGGTGACGGTGAGGTCCAGCGTCACGTCGGTGTTGCCGCTCATCCGGTGCACGTACAGCGCGAGGGCCGCCATCGCGACCACGGGCATCCCGGACCGGGCCTGCCGGGCCAGGGACCGCAGTCCGTCGGCGGCGGGCGCGGGCAGGTGGGCGGTCTTGCGGACGAAGCGGTGCGGGACGGTGGCCAGCCGGCTCGCGAGGCCGGCCCCGGCGGACCGGCCGGCGAACCGCTCGGCCCAGAACGCGCGGTCGCGGGCGAACCGTTCGGAGGCGTGGTACGCGGCCTCGTCGGCCAGCAGTTCCTCCAGCGTGTTCAACTGGCACGGGGGGATCTCCGCACCCGCCTCCAGCGCGGTGTAGACCTCGGCGACGCGCTGGATGAGGAGGGAGAAGCCGTAGCCGTCCAGGACGATGTGGTGCAGGGCCATGTACAGCACGCAGTGGTCGTCCGGCAGGCGCAGCACGGCGAAGCTGAACAGCGGGGAGCGCCGCAGCCCGACGGGCTCGCGCAGGTCGGCCCACATCCATGCCTCGGCCCTGGCCCACGGGTCGCGCGGCGGCCCGGCCGTGTCCGGGTCCCGCAGGTCCACGACGGGCAGCGGCCAGCCGTCCGCCAGGTCGGGCACCTGCCACACGCCGCCGTCCTCGTCGGTCTCGAAGCGGACCCGTACGCTGTCGGTGTCGGCCACGGCTCGGCGCACCGCGGCGTCCAGCAGGGCCAGGTCGACCGGGCCGTGGATGTCCACGTACTCGGCGGCACGGTAGATCGGGTTCTCCGTGTCCAGCTCCTGGGAGAACCACACTCCCGTCTGCGCGACGGTCAGCGGCATTCGGCGACCGCGGTTGCCTGGCGTCCTGTTCATGCTTGCCGTCTCCTGACGAAGGTGCTGGTGTTCACGGCGGCCGGGCCGGTGGCGGGGCCATCCGACCGGTCGCACCTCACGCGCCATACAGGGCCAACGAGCGCACATGACGGGTGTATCGGTTCGTCGGCAAATCTCTTTGCACGGGTGTGCGGAGACAGGAGCGGCGCACGGTACGCGGACCGTCTGCGCGGCTGCTCACGCGCAGCTCACCGGTGGAATCCCGGGTGCCTCGCGGGGCGGTGCCGGGGACCGGGCCGCGGGCCGGCCCCCGGCCTGGCGGTCACGCGTACGTCGAATGTGTGCGCCAAAGCGTGCCGCCGGGGTCACTCTCCGGGGCGTACGAGGTCCGACGGGTCGGTGTTCGCGCCGCACACGACGACGCACACCCGCTCTCCGGGCGCGGGCCGGTACGCGCCCGAGCGGAGAGCGGCGTAGGCGGCCGCCGTGCCGTGCTCGACCGCCAGTTTGCGGTCGTCCCACAGCGCGCGGCGGGCGTCGAGGATCGCCTCGTCCGGTACGAGCAGCGAGACCGCCTCGGCGCGCCGGGCCCAGTCCAGGGCCATGCCCGTGACGCGGCGGGCGCCCAGCGAGTCGGCGGCGACGGACCGCACCGGCACGTCGACGATCCGGCCCGCCTCGATCGCGGCGTTCAGCGCCCGGCAGTTCTCCGGTTCGACGGCCACGACCCGTACGCCGTGGTGGTGCGCTGCCGCCGCGACCCCGCTGAACAGGCCACCGCCGCCGACCGCGACCACCACCGTGTCCAGGCCGGGCAGCGCCGCGCGGATCTCCTCCAGCAGGGTGCCCGCGCCGGCCGCGATCAGCGGGTGGTCGTACGCGTGCGACTCCAGCGCCCCGGTCCGCGCGACGTGCTCGCGGGACGCCTCCAGGGCGGCGGCGTACTCGGTGCCCGCCTGGCGTACGTCGGCGCCGAGCAGCCGCAGTTTGGCGACCTTGACCGGCGGCGCGGTCTCCGGCACGAACACGGTCGCCCGGATGCCGTGCCGGGCCGCGGCCCAGGCGCAGGCCAGTCCGGCGTTGCCGCCGGAGGCGATGACCACGCCGGCCTCGGGCAGGGTGCCCGCCGCGCGGTGCGCCGCGATGAAGTTCGCGGCGCCGCGGGCCTTGAAAGAGCCGGTGTGCTGGGTGAACTCGTAGGCGAGCCAGCCCTCGGCGGGGCCGAAGGTGCCCGGGTCGACCGGCGCGACGGTCACCGGGCGCACATACCCGGCGATCCGGCCGGCCGCCGCCCGCACGTCCTCGTACCTGATGCTGCTCATCGCGGACCACTCTCCCGGATCGGACGTCGTGAACGGTGCCGCCGGCCGGGAGGCCCGCCTCCCGCCCGGACCGGTCCAGTTGATCACGCGTCCCCGTGCGTCCGTCTCCGGCCAGGGGGCGAAAGTCCCGCCCCGTCAGGACTTTCCGCCCTTGGGGCGCGGGACGGCACGACGAAATGATCTTGGTACGCCGGGCCGGCGGCGCGCCGCGACCGCCGGCCGACCGAAGGGAAATCTCCGCACGTCATGACATTACGCACGCCCGCCGTGGTCGCCTCGGCCGCCGCGACCGCCCTGTTCGTGGGGCTGCTCCAGGCGCCCGCCGCCCAGGCCGCCGACGGTCCGCGGCCGTCCGCTGCCCGCGCGCCGGACAACGTGCTGTGCATCTACAGCACCGAGATCACCGACCGCACCACCGGCGGTTATGTCTGGGACGTCGCCAAGCGGGCCCACGCGCTGTGGAAGAGCGACGACTTCCAGCACAAGTACGGGAACCTGTCCTACGCCGAGCAGACGAACAAGCTGCTGTACGAACTGAACGTGAGTCAGCACGTGTTCGGCCACAGCTGGCTCGTGCACTTCAATTCCGGCGGCAAGCTGCACCGAAAACTGGATGGAGGCGGAGAGGCCCGTTACGACACCTATTCGTTCCAGCCGAACGACCCGGACGGTACCAACGGCGACGGTTCGCCGGTCGACGGCATGTCCGTCAATTACACCGGCTACGACATCAACGTCCCGGGCAAGCCCCTGGTCGAATGGGACCGGCCGAGCCGCAAGCAGGACCAGGGGCAGGCACATTCCCCGCGCGCCGCGCGCTGCAAGAAGCTGACCGGCACGCAGCAGAAGGCCTTCGGCCACGAAATCCGGCGGCGGGCGGAGCTCAACGAGAAATACACGCTCCTGCCGAGCTGGAATTTCGTCCTCACCGGCGGCTGGGCGGGCACCTCCGCCCGTAACTGCACCACCTTCGCCCTCCAGGTCTGGGACGCGACGATGAAGGACGCCCCGTCCGAACGTCTCGACGCGCCCGGCGGCCTGCCCGCCGCCGACATCAACAAGCTGGGCGGCGAGGTGCCCGGCGACCTGACGCAGAGCGAGTTCTCGGCGTGGATCCCCGCCCTGGCCGGGAAGTGGATCCGCGAGAAGAACGGCGGGCAGAACGAGAACACGGAGGTCCCGCGCTTCGCGGACGACGTGTTGGCGTCGGCCGACGCACGGTAGGCACCGGAGGCGCCGAGGGGCGGTGTGCCATGGTCGTGGCACACCGTCCATCCCAGGGAGCCACCGTGCCCGACCGCACCCCGCACACCCCCTCCCGCCCCGGCGCCGCCGACCTGGTGATCGAGGGCGGCACCGTGCTCGTCCACGACGACCACGACGGCATCGGCTTCCGCGAGGACGCCGCGATCGTCGTACGGAACGGCCGTATCGACGCGGTCACCACGGCCGCGGCGGTGGCGGACCTGCCCGCCGCCGAACGCCTCGACGCCCGCGGCCGGGCCGTGCTGCCCGGCCTGATCAATTGCCATACCCACGCGCCGATGGTGCTGTTCCGGGGCAGCGCCGAGGACCTGCCCACCGAGGAGTGGTTCAACGAGCGGATCTGGCCGGCCGAGACCAACCTGACCGACCGCGACGTGCGGCTCGGCGCGCTGCTCGCCTGCGCCGAGCTGATCCGCTGCGGCGTCACCACGTTCGCCGACCACTACTTCGCGATGGACGAGGTGGCGCACGCCGTGGAGGTGAGCGGGCTGCGGGCGAACCTCGGGTGGGCGTACTTCTCCTCGATGGGACCGGCGGGCCGCGAACGCTCGCTGGACTTCGCGCTGCGCCGCCGCGGCGGGGCCGGCGGCCGGATCACCACCTCGCTCGCGCCGCACGCGCCGTACACCGTCTCCGACGCCGACCTGCGCGCGACCGCCGGGCTCGCCCGCGACCACGGCCTGCCGGTGCACCTCCACGCCGCCGAGAACCGCGAACAGACCGAGCACAGCCTCGCCCGCCACGGCCGCACCCCGATCGAGACGCTGCACCGCACCGGCCTGCTGGACGTGGACGTACTGATCGCCCACGGCACCGGCATCCTGGAGCGGGACCTCCCGGTCCTCGGCCGCGCCACCGCGCGCGTCGGGGTGGCCTCCGCCCCCAGGGGCTACCTGAAGTTCGCGTGGGACACGACGCCCGTACGGCTGCTGCGCTCGATCGGTGTTCCGGTCGGCCTGGCGACGGACGGGGCCGCGTCGAACAACACCCTGGACGTCTGGGAGAGCATGACGCTCACCGCCCTGGTGCAGAAGGCGGCGGAAGGGGACCCGCGATGGCTGACCGCCCGCCAGGCGCTCGACCACGCGACGACGCAGAGCGCCCGCGCGCTCGGCCTGGACGGGCAGGTGGGGCGGCTCGCGCCGGGGCACCGGGCGGACATCGTGCTGGTGGATCTCACCGGGCCGCACGTCCAGCCGGTGCACGACCTGGCCACCGCCCTGGTGCACAGCGCCCGCTCCGGCGACGTGTGCACCACCGTCGTCGACGGCCGCGTCCTCATGCGCGACCGCCGCCTGCTGACCGTCGACGTGCCCGCGATCACCGCGGAGATCCGTGCCCGGCTGCCCGCCCTGCTGGACCGCGGCCACGGCCACCGCGTACAGCATTACGACGGATGACGCTCACCGCTGCACATCGTCCAGATAGTCGCCCAGCGGCTGGAGCGGGGTCCACAGCTGCTCGAAGTAGGCGGCGAAGTAGGACATGTAGGTGCGGTCCTGGACGCTGAAGCCGTTCAGCTTCTGGCGGGCGCCACCGGAGAAGGCGAGGAAGACGACGCTGTCGTCGATCAGGGCCATGTTCAGGCCGTCCGCTGCCGCCGTCCACCGCAGCACGCTCGCCTCGTAGTTGAGGATGGCGGCGGTCTCCTCACGGTGCCGCCGGGCCCAGGCGAGGACGTGCTTGTCGGGCACGCCGTCCGTCTCCGGGACGCCGATGATGCGGCGGACGCTGCGCTGGTCCTCGGTGTCCTCGCGGGCCCAGGCCAGGATGTCCGCGAAGTAGTCGGCGGACGCCTTGGTCGTGTACTGGTCGGGCGGGTAGCGGCGGGTGTACGTGACCCGGATCTCCGACCGCGCCGACCGGACGCTGCGGGCCGCGGCGGAGTAGAACTCGGGGTTGCTGCGGTACCAGGTCGCGGCGAGCAGCGCGTCACCGCCGGCGTCCGGCAGCGCGGCCGGGCGGGCCGGCCCGGCGCCGCCGCCGTCCGGGTCCCTGCGCAGCGCGTCCAGGCGGCGCTTCGCGTCCCGCCACCGGTCCAGCCAGTCCCCCGGCTGCTCCCCGCACGCGGTCACGAAGGCGCAGGTCAGCTCCCAGCTGGGGAAGCGGCGGCCGTTGAGCATCGCGGACACCGAGCTGCGTCCGCACTTCATCTGGAGGGCGAGGCGGGCCTCCGTGGGCTCGAAGCACCGCAGGCGCAGTTCGCGCAGCTGCTCGGCGAAGGCCGCCACGGGTTCCGGTACGGGCTGGGGTGCGGGCGGGGACGGACGGCCGGTCAATGGATCATCCCCCGGAAGCGCGGTGGCGGCGGTGCCACAGATGTGGTGACACAGATGTTCCGTGCCTGTCCGTCATTGTCCGCCCGTGTCACGGGTGTTCGCCAGTGTCCGTGCGCGCTGTCGTGGTGCTCATGAATTCCGCCGCCCGTCGCTCAGGCATGGGCGCAGGTGAGCGCGGGGCCGAGACTGCCGTTACGGGCCGCGCCACCGAGCACGGCACCCGACGGGACGGAAGGAGCGCGCCATGTGACCTGACCGATGACCGACCGCGACCGGGCGGATCGCGGGAGCCGGAAGCATCCCGTACCGCCGCGGAAAACACGGAGGCCGCTCCCTGGTGCTTCTGGCGGGAAGCAGGGAACGGCCTTCTGCCGACCTCACGAGACCCCAGGCACGTCACATACGTCACGCACGTCACGCACAAGGAGACCTCATGTTCGTCCATTGCAGGATAGCCCTTCGCTGTACGGGCACCGCCTTCCTGGCGGTGCTCATCGTGGGCGTCACGCTGGTGACGCCCGCCCCCACCGCTTTCCCCCTCTCGCCGGAAGCCCTCTGGGTCCTGCTCGCGGCGTCGGCCGTGACACCGGCCGCCGCGGCGGGCGGAGCGAGGTGGGGGCGGTGAACGGATCGCCGAAGGCGGCGGCGTGCCGCCGGTGCGGTGCGCCGGAACCGCGCGTCTTCACCACTCCGGTCGTCGACTGCTCCGGCCGACTGCGGATCGCCACCTCCGTGATCTGCGCGTGCGGCGAAGCCACCCTGGTCGGCGTACGGCCGGCGCGTACGGGTGGCGGCCGGGACGCGCGGGCGGGCGAGGCGCGGCAGCTGTTCCCGTTCACCGTGTACTGACGGGGCGGGGACGGCAGCGGGACCGGGTACGGAACGGGCGGGGCCGATCGGGCCCCGCCCGTTCCGCGGCGCCGGACCGGCATGGACCGACGCGGACCGGCGCGGACCGGCGTCGACTGGCGCAGACCGGCATGGACCGGCATGGACCGGCATGGACCGGCATGGACCGGCATGCGACGGTACGGCGCCCGTCTGGGTATCGTCGGCCGTCGGGCCGGTGATCAGCCGGTGACCGGATGACGCGATGCGAAAGGTGCAGGCGCTGTGCGACGCCCTCAAGGCCGTGACCACGACCGAGGCCACGAATACGGCCGGGACCGCGGGCGGGACCGCGGCCACGGCCGTCCCGCCGACCGGCGGCCGGCCGGACGCCCGCAGGGGGTCCGGGACGGCCTGGCCGGGGAGCTGCGCCGGATGGACGGTGCCTCGTACGGCAGGTACAAATCCCTCCTCGGCTCCTGGGCCATGCCCGGCTTCACCCTGGAGGTGATCCGCGGGCAGTCCGACCCGTACGCGCCGCCCGCGCGCGTCGCCCTGCGCGTACCCGCCGAGGAGGCCGGGTTCCCGGCGGACCTGTGGGAGTCGCCGGTACGGCGGCGGGCGCTGGCGAGCTACCTGGCCCGGCGGGCCGCCGAGGCGGCGGACCACCGGTCGCTGCGGGTGGACGCGGGCGGCCAGGAGGTGCTGGAGCGCAGCTCCTGTCTGGTGGACGCACGGGACGGCGCGGTGACGCTGCGGCTGGGCGTGGACCTGCCGGGCCACGGCCGCCGGATCGACGGGCACGCGGCGGAGCACGTCCTGTGCGGGCTGCTGCCCGAGGTGGCCGCGCGGGCGCTGCGCTACGCGGCGCTGGACGCCGACGACGTACGGGCGTTCGCGGACGCCGTCGAGGACTCCGACGCGCTGCGGGCCGCGCTGCCCGGCCTCGGCCTGGTGGCGTTCGTCGCGGACGGCGCGGTGCTGCCGCGGCGCAGCGGCGTGGACGACCGCCCGGCGGCCGGCGGCGGAGTCGTGCCCTTCGCCTCGCCCGGGGAACTGCGGGTCTCGGTCGACCTTCCGCACGCCGGGACGGTCACCGGCATGGGGGTGCGCGAGGGCGTCACACTGATCGTCGGCGGCGGCTTCCACGGCAAGTCGACGCTGCTGCGGGCGCTGGAGACCGGCATCTGGGACCATGTGCCGGGCGACGGCCGCGAGCTGGTGGTGGCCCGGCCCGACACCGTCAAGATCCGTTCCGAGGACGGCCGCCGGGTCGAGCGGGTGGACGTCCACGCCTTCGTGGACCACCTGCCGAGCGGCGCGGACACCACCGACTTCCGTACGGACAACGCCTCCGGCTCCACCTCGCAGGCCGCCTCCCTGTGCGAGGCCGTCGAGGCGGGCGCGCGGGTGCTGCTGATCGACGAGGACACCGCGGCCACCAACCTCATGATCCGCGACGCGCGGATGCAGGCGCTGGTGGCCAAGGAGCGGGAGCCGCTGACGCCGTTCGTGGACCTGGTGCGCTCGCTGCACCGGGACCACGGCGTCTCCACCGTGCTGGTGATGGGCGGCTCCGGCGACTACATGGAGGTCGCGGACCAGGTGCTCATGATGGACGCGTACCTGCCGTCCGATGTCACCGCGCGGGCACGGCAGTTGGCGGCGGTACCGACCGGCCGGACCGCGGAGGCGGAGTCCTTCCCCGGCGTCGCGCACCGCCGCCCGGACCCCGGCTCGCTCGACACATCGGTACGCGGCAGGTCCCGTATCCGCGCCCGGGGAGACGACGCGCTGACCTTCGGCGAGCACGACGTCGACCTGCGGGCCGTCGAGCAGATCGCGGACCCGCGCCAGGTGGTCGGCATCGGCCTGGCCCTCGAACTGATGGTGCGGCGCGGGTACGTGGACGGCAGGCGCACGCTGGCCGAGGCGCTCGACCTGCTCGACGGCGACCTGGCGGACGGCGCGCACCGCCTCCTGGCCGTCCGCGACGAGGACTTCGCGCTGCCCCGCCGCCACGAGATCGCCGCGGCCCTGAACCGGCTGCGGGGACTGCGGGTTCTGGGGCGGCCTGCCGGGGCGTAAGGGGAGAGGTAGAGCCGTGTCCGTGACCGGAGACGCGGGCCCGGCCGGCCACACGCCGTCCGTACGCGGCCTTTGGCAAGATCCACCCATGACTTCGGCCAGGATTTCCTCCGCGACGTCCCCGATCCCTCCCGTCGTGCCCGGCGGCCGGCTGCGTGACAGTGAGCAGCCCACCCTCGCGCTGTCCACAGGCGCCGAGTTACGCCCGTGGCAGCCCGCCGACGCGCAGGTGCTGGTCGCCGCCTGCCAGGACCCGGACATCCGCCACTGGAACCGGCCCGCGCGGGTCTCGCCGGGCGACGCCCGGGACAAGATCGCCCACTGGCAGCAGCGGTGGCACGACGAACAGGCCGCCATCTGGGCCGTGGCGGGCGTGGGAGGCGGCGCGGCGGTGGGGCTGGCCGGCATCGCGGACATGGATCTCCGCGGCGGCAGCGCCGAGTTCCTGTACTGGCTGCTGCCGGCCGGACGCGGACGCGGGCTGGCCGTGGCCGCGACCGTACGGATCAGCCGGTGGGCCCTGGAGGATCTCGGCCTGCACCGGCTGCGGATCACGCACTCGGTGGCCAACCCGGCGTCCTGCCGCGTGGCGGAAAGGGCCGGTTTCCGCCTCGAAGGCACCATGCGCAGTGCGCTGTTGCACGCCGACGGCTGGCACGACGAGCACTTGCACGCCCGTATCGCGGGTGACGACTGGCCGGACCACTGAGCACCGGGCCTCGACCGTACTCAGGCGGTGGTGTGGCCGGAGAGGCGTTCGACGCCGCGCAGGAGGGCGGAGTGGTCGAGGCCGCCGTCGCCCTGGGCGCGCAGGGCGGCGACCAGGGAGGCGGGAAGTTGGCCTTCTTGCGGGTCAGGACGGTGGAGCCGGCCAGCCCGCCGTTCAGCACGTCCAGCGCGGCGCCGAGGTCGACGCCGGACTTCTCCAGGAAGACGACGGCTTCGGCGCAGGCCTGGAGGTTGACCGCGACGATGAGCTGGTTGGCGGCCTTGACC
>NZ_JOCQ01000064.1 GCF_000720725.1 Streptomyces rimosus subsp. rimosus
CGACGAGTCGACGTGATGTGGGCACTCCTGCGCGACAACAGAGTCTTCACCTTCGCCCCGCCGGTCGCGCAGGCAGCTTGACGCAGTCATTGAAACTCCGGGGCGCGGAGCCGCCCACCGGACGCATCGGTTCGATCTCCAACGCCGCGTCCCCCACCGCGAACTGCGCGCGGCCGATCAGCGTGACCTGCTCGCGGGACGTGGCGACGAGCTGGTCGTAGCGTTCCCGCGTGACGTTTCCGATCCGCTCCGACACGAGGGCACCGCCTCACTCCGGGCGGGCCCGACCACCCACCGTGGTCGATCAGGAGACTCACCGCCCAGGCCACCGTCAGCGTGACGCCGCCGCCGGTGCGGTGGGGCAGACCCTTTTGCGTCGTTCCGTTACGGCGTCTCCGTGACGCCCTTCCGTGACGCCTCACGCGCCCGCCAGGCCCGCACCCGGCACCGCCGCGAGCAGTACACCGCCGACCGCTGACGCTCCACCCCCACCGTCCAGCGCCGCCCGCACACCGGGCACTCGGCCTCCTCGCCCCGCTGGATCGCCGCCGTCCGCCGCCGGGTCTGCTCAAGCTCCCGCCACCGCCGCTGCCTGCACCGCCCCGAGCAGAACACCGCATCCCGCGCCTTCGACTCCGGCAGCGGATCACCACACGCCCGGCAGTACCGACGAACACCTGTCCGCGTCGCCACCCCCCCGATCGTCCAACCGGACGGACGACCTGGCCAGCGTTCAAAAACACTCACTCAAAGGTGAGTGTGAAAGCGTCGTGCCCGGCGAAGAGACCGGTCAATTCGCGGTCGGTGACGGTATCGATACGGCTCTCGTGTAGAAACGGGTACAGCACGGTCACGTGTGCAGGGAACCCGGCCCGGACCAGCGGATCAGCTTCGGGAACCTTGATGGTGAACGCGGTATCGCCCGGAACGTCCGGCCATCCCGATTCCGATTCCGAGGCCGTGGACTCGCCCTCGTACGCGCCCTCGCCCTCGTTCGCGCCTTCGGCGGCATCTTCGTCTGCGTACATCCACGCCATGATCGCATCGGCGGGGCGGAAGGGTGGAGCCGGAGGCCGCCAGGAGTCCGCAGCTTCGGAGCGTACCCTCAGCCCATGATGTGCACTATGTGTTCCCACCTGGCGGTCCTGTGAACGGCTGGTGGCCCTACCTGGAGGAACGCACCCGGCGGGAGATCGACGCGCACGTTCTGCGCGACCGTCGACTGATGGCGGTCAAGGCCGTGTGGGAGGCGCTGAGCCCGTTGGAGTTGGGGCCGCACGCGGCTGAGCAGGTGGTCCACGCACGCTACGAGGCCCTCGGCGACCGCGTGCACTTCAGCCCGCCCGACCCGCTCGACGTCCCCGCACTCGCGGCCCGTGCCGCGGCTCTCCCGGGCCCGGTGGCCGCCATCGAGGCTCTGTGGGACGGCGACACCGTTCACGACTGGTTCGTACTCCTCGTCGCAGTCCTGGACCACCCGGCCGGCGAAGCGCGCCTGGCAACCGTCCACCACCGCCCTGGCGGCCCCGCACCAGGCACCACCGCCGCCGAGGCAGGCCGGAGCCTGGCCGACTCCCTCAGGGTGCCGTTCCACTTCGCCTCTCCGGATACTCCGGACGATGAGGCGCCGCGCTGGCGAACCGTCCCGCGTATTCACTCGCTGAGCATGAGCAGTGTCCAGACGACAGCGGCCTCCGGGGAACCCAACTGCTCGTAGACCGCAAGCACGTCCTGCCGGCAGGCACGAGCGCGATCGGGGTGTCCGGTGTGCCGCAGGGCGCGGCCCAGGGTGTCGACGGCGTCGGCGCGGACCCAGCTGTTGCGATGCTCTGCGAGGTGGCAAGGGCTCGCTCGACGAAGCCGTACCAGCGGTCACGCCATTCCCCTGCCCCGAACTGGGCCGGCCTCAAGCTGACTCGGCGCAAGCATCGACTTTGCGGAAGTAAAGTACTTGCGTCCGTCCGACGCTGTCCGCAATGGCCTCGCCGCTCTCGATGCCCGCAAAGGATCACTCGCGCGTCGTACCCGCTCACCCGTGTGTCATGTTCGCGATCAGATCATCTAGGATCGGCGCGCCGTCCGTCGGCCGACGTGGCGGCGCGGCGCGCCGAACGGGGGTGCGCCCGGCATCGGCGTGAACGACAAGGAGAAGCAAGGTGCGTCAAGGCCTGATGGGTAAGGGGATCGCTACGGCGGTCGCGACGGCCGCGCTGTTCGGCGGTGCCGTGGTCACCGCGCCGACCGCGAGCGCGGTCACCCACCCGAAGTGCAACCTCGACGAGCCCGACGCGAACTACTACAAGATCAGGGGCAGCGGCGTGAACTTCCGTACGGGCCCCAGCACGAAGTCCAAGTCGCTCGGCCAGCTGAGCAAGGGCACCAAGTTCACGTACTACTGCACCAAGACGTACCCCGAGGTGTGGTGGTACGGCAAAGTGACCTCCGGCTCGCACAAGGGCCAGAAGGGCTGGGTCCGGTCCGACTACGTGACGTACTGACGGCGCGCGCTGCGGGTGGAGCGACCGGCAACCGTAGGGTCTGACCAATGGGAATAGCTTTCGCAATCTTGTACGTGCTGGTCGGGGTGCTCGTGCTGTTCGACGTCGGAGGGTTCATCACCCGGCGATGTGAACGGATACAGAGCAAGGCTGCCGAGCGCCATAGCGAGATGATGGCGCGATACGGGCGCTTGCAGACGACTTACGTGGCGGGACCATTGGCCCAGCCGGCCGTTCTCCGCGCATTGAGTCTTCCTTTGATCGCGTTGGGCGCGCTGCTCCTTTTGCTGCACTTCGGCTGACGTACAGCAATCCGGTACTTCGGGGCCTGCGGCGGTTCCCCGCCGCAGGCCCCGATCCGTCGGTGCCCGGCTGCCGAAAGGCGCACTCCCGTCGAATGACATGCGTGGTCCGGATATCCCGCAATCACCGCCGCTTCGCAGCTCGGTGGCCTCTTCGCGGCGTAGGCGGGAGTGTTGGCGGGATCCCGTTGAGGAGTGTCACTTCAGCCACTGGGAGGCGCCGTCGGGAGGCGGTTACGTTCGGGGCACACCCGGCACAGACCGGGCTCCTCCCTGGCGAAAGGTCCCTCCATGCACGCTCAAATCGTCTTGTTCGACGGCTTCGACCTGCTCGATGTCATCGCTCCCTACGAGGTGCTGAGCGCCGGCGGCGCCGCCTCCTCGGGCGCGGTGAGCGTGGAACTGGTCTCCGCCGAGGGACCGCGCGAGGTGGTCAGCGGCACCGGTGGGACGGCGCTCCGCGCCACGGCCGCACTCGACCCCGGGCGCCCCGGCCTGATCGTGGTCCCCGGCGCGGCGGGCCGCATCGGAGGCCCCGACGAGGTCCCTGATCACGACGCGGGAGCCGGACCGGGGCAGCAGGACGACACCATCCCCGTACTGCTGGGCCGCACTCTGACCACCGAACTGCCCGCACTGCTGCGGGCCGCGATGGAGAACCCCGAGGTCACGGTCAGCGCCGTCTGCGGGGGCTCACTCGTCCTGGCCATGGCGGGCCTGTTGGAGGGGCGCCACGCCACCACCCACCACATGGGCCTGGACATGCTCGACGCCACCGGCGTCCACGCGGTGAGCGCCCGCGTCGTCGACGACGGCGATCTCGTCACCGGCGCCGGTGTCACCAGCGGCCTCGACCTGGGGCTGTATCTGCTGGAGCGGGAAGTGGGCCCCCGTATAGCCCACGCCGTCGAGGAACTCTTCGCCCATGAGCGCCGCGGCACCGTCTGGCGGAACAAGGGACCGGAGCCCGTTCGGTTCTGACAGAAATGCCCTCTCCTTTTCCTCCTTTTGTCCTCGTGCTGCCCACTCGCACCACCACACACCGTTAGGAAGAACAGCACCATGACCGTTGAAGGCACCTGGGATCTGTCCATGTCCACCCCCATCGGCAAGATCAAGGCCGTGGCCGAGTTCCGACGCGAGGACGGTCTCCTCGTCGGGACCGCCCGTGGGGCGGGGGAGGAAGTCCCGCTCAGCCATGTCGTTTTCGACGGCGACCGGCTCACGTGGAAGCAGTCCATCACCAAGCCCATACGGCTGAACCTGGCCTTCGCCGTGACCGTCGACGGCGACACCCTGACCGGAACCTCCAAGGCGGGGCGCCTCCCGGCCTCGAAGGTGACCGGCGAGCGCCGCGCAGTCCCGGCGGGTACGCAGAACTGAGGAAGGGGCGGCGGTCGCGGCCGGACGCTCACGAAGTGGGCGGTGGTTACAGGACGGCGTCTGTCCGCAGTGGTCCGGCGGTGATGCGCAGCGTCTTGACGCGCGGCGGTTCTTGCCGGTCGAGGTAGTAGATGTGCATGAACGGGGCACGTACGACGGTGCCGGGGTCGGTCTTCTCGGCCATGGTGGCCTCGCCGCGCAGGAAGCAGACACCGTCCGCTGTGGTCCAGGATTCGAGAACTTCATGGGTGATGTGCAGTGGCTCGTCGATTTTGACGAAGAACGCCTTGATGGCCTGGACCCCGACCACATGGGCGGTTCCGAAGAACATCTCGGTCTCGTCGGTCAGGTGCGCGAACCCTTCGCCGAAGGACAGGGTGTCGATCTCGCGCATGATCTGCAGCACCCACTCCGGGGTTGCGGTCGGGGTGGCGGTGTGGGGCATGGCGCGTTCCTTTCGGGCTGCGGGGCGGGGAGGCGGCGCGTACGGCGTTGATCTCGTCCGGATCTCCCGGGCGGTGATCAGGCCGAGCGAGGGCGGCGGGCTCAGCGGCCCGCTTCGGTGTCGAGCGGCACGAGAGCGGACGCCTCGATGGGCTGGTGACAGCTGCTGCATGCGAGGTACGGCTCGGTCCTGTCCCCGCATGCGGTGTGAAGCAACGGCCGGCCGTCGAGTTCCTGACCGCCCGCCCGGACCTCCGCCCAGCGGGTGACCGCCACGACGGCCGGGACGACCAACTCACGCGCTGCCACGGTGAGCCGGTATTCGTACCAGGGCTTGTCGGAGCGGTACGCACGCTTTTCCAGCAACCCCAGTTCGGTCAGGTCGTTCAGCCGCGCGGTGAGGATGTTCGCCGAGATCCCCAGCGCGCGTTTGAGCTCGCCGAATCGGTGCACGCCGAAGAAGATCTCTCGCAGGATCCGGTAGTTCCAGCGCTCGGAGATCGCGGCCAGAAAGGCCTGCCCGTGCTGGAAGGTGGGGCGCTTGTCGCTGTTGGCCACGGTGGACCCTTCATGGTTGCGATTCACTACTAGTGCGAGTTTAGAACCATAGAGATGTCATCGCGTTTGACGCGGTGAAAGAGGAGCGCGCGGGCTCCGTCCCGTCCCGCCCACTGGCGCTGCCGCAGGAATCGCCGCCCGCATGGACGGCCATGCCCCAGCCACCGCCCGGCCCGCCGAAGTTCACGCTCGACGCCACAACGCCCTCCTCGGCCCCCTGGTCCAACCAAGTGACCGCGAGCACCACGGCACACCGACGTCCCGAAGGGCCACCTCCGTATGCGCACCTACAGCACCGTCGCTGCCACCGCCTCCCTCGCCCTCACTCTCGCCCTCGGCTCAAGCGTCCTCACAGCGCCGACCGCCCAGGCAGCCTCACAGACCACTACGGCCACTGTCGTGCACGAGAACGGCGGCGAACTCACGTACAGGGCCGCCTCCGGCCAGCAGAACAGGCTGACGGTCGACGAAGAGATCGAGCACCGCGGCGAGTTCGACTCGTACTACGTCCTCACCTTCCGCGACCGGTACGACATCGCCATCGACGCGAACGCGGCGAACGCGGACGAGTGCAGGTACCCCGCGCAGGGGGACCACACCGCCGTACGCTGCGCGGTCAAGATCCCGGAGAACTCGGACGACTCGGACACCTACGGCATCGACCTCGGCGACCGGGACGACACCGTGACGCTCGAACCGGGCAGCAGCGCATGGGCCCGGGTCCACGGCGGCAAGGGCAACGACGTGCTCAACGGGTCTCCGGGAGCCATGCTGCACGGCGACGAAGGTGACGACCGCCTCGACGGCGGCGATGGACCGTTCGGCTTCGGCTCCTACGGCGGCCCGGGGAACGACACCCTCACCCACTGCGGGCAGGACTGCTACGGCGGCGCCGGCAACGACTCCCTGACCGGTACGGACGAGGAGAACAACCTGCACGGCGACGACGGCAACGACGTCCTGCACGGCCGGGGCGGCGCCGACGTCCTCTACGGCGGCAAGGGCAACGACCGCCTGTACGGCGAGGCGGGCGACGACACGCTCTGGGGCAACAGCGGTGACGACGTCCTGTGGGGCGGACCGGGCACCGACAAGCTCTCCGGGGGCCCCGGACGCAACGAGGTACATCAGGACTGAGCGGGGAGGAAAGCCCGGGGCGGGTGTGGAGCCGGGGATGAGCGGGGGTCTGGCCTCCGGCCTACCCGCCACCCCCGGCCGCCCGCGACGCCGTCATGGGCGCGGCACCGCGGATATGCGGGTGAGGTGGAAGTAGAAGTCCGCGGGAGCGCCCTTCTTGGCCATCACCCCCAGCAGCACGTCGTCGGTGAGCCGGCGGAAGTGGTCGATCACGGGCAGCTGGTCATAGACCATCGCCGTGGACTGCTTGCCGCGGTAGACGACCTCGTGCAGCGTCGCGAGCCCCATCTCCTCGTACGAGTAGACGGCGCCGCTCTCGTCGCGGCACAGCAGCGGCTCCACGTGATCGGCGTCGATGAACCGCTTGCCGTACCACCGCATCTTCGCCAGCAGCTCGGCGTTCTCGCTGGTGTGCTCGAACCCGCCGCCCTGCCAGGTGCCGGTGAGGACGCCGACATCGACCGGCTCAAGGCGGTCGAAGAGTTCGGCCAGCTTCGCGTTGGCGTATGCCCCTCCGGACGCGATGGTGTCCAGAACGTCGCGCACGTCCGAAACTTCACGCACGTCTCGCGCTTCGTGCGCGTCCTGCGCGTCCTGCGCGTCCTGTGCTTCGTGTACTTCCTGCTCGGCGCCCATGGGCGGACCTCCCTCGGTCGGGGTCGGGGCGGACGGAGTGTGCTCGGCGCCGCCCGCCGCACCGTACCCGGCCGCCGTGAGCGGAGCCAGGGCGAATGGCCGAGAGTCCCGGCCCGCCCTCGGCCCTCGTTGCATGAGCATGCGGAATGACGCATACTCTTCCTATGTCCAAGGTCCTCACCTCCCTCCCCGCCGGCGAGCGCGTCGGCATCGCCTTCTCCGGTGGTCTCGACACCTCCGTCGCGGTCGCGTGGATGCGCGCCAAGGGTGCCGTCCCGTGCACCTACACCGCCGACATCGGCCAGTACGACGAGCCCGACATCGCCTCCGTGCCCGGCCGTGCGAAAACCTACGGCGCCGAGGTCGCGCGCCTGGTCGACTGCCGTGCCGCGCTGGTCGAGGAGGGCCTGGCCGCGCTCGCCTGCGGGGCGTTCCACATCCGCTCGGGCGGACGCGCGTACTTCAACACCACGCCGCTCGGCCGCGCCGTCACCGGCACGCTCCTCGTCCGGGCGATGCTGGAGGACGACGTACAGATCTGGGGCGACGGCTCGACCTTCAAGGGCAACGACATCGAGCGGTTCTACCGGTACGGACTGCTCGCCAACCCGAACCTGCGGATCTACAAGCCCTGGCTGGACGCGGACTTCGTGACCGAGCTGGGCGGCCGCAAGGAGATGTCGGAGTGGCTGCTCGCCCACGACCTGCCCTACCGCGACAGTACGGAGAAGGCGTATTCCACCGACGCCAACATCTGGGGCGCCACCCACGAGGCCAAGACGCTGGAGCACCTGGACACCGGCGTGGAGACCGTGGAGCCGATCATGGGCGTACGGTTCTGGGACCCCTCGGTCGAGATCCCGGCCGAGGACGTGTCGATCGGCTTTGAACAGGGCCGCCCGGTGACGATCAACGGCAAGGAGTTCGCCACCGCCGTCGACCTGGTCATGGAGGCGAACGCGGTCGGCGGCCGGCACGGCATGGGCATGTCGGACCAGATCGAGAACCGGATCATCGAGGCCAAGAGCCGGGGCATCTACGAGGCGCCCGGCATGGCCCTGCTGCACGCGGCATACGAGCGCCTGGTCAACGCGATCCACAACGAGGACACCCTCGCCCAGTACCACAACGAGGGGCGGCGCCTCGGACGGCTGATGTACGAGGGCCGCTGGCTCGACCCACAGGCGCTGATGGTGCGCGAGTCGCTGCAGCG
Source organism: Streptomyces rimosus subsp. rimosus (assembly GCF_000720725.1). Lineage (GTDB taxonomy): Bacteria > Actinomycetota > Actinomycetes > Streptomycetales > Streptomycetaceae > Streptomyces > Streptomyces rimosus_A. The sequence goes on from NZ_JOCQ01000064.1 coordinate 8,172, forward strand.
CTGGGTCGGCGCGGCCGTGACCGGTGAGGTGACGCTGCGACTGCGGCGCGGTGAGGACTACTCGATCCTCGACACCACCGGCCCGGCGTTCAGCTACCACCCCGACAAGCTGTCCATGGAGCGCACCGAGGACTCGGCGTTCGGCCCGGTGGACCGGATCGGCCAGCTCACCATGCGCAACCTCGACATCGCCGACTCGCGCGCCAAGCTCGAACAGTACGCCGGCCTCGGCCTGATCGGCGCCACGAACCCCGCCATCGGCGCCGCCCAGGCCGCGGCGACCGGCCTGATCGGCAGCATGCCGGAGGGCGGCGCCGAGGCCATCGCCTCCCGGGGCGAGGTTTCGGGGGACGACGCGTTGCTGGACCGGGCCGCGATGGAGTCGGGGACGGACTGATCGCTTACCGGTTACCGGTATGGGCGCCGCCTCCTGGAACAACGTGGCTTCCACGATGTCCGCTCTGCGACCTCGTGGGCGCGTACCCGGCGGCGGCGCCCCGACCTCGTAAGACCAATGGTGCGGTGCACACGGCGCCCGGACGTGGGCCGGGCGCCCCTGCACGCCCGCCTCAGCCCCGGCCGTAGGCCCGTTCCACCGCGGCGGTCACCTCCTCGGCAGGCGTTCGCACCGCGCACCGGCCGCCGAGTTCGACCAGGCCGTCACCGGCGGGGGAGGTACGTATCACCGAGCCCTGCCCGTGCAGGACCCGCAGCGGGCGCCCGTGCCGGAGAGTGAGCAGCATCGACGCGCTGCCGCAGGCCTCGTCCTCGCCCTTGCCGATCCGCGGGGCCCACAGCCGCGCGCGGACCTCGCCGGCGTCCTCGTCCGTCCAGGCCCAGACCTGAGTGAAATCCTCCCCGTCCGGAAGCTCGGTCAGCGCGTCGATCTCCGCCGCGGACGCCATCTGGAGATGGCGCCACGGCTTGGACCAGGCGGCGGGCGCGGTCAGCCAGCACACCCCCTCCGTGTCGCGTCGGCAGACCACCGGCCCGGCCTCCGGGACGATTTCCTCGACGGTGTGCCCCAGATGGTGGAGGGCTTCGAGCGTGCCGAGTACGGGGTGGCCGCCGAACCGGATCGGCAACCCGTACGAGCCGTGGATGGCGATCGTCGTGCGCCGTGCGGCCGGGAAGCGGACGAAGGCGACCGCGGGGATGCCGAGCCGGTCGGCCAGCTCCTGCCGCCGGTCCTGGGGCAGTCCGCCACCGTCCGGTTCGATCACCACGAGTACGGGATTCCCGTACTTCCCGTCATCGTCGACGAAAGCGTGTGCCAGCAAGCAGTCCACCATGGGTGTCTCCTCGTGCGTCGGTGGGGTCGAGAGATCGTGCGTCTCTGCCGGTGGGATCGCGCGTCCCGGGTGATCATGCCGCAACGCAGGTTCGCCGGCGCCGGGCGGCGTAAGGGAAGCGGCCTGAGCCTGGCCCCGGCCCTGCGCCTGGGCGCCTCGGCTCTTCCCCAACCGCACCGGGACGGATACTCCACCGCGCGAACGGGGAGGCAAACCGCAGCGCGGGCTTCGGGAAGGGGGCGGGATGGTGACGCTGGTGCTGTTGGGGGTGGCTGTTGCGGCGGTGGCCGTGGTGGTCGTTGGGCTGGTGCGGGCGGGGCGGCGCGAGGCGCGTGCCGAGTGCGTCCGCCGGCAGGAGGAGGAACGCCGCCAGGCGCGCCGGTCGTTGGCGGCGGTGTGGAAGATGAACGGCCGGCAGTTCGAGGAGTACGTGGCGGGGCTGTGCCGTAGAGACGGCTGCACGCAGGTACAGCAGGTGGGCGGCGCCGGGGACCTGGGCGCGGATGTCATCGCCTTCTTACCCGACGGCAGAAAGCTCGTCATCCAGTGCAAGCGCTACGCCAAACACCGCTCGGTCGGCAGCCGCGATTTACAGACCTTCAACGGCACCGCCCGCGACGAACACGGCGCCGACCTCCCCGTATTCGTCGCCTCCTGCGTCTTCACCCAACAGGCACGCGCTTTCGCCGCCAAACACCACCTCGTGCTCATCGACGTCAACCTGCTCGGCTTCTGGAACGGCGGCACGCCACTGACCGCGTTCTTGGACCTCGACATCGGCCGGTCGGGCAACCATCGCAAAATCGCCCCCGACGACTGAGCCGCGTCCGGCGGGGCGGGACGCACCGCCGGTTCGCGCCGCCCCGCCGAGGCGATGCCGGTGGAAACGCCGGCGCCGCTGTACACGGTGATCGACGAAGCAGACGTCGAACTGACGGCCTGCCGGCGGCGGGCCGGTTTCACGATCCGGCACCGCGAGTGGGAGTACGCCGTACCGACCGACCCTCGACGCACCGGGCTCGAAGCGGCCCTGCCGCCCTCGGGCGTGACGATCGTGCCGCCGGTCAGGCGGACGGGAATCTGCTGCGGGCGGTGGACCGCGCGGTCCGTGACGAAGCCGAGGCGGCCGTCGGGTGGCAGTCGTTGGGCAGCCGATGCCCGCTGAGGTGATCGCCCTCCTCGAAGGCGAACTCCCTGGGCGGAAGTTGACGCGTCCAACCGAGCGGCCTCGACGCTGTTCGAGGGCATCGGCGCCCGGCCGGTGAGCAGCAGCCTGGAGCTGGTGCGATGACGAAGAACAAGCTGGAACTGATGCGATGACGAAGAGCAAGAACGTCATCGAAGTCGGGAGCAATGACGGCTCGCCCGGCCGCGACCGTTCGACAAGAACGCAAATAGTACGGGCTCCAGGAAGGCGGCGGGCGGATTTCCACGGCCGGTGGACACTCTTCACCGCTTTGGTGAATCCGGTAGTGCGGCTCTCCGGTACTGCGGCATCGTCGTCTCCGGCGCCCTTGTGCACGGGCGTACTCGGGCGTGGTCGAAACGGCTGGAAGGATGGCCAATGGGCGAGCGGGAGACATGGACGACGGAAGAGTTCGGCGCCTCGCACGAAGGTGCGGTCGGTGTGCTCCTGGCCGACGGGACCGTACCGCGCCCGGTCTTCTTCGACAGCGGATCCGGTGTGGGCGGGCCGAGCGTTTCGCAGTGGAGTGTCTATGACGGCTGCTTCGCACACGTACCGCGGGCGGCCGCGTTGCGCGCGGTGTGTTCCTGCGGCTGGACCGGCACAGAGCACGGGCTGGACTGGGACGCGATCGGCGATCAGAAGCTTTCCGAGGCGGGCGCGGGCGCGGCAGACGCTTGCATGGAGGACTGGGACGTGCACACCGAAGAGGTGGAAAGGTCGGCCATTCCGCTGCCGGAGGCGTTCACCACTGCGCTGACCCAACTGGGGGAGGAGGTCGAGAAGCTGGCGAAGACCTCGCCGCTGGCGGCTCTGCGGGCAGCCCGCCTGCTGGAGGTGACCGCCGTACAGGCCGGGTACTGGCCGGCCCACGATGCCAGGCAGGACACGAGCCCCGAGCAGGCCGCCGCCGCGCTGGGGCTGAATGAGGACGAGGCACGGAAGCTGATGGCCCGCTTCGGGCGGTGGAGCCCGTATCGCTGAATCCCGTATCGCTGAAAGGTGGTGCTGACTGCGGTGGTCCTGCGCATGCCCCGCATGCCCCGCAGTCTCTGCCGCGGCTTCTCCCTCACCCTCGCCTACCCGGAGTCGTCGCCGGCGCCGTACCCCCGAAGCAGTCCGCCCAGGATGTCGGTCAGCCGCGGGGCGACGTCGACGACAGCGTGGGCGAGGTCCGGGTCCGATTCGTAAAGGCGGCGGAGTTCGGTGCCGGGGGCGGCCATCTGCCACAGTGCCCCGGCCATCGACGTGGCCGTGGCGACGACGTTGCCGGCCTGGGCCGGGCTCAGCGTGGTCACCCGGCGCAGCGCTTCGCCCACGGCCGTGACCTCGGCAATCGCGATCGTCTTGAAGGTCCGTACGCTCTCCAGCGAGACGTTGCGCTCCAGGTTCATCGGCGTGTGGGCGAGCAGGTCGCAGAACAAGGGCCGTGCCACCAGTGATTCGGCCAGCAGTCGGGCGACCGTGTGCGGGCGCGGCTCGCGGCCCGTGCCGGAAACAGCTTCCGCGGAGTCTGCGTCGTCCGCGCCGGGCGCCGCGTCGGCGAGCTGTGCGCGTACGGCCCGCGACCACTCCGCCCACCCGGCGGCGGCCAGGCGCAGAAAGATCTCTTCCCGGGTCTCGAAGTAGCGCAGCATCGCGGACTTGTGCATGCCGACCTCGGCGGCGATGTCGGTCAGGGTCACCGACCGGATGCCGTTCGCCGTGGCCAGGCGGGTCGCCGCGTCGAGGATCGTGGCCTCGCGGGCGCGCTTGGCCTCGGGGCTCCGGGCTCTCGTGGACTGACTGCGGCTGGCCATACGGGCATCCTAACGCAACCGGGTTGCACTATTAACGCAACCGTGTTTTGCTATCGGCATGGCAACCCAGACGTGGTTCATCACCGGTTCGTCCCGCGGCTTCGGCCGCTCCCTCGCCGTCGCCGCCCTGGAGGCGGGCGACCAGGTCGTCGCCACCGCCCGCAAACCGGAACAGCTCACCGACCTGGTCGAGCGGTTCGGCGACCAGGTCCTCCCGGTCGCGCTCGACGTGACCGACGCCGCGTCGGCCGCGGCCGCGCTCGGCGCCGCCCGCGACCGCTTCGGCCGCATCGACGTGCTCGTCAACAACGCCGGCTACGCAAACGTCGCCCCGGTCGAAACGGCTCCCGAGGACGACTTCCGCCGCCAGTTCGAGACGAACTTCTGGGGCGTGTACAACGTCTCCAAGGCGGCGCTGCCCCTGCTGAAGGCGCAGGGCGGCGGCATCGTCGTCCAGTTCTCCTCCGTGGGCGGGCGGGTGGGCGGCAGCGCCGGTCTCGGCTCCTATCAGGCGGCCAAGTTCGCCATCGACGGCCTCACCCGCGTACTCACCACCGAGACCGCCCCATTCGGCATCCGCTACCTGGTCGTCGAGCCGAGCGGCTTCGCCACCGACTGGGCCGGCGCGTCCATGGACATCCAGGACATCCCGCCGGAGTACGGGGCGACCGTCGGCGCCTTCACCGACCAGGCCCGCGGCAGCCGAACCGCCGGCGACCCGGACCGCGCCGCCGAAATCCTGGTGCGCGTGGTCAAGCGCGACCACCTCCCCACCCACCTGCTCCTGGGCGAGACCGCGGCCCGGATGGCGCTCGACTACTCGCGACGGCAGATAGCCGAGGCCGAAGCCTGGCAGGCCGTTTCCGTCTCCGCCGATTTCGGTGCGGAGTACCCCGTTGGGCTGCCGGAGGACGCCGCGTAGGCCGATGGTCGGCCGGGGTGAAAGTGAGGGCAGTCGGTGTTGCGACGGGGCGGGGAGTGCGCTTGAACGCGCTTTAGCTCGCTGCCTGTTCGCACTCCGGCTGCCCGGAGGTGGTGATCTCGGGCATGGGGTGTCGCGGAAGCCGGATCTTGCCGGAGGCATTGCGGTGAGGCGTACGTTCAGCGCGGGCTGAAGGCATCCGGCTACGGGCTGCTTCGCCGCCGGGGCCGGGCCGTGTCGACGCGGGTTCCTGTGTGGCCAAGAGGCCCCCGTGTGGCCAGGAGATCCCTATGCGGCCAGGAGAAGGCTTGAGAACAAGCCAACTGCTGTCGGCGTATGGAAGGGGCCTTCGCCTCATGCGACGATTTAACGGTCAATATTTGTGTCTCCGGTGAGCCGGCCGCCGACTCGGGACCGCGCGTCGGAAGGACCCCACATGAGTATTGCCCTCGTGCGGAATCCGGGGGACGGGCCGGATTTCCGCTACTACAAGAGCGTGATCGAGCAGGTCGTGACCAGTGCCGAGACGCACGGGGCGGTCACCGTCATGCGTCTCACCGTGGGCCGCGAGGACGCGCCGCCCCTGCACAGTCACAGCCGGGAGGACGAGAGTTGGGTGGTCCTGTCCGGCCGCGTCCGGTTCTGGGTCGGCTCGGCCTCGCTTGCCGAGTGCGAAGTGCGCGACGCCGAGCCAGGCGCCTACGTCTACGGGCCCCGACTGGTGCCCCATACGTTCCAGACCATCACGCCGACCGCGGAGCTGCTCATCATCAACAACCCTGGCGCCGTCGAGGGTTACTTCCACTCGATCGGCCCCGCCGACGCGCGCAGCGACGCGGAGCACGTCGACATCCTCGGACAGTACGGGGTGGTGCTTCTCGACGCCCCGCCCTCTGCGTGAAGGCGGGCGTGGTTGCGGTTGCGGTTGCGGAGGGAGGCGACCGAGCGGTTCGCGCGGGGGGAAGGAGGAGGCGGCGGCGATCGCCCGGGATCTGCGGGTCACCGCCCGCTCGGTGTGGCGGTGGCGGATGACCTGGAGTCGGCCAGGATCCCTTCCCCCAGTCGGTCACCGCCTGCCCGTCCCGTTCGGCTGCGCGGCGGGCGGGGGCCTGGCAGGTCCATCCGTGCCGCTTGAGCAGGACCGCCACGCCCTGGACGGTGTAGCTCTTGTTAAACCGGCGTCCGATCAGCGTCCTGACCCTCGACAGGGCCCAGGTCGGGTCCGGCCAGCCGTGCGCAACCGGTGGAAGGACCCGGGCGGCATGTAACACCTGGCTCGTCTTCGGGGACGAGACCGGCTGCACGCTGACGCCGCCCACCACCCGCACCTGGAGCCGCCGATGCCACACCCCGACCGTCCGGCTCCATGGCCGCTCCCGGCACCGTCGCCTGTCGGTCGCCGCCTGCTCTGCTACAAACCCGGCCACCCCACCCGACTGATCTACCGGTCCCGCGCCGACACTCGCCCCGAGGGGCGCAAGTCCTTCGCCTGGACCGACTACCGCGGCTTCCTTTGCCTCCTTCCGGCCGCTCACCAGCAGCTCGACGGCGACGTCGTGCTGGTCTGGGACAACCCCAACCCCCGCCTCGCGGCCGGCGTGCGGCGCTACGTCGCCGACCGCGACTGGCTCACCGCCTACCAGGCGCCTGCGGGGCGCCTGGCGTTCCGGCCCCTGATGTGGGTGGCCGTTCTCGGTGAGGGGAGCGGGTCGGCCTTCAGCTGGGGCGTTTCGGACGCGCGCAGGCTGTCATGAGGGCGCCTACCGAGGCGCTCTGGCCGGCGAACACAAGGCTGTCGCGTCCGTGAACCGCACAGATGAGCCTTTCAGTGTCTCTCGGGAATCGTGCCGCGCTGCGCGGTCGACGCTCCCCAGGAGCGGCCCTTGCCGGGGCATCGGGCATGCGGCTGGCCACTCCTTTCGCGCTCTGGTATCGCGGTATCGCGGGAACGGCCTGGCGCACGGCTCGGGCCTGGTCCGCAGCCGGCCCGGCGAGGCCCTGGCAGCACTGCCTGGAAGTGCCCCCGGTGAAGTAGTCGGCATACGGGGCGAATCCACCGCCGGGCTCCCGCCTCGGCGCCATGGCGGCGTCTTGCCCTGCCCCCTGGTGACCTCGGGTCGGGCGAAAGGCTGGACTTGGGCCTGAGCGAGTGCGTCAACGCTTGTGGCGCTGGCCCTTGGCCAGCTGTTCGGTGGTCTTGTCGCCGCCGATACGGCGCTGGACTGCGGCGGACAGGCTGGGGGCGGCGCCGGCGAACAGCGCGACCATGCGCAGGCCGAGCGGGGCCACATCCACCTCGGCGAGGTTGCGCTCGATGGCTCGTACGGTTGCGCGTGCCACGTCCCGCGGGGAACGCGTGCCGATCCCGCGCGGCAGGGTGGCGCCGGAATCGACGAACATGCCGGCGTCCCTGACGAAGCCGGGGAAGACAGTCGAGACGCCGACGTTGTGGGGGCGCATGTCCTCGCGCAAGGCGAGGGCGAAGCCGCGTAAACCGAACTTGGTGGCGTTGTAGAGGGACGCCTGACCGGACGCAGCCTTGCCGGAGAGCGAGGAGATGAAAACCAGGTGGCCGCGGCGGCGGGCGGCCATACGCTCCCCGGCCAGTTTCGCCATCACGATGGGGGCGCGGAGGTTGACGTCGAGCGCGCGGTCGATCTCGTCGATGGAGTAGTCGGTCAGCAGGCCGGTCGCGGGCAGCGCGGCGTTGGCCACGAGCACGTCGATCTCGCCCGCTGCTTCGAGCAGTTCGCCGATCGCGTCCCGGTCAGCCAGGTCGGCGGGGACGGCTCGGCCGCCCAGTTGCTCGGCCAGCGGCTTGAGCTTGTCCGTACGGCGCCCGGTGAGCACCACCTCGCCTCCGCGGGCGGCCAGGACCGTCGCCAGCGTCCGCCCTATTCCGCCGGTGGCGCCCGTCACCAACACCTTCGCGTCACGCAGATCCATGGCAGGAGGGTCCCATCGCTGTCATCGCCAGGACAGGGGCGGCGTGCGCCAGTTTCGCCGGGCGGGCGGACCCCGCCCGGTGGGACATGGAAGAGGATCCCGCCGGCAGGGAGGAGCGCCCGAGGACGGCAGCCGCCCTCTCCGTCTCCCGCTGGTGCCCCAACCCCAGGGAGCGACAACCTGGCACGTGCCATGCGGCAGCCCCTCCGACACCACGCATTGATGATCAGTAATGCGGCCGCGCCATGTCGAAGGCGGGGCGCCCGGTGTACTTTCCCGGCGGCGTCGTGCCGGGCTTCTTGCCGCAGAATTCCGCCTCCGCGACGTCCTGGTAATTCTGCGCCGTCTGCCGTGTCAGCCAGTCGCCGTTGATATTGAAGGCGAGCAGGTTCCGGCCGCCCACGGTGCCGGACATATGTGTGAGGGAGCCGTGCAGGCTCCCGTCGTGGCCCCATACCGTAATCCCGCAGGACAGGTCGCGGCCCATGAGACCGAGTCCGTACCGGTCGAAGAGGGCCCCTTCCGGCAGACGTACGGAACGCAGCATGGCGCGCAGCTGCACAGGCGGCAGTAGCTGCCCGTCCAGCAGCGCGGTCAGGAAGTGTTCGAGGTCCCCGGTGGTGGACACCAGGTCGGCGGAACCGGCCCACATGGTGGTGTTGTATTCCGTCGCGTCGTGGACTGCAGCATGCGGAGCCTGCACGTAGAGCGTCGAGTACGCGACGGGGTGCGGGGCGGGCAGGGTGGGATCGGTGTTGGGGAAGAACGTCTCGCGCAGCCGCAGCGGGTGCAGAATGCGGCGCTCGATCTCGTCACGGTAGGAGTGGCCGGTGACCTCTTCGAGGATCATTCCGGCGACAAGGTAATTGGTGTTGGAATACGCCCAACCGCTGCCCGGTTCGAACAGCGGCCGGTGTCGTAGTGCGGCCCTCAGCACGTCCTCGGGAGCGAATGTGTCATAGCGGTGTTCGAGGAAGCCCGCGCCGGCATATAGCTGCCTCAACGTAGGGTCCTCGGCGAAGTTGAACAGCCCGCTGGTCTGCTGGAGCACTTGGCGTACGGAAGTCCGGCGGCCGTCGTTGCCGTTGCCGCGAATCACACCCGGCAGCCACCGTTCCACGCTGTCGTCGAGACTGAGCGCGTTCTCGGCCTCCAGTTGCAGCATGACGGTGGCAAGGAACGTTTTGATGACGCTGGCGGCACGGAAGTGGTCGGCGGCGACGCGCTTGCGGCCGGTGTCGAGATCGGCGACCCCGGCCGTACCGCTCCACGTGCCGTCCTGGTCCTGGGCGAGGGCACCCACGCCCGGCAGCCCGGCCTTCGTCACCAGCCGGTCCAGGGCCTCCTGCGTCAACTGGTGTCGGCCGGGCGGCCGATGGCCATCTTCTGCAGCCCGAGCCGGCCCCGCCAGGGCGGTTACGCCAACCGCGAGACACGCCGCCATCGTTGCGTAAGCCCGTAAACGGATACGGATACGGATACGGGCATGGGCACGGGCGTGGACATGGACGCGGCGCGCGCCGACGCGGGCGGTTCGGTTGCGCATACGCGATCTCCCCCCAACTGCGCGCGGCGCGCGGCGGAAGGCGTCACCTTTTCCACCACACAGGCTGCGCGTGGCTCAGCGAGCAACAGTCGGCCGAGCATAATCGCTGCCCGAGTATGCGGCTTGAGTAGCGGTGGATGATGCGGGGAACGTGCGGTGATCGGCGATTTCAGTGACTCGTCAGGTTGGTGGGTGGGGGCAGATTCCGGTTACCGCTTCTGGCTACAGCTTCTAGTCGTCCCTTCTGGTTACCGCCCCCAGCTGGCAGACTCCTCGATCATGGCGAACAGCGGACTGTGGGTGGGCGTCCTCACGGCGTTCACCGCACTCGGAGCCAGCTACATCACCGCGCGGGCGACCTCGCGCGCGGCGCTGGCCCAAGCCCGAACGACCACGGTGGCGGAAGCCCTTCGCGAGCAGCGCGACCGACGCCGGTCCACCTATCGGGAGATGATGCACTGCGCACACGCCTTCTCCGAAGTCACGTGGCAGATCGACGACGTAGACGCGGCGCCTGACCGTGGAACCAAGGACCGGCTCCTGACGGAGATGTACGAGCGCATCGGCCCGGCCATCGGAAACATGAACAAGGCAACCCACGAGGTACGGCTCGACGGCCCGGCCGAGGTTTCCGCCGCGGCGGAGCAGGTGCGACAGATGGCGCGACGCGTACAGCCGCTGCTCAAGGCGCTCATCGGTGCGGAAGATCCTGGGCCGAGGCACGACTACGATGCCGCGTACCTGGAATTCCGGGACGCTCACGTCGCGTTCATCGGTTTGGCAAGGCGGGCGCTGGAGGTTGCGGATGGTGGATAACGGCAGTCATGGAGAATGAAGGGTAACGGTGGTCATGGCGAATGAGAGGTAACGCTGGTCATAGCGGAGCTTCGACGCCTGTGAAGAGCGGTACCCCGATCGGCTGCATCTGGTGAATGCGAAGTGGCCGCTGACACGTGCTTCCACACTTCCACGTGTCAGTGCTGCCCGCTTCCGTTCCTTTACGCCCGTTGTCAGCCGTGCCGACGGAGATCCAACATGTAGAAAACCTTGTCGAAGCGCCGTTCGCCGACGGCGACGAAGTCGGGCAGCCGGCCGTATTCGGTGAAACCCAGCGACCGGTAGAGGCGCAGAGCATGGTCGTTGTCGCCCCGGGCGTCCAGGGTGAGGACTTCGACACCCGCCCGCCGGGCATCACCGACCAAGGCAGCGGACAGCGCCCGGCCAACGCCGCACCCGTGCGCGGCGGCATCCACCGCGAGCTTCTCCAGGTCGGCGTGCGGCCGGTGGGTAGGCCGGGCATAACGCAGCCAGTACCCCAGCCCGACCAGCCGGCGGTCGACGTAAGCGGCACGCAGGGCTCCATCCCCGGCCTGCACCGCACGGAAGACGCTGCCGAACAGTTCCGCCACCTCGTGGCGTGAAGGCGGTTCGACCCAGCCGAGCGCAGCACCTCCGCGTACCAGGTCCGCCAGAATCCGATGGGCCGCCTCCGCGAACCCGGCTTCGAGGCCGGGATCGGACATCAGCTCCGTCCCATCCAGGACGACCGGCTCAGCGGCCCCCTTGCCGGTCATAACCGAATTCATGATCGGAAGCCTATCCGGCCGCCCGTGCGCCGGCCGAGCACCGTCACCGGCTACTCACGCCGGGATGCCCAGCGCTCTGGCCGGAAAGATCCGCCGGGTCGGCAGCCTGGCCTCGCTAGGCTGCACGGCATGATCGACTCGTACATGAGCTCCGACGCTGCAGTCGCGATAGCCGGGGCGCGGGCCGGCGCGGACGTGGTCCGCGAGATGTATGGCCGGCGGCTCAACCGTATCGACAAGGGCGCCGGGGACTTCGCCACCACCGCCGATGTGGAGGCCGAGAAGGCGATCCTCGGTGTCATCCGTGCCGCACGGCCCGATGACGCGGTGCTCGGAGAGGAAGGCGGACAGCAGGGAGCCGCCGGCGCTGTGCGCCAGTGGTTGGTGGATCCCCTGTGCGGCACGCTGAACTACGCGGTCGGCAACATGCTGGTGGCCGTCAACGTGGCGCTGCGGGACGGGGCGGCGGCGGTGGCCGACCCGTTCACGGGCGAGATCTTCTGCACCGACGGGAAGACCGCCCGGGTATGGCACGACGGGGCCGACGACGCGCTGCTGACCCCCACGCCGAACGCTTCCGGCCGCGCATCGTCTCCACGTCCCTGGCGCTGGCCTGGGTCGCTGCCGGCAAGCGCGCCGCGTATGTCACCGACGGCGGCGACCTGTCCAGCAGTGTGCATTTCGCCGCCGGCATCGCTTTGTGCCGGGCTGCCGGCTGCGTCGTCACCGGGATCGACGGTACCCCGATCGATGAGGGGGGACGTGGGCTTGTGGCCGCCGCCGATGACGATACCCACGGGCTGCTGATATCGATGCTGCGAAGCTAAGGCTGAAGCCGGAGCCGAGCCGAAGCCGAGTCGAAGCTGAAGCCGGAACTGAGGTTGCTGCCGGCTGCAAGGTTCCCGGCCAGGCGGTGTGTGTACCCATGGCATTCGGCGGCCGGACCCGCCCGAGCATCGAGCACCTCGACCCCCGAGAGCTCTGCGCTGGGAGTAATTCCGTTGTGGTACCCGAAGTTACGTCCATAAGGTCACCGTCATGTCCTTGCGTCCTCGAATGCGTCAAGCCCTGCGGGAAGCCATGAGCGCCCGTGACAAGACCGCGGTGAGCGCTCTGCGCTCGACGCTTGCCGCACTGGACAATGCCGAGGCGGTGCCTACGGAATCGTCCGAGCCGCGCGGCTTGGCTCTTGAGCAGTTGCCGGTCGGGGTCGGCGCCACCGAAGTGGCGCGGCGTGAGCTCAGTGAGCGTCGAGTCGTGGACATCGTGCGGTCGGAAATTGATGAACGACTCGCGGCCGCGGTGCAGTTGACGTCCCCCGCGCATGCCGCTCGGGCGACGCAGCTGCGCGAGGAGGCTGCCGTACTGCTTCGGCTTCTCGACGGTGCCGACGCGGCTTAGCGCCGCCGCCTCGTGATGGAGCCCGACATTGGGCCTGACTACGCGGCGCCCCGCGGCAGGGTGCCGTCCCCAGAGGGGCCGTCCCCAGAGGGGCCGTCCTCGGGCGCGCTGCCCTTGTTCATGCTGCCGTTCGGCATGCTGTCCCTCGAAGAAGGAACCCGGCCCACAGGCCCAGGCCGCTCACCCGCCAAGTTGACGACGCCCGGCATCCCCGTACGACGGGTCGTCGCCCACAGAATCAGGGCGGCGAGGCTGAATGACGCCCCGAGGGCTGTCACGGCCGGCCAGCCCGCTGCCGCGTAGGCGAGGGAGGAGCCGAGGGCGCCGAGGCTGCTGCCCGCCGAATAGAAGACCATGTAGCCGCCGATGATCCTGCTGCCCGCGTCGGGTCGGACGGCATGGATCAGGGTCTGGTTGGTTACGTGGACGGCCTGCACGGCGAAGTCCAGCAGGACGACGCCGATCGCCAGCGCCCACAGCGATTGCCGGGTCAGGGCGATCGGGAGCCAGGACAGCGCCAGCACGGCGAGGCCGACGCCCGTCGTACGCTGGGCGAACCCCCGGTCGTTCCAGCGCCCGGCCACTCCGGCAGCCACGGCCCCGGCCGCCCCGGCGAGCCCGAATGCGCCGATCGCGGTGTGCGACAGCGACCACGGCGGACTGCTCAGGGGCTGCGCCATGCCGCTCCACAGTGTGCTGAAGGCCGCGAACACCAGCAGGGCGAGCGCGCCCCGGATCCGCAGCAGCGGGTGGCGGGCGAACAGGGTGACGGTCGAGGTCACCAGCCGTCCGTACGACGCCACCGGCCGTCCGTGCGATGCCACCAGCCGTCCATACGACGCCTCCCGCACCCCGGCGGACGGCGCGCCCGGGGGCAGGCCGCGACGCACCCGGGGCAGCACACGATGTAGCAACAAGACGAGAATGGCGATGACACCAGCGGCCGCCAGATAGACGGCCCGCCAGCCGGCCAGGTCGGCGAGGACGCCGGCGGCGGCGCGGGCCAGCAGGATCCCGGTGACGATACCGCCGGTGACCGTACCGACGGCCCGCCCGCGCCGGGCGGGCGGGGCCAGGGCGGCAGCCGCCGCGACCATCGTCTGGGCGACTACGGCGAGCAGCCCGACCACGGCGAGTGCCCCGAGCAGCGCCGCCACGCCCGGCGCCAGCCCGGCGGCCAGCAGCGCGAGTGCCAGCAGCCCGAGCTGACCGGTGACCAGCCGTCGGGTGTCGAGCAGGTCGCCGAGCGGCACGAGCGTCAGCAGGCCGACCGCGTAACCGAGTTGAGTCACGGTGACGATCGCGCCGAGCAGCCCGGCGCCGAGCGCGAACCGCTCGCCCAGAGTCACCAGCAGGGGTTGGGCGAAGTAGACAGTGGCCACGGAGCTGCCGCAGGCGACGGCAAGCAGGGGCATGAGCCGGGCGGGCGGCGAAGCGTCCGACGGTAACGCCGCGGCATGCGCCTCAGGGGCGCCGGTCCCGCCGCACCCACCGACCGCACCGGAGCACTGAATCGCCATATCGACACACCTTCCGCTCGTTCCGCGCATTGCATCTGGTTGCAACTTGCCACCTGGCTGCCTGGGCGACAGTAGCCATGCAAGGTGGCATGTTGCAACCAGCTGTGAAAGAGTTCGGGGAGCCAATCCCTGGAGTGCGCCATGGAATTGGAAGCGAGAGGAGCCACGCATGGTCGCCCGCACGCGTTTCGACGCCGATCCCTGTCCCGTTGCCCGGTCGGTGAACGCCATCGGTGACTGGTGGTCGCTGCTGATCGTGCGGGACGCCTTCGACGGCAGCCGCCGCTTCGGCGAGTTCCAGCGCAGCCTCGGCATCGCCAAGAACATCCTGGCGGCACGGCTGCGCGCCCTGGAGAAGGCCGGGGTACTACGAGGCGCACCCGCACCGGACGGCGGCTCCCACCGCGAGTACCTCCTCACCGACAAGGGCCGCGCCTTGTTCCCGGTGATCGTCGCCCTGCGCCAGTGGGGCGAGGAACGGTGCTTCACCCCTGGCGAGAACCACTCCCGCCTGCTGGACCGCCGGACCGGCAGCCCGTTGCGGCGTCTGCAGATCCGGGCGGCGGACGGGCAGTTGGTGGAGCCGGAGGACACAGTCGTGGAAAAGGTGGTACGGGAGACAGACGGTTGAGACGGACGGCACCGCATGTCCCCGTACGGCATCGCACGCCCCCGTACGGCAGGCCCCCGTACAACTTGACGCCTGAGCAGGGCGAGAAGGCTGCCGCGCGGACGTACTTGCAGTCGCCCATGGCGTTCAAAAAGTACGGTCAGCCGTCTCGCGCCCTGCCACAAGGGCACCGCGGGTAACCCTTCGTACCGTCAGTTGGCCCGTTTGCTTCTATCACATGTCATGGTGCAGTTGGTGAGATCGGCTGTCCGCTTCAGGACACCGACATGAAGGAGTACCTTCCTTGACCACTCACCTTCGCCATGTCGCCGGCCCGCGGAGGGTACTGGCGCTGATGGCGGCCCTGTGCGCGATCATCGGTGTCACCGCGCTCGGTACGACCCCGGCGGCAGCGGCCGACCAGCGCCACGCGATCTACGCCATCGCGCACCGGGTCGACACCCTGGACGGCGTGGACGCCGCGCTCAACCACGGCGCCAACGGCATCGAGATCGACGTCTGCGCCTGGTGGAATCCGAACGAATGGCGCGCATACCACGACTGCTCCTCGGCCGGTGAGAACCGGCGGGGCCCCAGCTTCGACAGCATGATCGACCGCATCATCTCCAACGCCAACGCAGGACGCCGGTTGGCGCTGGTCTGGCTGGACATCAAGGACCCGAACTACTGCGGAGAAGCGCCGAACCGTACGTGCAGCGTCGCCGGACTGCGCGACAAGGCGCAGCGGCTGACGGCTGCCGGTATCCAGGTGCTCTACGGCTTCTACGAGTACCACGGCGGCAACACCCCGGACGTCGGCGGCAGGGGCTGGCAGAGTCTGGCAGGCAAGCTCGGCAAGCTGGAGGGCATCACGACGACCGGATCCCGCGATGCGGTCCGCAGCGCCTACAGCCGTTTCGGTTCCGGGTTCCCGAACGGCCGCCGGGTGATGGACTACGGCGACAACAAGATCTCCAACGGGTTCGGCAACTGCACGGAAGCCAGCTGGAACACGTGCGCGGAACTGAAGAAGGGTGCCGCGGACCGCGCCGCAGGCCAGCTCGCGGCCACGCTGTCCTGGACGACCACCTACAACGACCCGTGGTACGTCGACAAACTGCTCGGCGAAGCGCGCGTGGACGGCATCATCGCGGGTTACGCCAACTCCACCGGCGAGCGCGAGTACGACAACAGCTGGCAGTGCGCCAACGCCATCAACGCCATCCGCGACTGGGTGAACCGCCACGGCGCCACCCACCGTATGGCCAACAGCGGTGACCGCCTGTTCAAGTAGTGGAGGGCCTCGGGCCGGGGCCGTACCACCCCTGAACCTTCTCGAAGCCGTCGGCCGGCGCTCCGGTCGACGGCCCTTCAATTCGCCCTTCGATTCGATGAGGGGCAACGGCCGTGCGGGTGGCCTCTGCCATTCTCCAGGCCCGGCGGGCCTCCGACCGGACGGCTCAGCCGCGTATGTTCACGTCGATGCAGGCGTAGAACGCGTTGTCGGTATCGGCGATGTTCCAGACTGCCAGCACCTTCTGCCTGCCCCGGACCGTACCGAAGTTGGACGTCTCCGATGCGCTGACGTCGTGCACCTTCCAGCCCCGCCTTTCGTCATCGAGGTCGGAGAACTGCGCGTTGCCGCCGCTGCAGCTACTCAGCCCCTTGGGGCCCTCGACGGCGTCCGGCTCCCACTTGATGGGGCCGCACTCCACCGTCCCGGCGAAGCACTGGTCCTGGCGGCTGGCGGGCGAGGTGACCCAGAGGGGGCGTCCGCTCAGGAAAAGATCGGCGATTTCGGGGTGGCCGACTCGGCCCTCTGTCCGCCCTCTATCAGTCCAGACCATAGCGGATGACCGTACGCGGCCAACCAGCGGCCTGGGGGAGCGGCCCGGTGGAGCGGCCCGGTGGTGACCTGGCTGCCGCCGGAGGTAGCCGACCGGTGGTCGATCGATATGGCCATGTTCCCGCCCTGCACCGGGCACTTGCCCCCGGACACACCCGGCCCACCTGCCCCCGAACGCCTGCCCCCGCAGGCCTGCGGCCGCACGCCGACGAGCGCAGCCGCAGACCGTCCGTACCCCCTTCGACCAGGACCGGAGCCAACTGCCGTACCAGAGCCGGCAGCCCGGCCGGGGGAGTGAGCGTGGGCCTGATCGGCTAATTACCCCGGGCGCCTTCCGGCACCGTGCAGCCCCTTACACCCACTTGTAACCGTAGGTGCGGACCGAGGACGCAACGCTGCTGCAGTACGCGTAGGACCACTTACGGCTCTTCTTCCTCGCGCCGTACACGGTGGAGCCGTTCTTGCACTTGGCCCACGCGTAATACTTCCGCGAGGTGTTGCACGAGACTCCGGCGGTGACGCCGTCCGTCCAGGTCTGACACGTGGCCTTCGCCTGGGTGGACGCTGCCGGGGCCGCGGGCGCGGCGGAAGCCGGAGCCGCGGTGAGGCCGCCGGCGGTGAGCGCGGCCGTCGCCGCGATGATGGGCATGACAGTCTTCAGTCGCATGTGTCCCCCTACGGTGATCAGCGGACTGCTGCCCGACATGGCGGTATTCAACCCGGACCAAGACGGCGAGCACGTCAACCAGGGAGTGGAACTAAAGGTCAACCACGGCAGCAGGTCCGGCGGGCGTCAAACTCCCGCGGTACGGCCGTGCCCGCCCGTGTCTCCGCCGGGGCTCTCCACGGCCGCTTGACTGCCGTCGGCTTGGAGAGGGCCGCCTTCACCGACTTCGTCCCAGCTCGGCGTCGCACCCCATGGCCTTCTCGATCACATACGGGCACCTACGGGCACGTACGAGCATGTACGGGCACGTGCGGGTCGTGTTGTCAGTGGCTCGGGATACGGTGCGGTGACATGGGCCGGACGTAGGTCGTGCACGGAGGTTGTGCAGGGACTCGCGGCTATGGGGGGTGGGTCGGATAGGCCCCGGCAGCCGGCTCGGACCTGGAGATGTATATGCCGTGTCCCCACCCCCCCACCCGCGCGCGGCATCGGGGGCCGAGTCGCCGTCTTCGGACAGACGTGCCGTTCGACGTCGTCGGCGTCCGATTGGTCGGCCGAAGGACGCCGAAGGCCCGCCGTGAGCCGGATTGCGAGAACAGGCTCCAGGAACCGATGAGAGCCCGACTCCGCTTGCAAAATTTGTCACAGCACGCAGATATTCGTACGCACGGGCAATCCAATGACGTCAGGCCCAACGAACACACAACGCAGGAGGGACACCGACGACAAAGGAGGAACATGAAAGAGAGCCTGACGCACCGCGAGGTCGCCAAGATGGTCTCGGGGCTCATCGAAGCGGGCGTCATCAACGGAGGAATGACCCTCGGGCAGCTGGCGGAGGCGCAGGAGGCGGCTCTGTCGGACGGCCCCGAGGACCCGAACCTCCACATCCTGTGCTGCAACGAGTACGGTCTCGTGACCGAGGGGAACCCGCAGCAGCCCGCGGACGCTTCCGACGCGGTGGCGGAGAGCGTACGGAGCGACCTTGCCTAGCCAGGGTCAGGTGCCCGCCGGTTCGCCGGCGGGCACCGTCGCGGACGGGGCGTATCTCGGCGGCCGGATATGCGAAATCCTCGATTTCGCCGTGCGCCATATACCGCGGCTTCATTCCTATGCGGAGCACTGGAAGGGAAAGCAGGACCCCGTCGTCTCGATGAACGAGAAGATCGTGGTCGAGGCGGCCCTTCTCGCACTCACCTGCCATCGGATCAGCCACACGCAACCGCGTATCGCGTCCGCGGTCCGGGCGCTCGCGGAAGTCCTGCTGCCCCATGCCAGAAGCGCGCGGAACGCGGAACTGCTGGCGCGTCTCCCGCAGACCGCCACCTCGATCGGCATCTCGCACCTGCTCCTCGACCGCATCGGATTTCCCGACGCGCGCTACGACGCGCTCCACACGGCAGCGGTCGCCGCGGCGCACCCCTGCGCGCCCGAACGGCTGCCCTACCGCTTCATGGAACAGCAGTGGCTCGCCTCGCTCGCCCCGGGCGGCAGCAGTCGGCATGCGGTTGAGGCGCCGCCCGGGTCCATCCTGTACGCGGACCTGACGGCGGTCGAAATGCACCCCAACGACGTCTACGCGCTCACCCACGCGGCCATGTTCGGCACCGACTTCGGGCGGCGCGCGGTCGATCCGCGAGTCAGCATCGATGCCGTGCTGGACACCCTCGACTCCTGCCTGGCGCTCCAGATCGGCAAGGGGAACCTCGATCTGGTCGGAGAGCTGCTCTTCTCCGCCGCGATGCTGCGCCCCGGCACCACCTGCGCGTACACCCGCGCGGGCTGGGACCTGCTGACCGACGTGTGGGAGCGGTTCGGCTATCTGCCGACCCCGCAGTTCTCGACGCCCGAGTACGAGGAACTGGCGCCCAAGGTCCGCCCTGCCTACTCCTTCCAGCACACGTACCACACGATGTTCGTCGCCGGGATCCTCTGCGCGGTGCTGTACGACGCGCTCGACACGCCACCACGGCCACACGCGCACGCCGCGCCCGACGACGTGGGCTCGGACGCCGCCTTGGCGCTGGCCGCCAAGGACTACCGGCTCGATGTGCTCACACGGCAGCTCGGACGGCTTACGGTGGAGGAAGGACGGCTGACCCCGACGGCCAAGGCAGCGGCGCGCTACCTGGAGCTGCAACGCGCCAGGCCCTGAGAGCGTCCGCCTCAAGAGGGGCCGGCCCAGAACCACCTAACAGTGGTCAGGTCGGACAACATGGCCCGGTTCGCCCGCGCTAACCTCCGGCTCAGCTCAGTCCATGTGCTGACCAGATGACCGGACTCCTCGGCTCGGTGCCACACCGCCACGTTCTTCCGACTGCGCCGAGGAGCAGCGACCGGCCAACGCGGGCGAGATCACGCGCTGGCCCGCGCACTGCCTCGGTCGCCTTCTAGGGTCGTCCGTATGATGATCGACACTGAAGCTGCCGGCTCGCTCTTCGAGACCCTCCGGGCGGACGCCCTCACCAGCCCGGACCAGCTGCGCGAGTTCTACCCGCAGCCGAATCCGAACTCGCTCCGCAAGGAGATCGACCACCTGACCGAGGAGACCCGGGCGCTGATCGGCTGTTCCTCGCTGGTGTTCATCGGCAGTGCGGACGTCGAGGGCCGGGCGGACGTGACGCCGCGTGGCGGCCCGGCCGGGTTCGTCTCGGTGCTGGACGAGCGTACGTTGGTGATCCCCGACGCGACCGGCAACAAGCGGCTCGACACCATGCACAACGTGCTGCAGACCGGACGCGTCGGGCTGCTCTTTCTCATTCCCGGCCGCCCGACCACGTTGCGCGTCAATGGCCGCGCCTGCGTCTCGGCGCGCCCGGAACTGCTCGCCCAACTCACTCCCGTAGGTAAACCGCCGGTCACGGCGATTGTGGTGCATGTCGAGCAGGTCTATCCGCACTGCCCGAAGTCGCTGATGCGCGCCAGCGCCTGGCAACCGGAGCGGTGGGTGCCCGCTGACGCCCAGCCGACCAGCGCCGAGGTGACGCTGGCCCAGCTGAACCTGCCGGGCCTGACCGTCGACCAGATAGAAGAGACCGAACGGGAGTCACTGCGCCTGCGTTACGAGTGAAGCCGGACCGCGTGGATCGGGCGGACCGAGCAGATCAAGCGGACCGGGCAGGCCGAGCAGATTCGTGCCCGACGGCACCCCGACTGCCCGGACCTGCGATTCGGGTGCGCCGTCGACCTGCGCAGCCAACGAACCCCGGAGGTGGTCGAGGAAACCGCGCAGGACTTCTGCCTCGCTGCTTCCGGTGTGGGGCGGAGGGGTGTCGCCGTGACGGTTGCGGCGGGTGGCGCCGGGCACAGGTGTCTCCTCGCCTCCGGGGCCGGCCATCGGATCAGCCCGTACGGCGGATGAGAAGGACGTGGTCGGTGACCTCGGCGGTACGGCCACCCGGTCCGGTCGCGATCCGGCGGAGTGCCTCGGCCCGCTCGACCGTCCATGTCGCCGGGTCCAGGCCGATGCCCGTAGCGACTTCCCGCGGGCTCGGGTACCGGGTGTCGGGATCCTGGTCCCACGACCACGGTGCGGCCGAGCCATGGTCGACGACCAGCAGCCGCCCGCCCGGGCGCAGTGCGTGCGCCGCCGAGCGCAGGACGGTCGCCCGGTCCAGGGCGAAGGGCGTGTGCAGATAGTGGGCACAGACCAGGTCGAATCCACCGGACGGAAAGGACTCGTGCAAGTCGTGCCGTACGGGGAGGACGCGTTCCCCCAGGTCGTGTGAGCGGGCGAGGGCGGCGAGCCGCTCGACCGCCACGGCCGAGATGTCGGTCGCGGTGACCCGCCACCCCTGCCCCGCGAGCCACAACGCGTCGCCGCCGTTGCCGCATCCGAGGTCCAGCGCGTCACCGGGCGGCAGGCCCGTCACCGTCTCGGTGAGGCGGACATTCGGCCGCGGGCCACGGACTGCGGGCCGGGCCGCGTAGACGCCGTCCCAGAACGTGACCGCATCAGTGGTGTTCATCGAAACTCCTTGGTCCGTGTGCCGGTTGCGCCGAGTCTCGCCGGGCACACCACGACGTGGCACGGATTCTTGCGGTTACGGCAAGATGACCTCATGAATCGCAACGCGGACGACGAAGTGCTCGACGCGGTGGGACCACGACTCCGCGCCCTGCGGCGCGACCGCGGCATCACCCTCGCCGATCTCGCGGCGACGACCGGCGTCTCGGAGAGCACCCTGTCCCGGCTGGAGAGCGGACAGCGTCGGGCAACCCTCGAACTGCTGCTGCCGCTGGCCCGTATCTACGACGTGCCCCCGGACGACCTCGTCGGCGCCCCCCACACCGGTGATCCGCGGATCCACCTCAAGCCGATCAGGCGGTTCGGCATGACCTTCGTACCCCTGTCCCGGCGTCCGGGCGGGGTTCACGCCTTCAAAATGATCATCCCCGCCCGCCCGGAGCCACTCGAACCGGCCCCGCAGACCCACGAAGGCTTCGAATGGCTGTACGTACTCAACGGCCGCCTACGCCTCGTACTCGGCGAGCGCGACCTGACGCTGCCACCCGGCGAGGCCGCCGAGTTCGACACGTCCTTGCCGCACTGGCTGGGAAGCGCCGATGGTCGCGCGGTCGAGCTGCTCATCCTGTTTGGCCTGCAAGGGGTGCGTGCGCATGTACGTACTGACGCTCAGCGGTCGTCTTAGGACGGGCCAGGGGTACGTTCACGGGCCGTACGCAACGCGCGCCGATGCGCTCCGTACGAAGCGCGCACCGATGCGTCCCGTACGCAACAGGCACCGACGCGTTCCGTACGCGACGCGCGCCGACACGTTCCGTACGCGACGCGCACCGATATGTTCCGTACGAAGCGCGCGCCGAGAGCGCCGGCTGCCGCCTCCGGTCGGCCGGTCCGGCGCGGCGAAAGCTCTGAGAAGATCGTGAACAGCCGTGGTCGCTGTGGTCGGCCCTGGAGGGCTGGCTGCGACGCCCTGCATTCAGCCGCGCGTACCGAGGACCTGTGATGGACGTACCACCTCCCCCTGCCGTCTCGACGCTGACGTCCATGAGGGCGAAGCGGTGGTTCACCGACAGGCCGGTCGCGGACGAGGAGCTGCGCCAGGTGCTGGAGGCCGGACGCTGGACCGGCTCGGCCCGTAACCGCCAGCCCTGGCGGTTCGTCGTGGTGCACAGCCGCGCGGTCCGTCAGCAGCTTGCAGGCCTCGGCGCCTACGCCGGGCACCTTGCAACAGCGCCCGTGGTGATCGCACTGGGCGTCGAGGAGGACGCAGGGGGAGAGGACGCCCAGTTCGACGCGGGCCGCGCCGCGCAGAACATGATGCTCGCCGCCCACCTCCAGGGCCTGGGCAGTTGTCCGGCCTCCTTCTTCCCCGAGGCGAACGCTGACCGGGCAAGCCGCCTCTGCGGACTGACGCCACCTTGGCGGGCGCGTACCGCCATCTCCATCGGGCACCCCGCCCCGCCACCTGACGGCACCTCCGCGATTCCCACAGGCCGCCTGCCTCTGGCCCAACTCGTCACCGAGATCTCCGAGCCGCGTCACTGACCGATGCCACCGCTTTCGCGGCGGCGGGATGGTCAGCCGCGGTATTGGCGGGCGATCGCGGCGAACGAGGCCTTGGGCTCCCACGGCAGGCCGGGGTAGGTGTCGCCACAGCGGTCTTCGAGAACTTTGACGACGCCGAGGCTGGCGAGGTCGAGGTCGTCGCGGGGGTCGCCGTCGGGGCGGTGGGGCAGGTTGTAGAGCGCGAAGAGGAACACGAATGCGCTGTCGACGCCCTCGCTGTCGAAGACTTCCAGCAGTTCGCTCAGGTAGGCCGCCTGGCCGGCTTCGTCGCGCTCGTACCGTCCGGTCAGCCGGAGCGGGGCGCCGGTGGCCGGCTCGGTTTCGAGGACATCCATGCTGCGGGGCGCGACGTCACCGGCGCCGCGCCAGGTGGCGGTGCCGAAACCGGTGATGGCGACCGGTTTGGGCTGTGCGGTGAGGCTGCGTACGCCCTCCCGGAACCGGTCGGCCACCTCCGCTGACCGGATGAGTTCCAAGGTCGTGAAGTCGAACAGGTCCCAGTCGACGCCTTCGAACTGTATGGCGGCGTAAGTGACCTTGCCGTGGAAGTGCTCGCGGACCAGCGCCACGGCTTCGCGGAGGAAGGCGTTGAGACGGGTGCGGAGGGCGGCCAGCCGTTCGGGTCGGCGGGCCAAATCCCCCAGCAGCCAGTCGAGCCGCTCCTCGGTGCCGGCGCCCTCAAGGAACCCGTGGTTCATGACGCTGAGTTCCACGCCGACGACGAACACGACCTCGGCCCCCTGCGCCCGGAGCCGCTCCGCGCGCTGAGCACAGTCGGCGACCAGCGTGAGGATCTCGTCGGCCGTCAGCTCCAGTGGGTAGGGGGAGAACCAGATCTCCAGTCCCAGCTCGGCGGCGTGGCGGGCGGCGAGCTCCAGGCGCTGGGGGTCGCCGCCGGTGATGTGGACGGCGTTGCAGTGCAACTCGTCCTGGATGACGGCCAGTTCCCTCCTGACCAGGTCGGAATCGAAGCGCTCGCGGGAGGTGCAGCCGTGGCGGACGAAACCGGTGTCGTAGCAGATGCCTTTGGCGCGCATATGTCCTGCCCTTCCGTCGGGAGCCCGAGCGTAGGAGTAAAACATGCGTGCGCGCAAGTTTGCGTCGGCGCAAATTTGCGTGGCTGCATCCAAGCTGGAATGCTGCGCGGATGACGACGAGACGGACGGGACTGCGCGAGCAGAAGAAGCAGGCCACCCGGGTGGCCTTGCGGGAGGCGGCGCTGCGGCTGGCCCTGCAGTACGGTCCCGAGAACGTCCGCGTCGACGACATCGCGGAGGCCGCCGGAGTGTCGCCGCGGACCTACAACAACTACTTCTCCAGCCGCGAGCAGGCGATCGTCGCCGCCGTCACCGCCGAACGGGAAGAACGGATCGCCGCGGCGGTGGCGGACCGGCCCGCCCACGACCGCCTCGCCGACGCCCTGGCCGACGCGATCGTCGAGCAGTACACCGAACCCGACGACCACGACGTGCTGCTGCTGATCACCGAAAACCCCTCACTGCGCGACGCGTTCCTCGACACCGCCGCCACGCTCGAACACCCCCTCGCGGACGCGATCGCCCAGCGCCTCGGCGACACCGCCGGCACGCTCACCGCCCGCGTACTCGCGGCGACCGTGGCCGCCGCGGTCCGAGCCGCACTCCACCAGTGGCTCCAGCCCCCGGCTGCCCCCTGCGCCACCGGCGGTCTCGTCGTGCCGTCCGGCTCGCTACCCGACCTGCTGCGTTCCGCGCTCGCCGCACTCGCGCCGGCGCTTGATGCCGCCGACAAGCTCCAGGACGTACAGACTGGTTGAATCGCCTCTGCCCGATGCCGACCTGCGCCCCGCGCCAGCCGGCTCCCGACTACCCGCGGCGCATCGGTACGAGCAGTGGCGCCACGACCTCCATCACGAACCCTCGCTCCGTGCGACGAACCCTCGCTCCGTGCGACGCGACCGGATCATCCGGGGCGAGGGCCGTGGCCCAGCCCGTCCCTTCGGACGCGATCCCGGACTCGGAACCGCTCACCTAGGGCCGGTTCCCGATGACGACTTGATGTTCTGCATCGCAGGGCTGTGGCGGGGAGCCGGAATGGGTGCATGGCGCGGAGCCGGAACCAGTGCACGGCACGGAGCTGGAATCGGTGCATGGCACGACGCCGGAATCGGCAACCCGGCGGGACTGTTCAGCCGGGCCAGGGCCGAACAGCCCGACGGCGAGGGCCATGACCGCGAGCGCGGTGGCGCTCCACAGCAGTGGTGTGATGCCGGCCGCCTCCACGACGACGCCGCCGAGGAAAGCGCCCAGGGCAATGGCTGCGGTGAAGACACCCACGTAGCGCCCGGTGATGTGTTCGACGGGCGCGGCATGCCGCCGCGGCGCCTGCCGCGAAGTTGCCGACCAGCCCGAAAACGCCGTAGAGCAGCAGGGGCAGGGTGATGGCTCCGGGGGAGGATCCGGTGCGTTCTTCGAGTACGGGCCGTACGTAGGTGTAGGCGGCGAAGTGCGCGGTGACGAGGAACACGATCAGCACCAGGCCGACCACCACCGGAGCGGTACGCAGCAGTGACTCACGGCGGGTGCGGTGGTCCGTGCCGACCGAGGCGGCGGGGCGGGGGAGTCGGGGAAATGCCAGCCGCAGCCCTACGGCGAGCGCTGCCGCGGCTGCGGACAGTGAGGCGAAGGCGGCGCGCCACCCGAAGGCGTTACCGACGAAGGTGCCCAGGGCACGCCGATGACCGAGGCTGCCGCGACCCGCCGATGGTGAAGGTCGCCGCCAGCGCGACATTGCGGGGCGCGACGAGTCGCGTGGCGACCGCGGACGCCAAGCCCCACCCGCACCCATCCCGACTCCGACGACGACCCGGGAGACGACCAGCAGACCAAAACCGTCCGCCACGGTGGTCAGCGCGTTGCCGACGGCCAGTACCACCATCGCGACCGCCGACACCGCGCGCCGGTCGAGCGCGCCCACCACGCGTACCACCAGCGGAACCGTGACGGCGGTCACCAGGCCCGTGATCGTCAGGCTGAACCCTGCCCGCCCCGGGGAAATGCGCAAACCGTCGGCCAGCGGCGTCAGTACGCCAACCGGCAGCATCTCCGACGTCACGACCACGAACGTACTCAACGACAACACGGCCACCACCACCCACTATCACGACGTGGTACGAGCCGAAGCCGAGCCGGGTTCCTTCACCGAAGCATCTGCACCCATGACGCCAGTCAAACAGCGGGCCAGGCCCTGATCAACGGCGGTTTTCTCATGGATCGATCAGCTGGATTGGTTGGTGGGTGGCCGAGAGGGGCGCGATGAACCAGGTACGCGTACAAGAGATCGAGTGCCTGCTCAGGCTGGCCGAAGAACTGCGGGCGAGATCCCCCTGAGCTCACCCTTCTCCGCCGTACTCGACAACCGACTCGATACCGCGGCGGTATAACTACCGTCGTACGAAGCCGAGTTGACCGTCGGTTGCCGGTTCCATCCGCAGGGCCGGCTGCTCGCCGTCGCCTCTTCCCACCCGCTGGCCGACGTTGGGCATGTCCACGTCGAGCAACTGGCGGGCCTCGACACCCTCCACCCGACCGGCGACGCCCCCGACTACTGGAAAGCGGCGCGCGTGCCGCGATCCACCCCCGCGGGAGTGTTCATGCGCTCGACCCGTGGCATCGCCAGCGCCCAGGGGGCCTCGCGCTCATGGCTGCCGGCGACCACGCCATGCTGGTCTGCCGACCGCTGGCCGAGCGCGTCACCCGCAGCTCACCATGCTCGCTCGGTTTCTGCGGAAGGAGTTCACGGGGCCCAAGCTTTCGGAGCAGTCTCATGTCTGATTCGGTGTGCTTTTGTGGTGGTCGCTGTTTCGGTGAGGCGATGTCCGTGGCTGGGAACTGACCGCAGGGAACTGCACATATCACCGTGCGAGGGGCGCGGCGGCGCGTCGCGGGCGCCGGTCCAGCGCAGGCACGCACACGTTGAGGCCTGATTCGCCGTACGGGCCACGGCGTCGGCGCTGAGCAGCAACTGCGGACCAGCTTCTGCGAGGGGACTCTCAAGCAAGGCTTGCATATGTCACCGTACGCCCCGGCCTCAATACGCAGGCGACCCGGCGAGTCAACTCTTCTCCCCGGCTTTCCAGTTCGCTACGTCGAGCGTTGTAGGCGTCTTCGTCGCGCTCTGCCAAGTACTTATTCATCTCGGTGTCGAAGTCGTTGGCCCAGGTGTACAGGTCGTCCACCAGATCGCCGGGCAGAGCGAGGCCGGCTGCGGGGTCATCTGGCATGAAGTCACCGAACCCCTCCGCGCGGAAGGGCCCCCACTTGTACTCGGCCATGATGGTCATGTGAAGTGGATGCGGTGGATTGCCATGTAAGTCCTGAGTCCAGGACAGGCGCGAGCACCCCCAGCACACGAACTTCGCCGTGCCGTGCTGAGCGTCCCAGTAGCGCACGGCCCACGGCGGCCCCAGGTGCTGCGCCACGGACTGGGCAAGTCCACGGCCGATCCGGACGTGTTTACGCAGACTTGCCTTGACGGTGAAGCCTTCCGGCGGAAGCTCGGCGTTCCATGACGTGAGCCTGTGCATCACGCCTTCAGGAAGGCGCAGGGCAGGATCTCCCGTCGACAGGCCGATCGTGAAGTCCTCCGGGGTGTCCGCATGGAACCCCGCGGTCGAGGTGTACAGGGGGGAGTCATCTCCTCGTGCCCGCACTAGAAGTTGACGGGGCGCCTCTTGCTCATTCATGCCGGATGCTTTCCTACGATGTGAGCGTCGTCATACACCATTATGGTGAACGCGGTCTCGAATCCTCCAGCTTCTCCAGCGCGCGAGAGGGGCGATGTGGATGAGCCAGGCACTTACGTCGACCAGTCCAAGTCCTCAATGGGCGGCCTTACTGGTCGACCACCGCGCCTGGCTCCACCGGAACGACGGCGTGCAGGTACGTGGTGTCGATGTGAGGGCAGCCATGAGCGTCATCGCGAGGAGCGCTCCCGCCATCCCGACGGGCCAGGTCCCACGCCCCGCCATGACATTTGTCATCCCCAGGATGCGACTCGTGGCCCTGCAAGGGAGATGGCTGATCCCCGTAGACTTCACGTCATGTTCAATTCTCGCAAATTCGGACGAGACGACTCCTGGGAAGGTGTCATCGTCAAGAAATCCCGAGGCATGCTCGACGGATCGAACATGTACCACTTCATCGAGCTTCGCCTTGACGACGACGAAACCGTGAAAGTCCGGATCAGTCGACGACTCTGGAAGTCGATCGCGGTCGGCGATCGAATCGTCAAGCGGCCGGGAGCTGATCCGGCCAAGGTGTAGCCCTGCAAGTGAAGCACGGCATGCCCATTGAGCAGGGTTACTGCGGTTTTCGCAAGTGTGAGATGGTCGGCGGCCGCGCGGTCCGTTGGAACTCGCATACCCGACGCTAACGGATATTGCGAGCCAGCCAGGGAGTCAGACCGGGGCCGGTGATCAATTCCCTGTACGTCTCATCCCCGGGCAGCGGCACGACGAGCCACTGGCCCGGCGGAAACAGTCGGCTTTTGGTGAAGGCGAGCCCACCGTAAACGGACCTGAGGAACGCGGGAACGCAGTCGCGGGGGACGTCGTGGAATTCCACACCGTCCACGGTGATCTGCGCGTCGTCCTCGGGGAAGAGCCGGACGCTCACCGCCGGCGAACCCGCCAACTCCACGAACGCCTCGTGCGGCAGCGAGCCATCGGGGTCGAACACCGTGAAGGGCGCGGCTGCCGTACGGCGCGACGTCTGATCCGCGCCGATGTCCTCGGTGACGGACATCGTCAGCTCGAATTCCCTTGCGATACCGCGAATCGCGGTGACTGCTGCCTCGGTGGTCGGCAAGTGCGTGTTTCCCATACCCTGATCATGCTTGACGCAGGCAGAGTGTGGCCAGGCTGCCGACGGGCTCTGCAAGCGGGGCCATGCCGTTGTGGGCAGGACGCGGGCGCAAGGTGCGTCCGGCAGCCCTAACTGACCGGAGCATCGTACGCTGGTACGGCTCGCGTGGGCCGAACGGGATGGTCGGCCACGCGCGTTCGGCCATCGCGCGGTCGGCCCGGCTGGAGCTACGGCTGCCGCCCATGACAAGGAGCCCTTACGGCATCTAAGCCTGCGCGAAACGTCCATACCTTGATTGTGTGGAAAGAGCCCGGACCGTCTCGGCCCGGGCCCTCGTTGTTCCTTACGCCGAGAGTCGCCCTTAGCGTTGCTTGCTTCGTGTGTCCCCCGGGGCCGACATGGCTTGCGGGAGGGGCCGGCCGGTCCGCCGCCCGGCTTACAACTCGGGGCGTAAGCACGTGACAGGCGACATCGGCAAGTGACCCTTGACGCTCAAGCGGTGTGATTCCCGGTGAAAGCCAGAAGAAGTGCGGCGGTCCGCAGCGGTTCCTCCACGATGGGCGTGTGTCCGGCACCGGGCAGCAACTCGACCTGCGCATCCGGTACTACGCGATAGTCGGCCGCGGATGAGGGCCGCCACCTGCGGTCCTGATCGCCGAAGATCACCTGCAGTGGCTTGCCGAGGGTTGTCAGACGATTTGGGAGCGCCCGCTGGTTCAGATAGGCGGTGGATGCCTGCATTGCGGCGGTGACCGCGTGGTAGGTCATACCGCGCAGTTCGTCGACGAGTTCTTGTGGGACCGGGTATCCTGCGCGGAATCCGGTGCTCGCGAACCTGCGAATCTGCTCGTCGGTCGGTGGCCATTGCGTGGGGTCGAGCGTGATGGGCCCCGGTGCGATGAAGGCGTCCATGCTGGGGCCGGTGTTGATGAGCGTGAGCGCGGTGACCAGGTCGGGCCGTTGCTCGGCGAGAGCGGTAGCGGCGTAACCGCCACTGGAATGGCCGACGGCGATGACGTGCTTGACGCGGAGCCGGTCCAGCGCAGTGCCGAGCGTGCGCGCCTGCTCGGAGGTTCCGTAGCCGCGGCCGACCGGTTCGGCCGAGCGGCCGTGACCCGGCAGGTCGATCTGGATGACGTGATGGGACGCGGTCAGCAGCGGAACCAGCGCATTCCACGAACGGCTCGAAGTGGCGGATCCGTGGATGAGCAGGAGCGCGGGGGCGCTGCGAGGGCCGTCCTGGCAGACGTGGATGTCGCCGTGCTCCAGGTGGAGGACCGAGTCCTCGGTGGTGCCGGTGTCGCCGTTCACCTGCGGCTTCCTGTCGGGAAGAGTCATGGGCCCACTGTCGCTTTCGGGGTGCGCCCACGGATTGGACGAATGTTCCCTCCCTGGCCCGCGTAGCATTCGACAATGGGGTCCACCACGCGTGCCCGTAACGATCCTGCTGTGTGGGACGTCGCACGTCCGCAGCGGCCCAGCCGGGTGGCCGGTGTCGACATGGCCGGATTCCGGGTCCCGGGTCCGCTCGTCGGCGACCTGCGGGTGATTCCGCACCCGGCCGTGATGCTGATCCTGGAGTTCGGAGCGAACGCGCCCACCGTGGACGACGGCGCCGGGCGGCGGCATCGGGGAAGTCTTGTCGCCGGTCCCGGATGCGGCTCCGGCGGCGAGGTTCGCGCGTGGGGCGAGGACATCGAGTGCGTGCAGGTGCGCCTGTCGCCGTTGGTCGCAGGTACGGTTCTGGGCGCCTGTGCGGCCGACCTGGCGGGTGCCGTGGTGTCCCTTGACGACCTGTGGGGCCGGGAGACGGCACGGATTCGGGGGCGACTGAGCGAGATGCCCTCGTGGAACGACCGCTTCGCGTTCATGGACGCGCTGATCGCACGCCGATGTGAGACGCGGTTGCCGGTGGACCCGGCGGTGGCCTGGGCCTGGAATCGGATTGTCGTCAGCAGGGGAGTCGTCCGGGTCGATCACCTGGCGGCAGAACTCGGATGGAGCCGCAAGCGTCTGTGGTCCCGGTTCCACTCGTACATCGGCATGCCGCCGAAACGTGCCGCGAAGCTGGTCCGCTTCGACCATGCGGTGCACCGCATGGTCGGCGGGGAAGGCGCAGCCCGAGTCGCGGCGGACAGCGGCTACTTCGATCAGTCCCACCTGCACCGGGACATCATGGCGTTCACCGGCTCAACCCCGGCTACCGTGGTGGGCGAGCCATTTCTGACGGTGGACGACCGAGCATGGCCAATCGTCGAGCCTCCCAACCAGTGATCTGACGTTCACCTTGCTCGTCAGCATGCAGGCTTTCGCGACGGTCGTGTTGCCGGTCTCGCCGGCCTGCTGCAGCACGTGGTTGCGCAGTGCGAGGATGCGCTTGCGGGCGTGCGGCTTGTCGACCACCTCGTATTCGACTCGTATTCGGCCTGGTTCTGGTGGCCACCGGGGATGCCCGACTGGGGGAGCGGCGCTCCAGGCCCCGCCGGGCCGTAGCGCGGAGTGATGTATGCGGGGATGCTGAACGCCGAGCGGGCCAGCTGCTCCGGCAGTGCCTTTCGTCGCGAGTTGCGCCCCCGCGGACCGTCCGCCGCCGTCGACCACGACCGGGAGACAGCCGGGCGCGCGGCGCCTTGTACGGGAGCCGCAACAGCCGGCTGTCTCGCATCGTGACCTGATTACGTATGGCCGGCGAGTTGAAGCATTTCGACCCTTCCGTTGCCCCCTCCGTCGTCCAGGACCAGAAATGTGGCGCGTGAACTCTGGCTCAAGCGGATCTGGAACTGATCACCCTGCAACCTCTTGTAGTTCGTGTCACCGGCCCTGGCGGCTGCCTGGGCGGGGTGAAGCCCATCGTTCTGGATCGCGTTCTGGAAGGTGTCGAACTTTTCTTGCTCGGAATGGGTGAGCTGACCGATGACTTCCATTCGACTCTTGTCGAACGTTCAAGGCGTGGTGTGCGTCTATTCCGTCGTCACGGTGATGTCTTCAAGGGGCAGGTTTTGGACAGTCAGTTCGATCCCACCGAAAGAGCGCTCGAACTCATTGCGCCCCACCCTGAGTGCGTTGACCTCGGTCGCGGACCCGCCCGCAGTCATCTTGAAATTCCCGTCGGCCTTGCAGTCGACGACCACCATGGTCTACCTGCCGAACGCCCAGGTGGTGATGTGCGCTTGCACTTCCTGCGGGGCCAGGTGGAAAGGACCAGCCATGGATGATTCCTCCCGTGATTCGCGAAATTACGTATTCTCATCCGGGGCTGCTGCCTGCTTGGGAGAGGTTTCGGTGCCCGCCCCACGGATAAAGCCGGGATTGCTGCACGCTGCGACTCCGGTTTGGGGTGGGGGAGGGCGAAAAGGCCGATGTCCGAGGCCCGTACCTCGGAGGCGACGATATCGACTGCTGGTGACTGCCCCCCGACTGGTCACATATCCCGGTGCTATTCGTTCTGCGTGCCATCAGACCGTCCCGTACGCGATCCAATGGCCGGGACTGGCGCTCGCCCAGCCGGACCACAGCCCCACCGTCCAGCCCGAAGTTCAGAGCCCGAAGCCCGAAGCTCAGAGCCTGAGAATTGGAGCCCGAAGCTCGGAGCCCGAAGCGGTCGCGAGCCGCCCCTTCCTAGCAGGCCCGGCGGATCACATCAGCGGAGATCGCATCATCAGGCCGCTCGGCGAAAGTCGGGGCCGGGCAGCCGCAGGGTGCGCAGTCGCCGATCACCCACCGCTGCCGGCTCGTACGCGTCCCTTCCGGATCAGCGGGCGGGCTGGTCGGTGGGCTGCCCGGTGGAGGGGCGTTGTTCGAGGGTGATGTCTACACCGGGAGCGCTGTGGTGGTAGGTGGGGGAGAAGCCGGCGCGGGTGAGGGCTTGCTTCTGGGCTGCGGCGGTGCGGACGGCGGCCTGGCGGGCGCCGGCGGAGAGGTGGTTGCAGGTGATGTGCCACACGCGGGGCGTACGGGTCAGACGCTGTTGCAGGAGGGCCGGGTCGGCGGGCAGGTTGTCCAGGGCGCCGGTTGCGGCGGCTGTCCGGGCCAGGCCCAGGTCCGAGCGGCCCGTGAATGCCTCCTTGAATGCGGTGGCGATCAGGCCGCACCGAGCACCGGTGAACAGGACGGCGTCGCCGGGGGCATCGTGGATGCGCAGGGTCCTGATCACGGCACGGGTGTCCCACTGGCGGCTGTCCTCCTGGCGTATCGCCAGGTGGGACGCGGTGAGGGGAACGGCTGCCAGAAGCGCGAACAGCAGCTGCAGACGCCAGGGGATGACGGTGGCGGCTGTCGCGAGCAGCAGAGCCAGGGCCGGCAGGCAGAACAGCAGGTAGCGGTAGGCGAAGAGGGGGTGGCCGAGGGAGACGGCCATGAGGAGCAGCGGGGGTACGACCAGCCAGGGCACGCTGACCGCCAGGGCCAGGTGCGGGGCCTTGCGCCGGCGCGTCACCAAGAGGATCAGGGCGGCGAGGGCGGTGAAGATGAGCAGAAGTCTCAGTGCGGTGGGGAGGGTGGCCTGGCCGGGGGTGAGCAGCCAGGTGAAGTAGTTGAACGGTGTTCCGGCGGTGACCGGTGCGGCTTCGCCCACCGCGGAACTCTGGGCGGAGGCGAGGATCAGCAGCGGGACGACGGCGGCGAGGCTTGCGGTCGAGGCCAGCAGAAGGCGTACGACGACGCGGCGGCCGGGGCGCCGCAGGGCCACGGTGAGCGCGTGGGCGGCCACCAGCAGTAGTCCCAGCAGGTTGAACCAGCCCAGCAGGGCGATCAGCACGGCGTAGCCGGCCAGCCACCGGGCTCGGGCGCGGCTGGACAAGATCTTCACCAGGACGCCCGTGGCCAGCACCGCCACCGCCATGACGAAGGCGAACGAGCGGGCCTCCTGCGCGTAGCGCGACGCGGTCGGCAGAACGGCGAGCAGCAGCCCCGCGCACAGCCCCAGACGCGGACCGCCGAGCAGCCGGCCCAGCCAGGTGAGGCCGGCTGCCGCGACGGCCACCGCCACCGCGGAGGGTGCCCGTGTGGAGAACTCGTTGAGCCCCCCGTTCATCTGCCCGACCAGCCACATCAGCACGTAGTGCAGGCCGTGGACCGCGTCGACCTGTCCGAGCAGCTCCATCATCTGCGGCCAGGAACGCCGGGACACGTCAATGGTGACGATCTCGTCGGTCCACGCGGAAGGGTTCCAGTTCCCCCAGATGCCGAGGACGAGCCCGACCACCGGCGGCACCAGCCCAGCCACGCGCCTGAGCAGGGCACGGCCGACGGAGGCGCCGGGTATGACAGGCAGGGCGGGCTGGGGTGAGGTGGCTGTCACAGTGATGCTTTCGTCGCGGGCGCTCCCGTACCGGAGGCGGTGCCGGGACGGGTGGCGAACCGCATCGTGTGACCGAGCAGGACGCCGCCCATGTTCGATGCATTATGCGATATACGAGATCAATGTCTAAAAAAGGGGTCATCGAAGGGACTGTAAGGGAGTCTTCGTACTCGTCCCGCCGGGGCCGCCCCGTCCGTCCGCCGCCGCGCGCCCGCGGGTGTCGTCATATTCGGCGGAATGCGCATGCCGGCCCCGGCCGGCCGCGAACTGATCGAGTCCGTGCCGGTCATCCGGCATCGGACGGTGGAGTGGGCCTGCAATCCGCTGCTGAAGCCGGGCCCGCTGCAGGGCGACGCTGTACGCCTGGACGAGCTGCGGCTGATAGTGCGCACCCCCCCGCGCCCCGCATCCCGCACCGCACCTGGCACCGAACCGCACCCCGCACCGAACCACGATGCCCGGCAAGCGGTGCGCCGCCGACTGCTCGACGGCCGGGCTCCCCCTGGCCCCTGCTGCGGCACATGGACCGGCACGGCTGCATCGGCCCCGCGCGGTCGGCCAACCACCGTACCCTCGCTCCCCAGCGTGCCGTGGCGGGATCACCCACCGACACCGCAACCACATCATCCAGACCGCGGCCCGCCCCGCCGGGCCCGCCCCGCCACCCACTGCCGAGGGGCGGGCCGCCGCCCAGACCAAGATGGACCCCGGCAGAAGGCCCTGCGCCAGCGCCGCTTCCGATGCCTGATCGTCAGTCGGGACGCCTGGCCATGACGACCACACTCGGCCCGCTGTACTCCTCCGCGGGCAGCCGGAGTTCGGCGACCGGGCGTAGGCCGGCCTGTTCGATCAGGTCGACGAGTTGTTCCGGCCGCCATTTGTAGGTCGTCCAACGAACGGGTACGCCCCCGTAGGCCTCGGTGCGCGCCGCGTCCTCGTCGCCGACGTGTGTCCCGGTGATGAAGTGCCCACCCGGCTTCAATGCGCCTGCGAACAGGGAGAGAACCTGCGGAAGGACATCACGTGGGAGGTGGAACAGGGACCACCACCCGAGCACGCCGCCAAAAGACGCTTCACCAAGGACGAGGTCGGTGGCCGGGGCGACACCGAATCGGCATTGCGGATGAAGACGGCAAGCATTCTCGATCATATGAGGAGACAGATCCACCCCGGATACGTCGAGCCCACGCTCGGCCAGGTAGGCGGTCACCGTTCCGGGGCCGCAGCCGACGTCGAGGACACGCCCGAGCCCGCTCACGGCGTCGGCGAAGGTGTCGGGCGGGCAGCGGCCGCCGCCCGGGGCCCCGACGCCGCCCGGGCCCCGGCCCCCCTTGTCGGCGTCGAAGGGACATCGAAGGGACGCCCAGTGCCGGCCAAATGGAAGGCCGCAGCTCAGCCGTGCGTGCGGTTGTCCTTGCCTCTCGACGCCACGTACTGCGACCACGTGGCGACGTCCTTCGGATCCGGCGCCTTGATCTTCGGGTCGGCGCCGTAGTCCGAGAACTCTTCGGTGATCCGCTCGTCGCCCTTGGGTGTCCGGCCCTTCTCCTCTTCCTTGGCGATGAACCCGTTGTCGTCGACCCAGACGTCGATCTGGGTCTTCTTCAGGCCGGATGTGCCGGATTGCAGGAGGTACAGGTCGCGGTAATCCTTCGTCATGGCCGGACCCTCGTAGTTCTTCAGGTCGGCGAGAACGACCGTGCCGCGGTAGTGGTCGGCGGCCCGGCCGCCCACCGTTTCGCGGCCGACGTGCTTGAGGTCCTTGGAGGCGGCCAGCAGGGCGCCGACCCACTTCTTCATGGAGCCCGCTACGCGCCGCCCGGCGTTCTCCTTGGCCGGCGTCGACGGCGAGGCGGCCGGTTGCTTCTTCGTCGCGGATTCGGCCTCGGCCGAGGTGAACCAGGACTTGCCCGGAACGTCCTTGGTGGCCATGTACGACGTGCCGTCCACGGACAGCATGTGGACCGTCGCTGTCTTGATCTCGGACGCCTCGGGCTCGTTCCGGAAGGCCATGTCGGTACGGGACTCCGGCTCGTCGCCGGTCTTGGCGGTCTCGACGGTCCGGTACGAGTTCTGCCGGGCCATCTTCGCCAAGGCGGCCTTCAGTACGGCGGGCGCATCGGCACGCTCGCCGGCCGCCGCGCCGCCGGGACGGTCGGAAGAGCCGCCCTTCGCGTCCGACGCCTTGGTGTCGTGGCTGCCACAGGCCGCCAGGCCCATGACCAGAGCGGCGCTGATGGCCGCCGTGACGCTCTTACGGATCGCCTTCACGGCTTTCGCAGTCCTTTGTCAGTTCTCGAACAAACAGGGGGAGACTACCCCTTCTGCCGCATCAGTCTCGAAACATTTATCGGCAGATCAGCTGTCCCGCGCACAAGCTCCGACCCGGCTACCGGCGTGTCCTCGCCGCACACACGCCACGCCCTGCGGCGGCAAATCGGCAAGGAGCGTCGGGTTGTTCACCGGCAGGCCACCCATCTCCGTCCGACGGGCGCAGCATTTCCTGTGCCACCGATGGGACCGGCTTCGGCTCACCTCCGGCCGCGCGGAGCGCCCCCTTCGCGGCCCGTGATGTCAGAGAACTGCCCGGCCTTCCATGAATCCTTCGGCCTTCGTTCACGTGCTGTCTGCGCAGCGGGGGCGTTTCGTTCGGCCCGTGCCGGGACCGTCGTGCCGCCCCACTATCCCCCCACTATCTCCCCACTGCCCGCCCATTCTCCGCGACCTCTGGACGAACACCGTGACCGCATCACGTACGCGCCGCCGACCCCGTGCTCTCGCACTCCTCCTCGCCACCGGTACGGCACTGGCCGGCGCACTGACTGCTCCCCCTGCCCACGCGGCCCCGGCGGCCGATGGCATCCGTATCAACGAAGTGGTGACCACCGGGGACACCGAGGACTCGGTCGAGCTGTACAACAAGGGCACCGCGACGATCGACATCTCGGGCTGGATTCTCAAGGACGACAAGGACGGCTCGAAGTACAAGATCGCCTCCGGGACCACGCTGGCTGCGGGCGCTTTCCGCGCCTTCGACGTCCACGACGCGTTCGGGCTGGGCTCGGACGACAAGGCCCGTCTGTACCTGCCGGACGGCAAGACCCTGGTCGACAACTACTCCTGGAGCAAGCACTCCGCCCCCTCCTGGTCACGCTGCCCCGACGGCACCGGCGCCTTCAAGGCGGCCGGGGTGACCCTGGGCGCCGCCAACGCCTGCGGTGGGGGCGGCACGAAGCCCATGGCGTGGCCCGGCAGCAATTCCGTGACGACCGCCGACGCCTCCCACGTCTTCGGCCGGGACCTCAGCGGCCTCCACCAGGACGGCGACATCATGTGGGGCGCCCAGAACAGCGGCAAGCTGTGGCGCCTGGTCCGTAACGGCTCCGGCGGCTGGACACCCGACACCGGCAGCGGCTGGAAATCCGGCAAGACCCTGCGCTTCCCCGGCGGCTCCGGTCACCCCGACAGCGAGGGCGTCACCGTGACCGGCAACGGTTCCGCCGCCGGTGTCTTCGTTGCCAGTGAACGCAACGGTGACGCCTCCGGCACCAGCCGCCTGTCCGTCCTGAAATACGACGTCTCCGGCACCGGTACCGCCCTGACCGCGGCCAAGGAGTGGAACCTCACCTCAGACCTGCCGCCCGTCGGCTCCAATCTCGGCTTCGAGGGCATCACCTGGATTCCCGACACCTACCTGACCCGAGCCGCCTTCAAGGACGCTTCCACCGGCGCCGTCTACGATCCGGCACGCTACGGCGCCCACAGCGGTGGCGTG
Source organism: Streptomyces rimosus subsp. rimosus (assembly GCF_000720725.1). Lineage (GTDB taxonomy): Bacteria > Actinomycetota > Actinomycetes > Streptomycetales > Streptomycetaceae > Streptomyces > Streptomyces rimosus_A. The sequence continues at coordinate 45,943 of NZ_JOCQ01000064.1, forward strand.
TTCTTCACCGGCGTCGAAGGCACCGGCATGATCTACGGCTACGTCCTGCAGGACTCCGGAGCCTTCACCCGGGTCGCGTCCGTCAACAGCGGCATGAGCGGCGTCATGGAACTGCAGTGGGAACCCCAGGCCGCCCGCCTGTGGACCGTCTGCGACGACACCTGCGACGGCCAGCACCGTACCCTGAAGATCAACTCCGCCGGCACCTTCAGCACCACCGCCGTCTGCAACCGCCCCGCCGGCATGCCCAACTACAACAACGAAGGCTTCGCCGTGGCGGGCGCAGACGAGTGCGTTGCCGGAACCAAGCCCGTCTACTGGTCCGACGACGACAACGACGACGGCCACGCACTACGCAAAGGCACCATCACCTGCTGACCCTTGCTACGGCCAGTCGCGCGCCCTGAGCGCGGCGCCACGCACTGCACCGAGGCCGGGGCCGCCGCCTGCCGGTGGTCCGTGCGGCTCGGACGGCGCCGACTCGGAGGTCGGTATGAGATGCCGGCCGGGCCTGAAGGTGAGGCGGGCCTGAGGGTGAGGCGGGCCTGAGGGTGAGGCGGTCCAGGAAGCGAGGCGTGCCCGCCCGGGGTCGGTCAGTCGGCAGCAGACCTTACGTATCTCCACCCGCCCCGCGCACCCGCCGCACCATGTGGGAG
>NZ_JOCQ01000065.1 GCF_000720725.1 Streptomyces rimosus subsp. rimosus
CTCCCCTTCCTTCGCGCCCCCGCCCTCCCCCACCTCGCGCACCGACCCGTCCGGACCGTCCGGCCTGTCCGGCCTGGACGGCCCGCCCGGCCCCTCCGCCGGCCCGGTCCGCGCCCCTCCCGCTGTCCCGTTCTCCGTGTCCGCTGTCGTGGTCTTCGTCGCCATCGTGCGCTCCGTCATCGGAAGAGTCGCCGCCATGTCTCGGGGCCGGGGTAGCCGTCGGCGTCCCGGCCGGTCCAGCCCTGGGCCCGCTGGAACGCCTCGACGTTGCGGCGGTCCGCCTCCGTCCACCGAGGTCCGGGGCCGGAGGTGTAGTACGTGCCGAAACCTTTGGTCACCAGCCGCTTCCCGAGGCTGGTGACGTAACCGCTGGACTGGCCGGGCCGGAACCAGCCGGTGCCCGGGAACGCCGTACCGCCGCCGTCGGAGGGACCGCCGCCGATCTCCCGGCCCACGCCGTTGACCAGGTACGACCAGGTCACCGGGCCCGGGATGCCGTCCGCCTCGGCGCCGGTCCAGCCCTGCGCCCGCTGGAACGCCTCGGTGGCCCGGCGGTCCGCCTCGGTCCAGCGCGGCCCCGGCCCGGAGGCGTAGAACCGGCCGCCGCCGCGTGCCACCAGCATCCGGCCCAGCCGGGTGACGTGAGCATTGTCGGCGCCCGGTCCGAAATACCCGGCACCGGGAAAGGCCGGAGTTCCGGTGTCCGTTCCGCCGCCCGGAGTGCCGCCGCCGGCCAGCCCCCGGTAGCGATAGGCGACGTACCGCGCGGAATTGCTCCAGTAGGCGTACGGGGTCGGCCGTTTCACCGCGTGCGGCCGGGTCTGCTCGTACGCGATGTAGCGCGTACGGGAGGAATCGGTCCAGCCGCCGAAAAGGGTGACGTGGGAGCCCGCCCCCGGATTCGCCGGGTTGTGGAACAGCAGCATGTCGCCGGGCCGCAATGCGCTCTTCGGTATGCGGATGCCGTACTGGGCGAGGCTTCCGGTCCACTGGTTGCCGCCGAGATTCCAGGCCATCGAAATGAATCCGGAGCAGTCCTGGCGGTAGCCGTCCGACCAGTGGCGATGCATGTCGTACGGGACCTGGGCGCTGATCCAGCGCTGGGCCCGCGCGATGATCTGGTCCCGGGTGAGGGTCCGGAGGGTGCGCGCCGCCGCGACGGTGCCATGCCCGCTGCCCGTGCCCCCGTACAGCCCGCCGACCCGGCCTTGCGGGGTGGTGACGGAGAACACATCGGCCCGCCCCGGGGCGCCGACCGGGCCCGCGAAGCTGCCGCCGTCGAGCGCCACGGCGGGCCCGGCGCCGGAAACGCCGCTGCTCAGGACGGTTCCGGCGGTCGCGACGAGGACCAGCGCGCGGCGGGCGCCGTGTGCGCCGGGGTGTCCGCCGTCCCGGACGGCCGGGGCGTGCCGGCGCGCGCGCCGCCGCTGGACGCAGCCGCCGCAGGAGCAGCTGTCCGCGGGGTCGAATTCCACGAATACCGGCACTGTCATTTCAGTTCCGCTCCAGGCCCGTTCCGTTCCCGTTCCCGTTCGCACCTGCCACAGCTTCTCAACTGGCAGGCGATACCGCATGTTGACGGGGCAACTGATGATCTTGTACCACGAATCGATACTCACAGACCAAAACGGGCGCGCGAAACGGCGAAGGTCCCGAGATCGCGGGACCTTCGCCCCGGCACCCCGGGGAATTCCGGCCCGGCGCCCCCGGCCCCGGAATCCCCCGGAAAGCCGGTGACACAGGTCACACATTCGGCCGGTCCGGGCGGCCGGGCAGGTGGTCGGGAGCACCCCCGGAGTTCGTGTAAAGTTTTCTTCGTCAGCGCGCGCCGCTAGCTCAGTTGGTTAGAGCAGCTGACTCTTAATCAGCGGGTCCGGGGTTCGAGTCCCTGGCGGCGCACGTCACACCGAGGTCCCTCGCAGCAGCGAGGGGCCTCGGTGCTTTTGCGGTACACCCGGCGCCGGGCCGGTGGCTCGCTGGTCAAAACGGTGATCGGGGTGCACAGTCGCACAATGGCGCGCGACATCCAGGAGCGGATCAAGAAGCTCATCATCGACCGGCGGCTGGCCCCCGGCGCCCCGCTGCCCACCGAGACGGATCTGATGGCGCTGCTCGGGGTCAGCCGGAACTCCGTGCGCGAGGCGCTCAAGGCGTTGCAGGCGATGGGCATCGTGGAGATCCGGCACGGTTTCGGCACCTACGTCGGGCCGATGTCGATGGCCCCGATGACCGAGGGGCTGGCCTTCCGTACGGTGGCCGGCCACTACCGCGGCGAGGACAGCCTGCTCCAGCTGCTGGAGCTGCGTGAGGCGGTGGAGACCGGGCTGATCGCGCGGCTGGCGGGCCAGGTGCCCGCGGCGGACCTCGCGGAGCTGGACGAGCTGGTGGCGCGGATGGCGGCGGAGGCGGCGGACGGCGCGGTGCGCGCCGACACCGACCGGGCCTTTCACGCGGCGCTCTACCGGGGGCTCGACAACCGGCTGCTGAGCGAGGTGCTGGACGCGTTCTGGGAGGCGTTCCACCGCGTACGGACGGACCTGGCCGGACTGGGTGCCGACCCGCGGGTCACCCACCGCCAGCACGCGGACATCCTCGCGGCGGTACGGGGCGGGGACGCGCAGCGCGCGGAGCAGGCCGTACGCCGCCATTTCGACAACATCCGCCAGCGGCTGCGCAGTTCAGGACCGAAATAATGCCCCCTGCGACCCAACCCGTCCATCAATGCACTCACATGCCCGGTAAACACCTCGTTTCACCCTTGCGATCAAGATTGAGGTCCGGGACCCTGACGGGATACTGGAGCCCAACTGAGCCTGTGCACGCTCAAGTTGGGTGACATACCGGTTGCGATGAGTGTGGGAGTGGGGACCCCGCTGCATGGAATGCACATGCAAACGGGAATCATGCAACCGGAAGACGGCCGTCCTACGTCTAAGGCGTAGGCGGCCGACACCATTTGCGCCCGGGTCGGTCGAGGGGGACCGAGGACTCGGGCCATGAGAAGACGGGCACGCAGCCAGCATGCGTGCCGGGGGGATGGACTCATGACGTCGCCGCCTACCGGCGCCCGGCAGGAGCACCAGTACGACCCGTCCGCGACCACGCGCCTGCGCGTGCCGCGCCAGCACTGGCCGCGCCGGCCGCAGCGCAAGCCGCTGCCGCGCTACGACTACGAGCACTACAGCCGCCTCGCCGGGCCGCTCACCCAGCCGGACCCGGACAAGCCCTACAAGGTGCGCTACCGCAGCCTGCTGGCGGACGAACCGCACCGAATACGCGCGGCGTTGCTGCTCGGCGCCGCTCCCCTGCTCTCGCTCGGCCTGCTCGCCTGGCTGATGCAGCCGGCCCACTGGACCGAACGCGACTACCCCGCCTATGACTTCCTGCCGGTCCTGGACATCGTCATGCTGGTCTCGATCGGGCTGATCGAGTTCTTCCGCTGCATGAACGTCCTGTCCAACGCCCACGCCACCCTGGTGGCCCGCGACCCCATCCCGGTCGTCCCCGAACACGGCACCCGCGTCGCCTTCCTGACCTCCTTCGTGCCCGGCAAGGAGCCGCTGGAGATGGTGACGAAGACGCTGGAGGCGGCCGTCAAGGTGCGCCACCGCGGCCTGTTGCACGTCTGGCTCCTCGACGAGGGCGACGACCCGGGCGTCAAGGCCGTCTGCGAGCGCCTGGGCGTGCACCACTTCACGCGCAAGGGCATCCCGCAGTGGAACCGGAAGAAGGGCCCGCACCGCGCCAAGACCAAGCACGGCAACTACAACGCCTGGCTCCAGGCGCACGGTGACGCCTACGACTTCTTCGCCTCCGTCGACACCGACCACGTGCCGCTGCCCAACTACCTGGAGCGGATGCTCGGATTCTTCCGCGACCCGAACGTCGGCTTCGTCATCGGCCCGCAGGTGTACGGCAATTACGACACGTTCGTCACCAAGGCGGCCGAGTCGCAGCAGTTCCTCTTCCACGCGCTGATCCAGCGGGCCGGCAACCGCTACGGCGCGCCCATGTTCGTCGGCACCTCCAACGCCGTACGCATCAAGGCCCTGAAGCAGATCGGCGGCCTGTACGACTCGATCACCGAGGACATGGCGACCGGCTTCGAGATGCACCGGCACCGCAACCCGGAGACCGGCAAGAAGTGGCGCTCGGTCTACACCCCGGACGTGCTCGCGGTCGGTGAGGGGCCCACCGCCTGGACGGACTTCTTCACCCAGCAGCTGCGCTGGTCGCGCGGGACGTACGAGACGCTGCTCAAGCAGTTCTGGAAGGCGCCCTTCACGCTGCCGCCGGGCACCTTCTTCAACTACACGATGATGGTCATCTTCTACCCGATGTCCGCCCTGAACTGGATCCTGGCGGCCCTCAGCTGCGCGCTGTTCCTGGGCCTGGGCGCCTCGGGCGTCCAGATCGACCCGTCGGTGTGGATGATGCTGTACGGCAACGCCTCGGCGCTGCAGATCGGGCTGTACGTCTGGAACCGCCGGCACAACGTCTCGCCGCACGAGCCGGAGGGCTCCGGCGGGGTGGCCGGCATGGTGATGTCCGCGCTCTCCGCGCCGATCTACGCCCGCTCGCTGTTCGACGCGGCGCTGCGCCGCAAGAGCAAGTTCGTGGTGACGCCGAAGGGCGACTCCTCCAGCCCGGACACCCTCTTCGGCACGTTCCGGGTCCACCTCTTCTTCATCCTGGTCTTCGGCGGCTCGCTGGGCGCCTCGTTCTACTTCGGGCACAGCCACCCGGCGATGGTCACCTGGGCCTCGCTGGCGCTGCTGATCACCGCGGCGCCGATCTTCGCCTGGCGCTGGGGCATCCGGCAGGACAAGCGCAGGAAGGAGCGCGGGCACGCGTCGTCCGGCGACGGCCCGCAGCAGGCTCCGCATCCGCAGCGCCCGCCCGGCTGGGCGGCGCCCGGCGGGCGCCCGGCCCCCGCCGACCCGGGTCACCGTACGGCCGCCGACCAGACCGCCGAGATCGCCCTTGGGGGACGTCACCCATGAAATACCGTCCGAGCCGGCGCACCCGCAGAGTCGCGATAGGCGCGGCGGTGGTGCTCGCACTGGCGGGGATGAACGGGCCGGCCCTGTTCGGGTTCGTCTCGGACCAGTACCACCAGTACAAGATCAATCAGCCGGAGTACAAGGCGTCCAACGGCCACTGGGACGTGGTGGACGTACCGCCCGAGTACAAGATCAATACGATTCACGCCGCACTGCTGCACACCGGCAAGGTGCTGCTGGTCGCCGGGTCCGGGAACAACGCCAAGAACTTCGCGGCGAAGTCGTTCCGTACCGTCCTGTGGGACCCGGTGAAGAACACCTTCAAGAACATCCCCACCCCGAAGGACCTCTTCTGCTCGGGCCACACCCAGCTGCCGGACGGCAAGCTGCTGGTGGCCGGCGGCACCCAGCGCTACGAGAAGCTCGGCGGCGACGTGAAGAAGGCCGGCGGGCTGATGATCGTCTACAACGAGAGCCCGGACGCGCCGAAGACCTTCCCGGCCGGGACGCTGTTCACCGGCAAGCAGAACGGCAAGACCTTCGTGTCCAAGGACCCGGTGGTGGTGCCGCGCGCCAAGAAGAAGGCGGACCCGAGGACCGGCAAGGTCACGGTCACGCACAGCGAGGCCAGGGTCTATGTGGAGGCGCTCAAGGAGGGCCGCGAGCACTCCACCGGCGCCCAGGACAACTACCGTATCCACGGCCTGGCCGGCGCCGACGCCCGGAACTTCTACGGCATCGCGCAGAAGCTGTCCTTCGACAAGAAGGACTTCCAGGGGATCAAGGACTCGTTCGAGTTCGACCCGGTGGCCGAGCGCTACATACCGGTGGACCCGATGAACGAGGCCCGCTGGTACCCGACCCTGACCAGCCTGGAGGACGGCAAGGTGCTGTCCACCTCCGGGCTCGACGAGATCGGCCAGGTCGTCCCGGGCAAGCAGGAGGTCTACGACCCGAAGACGAAGAAGTGGACCTACCTGCCCAAGCAGCGCTTCTTCCCGACCTACCCCGCGCTCTTCCTCACCGAGAAGGGCCGGCTGCTCTACACCGGCTCCAACGCCGGGTACGGGCCCGACAACGTCGGGCGCACCCCGGGCATCTGGGACCTGAAGACGAACAAGTTCCAGGTCATCCCCGGCATGAGCGATCCGGACGTGCTGGAGACCTCGATGTCCGTGCTGCTGCCGCCCGCGCAGGACCAGCGCTACATGGTGCTGGGCGGCGGCGGGGTCGGCGAGGACCCGAAGGCGACCGACAAGACACGGCTGGTGGATCTGCACGCCGACAAGCCGCGCTTCAAGGACGGGCCGCCGCTGTACGCGAAGGCGCGCTACCCGAGCAGTGTGATCCTGCCCGACGACACGGTCCTGACCACCAACGGCTCGGGCGACTACCGCGGGCGCAGTGACAGCAACATCCTCAAGGCCGAGCTGTACGACCCGAAGGCCAACACCTCGCGGCCGGTGGCCGATCCGCTGGTGGGGCGCAACTACCACTCCGGCGCGCTGCTGCTGCCGGACGGCCGGGTGATGACGTTCGGCTCGGACTCGCTGTTCGCCGACAAGGACAACACCAAGCCCGGCGTCTTCCAGCAGCAGATCGACATCTGGACGCCGCCGTACCTCTACCGGGACTCCCGGCCGGAGCTGACGGATCCGGGGCCGAAGACGGTACAACTGGGCGGCACCGCCACGTACCGGACCAAGCACACCTCGTCCATCAAGAAGATGCGGCTGATGCGGCCGGGTTCGTTCACGCACGTCACCAACATCGAACAGCGGTCGATCGCACTGGACTTCAAGGTGGGCAAGGACGGGGTCACGGTCACCCTGCCGAAGGACCCGACGCTGGTGCCGCCCGGCTGGTACATGCTCAACGCCGTGGACGACCAGGGCACCCCGTCCAAGGCGGTCTGGGTGAAGGTCCCGACGGCGACCAAGGCGCAGCTGAAGGGGCTCGGCCTGAACTGAACCGGGTGACGGCCGACCGGTCCGTGACGGTTGCGGGGTGCTCCGGGAGTTCCCGGAGCACCCCGCGGTCATGTGCGCGCTGCGGCTACTTCGTATTGCGCGCGAGCCCCAGCGCGTAACTCGGCCACCAGTCGCCCGCCTTGGGCCCGCCCTTGCAGGTACCGTCCGACTCGCCGGGCCGCTTTATCCACAGGTAGGCGTCCACGAGGGGATCGCCGGTGCGGGTCGTGGGGGTGGCGCCCAGGGCGCGGCCGCTCGGGTTGCACCAGTTCTCGTGGTCGTCGCCGCCGGGGGCCGGGCCGTTGCCGTTGCGGCTGGTGTCGATGACGAAGTGCTTGCCGCCGACCATCGAGGACAGCCGCTTGCCGTACTTCTTGTTCTCCTCGGTGGTCTGGAAGTTGGAGATGTTGAGCGCGAAGCCGTCGGCCTTGTCGATGCCCGCCCGCTTCAGCGGCTCCACCATGCGGCCCGGGTCCTTGATCCAGTGCGGGTTGCCCGCGTCCAGGTAGACCTTGGTGTGCGGCAGGGCCTTGAGCTTGCCGACGGCCTCCGTCAGCAGGGCGTAGCGCTCCTCGTGGAACTGCTCGGGGGTGCACTTGTCCTCGATGTGCGGCAGCGCGTCCGGCTCCAGGACGACCGTGGTCGGGCGGTCGCCGATGCCCTTGAGCACACCGTCCAGCCAGGCGCGGTACGCGTTGCCGTCCGCGGCGCCGCCCTTGGAATAGCTGCCGCAGTCCCGGTGCGGGATGTTGTACAGGACGAGCAGGGCCTCCCGGCCGGCCTTGGACGCCGCCTCCGTGAAGCCGCGGGCCTCCCCCTGCGGGTCGTCGACGCCGATCCATTCGGCCACCGGCTGCGCCGCTATCTTGTCGATCTCGCGCGCGTCGCCTTCCTTGCCGTCCTTGGCGTACGCGGCGGCCTGCCGGGCCGCCTTGCCGTCCGGGTTGACCCAGTACGGCACCGTGGACTTGGGCTGCTGCCCGGGCCTGGCCCCGGCCTTCCCGTCCGGCTCACCGTCGTCGGACGACGAGAAGCACCCGGACACCAGCAGCAGCGCCCCCAGCGCCGATGCCGCGCCGAACACGCCACGCCGGCGGGCGGCGCGGCGCTCACCCGGGGGGCCGCCCCCGGATCCCCGCACGTTGCCGTACATCCACTCCCCCCTCGGAGCACGGGACAAGACCGGTCGAATCCATCCTGGCACATGCCCCTCAGCCACAGGCGAGCCTGTGGACAACCTGTTACGCCCCGGCCGCCCGGGCCGAAAATCGCCGCGCGGTGCCGTTCGCGGCCCAACTCCCCCTAGGCGGCGGGGTGCAGTCGTTCTACAGTGAACCCCAGTGTGAGCTTTATGTTGGTCACCTGGCCCCAGCCCCTGGTCGGGCCCGTGCACGCGCCTGAGTGCAGGCGCCCACGCACCTCCCGCCGGCGGCAGGGCAACTCCCGCAGTCCTGACACTCCGGCGGTCGAGGACCGGCCGGTCGGCGGTTCAGGGGGAGCGAGCCGCCGGCCGGGAACGGTCGGGCTGCCGGGCTCCATCCCCCGTCCGCGGTCTCAACTCCGCGGTGCGGGCGTCACCTTGCTGAGATACGCGTGCACGACGACGTTGGCGGTGTAGGCGTCCCGCTCCCGGTCGAAGGTGCCCGCGCAGGTGATCAGGCGCAGTTCCGCGCGCCCCGGCTCCCGCGCGCCGTAGACCTTCCGCGGCACGAACCGCCGCCGGTCGTAGATCTTCACGTCCTCGACCGTGAACCGGGCGGTGCTGCCGTCCGCCCGGCGCACGTCCACCGGCTGCCCCGGCTTGACGCTGCCGAGGCGGTGGAAGACCGCCCGCCGGTCGGTCGTGTCGACGTGGCCGACCAGCACCGCGGCGCCCGCCGTGCCCGGCTGCGGCCCCTCGGCGTACCAGCCGACGAGCCCCGGAGTGCGGTACGGCGGCGCGTCCACCGCACCGGTCGCGTCCAGCCCGGTCCTGACCACACCGGCCCGTACGCCCAGCGCGCCGATCGCCACCTCGGTGGGGCGGCCCTCCGGAGTGGTGGCCAGCGGAGCGTGCGTGGCGGGCAGTTCCTGTCCGAGCGGGCGGCCGACGGCCGCCACGTCGCCGGTGGTGGGCCCCTTCGCCAGGTCGCCGCCGTCGGTCAGGTCCCGTCCCCACAGCCACAGGCCCAGCAGCAGCGCCGCCCAGGCCGTCCCGGCGGCCATCCGGCCGCGTCCCTGACCGTACGGGGGGCGGCGGCCCGCCACCGGGTGGTCGTCATCCGGCATCGCCATCGTCCGATCCCTTGCGCCGGCGCCGCATCCGCAGCACCTGTCCGGTGAGCGCGAGCGCCGCGCCCCCTGCCAGCACCAGCCCCACCGCGTACACGCCGTCGCCCTCGTGGCTCGCGGCCGTCCGTACGGCCGCCGTCCGCACCAGCACGGCACGTGACCCGTTCACGCGCGCCGCGGCCCGGTGCCCGGCGGCGGGACGCGCGGCCGTACCGCCGCCTCCGGCCCGTACGGGCGCGGAGGGTGAGGCGGCCGGGTCGGCGGAGGCCCCGGGGGCCGGGGCGGCCAGCGGCGCGGCAGCGAAATCCGCGCTGTCTTCCGCCGGGTCCGCCGAGTTCGCCGCCGCACCATCCGCGGCACGCGCGGGCGCCGGTACGACTTCGAACGTGCCCGCGGCCCGCGCGTCCTCGCCGTCGCACCGGACGGAGACCGTGTACGCGCCGGGGTCCGCGGTGGAGCGCACCCGCGCGTCGCCCACCAGTCCCGCGGCGACCCGCCCCAGCGGCACCGCGTCGACGAAGGCGTCCGAAGTGGCGCGGCCCGTACGCCCCGTACAGCCGGTGACCTGGAGGGCCGTGTCGGTGCCCGGCGCGACGGCCGACGGGGTGACCGCGACCGCGCCGCCCGCGGCGCCCGGCGTCCGGCCCGTGGCCGCGAGCGCGGACCCCGGAGTCAGCGCCGCGACCGCGAGGGCGGCACAGAGAGTGAATCCCGGTGAGCGCATGGTGAACCTCCGAACACTTCCGAAGGTCCGCCCGGCGGCCGGATCCCGCACCCGGTACGGGCCGGTACTGCGCCGTTCGGGTGAGCGGCGGCCGGGGCCCGGCGCACGCCGGTCCGGCGTGCGCCGGGCCCGGGCCGCGCCGGGCTACACCAGGTCGACGAGGTCCGCGATGGAGTCCACGACCCGCGACGGCCGGAACGGGTGCCGCTCGATGTCGTTCTTGCCGGTCAGCCCGGTGAGCACCAGGAACGTCTCCATGCCCGCCTCCAGTCCGGCCAGCACGTCGGTGTCCATCCGGTCGCCGATCATCGCGGAGGTCTCGCTGTGCGCGCCGATGACGTTCAGGCCGTGCCGCATCATCAGCGGGTTGGGCTTGCCGACGAAGTACGGCTCCACGCCCGTCGCCTTGGTGATCAGCGCGGCCACCGAGCCGGTCGCGGGCAGCGCGCCGTCCGCCGAGGGGCCGGTCTCGTCGGGGTTGGTGGCGATGAACCGGGCGCCGTCGTTGATCAGCCGGATGGCCTTGGTGAGCGCCTCGAAGCTGTAGGTGCGGGTCTCGCCCAGCACCACGTAGTCGGGCTCGTGGTCGGTGAGGACGTACCCGATGTCGTGCAGGGCGGTGGTCAGGCCCGCCTCGCCGATGACATAGGCGGTGCCGGACGGCCGCTGCTCGTCCAGGAACTGGGCGGTGGCCAGCGCGGAGGTCCAGATGGACTCCCAGGGCACGTCCAGGCCGATCCGGCTGAGCCGGGCGTGCAGGTCGCGCGGGGTGTAGATGGAGTTGTTGGTCAGGACGAGGAAGGGCCTGCCCGATTCGCGCAGCCGCTTGATGAAGGCGTCCGCACCGGGCACCGGGATGCCCTCGTGCATCAGCACCCCGTCCATGTCCGTCAGCCATGACTCGATCGGCTTGCGCTCTGCCACTGCCGGTCTCCCGCCGTGCGTGTCTGCCAGGGGCGCCGGCCGTGCCCGCGCCGTCGCGGGGCCCCGTACGTCCCGCCCGTCACCCCGGGTGACCTGCGTCTCGTACGTACGGCCGACGCCCCCAGCCTAAGTCAGCCACCGTGCTCCCGGGTCTGGTGGCAGGAGCGGCGGGGCCGACGGTCAGCTCCTCGTCGCCGTCTTCCAGGCGTCCAGGTAGGTGGACAGGTTCTTGTCGATGTCGTTCCAGTCCGGGCGGAAGATGTCGACACCTTGCATGATCTTGGCGAGTTCGGTGGCGTTGCGGTCGGTGGGCTTGATGTCCGTACGGGCCGCGAAGCCGCCGCCGACCGCGGAGACCTGCCGCTGCACCTCCGGGGAGAGCAGGTGGTCGAGGAACTTCCTGGCCTGGGCCGCGTGCGGGGCGTTCTTGACCAGGCCGGCCGCGTACGGCAGTGCGAAGGTGGACGGCTTGGCGCCGGGCCTGGCCGCCGGGAAGAAGATGCCCTGGTTCGGCATGGACTTCATGTTGGCGTAGTTCATCTGCACGTCGCCGTTGGCGACAAGGAGTTCGCCCTTGTCGGTCTTGGGGGCGAGCTGGCCGGTGGAGGAGGACGGGCCGACGTTGTTGGCCTGGAGTCTCTTGAGGAAGTCCATGGCCGGGCCCTGGCCGCCGAAGTCGTGCAGGGCCTGGACGACGACGGCGGTGCCGTCCCCGGCGACGCCCGGCGTGGAGTACTGGAGCTTGCCCTTGAAGCGGGCGTCCGTCAGGTCCTGCCAGGTACGGGGCGCCTCCTTGAGCTGCTGCTTGTTGTAGATGAAGCAGAAGTAGTTGTTGACGACGGCGGTCCACCTGCCGTCCGGGTCCTTGTTCGCGGCGGCGACCTGTTCGGAGCCCTTGGGGCGGTAGGTCTCCAGCAGGCCCTTGCCGTCGGCCTGCTGGATGAACGGGGGCAGGGTGACGACGATGTCCGCCTTGGTGTTGGCCTTCTCGCGGGCCAGCCGCTGCACGGCGGCGCCGGACCCGCTCTCGACCAGGTTGATCTTGATGCCGGTCTTCTTCTCGTAATCCTCGAAGACCCGGTCGTAGAAGCCGTCGCCCCGCTCGCCGCGCAGGCCGTCGGCGCTGTAGACGGTGATTTCCTTGGCGTTGGCGTCGGCGCGGGAGGCACCGCCGCAGCCGGTCAGGGCGGCGGCGAGGAGCGCGGCTCCGCAGACGGCGGCGGTCGGCTTGAGGGGGAAGTGGCTGCGCATGGCGTGGCGTCTCTCCTTGGCAGGGGTGGTGGGGAGCGTCAGCGGTACGAGGCTTTGGTACGGATACGGGAGACGGCGAGCAGGACGAGCAGCGTGGCGGCCATCAGCACCACCGCGAGCGCGGCGCCCGCGAACAGCGCGCCCCGGTCGGTCGTGGCGAAGACCCGTACCGGCAGCGGCAGCCAGTCCGGCGGGTAGATCATCATCGTGGCGCTCAGCTCGCCCATGGACAGCGCGAAGCACAGGCCAGCGGCGGCGGTCAGGGACGGCAGCAGGAGGGGCAGTTTCACGCGCCACAGGACGTAGGCGGGGCGCGCGCCGAGGCCTGCGGCGCTCTGCTCGTACGCCGGGTCCAGGCGGGCCAGCGCGGCCGTCACGGACTGGTGGGCGAAGGCGGTGACCAGGACCGTGTGCGCGATGACGACGATCTGCGGGGTGCCGTTCAGCAGCAGCGGCGGCTGCGAGAAGGCGACCAGCAGCGACAGGCCCACCACGACGGACGGCACCGCGACCGGCAGCATGAACAGTGCGTCGAGCACCTTGCGGGCGCGGGGCCGCAGCCGCTGCGCGGCCAGCGCGGCCCAGGTGCCGGCGGCCAGCGCGAGCAGGCTCGCGGCGACCGCCGTGACCAGGCTGGTGACCAGGGCCCGGAGGGAGTCGCCCTGGGTGATGTCCCGGTAGTGCGCGAGCGTCGGGCCGGACGGCAGCGCGCCGCTCCAGCTGCTCGCGAAGGACGCCGCGACGATCACCAGCAGCGGCAGCGCGAACACCGGCAGGAACAGGACGAGGAACAGGGTCCAGACGGCCCGGCGGGCGCCTTTGCTATGCACGAGCACGGTGCCCGTCACCTCCCGTGGACGGCGTACGCGCCCCGCCCGCCCGCGCGGCCACGGCCCGGTACAGGGCGTAAAGGGCCAGGGACAGCGCGATGTTGACGACGGCGACGACGCACGCCCCCGTGTAGTCGCCGTCCAGAATGGCCTTCGTGTAGATGAGCACCGGCAGGGTGACCACGTCCTTGGCGCCGGTGAACAGCACGATCCCGAACTCGTTCAGCGTCAGCACCAGGACGAGGGCCCCGCCCGCCGCCAGCGAGGGCAGCGCCTCGGGCCAGATCACCTTCCGTACGATCCGGGCGGGCCGGGCACCGAGCGAGGCGGCGGCCTCCAGCTGTCCGGTCTCGACCTGGGAGAAGGCCGCGAGCAGCGGGCGCATCACGAAGGGGGTGAAGTAGGTGATCTCGGCGAGCAGCACGCCCCAGGGGGTGCGCAGGAAGTCGAAGGGCCCGCCCGCGGCGCCGGTGGCGTCCGCCCACAGGCCGTTGGCCAGGCCGGCCGTGCCGTAGACGAAGAGCAGCGCGAGGGTGATCAGGAAGGACGGGAAGGCGAGGAAGACGTCGATGAAGCGGCCGATCGCCCGGCTGCCCGGGAACGGCACGAACGCGATGACCAGGGCGAGGGCGAAGCCGAGCAGCAGGCAGCCGGCGGTGGCGCCGAGGGCGATCAGCACGGTGTTGCCGAACGCGTCGGTGAAGGACGCTTCGGCGAAGACCTGCGCGTACGGGGCGGTGGACAGCGGGCCGCCCTCGTCCTGGGTGAAGGATTGCCGTACGACCAGGACCAGCGGGTAGAGGAAGACGAGCCCGAGGGCGAGGAGCGGCGGAAGGGCCCACAACGCCGAAGAGACTTTCCGGCGCTCTCCTCGGTACCGCTCCCTGGTCGGCCGCGGCGGCGCGGGCGTGCCCGGCCTACTCATCGTCCGTGCTCCCCGCTCCGGCCGGCAGCAGCACCGCGTCCTCGGCGGCGAAGTGCAGGGTGATGTCGCTGCCGTGCTCCGGCGTCGTCCGCAGTTCGCGCAGGTCGGCCATGACGCGGTGCCCGGCCACGTCCGCGTACACCCGGTGGGTCGCGCCGCGCCACTGCACCTCGGTGACGCGGCCGTGCAGCGTGTTGGGGCCGTCGCCGAGGCCGACCAGGTGCGGGCGTACGCACAGCGTCGCGGACGCGCCGGGCGCCGCGCCTTCGGCGGGGGTGACGGTCAGCCGCGTACCGGCGAAGTCGGCCGTGCCGTCCGGACCGGCGGTCACCGGCAGGAGGTTGGCGTTGCCGACGAAGGAGGCGGTGAACTCGGTGCGGGGGCGGCGGTAGAGGTCCTGCGGGGTGCCGCAGTCGCGCAGCCGCGCGCGGTCCATGACGGCGATCCGGTCCGCCAGCGTCAGCGCTTCCACCTGGTCGTGGGTGACGTACAGGACCGATACGTCGGGCAGATCCCGGTGCAGCCGCGCCAGTTCGGCGAGCATGCCGGAGCGCAGCCGGGTGTCGAGGGCGGACAGCGGTTCGTCCAGGAGGAGCACGCCGGGGCGGATGGCCAGCGCCCGCGCGATGGCGACGCGCTGCTGCTGCCCGCCGGACAGCTCGCGCGGGTGGCGCCGGGCGTACGCGGCCATGCCGGTCATCTCCAGCGCCTCGGCCACCCGCGCGGCGGTCTCGGCGCGCGACGCGGTGCGCCCGCGCCGCGCCTTGAGGCCGAAGGCGACGTTGTCCTCGACGCGCAGATGCGGGAAGAGGGCGTACTGCTGGACGACCATGCCGATGCCGCGCCGGTGCGGCGGCAGCCCGGTCACGTCCCGGCCGCCGATCAGCACCCGCCCGGCACACGGCCGGACGAACCCGGCGACCGCCCGCAGCGCGGTGGTCTTGCCCGACCCGGACGGCCCGAGCAGCGCCATCACCTCGCCCGGTTCGACGGTCAGGTCGAAGGAGTCCAGGACGACGTTCTCGCCGTATGCGACGGAGACGTTGTCGAAGCGGATGCCGGAGGGGGCCGCCGGGGCCCGGCCCCCGGCGGCCGTTCCGGCCGTCGTGGTGGCGGCGCTCATGAGGGCCACTCCGGCCGCGGGCCGTCGAGCAGGGCGGGCAGGCCGGCCACCGAACCGAGAACGTGGGTGGCGCCCGCGTCGCGCAGCGCCGCCTCGTCGTGGGCGCCGGTCAGCACCCCGGCGACGACGGAGGCGCCCGCGCGCCGCCCGGAGAGCATGTCGTACGAGGTGTCCCCGGCCACCGCGACCTGCCGCACGGAGTCGGCGGCGCCGGTACGCAGCAGCGCCGTCAGCACCAGGTCCGGGTACGGCCGTCCGCGTCCGCCCGCGTCGGCCGGGCACAGGGTCAGCGCCGCCAGGTCCCGCCAGCCGAGGGCGTCCAGGATCGCGTCCTGGGTGACCCGCGCGAAGCCGGTGGTCAGCACGACCGTGCGGCCCGCGTCCCGCAGAGCCTCGATCGCCTCCCGGGCGCCGGGCACGGGGGCGATCCGCCCGGCGTCGACCAACTCCCCGTACGCCTCCTCGAAGGCGGCGTTGGCGCGCCGGGCCCGCTCCTCGTCCCCGTAGAGGTGCCGGAAGACGGAGATCTTGGACTCGCCCATGGTGGCGCGGACGTACGCCAGTTGCTCGGCGTGCTCGGGACTGCCCGGTACGACGCCGAGCCGCCCTGCCGCAGCGGCGAACGCCTGCTCCACCAGCCCGCCGTCGGCGACCGTGGTCCCCGCCATGTCGAGGACGACGAGGGAAACCGCCGTGTCCGCCGCGTCATTGATGTGCATCGGTCTCACCAGCCCAGTTCGTTCGCGGTGTCCTCGGCCAGCGCCGGGGAGCAGGTCATGCCGCGTCCGCCGGGTCCGGTGACCAGCCAGACGCCGTCCCGTACCTGCTGCCGGTGCACGACGCGGGAAGGGTCGGTGCACTGCGCGTACACCCCCGCCCAGCGGCGGCGCACGGCGGGCAGCGGGCGGCCGAGCAGCCCCTCGACGACCGAGGTCAGGTGCTCGTACGGGTCCTCGACCACGTCGAACCCGAAGGGCGTCGCGTATTCGTGGGTGTCGCCGATCGTCAGGCCGCCGTCGGCGCGCTGCACCATCAGCAGCTGCATCCGGTGCTCGGCGGCGACCGACGGCTGCGGCTGCGCGGCGGCGAGCGCGTCCAGCTCCGGGCCGGCGTAGGCCGGGTAGTAGCGGAAGCTGTCCGCGTCGGCGACGGAGGTGGTCAGGGTTTCGCCGAGCGGCGCGGTCTGCATCATCTGGAGCCGGACCCGGCGCACCGGCAGGTCGGGCGCCAGCTCGCGGACCAGGCCGCCGAGCCAGGCGCCGGTGCACAGCACGACGGCGTCGCCCTCGTGCAGGTCGCCGTGGTCGTCGCGGACGGCCCGTTCGCCGACGACGTCGCGTACCTCGCGCCCGCCGAGGAAGGTGTAGCGCCCGGACGCCGACAGCGCTTCCCGCAGCGCGCGCTGGGCGGTACGCGGCTCCACCGCGGCGTCCCGTTCGCACCAGAGCGCTCCGGCGAACTTCCCGCGAAGGGCGGGGTTGAGGGCCCGGGTCTCGTCCGCGTCGAGCAGCTTGTACCCGCGGGACGCGGCGTCGGGACGGCGTACGGCCGCCTCGGCGATGGCGCGCTCGGCGGCGTCGCGTACGACGGTGAGGGAACCGTTCGGCCGGAAACCGAGCCCGGGGACCCGCTCCCCCAGGCCCTCCCACAGCTCACGGGCCCGCAGCGCGGTGGCCAGCTCCGGGCCCCCGGCCCGCCCGCCGACCCAGACCAGTCCGAAATTGCGCACCGAGGCACCGCGCGCCTCGGCCTCCCGCTCGATGTGCACGACCTCGTGGCCGCGCTCGACCGCTTGCCAGGCGTGCAGGGTTCCCAGCACACCCGCTCCGACAACTATGACTCGCATGCCCGGAACGCTCCTGGGGACGGGTGGCGCGTGGCGGTCCGGGAGGGGGCGGGGCGGTGAACGGGGCCGCAAGTTTGGCCTAGACCCGTTATCTTTTCGTTACTAACGGGCTCCGGGCCGCGGGCTGTTCGATCAGCCGCCCAGGTGGGTCGTGAAGGAGAACCGGTCCCCCCGGTAGAGCGAGCGGACGCGCTCCAGCGGCAGGCCGCGGGTGTCCCGGGACAGGCGGTGGATGAGGAGCATCGGCAGGGCGCCGGGGGTGCCGATCAGGAGGGCTTCGCGCGGGGTGGCCAGTACGGTCTCCAGGCGCTCGTCCGCGTCGCCGAAGCCGATGCCCAGGCGCTCGTGGAGGTAGGCGTAGAAGGAGGAGTCGGGCTCGAACTCGGCGTCCAGGCGCGGCACGCGGGCCACGGCGACGTACGTGCTCTCCAGTCCGACCCGTTCGTCGTCCGCGAGCAGCACCCGTTCCATGTGCCAGACCTCGTCGCCGAGTTGCAGGCCCAGTTCGCCCGCCAGCTTCTCCGGCGCGGGGAAGCGGTCCAGGCCGACCAGGTGGCGGCCCGGCCGGCGGCCCTGTTTCCGTACGCCCTCGGTGTAGCTCGCCAGGGACAGCGGCTGTTCCAGCTTCGGGCCCGCGACGACGGTGCCGCGGCCCAGGCGCCGCAGCCGCCCCTCCAGGTGGAGTTCGCGGAGCGCCTGGCGCAGCGTCTCCCGGGACACCTCGAAGCGCAGGGCCAGTTCGCGTTCGGCCGGCAGCGCCTCGCCCTCGCCCAGCTCGGCGAGCAGCGCCCCCAGTTGGACCTTCGCCGCGTAGTACTTGGGGATGCGTCCGTGCTCGGGGATGCCGGAGCGGATCGGTGCGCCAGGTTCCTGGCGGTTCGGGTAGTCCACCGGGCGATCCTCGCACCCTGGACACCGCCGGAGGTTACGGGTTGCCGACGCGGAGGGGGCTCGCTGGTGTCCTGCTCGGCGCGCCGTCGGTGGTCCGCTCAGCGCGCGGTCGGTGGTCCGCTCGGCGGCTCCGATGTTCTGCTCAGCGGCTTCGGTGTCCTGCTCAGCGCCGCCGGAGGCGGCGGGCGGCGGCCAGCAGGAGGGCGCCCGCGGCCAGGAGCACCAGGGCGACGGCGCCGATACGGGTGACGGCGGCGGCTCCGGTGTCCGCGAGGTGGGGCGGGTGGTCGGACCGGTCGGCCGGTCGGTCGGCCGCACGGTCTGCCGCGTTCGCCGCCGGGGGCCACTCGGCCGCCGTCCGCACCTCCGCCCGGTACCCGGGGCTCTCGGCGGCGGTCGCGGCCGGGCCCGCGAAGGACACGGCGGCCAGCAGTGCGGCCGGGACGGTGGCGCGCGTCAGCGCGCGGGGCGGGCGCACGGGCATGACGGACCTCCCTGCTCGCCCGGCGCGGACGGGCGGCCCGGACCGGACCGTTCGTATCTCGTATGACCGGTCGTTCCGGACCTTGCCACGGGCGTGCACCCGCCGGGCCTCGACGCCCCGGTACGCACCTGCGATCGCCCGAATGCCGCACGTTCAGCGCGGTTCCGCCGCCCCTCCGCCCCCGAACGGCGTTCCCGGCGCGCCGAACAGCGGCGCGAGGACGAGGTGCGCCGCGCCGTCCGCCACCGCCTGCGCGCCCCCTTCGGCCACGGCCACGGGGATCGCGGACGTGCCGCCGTCGCCCCGGATGCGGGCCTGTTCGGCCAGGGCCCCGGCCACGCCGCGTACATACGTATCGGAACGTGCCAGCACCGTACGGCCGCCGAGCAGCACCCGGTCGATGTCCAGCAGCTCCACCAGGTTGGCCGCGGCCACGCCCAGGATGCGGGCCGCCTCGGCGGGCTCGCCGCGCGCCGCCCGGTCGAGGCACAGCGCCTCGACGCAGCCGCGCTTGCCGCACCCGCAGCGCGGGCCGTCCAGTTGCAGCACCTGGTGCCCGAACTCCCCCGCGCCGGTCCTGGCCCCCCGGTACAGCACGCCGCCGAGCACCAGGCCGGCGCCCAGACCCGTACCGAGGTGGAGGTACGCGAACGAGCCGCGCCCGTCCGGCGCGCGCCGGGCCAGGCCGAGGGCGGCGGCGTTGGTGTCCTTGTCGAGGACGACGGGCAGGCCGAGCCGTTCGGCGAGCGCGTCGCGCAGCGGGAAGCCGTCCCAGTCCGGGAAACCGGTGACCCGGCGCAGCACCCCGGCCGTGTGGTCCAGCGGCCCGGGGCAGGCGGCGCCGACGCCCAGGACGCGGGACGAGCGGGCCTCATCCGGGAGCGCCGCGAGCTGCCCGGCCACCGTGTCGAGCACGGCGGAGGCGCCCGCGCCGAGGTCGAGCGGGGCGGTCCGCGCGGCGACGGTGCGGCCGGCGAGGTCGGTGAGGACGGCGGTCAGCTCGTCGCGGTCCAGGTGCAGGCCGATCGCGTACCGGGCTTCGGGCACCAGGCGCAGCACCGTGGGCGGCTTGCCGCCGGTGGAGGCGCGGCGGCCCGCCTCGGCGACCAGGCCGTCCACCCGCAGCCGGGCGAGGATCTTGCTGACGGCCTGCGGGGTCAGGCCGGTGTGCGCGGCCAGCTCCAGCCGGCTGACGCCCGCCGGACCGGCCGCCCGCAGCAGCCCCAGCATCAGCGCGGCGTTGTGGCCGCGCAGCGCGGGCAGGCCGGCTCCGCCGCCCGGCGGCGCGGGGGCCGGAGCAGCGGCGCGCGGCGAGGTGGCCGGTGTGGCATCACCGGGCGGCGCGGGGGCCGGTCCGGCGACACGTTCATCGGGGTCGTGGCTGGTCACCCATCCATTGTCCGCATTGCTTGCACTTTGGCAACAGCGTTGCTTAAGTGGAGCGCATGAACGACTCCCCCGGCACACCGCTCCGCGTCGGCCTGATCGGCTACGGCCTGGCCGGCTCGGTCTTCCACGCCCCGCTGATCGCCGCGACCCGCGGCCTGGTACTGGACACCGTCTCCACCAGCAGCCCCGACCGGCAGGCGCAGGCCCGCGCCGAGCACCCCCAGGTCCGTACGGTCGCCACCCCCGACGAGGTCCTGGCCCGCGCCGGCGAACTGGACCTGGTCGTCATCGCCTCCCCCAACAAGACCCACGTCCCGCTGGCCACCGCGGCGCTGGAGGCCGGCCTGCCGGTGGTCGTCGACAAGCCGCTCTCCGGGACGGCCGCCGAGGCCGAGCGGCTGGCCGCCCTCGCGGACGACCGCGGCCTGCTGCTCTCCGTCTTCCAGAACCGCCGCTGGGACAACGACTTCCGTACGGTGCACAAGCTGATCACCGAGGGCGCGCTCGGTGACGTGCTGCGCTTCGAGTCGCGCTTCGAGCGCTGGCGGCCGAAGCCGAAGGGCGGCTGGCGCGAGTCCGGCGACCCGGCCGAGATCGGCGGGCTGCTGTACGACCTGGGCAGCCACGTCGCCGACCAGGCGCTCGCCCTCTTCGGGCCGGTCACCCAGGTCTAC
Organism: Streptomyces rimosus subsp. rimosus; assembly: GCF_000720725.1. Classification (GTDB taxonomy): domain Bacteria; phylum Actinomycetota; class Actinomycetes; order Streptomycetales; family Streptomycetaceae; genus Streptomyces; species Streptomyces rimosus_A. The sequence continues at coordinate 20,306 of NZ_JOCQ01000065.1, forward strand.
GCCGAGTCCGACGTGCGCCGTCCGGGTGCCGAGGCCGACGACGACACCTTCCTCGCCCTCACCCATGCGAACGGCGTCCGCTCGCACCTGTGGGTGAGCGCGACCACCGCCCAGCTCGGGCCGCGCTTCCGGGTGCTGGGCAGCCTGGCGGGTTACGTGAAGTACGGCCTGGACCCGCAGGAGGCGGCGCTGCGCGAGGGCCTGCGGCCGGGCGGGAACACGGCCGGGTGGGGCGCGGAACCCGAGGCGTCGTGGGGCCGGATCGGCGCCGGGGAGTCCCCGCTGACCGGCGGCGGCGCCCCCGTACCGACCCTGCCCGGCGACTACCCCGCGTACTACGCCGCCGTCGCGGAGGCCCTGCGCACCGGCGGCCGTCCGCCGGTGAGCGCCCGGGAAGCGGCAGCCACGCTGCGCGTACTGGAAGCGGCGAAGACATCGGCGGCCGAGGGCCGCACGGTCCGGATCGAGGAGTCGGCGTGAGCAGCATGAACGGCATGAACGGCACGGGTGTGCTGAACGGCACGGACGAGCGGGAGGCCGCGCGCCACCAGGTCCGCGAACTGGAGGAGCAGGAACGCCGCCTGGTCCTGGACCGCTTCGGCAACGAGGACGCGTGGCGGCTCGGCTGCCTGCTGACGGACCTGGCGCGCGAGCGCGGCGCGGCCGTGACGGTGGACATCCGGCGCGGCGGACAGCAGCTGTTCCATTGCGCGCTGCCCGGCACGTCGGCGGACAACGACGCGTGGATCGAACGCAAGTGCCGCGTCGTGGAACGGTACGCGGAGTCGTCGTACCTGGTCGGCGCCCGTTTCCGCGCCAAAGGCCGGACCTTCGAGGAATCGTCCCGCCTCGACCCGGACCGCTACGCCGCGCACGGTGGCGCCTTCCCCGTACGGCTGCGCGGTACGGGTGTCGTCGGCACGGTAGCGGTCTCCGGCCTCCCCCAGGGCGACGACCACGCGCTGGTGGTCGACGCCCTGGGGCGCTACATCGAGCAGCAGCCGGAGGGCTGACAGGGCGTCAGCCGGAGCGGCGCCGGGTGCGGATGATCAGTACGAGCACCACACCACAGATCACGGCGGCCACCGCCGCCCCGATGAACATCGGATCCTGGAACCCACTGCCACTGTGCGCCAGCTGATCCCCACCGTCGGTGGGGGCCGGACTGGGGACGGGGGTGTGGGAGGAGTCGGTGGGAGTGGGAGTGGGAGTGGAGGTTGGGGCCGGGGTTGGAGTGGCTGAGGTGGGGGACGGTTCGGGGTCGGTCGGAGCTGGGGTCGGCTCCGTGGGGCCGGAGGTCGGCTCGGTCGGGCCCGGAGTGGGGTCGGTCGGGCCGGGGGTCGGCTCGGTGGGAGACGGGGACGGCTCGGTGGGAGACGGGGACGGCTCGGTCGGAGATGGTGTGGGTTCGGTCGGAGATGGTGTGGGTCCGGTCGGACTCGGAGTCGGGGGCGGCTCGGTCGGAGTCGGGCTCGGCTCCGTGGGCGATGGCGTCGGGGTCGGAGTCGGGGTCGGTTCCGTGGGCGACGGGCTGGGCTCGGTCGGCGACGGCGACGGCTCCGTGGGCGACGGCGACGGCTCCGTGGGCGACGGACTCGGCTCCGTGGGCGACGGCGTCGGTTCGGTCGGTGACGGACTCGGCTCGGTCGGCGACGGCGTCGGCTCCGTAGGCGAAGGCGACGGCTCAGTCGGACTCGGCGACGGCTCTGTAGGCGAGGGCGACGGCTCGGTCGGACTCGGCGACGGAGTCTGGCCCCCGCAGTCCGGCAGATCCCCGTCGAACGGATAGTTGTGCATCTCGGCGCCGGACGTCGAGGTGTGCACCAGCGAACCGACCGTGAAGAACCGGCCGTTCATGCCCGGCACCGACACCGTCGTCGTGCTGCCCTGCCGGCCGACCAGCACACTCCCCTGGAACTGCGCGCCGCCCTTGAACTCGACCGTGTTCGCGTCCGGGAAGTTCCACAGCAGCCGCTGCCGGATGCCGGGCGGCTGGAGGTCGTGTCCGATGTACGTGTTGATCGTGCGGGCGTCCCCGAGCATGTTGACCAGGACGGTCGCGCCCTCCGGAATCCCGGTGAACGTGATGCCCTGGGCGCCGCCGTTGCGCCCCATCAGGTCGAAGTCGACGTTGAAGACCTGGAGGGCGGACCTGCCGTCACCGGTGAAGACCGTCGAGTAGCCCTGGTTGACGGCGGTGCCGGTCGCGGGCCGCGGCCCGTCCCCGGTGCGCGCGTAGCACCGGCTGCTCGCCGTGAGGTCGGGCACCAGCCTGCGGTACGGGTCGGCGGCGCCGGGCCGCTGGTCCGCCTGGGGAATCACGGTGCCGCTGAGCCTGCCCTCGTAGGCGACGACACCGTGCGTGCTGCCCTCCTCGGCGAGCAGCCGCTGCCCGGGGGCGATGGTGACGTCACCGCCCACGGTCAGGAAGTCGAAGCCGTTGGGCGGCGGCACCCGGGAGCCGACACCGACGATGCCCACGTTGTAGACGCTGGACCCGCCGGTCTTGTTCATCTCGAAGTTGCCGAGAGTGACGATCTTCCCTTCGGCCTCCGCGGCCGAGCCGCCGACACGGAAGTCCCCGCCGACAAAGATGTTGAGGTTCTCGTCCCGGCCGGTCACCGGTCCGTTGTTCGGATCGTCGTACGAGGACGGGCAGCCGCTCCCCAGGCACGGGCCGAGGCCGTCGGGCAGCGGGGCCGCGAAGCCGAACGCCGCGAACAGGCCGAGGAGCACGGCGGCGACGGCTCCCAGCGCGGCGGCACCCACCACATGGGACCGTTTTGTCTTTTTTGCAGGCATATACGCACTATGTGCGCGGGTCGGCCGGGCACCCGGACGGCCCGCGCACCCGTACGGCGAGTCCCCCTGTCCAGCCGACAGCCGGCCGCCCGGCCGCCACCCGCGACCGCGACCGTTCCTGAGTGGCCGTCAGGCCGCCTTCAGCACCTGCCGCTGCCGCCCCAGGCCGTCGATCTCCAGCTCCACCACATCACCGGCGCGCAGATACGGCTTGGGCTCCGGGCAGCCCATCGCCACGCCCGCCGGGGTGCCGGTGTTGATGACGTCGCCCGGGTACAGGGTCATGAACCGGCTGAGGTAACGGACCACTTCGGCCACCGGGAAGATCTGCCCGGCGGTCGTGCCGTCCTGCCGCAGCGTGCCGTTGACCCACAGCCGTACGCCCAGCGCCTGCGGGTCGGGCACCTCGTCGGCCGTCACCAGCCACGGGCCCAGCGGATTGAACGTCTCGCAGTTCTTGCCCTTGTCCCACTGGCCGCCGCGTTCGATCTGGAACTCCCGTTCGGAGACGTCGTGCGCGATCGTGTAGCCGGCGACGGCCGCGCGGGCCTCGTCGTCGGTCTCCAGGTAGCGCGCGGTCCGGCCGATGACGACGGCCAGTTCCGCCTCCCAGTCGGTCTTCACACTGCCGCGCGGCACCAGCACCGGGTCGTCGGGGCCGACGACCGTGTCCGGCGCCTTCAGGAAGACGATCGGTTCGGCCGGTACGGCGGCGCCGGTCTCGCGGGCGTGGTCGTGGTAGTTCAGCCCGATGCACACGACCTTGCCGATCCGGGCGACGGGCGGGCCGGTGCGCAGCCCGGCCGGGTCCAGGCGCGGCAGCACACCGGCGGCGGCCGCCGCCCGTATCCGCGCAAGGGCCGGGGCGTCCGCCAGCAGGGCCCCGTCGATGTCCGTGACCAGCGACGACAGGTCGCGCAGGGCGCCCTGATCGTCGAGCAGCGCCGGGCGTTCCGCCCCCACCGAACCGACACGCAGCAGCTTCATCGGTACAACTCCCGTGGTCGAAGGGTCGGTCCGGGAGGGCTCTCCCGGACCGGCCGATGGGGACGGCCATCGAGCGATTCGGACGATCGTCCAAGAACGGCGTCCGCTCCGCAAGACCCGGTTCACGTACTGGACCGTTACCCGGCCGTACGGGCCCGGGTCCCGGCCCCCTCCGCACGCGTACGGTCCACGCCGCCGTCCCGGTGCAGCAGCGCCCGTTCGCACGCCGTCCACGCCGTGGTCGTCACGAGGTAGAGCGCCGCCGCCAGCGGCAGCACCGCGACGCTGATCAGCGTCCCGAAGGACAGCAGCGGCATCACCTTCAGCATCCCGCCGAGACCGGGCACCGCCCCGTCGACGGCCGTGCCCTCCCCGGCGCTCCGCGCCATCGTCGTACGCGCCCGCCGGTAGTTCCAGAAGGCGACCGCCGCGGCCAGGGCGAACAGCGCGAGGTAGACCAGACCGTGTGCCCCGAACGGGCCGCCGTCCGCGAGGGCCTGCGACCAGTGGCCACCGAGCGGCGCGCCCAGCAGTGTGTGCCCGAGCAGGCCGCTGCCGTCGTCGGTGAACAGGTGGTACATGAGGAAGAAGACGGGCAGTTGCAGGAGCGCGGGCAGGCAGCCGGCCAGCGGCGAGGTGCCGGTCTCGGCGTAGAGCGCGGCCGTCGCCTCCCGCAGCCGCTCGGGGTCCTTCGCGTACTTCTGCCGCAGCGCGGCCAGGCGCGGGGCGTGTGCGGCGCGGGCCTTCTCGCCGCGGGCGGCGGCGCGGGCGAGCGGGTGCAGGGCGGCCCGTACGCACAGGGTGAAAAGGACGATCGCGGCGGCCGTGGCGGAGGCGCCGAAGAGCGGTGCGATGACGTCGGCGGCCTGGGACAGCGCGCTGCCCAGGGTGGAGAAAACGGACATGGGTGAGCCCTCCACGGGTCTCGTCGTGCCGGGATGGGAATTCGGCGTGACGAGCCGCGCGGGCCCCGCGACATGTGCGGAAGGTGGGGCGCCTACGCGGCCGTCGGGAGGGGACGGCCGGGTGCCCTGGGCCGCGGTCGGCCGGCGGCGTCGGGGTCGCGCTGCGGCAGGAAGGCCGTACGGCGTTCCCGGTCGCGCAGGGCGGTGCGGACGCGGCCCGGCGGTTCGGGCCGGGCGAGTGCGGCGGCCAGGAAGGCGCGGCACAGCAGCAGCAGCACGGCGGCGGTGGTCGCGGCGGCGGCGAACGCGGGGGCAAGTCCGCTCTGCGCGAGCAGGAACCCGGAGAGCAGGAAGAAGAGCGCGCCCACGTACAGCCGCCAGGCGTCGGCAAAGCGCTGCATGTGTCCGCTCCCTTCCGTGAGCCGCATCGTTCGTACCGGCCGTAGGGCCGGAGTGGGCCGCACCGCTCGTACCGCCGGTGTGAGCCGCACCGTTCGTACCGCCGGTGTGCGCCCCAGCGTAACCGCAGCGGCGGCGGGCGGAGCGGCGGCCCCGGAGGGGAAGCCCGGAGCCGCCGCGGTCAGGGGGCGCCCGTCACAGCCCGTTGACCCGGGCCTCCCGGGCCATGCCCAGCGGGCGGATGGTGGAGGCGACGGCCCGCGCCCGGCGCCCGGCCCGTGAGCGGTAGCGCCGTACGTGGGCCATCAGGCGGCGGCTGCGCAGCGCCATCTCCAGTTCGAAGCGGGTGCGCGGATCGCGCAGCGCGGGACCGAAGAGCTTCTCGATCTGCCGCAGGCGGTAGCGCACCGTCTGCGGGTGCACCTGGAGCACCTTCGCCGCCTCCGGCGCGCCACCGCCTTCCAGCCAGGCCAGCAGGGTGACCTCCAGCCGCTCGCTCTGCCGTGGCGTCAGGTCGTCCAGCGGGCTCAGCCAGCGCGAGGACAGCGCCCGCGCCAGCGATTCGTCCTGGAGGAGGAGCAGCGCCGAAAGGTGGTCGTCGACGAAGGCCGGACGCGTGTCGGGGCCGCCGCGGCCGGGCGAGAGGGCCAGCAGGGCGCGCGCCCAGCGCAGCGAGGAGGCGGTGTCACCGGCCGGTACGGCGTGGCCGACCGCCGCCGGCCGCCCCTTGAGCGCGGCCTCCAGGCGGGGGCGGGTCTGCGTACCGGGGTCGGGCACGAGCAGGCAGGTGTCGCCGTCCACCGTGCCGATCAGGGCGTCCCCGAGGGCGGCGGCCAGCTGGTGCGCTTCGGCGGGCGAGGCGAGGGCGACGGCCTGGACGAAGCCCGGTACGGGCCAGCTGGCGCAGCGGGCCACCTCGCAGAGGGCGACGTCGGAGACGTTCTTGGTCCCGGAGAGCGCGGCGAACAGTTCGCGGCGGGCGGGCGCCACCGGCAGCGGCGTGACGACGAGGTCTTTCGGATGCCGGGCGCTTTCCGTGGTCTCCTGGTAGCCGAGCGCCACCAGCATGGCCTGTTCCACGGCCCAGCGGGCCTCTTCGGCGCCGGTTTCCGCGAGGAGTGCGGAAAAGGCGGGAAATCCGCTCCGCAGTTCCTCGGTCACCTTCCCGGCGAGCGCCGGGAGTTCCTTCTTCAGAACGCGGGTCCATTCACCGCGGGGGCGGGACCAGATGCGGGTCAGGAGATCACACATCGCTACCTCGTTCCTGGTGTGATGCGGAGGAAGGACGGCCCTGCTGCCCGGCAGCGTGGTGCGGGGACGCCCCGGGCGGTGGTCGTGCCTGGAGGGGCACCATCCGGAGTTACCTCGCGTAACTTCGATGCCGGTGCAGGAATTTGTCACAGCGCGATAAACCGCAGGACGCTCCGGCGGCCTTCCGTGATGCTGCTGCTCACCCCGGACACCGCCGTCCGGCACCCGCCTTTGCGCACCCCGGCGGGACACGGTCACGGAAAACCGTGGCTAATCCCTCGGCGAATTGCCCACGGCGGCGCGAGCCGTTACGAGCCGTCGCGAACCCTTACGGCCGGGCCGCCGCGCGCGGCACGCCGCCATTCCGCTCGCACTTCGCACTCCCCCTTCCCCTCCTCAAGGAGGTCCGATGCCCGCGTCCCGTCTGCGGACCGTCCTGCGCCCGGTCCTGCCGGCCGTCGTGCTCCTCTTCCTGGCCGTGGCCACCCGGGCCGGCGCGCCCCAACGAGTGCTGGCCTTCCTGGATTTCGGTGCCGGTGTGCTCGCGCTGGTCTCGCTCACCGGCACGGTGCTGTGGGGCCTGGCCGCCACCGACCGGATGCTGCTGCACTCCGGCCACCGGCTGGTCGCCCAGGCCGTGCACCGCGGCACCGGCGTCGCCGGACTCGGCTTCCTCGCCCTGCACATCGGGGTGAAGGTCGCCCGCGGCCGGACCAGCGGTACGGCCGCGGCGCTGCCGTTCGCCGACGGCGGCCGCCCGCTGCTCATCGGTCTCGGCACGCTGGCCGGATACCTCTTCCTCGCGGCGGCGGTGACGGGCGCGGTACGCGGCGCGTTCACCTCGCGCCGCGGGTCGCGGTGGTGGCGGCTGCTGCACATGGGCGCGTACGCGGCGTGGTGCGCGGCGCTGGTGCACGGCCTGAAGACCGGCCGCCCGGCGGCCGGCTGGGCCACGACGGCATACCTGCTGTGTGTGGCGGGCGTCGCGGTGGTGCTCGTCCAGCGGCTGCGGGTGCGGGCGTCGCGGCAGGCCGAGGTCCTGGGTGGGCGACCGCCGGGCACTGATCGCGGGGGACCGCGGGCTCGGTCCGCCCGGCCCGGCCACGGCGGGCGGCCATGACGTACCGCCATGTGCTCCCCGTGATCGGGCACGCGCCCGCCCTACCGGCGCTCGCCGCGATCGGACCGCCTCGGCTGCTGGCCGGGCTGGACGGGACGGAGCAGCTGGACCGGGTCGCGCACCTCACCCGGCACGGCAGTCCGCCCGACCTGTCCGCGAGCGAGCTGGTGGCGCTGGCCGAGGACACCGGTCTGCGTGGCCGCGGCGGCGCGGGCTTCCCCTTCGCGCGCAAGCTGAGCGCTGTCCTGGAGGGGCGGCGGCGCGCGGACGGGCGCGCCGCCGTGGTCGTCAACGGCAGTGAGGGCGAGCCCGGTTGCCTCAAGGACACGGCACTGCTGCTGTACGCGCCGCACCTGGTGCTGGACGGGGCGCTGCTGGCCGCGCGGGCGCTCGGCGCGGAGGAGGTCGCGATCGGGGTGACGCGCGCGGACGTGGCCCACTCGGTGCGCCGGGCGATCGCCGAGCGCGGTCCGCTGTCCACGCCGGTACGGGCCCAGCTGCTGATGGAACGCTTCGTCACCGGCGAGGGCACCGCGCTCACCGACGGCCTCGACCGGGGCCCCGGACTGCCCTCGGGCCGCAAGGTCCGCTCCAGCGAACGCGGCCTCAACGGCCTGCCCACCCTGCTGTCCAACACCGAGACGTACGCCCAGCTCGCCGTCGCCGCCCGGCTCGGCGCCCTCGGCTATCGCGACACCGGCGACCCCGCCGAGCCCGGGACCGTCCTGCTGACCGTGGCCGGCGAGCGGGTCGTGGAAGCGCCGACGGGGGTGCCGCTCGCGCGCGTACTGGCCCTGTGTGGCCTCGGCCCTGGTCAGGGCGTGCTCATCGGCGGCTATCACGGCACCTGGCTGCCGCCGTCCGCCGCCGCCACGGCCGTCCTCACCCGCGAGGCCCTGGCCGCACACGGCGCGGTGCTCGGGGCGGGCGCGGTGCTGCCGCTGCCGGAGGGGACCTGCCCGGCGGGCGAGACCGTACGGGTCGCGCGCTGGATGGCGGCCGAGTCCGCCGGGCAGTGCGGGCCTTGCGTGCTGGGTCTGCCCGCCCTTGCCGATGCCCTTGGCCAGGCGGTGGGTGGTGGCGGGCAGCGCGCGCTGGATGCCGTACGGGCCCGGATGCGGGCCGTGGAACGGCGCGGCGCGTGCAGCCACCCCGACGGCACCGCACGCTTCGTCGCCTCGGCATTGGCCGCCTTCCCCGAGGAGTTCGCCGCGCATGCACAGGGTTCCGGATGCGGCCGTCCGGTGCTGGGCGTCCTGCCGGTGACGGGCGAGGGGGCGTACGGCGCCGACGGCCCGCCCGGAACCGGCGGCGGACAGCACGCCGGTGGCCACGCGGCCCCGCTCGCGTCCCGGCCCCCAGCACCCGAGCAGCGGCTGCTCGTGGACTGGACGCTCTGCCAGGGCCACGGCCTGTGCGCCGACCTCGTACCCGGCATGGTCCGGCTCGGCGCCGACGGCTATCCGGAGCGCGCCACCATGCCGCTGCCCGCCCGGATGCGCCGCCGCGCACAGCTCGCGGTACGCCGCTGCCCGGCGCTGGCGCTGCGCATCCAGGACGGCGGTTGACCCGAGCGGCCCCATTACGGGCGCCACTTCGATGCGAGTTCTGTCCCCCGATGACAACTTCTGACCCGCCTGAACGCCGGTTCCCCACCCCTCGTATCCCGCAGACAGCACACCCCCGCATCCCGAAGGAGACCAGCAATGAAGAGCACCATGAACCAGCACCCGCCCACCGGCGCGGCCACCGTCCACGCCGTCCGGGCCCCGCGCCCCGCTCGCCGCCCCGGCCACCGCCCCGACGCCCAGCGGCGGCACGCCGCGCTGGCCGTGACGGCCGCCGCCGTCATGGCGCTCACCGCCGCCTGCGGCTCCGGCGGCACCACCAACGCCGCGCCGGTGGCCAACGGCAAGGCCCAGTCGGGCAGCGGCGGTTCCGCCGGCTACGGCACCGGCGGCAACGGTTACGGCGCTGACAGCGGTACGGACAAGGGTCAGGCCGGCGGTGACGGCTACGGCTCGTCCGGCGACAGCAGCCGCCCCGCCGCACAGGGCGCCCCCGCCGGGACCCTCGCCCTGCGCCAGTCCCCCGAGCTGGGCCCGGTCGTCACCGACAGCAAGGGCATGACGCTCTACCGCTTCGACAAGGACACCGCCAAGCCGCCCAACTCCGCCTGCTCCGGCGCCTGCGCGACCACCTGGCCGCCGGTTCCCGCCGACGACACCGCCGCCGCCTCCGGCATGACCGCGAGCGCCCTCGGCTCGGTCACCCGCGCCGACGGCAGCAAGCAGCTCACCATCGACGGCTGGCCCGCGTACCGCTACGCCAAGGACACCGCCCCGGGCGACACCAAGGGCCACGGCGTCGGCGGCACCTGGAACGCGTTCGCGCCCGACGGCAAGAAGGCCACCGCCGGGCCCGCCACCGACGTCTCCGTCCTCGACCAGCCCAAGCTGGGCAAACTGCTGGTCGACAAGGAGGGCCGGACGGTCTACCGCTTCAACAAGGACAGCGCCTGGCCGATGAGGTTCGGGTGCAACGGCGCCTGCCTGGACACCTGGAAACCCGTGGCGCCCGCCGACAAGAGCAAGCTGAAGGACGTCCCGGCCAAGCTGATCAGCACCGTCACCCGCCCCGACGGAACCAAGCAGCTGGCCGTCGACTGCTGGCCGGTCTACACCTTCAGCGGCGACAAGCAGCCCGGGGACGTCAAGGGCCAGGGCAAGATGGGCACCTGGTTCGCCGTGTCCCCGGAGGGCAAGAAGATCACTTCGCCGGCGACGGGCTGACCCCGGACTCCCCCGCCGCCCCCGGCTCCGCGCCCCGGCCGGTGCCGGCGGCTTCCGACGGCCCGTCCTCCCCCGTGTCCAGGTCCGACGCCAGCACCTCGGCGTCCGGCCGGTCGTCCACGGGCCGCGGTCCCAGCCAGGTCACCGCGAGCGCCACCACCAGGTTCACCGCCAGCGCCACCATCCCCGCGTTCACACCGCCCACCGGGTCGTGCTCGGTGAACACCAGCCCGCAGACCACCACGAGGCCCACGGCCAGCCCGCTGACCGCCCCGTACAGCGTCAGCCGCCGCCACACCAGCCCCAGCAGGATCATCGGTACGAGCTGCGCCATCCCCTCGTACGAGATGAGCGAGAGCCGCACCAGGGTGTTCGGCGCGGTGTACGTCAGCAGCAGCGCCAGCGCGCCCGCCACCACCACGACCACCTGCGACCACAGCTTCTGCCGGTTCGCCAGCCGGGGCACCGCGCCCAGCACGCTCCTTCCCCACATCGTGCCGATGACCAGCATGAACACGGCCATCGGCACGATGGAGGAGAGCGCCGCCGCGACGCCGGTGACGCCCACCAGCCAGGCCGGCAGCGAGTCCACCACCAGCTTGAACAGCGCCAGATTGGAGTCCGCGCCGGTCAGTCCCGGCACCACGAACAGGGCCGCCATGCCCAGCAGCATCGGCACGAACAGCAGCACGTTGTAGAACGGCAGCAGCACCGCGTTGCGCCGCAGGGCGTCGGCGCTGCGCGCGCCCAGGTAGCCCGCGACGGTCGTCGGGAAGATGACGACGGTGAGGGAGTTGAGGAGGGAGGTGGTGATGAACCAGCCCTGGTCCAGGCCGCCGGAGTGGTGGCCCGGAAAGGTCAGCCACTGCGGCTTCTCGGCGACGATCCGGTCCAGGAACGGCCCGTAGCCGCCGAAGTAGTGCTGCGGTACGTAGACGGCCAGGAACGCCAGGGTCGCGATCACCAGCACGTCCTTGAGCACCGACACCCACGCGCTGCCGCGCAGGCCGCTGACCACCACGAAGAGCGTGGTCACCGCGAAGCCGATGAAGTACGCCCAGTTCAGGCTGATCGCGCCGTAGGAGATGGTCGTCACGACCACACCCATGCCGGTGATCTGGAGCTGGATGTACGGCAGCAGGCAGACCGTGGCGAGGATCGCCACCGCCGTACCGAGCCAGCGCCGCCCGTAGCGGTGCGCCACCAGGTCGGTGATGCCGACCAGGCCGTGCCGGCGCGCGTACGACCAGAGCATCGGGCCGACCACGAAGCCGATCGCGTAGCCGCAGGACATGTACGCCAGGACGTAGAGGACCGGGGCGCCGAAGTTGTAGCCCCAGCCCGCCGCGCCCAGATAGCTGAAGCTGGTGTAGCTCTCGCCCGCCATCAGCACCCAGATGAAGACCGTGCCGAGGCTGCGGCCGCCCACCGACCACTCGGCCAGCCCGCCCTTGCCGCGCCCGCCGCCGCGCACCGCCAGCAGGCCCAGGGCCAGCGTCAGCACCATGAACGCGGCGAAGATGGAGGTGGCGATGGTCGCGTTCACGCCGCGCCCCGCTCTCCGGCCGGTGCCGCGGGCCGCCGCGCGGCCCGCTTCCGGTCGCCGCGCCAGGCCAGCCACACCGCGGCGGGCGTCAGCAGCGTCGCGAGCAGCATCCAGAAGACGAGGAAGGGCAGCCCGAGGACGGTCGGCGTCACGCGGTTCACCAGCGGCAGCACACCGAGGTAGAGCACATGGGGGACCAGGAGCCACAGCAGCGTGGGACGTTTCAGCACAGCCGCTGAGCCTATCGGGGCGCCGCGTCCGTCAGGCGGCCCCACACCACCAGCCGGTACGCCGAGGAGTACTCCGGCGTACAGGTCGTCAACGTCAGATAGGCGCGCGGCTCGGCGTAGCGGTACGCCGGATGGGCACTGCTGTACGGGACGGGGGCGGTGACCGTGCCGTCGGAGGGAGCGGTACGCGGCAGGATCCGGTCGACCGCGTACATGTAACGGACGGCCGCGGTGACCACCTCGACCGTGTCACCGGGCCGCAGCCGGTCGAGGTGGCGGAACGGTTCGCCGTGCGTGTTGCGGTGCCCGGCCAGTGCGAAGTTGCCCTGCTCGCCGGGCTGCGCGGTGTGCGCGTAGTGGCCCGCGTAACCCTTGTTCAGGACGGCGGCCCGGCCGGTGCCCTCGGCGACGGGGACGGTCAGGCCCAGGCGTGGGATGCGCAGGACCGCGTACGCGTCGTCGCGGCGGGGGCGTGGCGGCGGGGCGTCCACCGAAGCGCTGCGGAACTTCTGGTTCACTGGGGCGCCGTCCCGCTCCGGCTCAGGTTTCGGTTTCGGTTTCGGTTTCGGTTTCGGGGTGGTGGTACCGGGCGGCGGTCCGGCGGACGGCGCGCGCCAGGCGTCCCACTGCTGCTCCAGCCGCGCCACCTGGTCACGCGCGCCGGCCTGTGCCTGCCGGTTGGTCCAGTACAGCTGGTGTACGACCAGCAGCAGCACGAGCACGCCGAACGTCACCGCCAGCTCCGCGCCCGCCCACAGCACCCGTATGGCGGGCGGCCGTCGCCGCTGCCCCTGCACCACCACCGGTATCCGCTCGCGCACGCGGGCACGGTAGGGCCTGCGGCGGGAGACTTCCAGAGGTGACGCCCCCGCGCACCGGCCGGCGTCCCGCGCGCGCTAGCCGCCCAGCAGCCGCGACACCGTGTAGATGCACAGCCCGGCGAGCGCGCCGACGACCGTGCCGTTGATCCGGATGAACTGGAGGTCGCGCCCGATGTGCGCCTCGATCTTCTTCGAGGTGTGCTCGGCGTCCCAGCTCGCCACGGTGTCGGTGATCAGGGAGGTGATCTCGTCGCGGTACGTCGTCACCACGTAGACCGCGGCGCCCTCCAGCCAGCCGTCCACCTTGCCCTGGAGCCGCCCGTCCCCGGCCATCCGCTGCCCCAGCGACAGCAGCGCCGCCCGGGTGCGCTGCCGCAGCTCGCTGTTCTCGTCCTCGGCCGCCGCCACGATCATGGTGCGGACCGAACTCCACGCCGAGGCGATCAGATCCTGCACCTCGCCACGCCCCAGCACCTCCGACTTCAGGCGCTCGACCCGCTCACGGGTGTCGGTGTCGGACTGGAGGTCGCTCGCGAAGTCCCTGAGGAAACGGTCCACCGCGCCACGCGCCGGGTGTTCGGGCATGTCCCGCATCTCGGTGACGAAGCGCATCAGCTCCTTGTAGACCCGCTCGCCGACCTTGCGGTCCACGAAGCGCGGCGTCCAGCCGGGCGCGCCGCCGGAGACCGCCGTCATCACCGAGTCGCTGTGCGCGGCCAGCCAGTCGTGGGCCCGTACGCAGACCAGGTCCACCACCCGCCGGTGGCCGCCGTCCGCGACGACCTTCTCCAGCATCTTGCCCAGTCCCGGCGCCACCTCCTGCGCGTCGGCCCGCCGGGTGATCGCCTCGCCGACCACCGCCTGCACGTCGGAGTCGCGCAGCACGGTCAGCGCGCCGCGCAGCGCGGTGGACAGCTCCGCCGTCACCCGGTCGGCGTTCTTCGGCTCGGCGAGCCAGGCGCCCAGCCGGCGGCCGATGCCGACCTTGCGCAGCCGCTGCCGTACCACCTCGCCGGACAGGAAGTTCTCCCCGACGAAGTCGCCGAGGCTCACGCCCAGCTGGTCCTTCTTCGTCGGGATGATCGCGGTGTGCGGGATCGGCAGCCCCAGCGGGCGCTTGAACAGGGCGGTGACCGCGAACCAGTCGGCCAGCGCGCCGACCATGCCGGCCTCGGCCGCCGCCGCCACATAGCCCGCCCAGCCGCCCGCCCCGGCGGCCTTCGCCCAGGTGGCGAGGGCGTAGACCAGGGCGACACCGACCAGCAGGCAGGTCGCCAGGGTCTTCATGCGCCGTACGCCGCGCCGCTTCGCCTCGTCGGCGGGGCTGTACGGGAAGCCGCCGGGCGGCACCGGGCCACGGACCCGGCCGCTGCCCGCGTGCGCGCCGCCGGAGGGCGTCCCGCCCGCTCCCGCGGCCGTATCCGCCCCGGGAATCACGTCCGTCTTCATGCGTTCCATCCGTTCCATCCGCTCGCACCCGATCGGACCGTCCGTATCGGCGGGTGCCCCGCTCCGTGCCGGTACGTGCGTTCAACTGTGTCCTACTCCGGCGGCGAACCACGAGTTCCCGCGTCCGGCCCGCCGGGTCCCGAGGCTGCCGGGCGGAACGGCGGGCACGCGTGGCAGCATGAGGACCGACCGGACCACGCCGCTGACACACGCCGCTCTGTGCCCGCCCGGAGCACCCCGCTCCGCGTCCCCCAGGAGACTGTGCCGCATGTCCACCAGAGGGGTCCTGTCCTTCGGCGGGCTCCTGTCCGCCAGAGGGGTCCGCGCCCTGTCCGCCGGGCTGGTGGCGCTGGTCGCGCTCATCGCCGCGGTGGTCCTGCTCGGCCCGGACGGCGACAGTGCCGGAGGTACCGAGGACGGCAGACCGGGGCCCGCCGCCGACCGGTGGACCGGTACCTGGTCGGCCGCCGCGGCAGCCGTCGAGCCCGGCAACGTGGACGGCTACGCGGGGACGTCCATCCGCAACGTGGTGCACACCAGCATCGGCGGCACCAGCGCCCGCATCCAGCTCTCCAACCTCCTCGGCACCCGCCCGCTGGCCATCCGCCACGCCTCGATCGCCCGCGCCGCCGCGCCGGGCACCCCGGCCGCCGCGCCCGGCACCATGCGACGGCTGACCTTCTCGGGACGGCCCGGCGTGACCGTCCCGGCGGGCGGCGGGGTCACCAGCGACCCGGTCCGGCTGACCGTGCCGCCCGCCGCCGACCTGCTGGTCACCACCTACTCCCCGGCCCCCTCCGGGCCTGTCACCTACCACCCGCACGCCCGCCAGACGTCCTACCTGGCGCGCGGCGACCGGGCCGCCGACACCACCGGCGCCGACTACACCAAGAAGGTCACCTCCTGGCGCTATCTGACCGGCGTGGACGTGCGCGGCCCGCACACCGACGGCGCCGTCGCCGCCATCGGCGACTCGATCACCGACGGCAGCACCTCCACCCCGGACACCAACCACCGCTGGCCGGACTTCCTCGCGGCCCGGCTGCGCACCGAGCCGGGCGCGCCGCGATACGGCGTCCTCAACCAGGGCATCAGCGGCAACCGCCTGCTGACCGACGGCAGCCGCTGGTCGGTGAGCGGGGGGCCGAGCGTGCTGTCGCGGCTGGAGCGCGACGTGCTCTCCCGTGCGGGCGTGCGATCGGTGATCGTGGAGATCGGCCTCAACGACCTGTTCAAGTCACCGCGCCGACTCGACCCCGAGGAGCTGGCGGACGGCATGCGGGAGATCGTACGGCGGGCGCGGGCACGCGGCATCCAGGTGACCGGCAGCACGCTCACCCCGTTCGGCGGACACCGCGGCTACCGGGCGGAACTGGACTCCGTACGGCAGGCGCTCAACGCGAAGATCCGCGCCGGGGAGGTCTTCGAGCGGTACGCGGACTTCGACAAGGCACTGCGCGACCCGGGGAACCCGCTGCGGCTGCGGCCCGCCTACGACTCGGGCGACCATCTGCACCCGAGCGACGCGGGCTACCGGGCGATGGCCGAAGCGGTGAACCTGCGGCAGCTCAAGGGGCGGGCACCGGCGGCGTCGTGAGCCGCCTCAAGGGGACGACGGTAACGGCGGCGCGGCGAGCCGCCTCAAGGGGAGACGGTAACGGCGGCGCGGCGAGCCGCCCGCCTGCCGTCAGTCCAGGCCCTCTCGGCCCGGCCCCTCTCGGCCCGGTTCCTTCTCAGTCCAGTTCCTTGCGCAGCCGGTCCGGCACCTCACGCCGGTCCCGGTCGCTCGGCAGCGCCGACTCCGCCTGCCGCTCGCGCTCCAGCTTGAGCCGCTCCTTCTCCCTCTTGGACATCTTGCGCCGGACCCCGACGCCGGCCATCATCGCGAAGCCCGTGATCTTCACACGCGGGGCGCCCGGGTCCCCCGGCTCGCCGTCACCGTTGTCGAAGCCGCCCATGAAGCCCCAGCCCGTCACCTGCACCTCGACGCCCGGCGGCACCACGACATCGATGCCGCCCATCAGCGCGAAGCAGCGCACCGTGACCTCGCCCGCCTCGAAATGGGCGTCCCGCAGATCGATCTCGCCACCCGCCTGGAACACCCCGGCGGTGAACGTCCGCGGCACCGTCCAGCGCCCCTTGCGGGAGAAACCGCTCCAGAACGCGAAGGCCCCTCGGGAGGTCGGCTCGCCGCCGATCCGCTCGCGCCAGGTGAGCGTCCCGGGGGCGGCGCGGGTGGCCGCCGTCCGGTCGTCGTTCGGCTGCGGCAGGTCCGCGACCAGCGGCTTCAGTGCGCCGACCGTACGCGCCTGGTACGCGGCGGTCAGCCGCTCGTCGAACTCCTCCATTTCCAGGCGGCCTTCGGCGAGCGCCTCGCGCAGGATCTCGGCGATCCGCTCACGGTCGGCGTCCGAAGCGCGCAGATCGGGGAGTTCGTCAGTCATACGGACAGATTAATGCCTTACGGCGCCGTACTGCCCGCGTACATCCGCGAGATGACGTCCTCGATGTCCGGCTCCCGCACCGACAGATCCACCAGCGGATAGCGCTCCGCCACCGCCGAGACGACCGGCGCCGCGCTCTGCGCCGCCGGAAAGGCCAGCCACTGCCGCGGGCCCTCCACCTTGACCGTACGGGCGCCGGGCACGCCCTCGATCGGCGGAAGCTCCCGCTCCAGATCCACCACCAGCGTCCGTTCGCTGCGCCCCACGGCGTGCAGCCCGTCCAGGCCGCCGTCGTACACCAGGCGCCCGTGGTCGATCACCATCACCCGGCGGCACAGCTGCTCGATGTCGGTCAGGTCGTGGGTGGTCAGCAGGACGGTCGTGCCGCGCTCCGCGTTCACCTCGCGCAGGAAGCCGCGGACCTTCGCCTTGCTGATGACGTCCAGGCCGATGGTCGGCTCGTCGAGGTAGAGCACCTCCGGATCGTGCAGCAGCGCCGCCGCGATGTCGCCGCGCATCCGCTGCCCGAGCGAGAGCTGGCGTACCGGGACGGGCAACAGCGGCCCCAGGTCGAGCAGTTCGACGCAGCGCTCCAGGTTGCGGCGGTAGGCGGCCTCCGGCACCCGGTACATCCGCCGCACCAGCTCGTAGGAGTCCTTCAGCGGCAGGTCCCACCACAGCGTCGTCCGCTGCCCGAACACCACCCCGACGCGGCGCGCGAGCCGGGTGCGCTCGCGCGCGGGGTCGATGCCCGCCACCCGCAGCCGGCCGCCGCTGGGCACCAGGATGCCGGTGAGCATCTTGACGGTGGTGGACTTGCCCGCGCCGTTCGGGCCGATGTAGCCGACCATCGCGCCGCGCGGCACGCTGAAGCTGATGCCGTCGACGGCCCGCACCTCTTCCCGTACCCGTCGCAGCCGCCCCGCCTTGCGCCGTACGTGGAAGACCTTCTCCACGCCGTCCAGTTCGATGAAGCCGTGCTCCTCGCGACGGCCCGTTCCGTCCGGCTCCTCCTGGCGCCGGGCGCCCGGCGCCGTGTCCCGCGTACCGACTCGCATGCCGTCCCTCAGCTCCCCGTGCTCCGATAGTTCCGCAGGCCCGTCCGCCAGGCCAGCCCCGCCACCCCACACATCAGCGCCGCCACCACGGGCCCGAGGAAGTCCACCCAGCCCGGCAGCCCGAGCGGATCGTCGCGCCCCAGCAGGCGCAGCGCGGGCAGCCAGTTGACGAAGGCGAGCGGCACGATGAAGGTGACGCCGCGCACCAGGTCCTTGGCGAAGACGGTGGGCGGGTACTGAAGGAGAGTCGATCCGCCGTAGGTGAACGAGTTCTGGACCTCGGCGGCGTCCTGGGCGACGAACTGGAAAGCCGCGCCGACGGTGAAGACCGCCGCGAAGATCACCGCACCGCACAGCACCATCAACGGCACCAGCAGCACCTTGCCCGGCGTCCACGCCACCTCCACCCGGGTCAGCGACCAGCCCAGCACCAGCGCCGCCTGGGTGATCCGGCCGAGCCGGCGCAGCGCGAAGCGGTCGGCCGCGACCTGCGCGAAGACCGGTACGGGGCGCACGAGCAGGACGTCCATCGTGCCGTCGCGGACCCGGGAGCCGAGCCGGTCCATGCTGCCCAGGGCCAGGTCCGCCAGACCGAGCGCGGCGCTGGAGGTGCCGTAGAGGAACGCCACCTCGGGCAGCGTGAAACCACCGAGGGCGGTGATGTGCGAGAACATCAGCAGGATGGCCAGGAAGTCCAGGCCGGTGGCGGCGAAGTGGCCGAGCGCGGTCAGCAGGAACGACGTCCGGTAGGCGAGTGTGGAGCGTACCCACATCGCCACGATCAGCCCGTACGCCCGCAGTCCCTCCCCGATCCGTACGGCCACCCCGCCAAACCCCCGCACGGCCGCCCCGGCGCGCGCCCCGTCCTCAGCCACCCTGGACCACGACCTTCCGCGTCGCCACGGACTGGAGCAGCCGCCCGGCCGCGAGCAGCACCGCCGCCCACCCCGCCTGGAAGGCCAGCGCCAGTGCGGCGCCCGTGCCGTCGTGCACACCGAGCAGCACGTCGGCCGGCACCTGGAGCATCGAGGACCAGGGCAGCAGCCGTACCACCTCGCCGAAGGCGCCGGGGAAGACGTTCAGCGGCAGCACCATCCCCGAGCAGAACATGCACAGCAGCATGGCGACCAGGGACACGCCCGCGCCGTCCAGCAGCCAGAAGGACGTCAGCGCCACGAGGTAGCGCAGCGCGAAGCCGACGACCACACCGAGCGCCACCGACACCAGGAACAGCAGCCAGGTCACCGCGGAGGCGGGCAGTGCCGACGGGAAGGCCAGGGTGCCCACCGCCATCGGCAGCAGGCCCCGGCCGATCAGCTGGAAGGCGGCCCGCCCGAGGTCCGCGGCCAGCCACCACAGCTGGAGGTCGGCGGGCCGGTGCAGGTCGACGGCGATGTCCCCGTTGCGGATGCGCTCCTGCAACTCGTCCATGCCGCCGCCGGTCAGCAGCCCGGTGGCGGCCAGCAGCGCCTGGCCGGTCCAGGCGTAGGTCAGGGCCTGCGGCAGGTCGTAGCCGCCGAGATGAGGCCGTGCGGTCCACAGGGCGGTGTAGGTGTAGGCGATGATGAAGCCGAAGACGGTGTTGGTGAAGACACCGGAGGCGGTGGCGATACGGTAGGTGGCGTAGCGCCGGAAGCTCCCGGCTGCGACGGCGGCGTACAACACGTCCCGCGCCTCCCGTTCCTGACCGCGCGCCGGCCCGGCGCGGGCACCGGAGCCTAGTGCGGCGGGCGAGGACCCGGCCACGCATTTATTCACCCGTTCCGGTGAACGGAACGCCCCATTCGGCCGGTCACGGAGCGGTCACAGGTGCGCGCCGCCCCTCGTGACCGGAGGGCATGATGCGAGAGTTTCGTATCGGGCGACAGTTCCTTTTCCGGCTATGGGCGCGATTCGCCCGACACGTCACCGACCCGTCGCGGTACAACCGTCGGCGGCGGCCGAGGAGTCCTTACAGACATGAGCGACGATCCGCAGCAGGACGGCAAGGCCGGTCCCCGCGTTCCGAGGTGGGCCGCGCGCTCCAAGGTGGCCTCGGCCGGCGGCGACGGCCCGGCGGGGGCCGGGCCCGGCCCCGGTTCCGGCTCCGGCGGGAAGGGCGGCAAGTTCCGCCCGAAGCGCACCGGCTGGCGGCGCGTCATCCCCACCTGGCGGATGGTGCTGGGCGGCTTCCTGCTCATCCTGCTGCTGATCGCGGGCGGCCTGGTCGCCGGTTACGTCCTCGTCCCCATCCCCGCCGCCAACCAGGCCGCCCAGGCGCAGAGCAACGTCTACCTGTACGCGGACGGCAGCCAGATCGCCCGCGACGGCAAGGTCAACCGCGAGAACGTCCCGCTCAGCCAGGTCCCCAAGGCCACCCAGGAAGCCGTACTGGCCGCCGAGGACCGCGACTTCTACTCGGAGTCCGCCGTCGACCCCGTCGCCATGCTGCGCGCCGCCTGGAACACCGTCACCGGCAAGGGCAAGCAGTCCGGCTCCACCATCACCCAGCAGTACGTGAAGAACTACTACCTCGGGCAGGAGCAGACCCTCACCCGCAAGGCCAAGGAGTTCTTCATCGCGATCAAGCTGGACCGCGAGCGCAGCAAGTCCGAGATCCTGGAGGGCTACCTCAACACCAGCTACTACGGCCGCAACGCGTACGGCATCCAGGCTGCGGCGCAGGCGTACTACAGCAAGAACTCCGACCGGCTCACCACCGCCGAGGGCGCCTACCTCGCCACCCTGCTCAACGCGCCCAGCGCGTACGACGTCGCCGCCCACCCGGAGAACCGGCAGCGCGCCGTGGACCGCTGGAACTACGTCCTGGACGGCATGGTCAAGAAGAAGTGGATCAGTGAGTCCGAACGGGCGACGCTGAAGTTCCCCACCCCGGGCAAGGCCAAGCCGCCCACCGGCCTGTCCGGGCAGCGCGGCTACCTCGTCGAGGCGGTCCGGGACTACCTGACGAAGAACGACATCATCGACGACCAGACGCTGGCCGCCGGCGGGTACCGCATCACCACCACCATCGACAAGAAGCGGCAGGACGCGCTGGTCAAGGCGGTGGACGAGAAGCTGATGGACGAGCTGGGCACCTCGAAGGCGGACCGGTACGTACGCGCCGGCGGCACCTCCATCGACCCCGCCACCGGCAACGTCGTGGCCATGTACGGCGGTATCGACTACGCCAGGCAGTACGTCAACAGCGCCACCCGGCGCGACTACCAGGTCGGCTCGATCTTCAAGCCGATCGTTTTCTCCTCCGCGGTCGCCAACAACTCGGTCACCCAGGACGGCCGCCGGATCACCCCGAACACCGTCTACGACGGCACCAACAAGCGCGAGGCCGTCAACAACGGCCGGGGCACCGGCTTCTCCCCCGAGAACGAGGACGGCCGCTCCTACGGCCCGATCACCGTCAGCACCGCCACCGACAAGTCCGTCAACGCCGTCTACGCGCAGATGGGCGTGGACGTGGGCCCGCAGAAGGTCAAGGAGACCGCCATCGACCTCGGCGTCCCCAAGGACACGCCGAGCCTCGGCTCCTCCCAGGGCGCCATCTCGCTCGGCACCGCCACCCCCAGCGTGCTGGACATGACGCAGGTGTACGCAACGCTCGCCAACCACGGCAAGCAGCGCGCGTACAGCCTCGTCGGCAAGGCCACCAAGGGCGGCGAGACCGTCGAGCTGCCGGACCGCGGCGAGAAGACCGCGGTGCCCCGCAACGCCGCGGACACCACCACCTCGATCCTGCGCAGCGTCATCGAGAGCCCCGGCGGCACCGGCGCCGAGGCGCGCGCCGCCGGGCGGCCGGCGGCCGGCAAGACCGGCACCGCGGAGGAGGACCGGGCCGCCTGGTTCGCGGGCTACACACCCGAGCTGGCCACCGTCGTCGCCGTCCTGGGCCAGGACCCGGACAGCGGTGCGCAGAAGCCGCTGTACGGCGCCGCCGGCCTGCCCCGCATCAACGGCGGCGGCTTCCCCGCCCGGATCTGGGCCCAGTACACGGCCGACGCGCTGAAGGGAAAGCCGGAGAAGGACTTCGACCTGGAGCTGGAGGAGGGCGCCGACCAGCAGCCCTCCCAGGAGCCGAGCGCGTCCGGCGCGTCGCCGAGCGGCAGCGCCGCGTCCCCGACCGACAGCGCCCCGCCCACCGGCCCCACCGGCGAACCGCCGTCCGGCCGCCCCACCACGGCCCCGGGCCCCAGCTTCCCGACGTACCCGACCCAGGAACCGACGACCGGTCCCACCCAGGACTGGCCCACCGTGGAACCGCCCACCGGCGGCATCGACGGCGGGACGGTCGGCGGCCCGGGCGGCGTCGGCGGCGGCCGGGGCGGCATCGGCGGCGGGGTCGGCGGGGACGGGGGCATGAACGGGTACGGCGGGGGTTATGGCGGGGGTTACGGGGGCTGGGAGAACCTCCCGGGGATGTAACGCGGGGGCGTGATGCGGGGGGGCGGAGCGTGATGTGGGGGCCGGGGACGTGACGCGGGGGCGCGTGCGCGCCCCCGGCCGGCCTCAGTGGCCCGACGTCGCCTTCAGCCCCACCACCGCCACCAGCAGCAGGCAGATGAAGAAGATCCGCGCGGCGGTGGCGGGCTCGCCGAGCACCAGCATGCCCACGATCGCGGCGCCCGCCGCGCCGATGCCGACCCATACGCCGTACGCGGTACCGATCGGCAGCGTCCGGGCGGCGTACGAGAGCAGCAGCATGCTGGCGACGATGCCCGCGCCCGTGAAGACGCTGGGCCACAGCCGGGTGAACCCCTCGGTGAACTTCATGCCGATCGACCAGCCGACCTCCAGCAGGCCGGCGACGACGAGCAGGATCCATGCCATGACGGCACCTCCGTGGAAAACGAGCTTCTACAGGGGTGCGTCGTCTTGTCGTGACCCGGTACGGCGCGTCTCGTCGGGATGTCTCCGACCTTAGCAAAAGCCACGCAAAACGGGCGGTGACCCCGGTCACCGCCCGCCGTCTCCTCCGTACCGCACGGGCACGGACGACTTATGGGTACGGATGCCCCATGGGCTCGGACGGCCCACGGGTACGGACGAGCCGTAGGTACGGACGAGCCCTTACAGATACAGCCCCGTCGCGTCCTCGGCGCCCTCCAGGCGCTCCGCCGCCACCGCGTGCAGATCGCGTTCGCGCATCAGGACGTACGCGACGCCGCGCACCTCGACCTCGGCCCGGTCCTCCGGGTCGTACAGCACCCGGTCACCGGGCTCCACGGTCCGTACGCTCTGCCCCACCGCGACCACCTCGGCCCAGGCCAGGCGGCGGCCGACGGCCGCGGTCGCCGGAATGACGATGCCGCCGGTGGAACGGCGCTCGCCCTCGGCGATGTCGGTACGGACCAGCACCCGGTCATGCAGCATCCGGATGGGCAGCTTGTCGTGGGTGTCCTTGGCGTTATTCGGGCTCACGGCAAGACGGTACCTGGCCGCGGGACCGGACAGCGCACGCGCCGGGGCCGGTCCGGGAACGGCGGCGCGCAAGGCCCCGGGACAGGGGTGCCCGGAGTCTCAGGAGCGGCGGCGCTTCGAGCCCACCACCAGGAGCCCCACGACGGCCACGCCGATCATCGCCAGCGGCACCACGCGCTCCAGACGGGGCGCGCCGTCCTCCGACACGAGCTGGGCGCGGATGTCCGAGACCGCGCGGTTGGCGGCCACATAGGCCCGCCCCGCCGTGCGGTCCACGGCCGCCGCCGTCTTCGCCTTGGCGTCGCCCATGATCGTCTTCGGGTGCAGCCGCACGCCGATCTCGTCCAGCGTGACGGCGAGCTCCTGCCGCCTGCGGACGATGTCCTTCTCGATCTGCGCAGGGGTCCTGGCCTCCGACACCGCGCTGCCTCCGGTCGTCTAGATCCGTCTTCCGTGCGGACAGTCTGTCAGCCCACCGGCCCCGGCGCCCCACAGCACCCCCTTTTCGGGCGGCTCAGTAACCTCGGGACGTGGCAGAAACGGAGGCGCGACCCGCTCGCGCACCCGTCCCGTACGCGATCACCGCGTACCGCCGCGACCAGCTCCACCCACGCCCCACCCATGCCCCACCCACGCCTCAAGGAGAGCCATGAGCGAGCGACTGCAGCCCGGCGACACCGCCCCCGCCTTCACCCTCCCCGAC
This sequence comes from Streptomyces rimosus subsp. rimosus, assembly GCF_000720725.1. Taxonomy (GTDB): domain Bacteria; phylum Actinomycetota; class Actinomycetes; order Streptomycetales; family Streptomycetaceae; genus Streptomyces; species Streptomyces rimosus_A. The sequence goes on from NZ_JOCQ01000065.1 coordinate 44,228, forward strand.
GCGGACGGTGAGCAGGTCTCGCTCGCCGACCACCAGGGCCGCAAGGTCATCGTCTACTTCTACCCGGCCGCGCTGACCCCCGGCTGCACCAAGCAGGCCTGCGACTTCACCGACAACCTCGACTTCCTGGCCGGCCACGGCTACGACGTCATCGGCATCTCCCCCGACAAGCCGGAGAAGCTCGCGAAGTTCCGCGAGAAGGAGGAGCTGTCGGTCACGCTGCTCGGCGACCCCGAGAAGAAGGTCCTGGAGGCGTACGGCGCCTACGGCGAGAAGAAGCTGTACGGCAAGGTCGTGACCGGGGTCATCCGCTCCACCGTGATCGTCGACGAGGAGGGCAAGGTCGAGCGCGCGCTGTACAACGTGAAGGCCACCGGCCACGTCGCCAAGATCATCAAGGATCTGGGGCTGTAAGGCGGACACGGGCCTGAGCCCGTAAGGGCGCATTGGGCCGGACGGGGGGCGGGGCGAGACGGCCGGGGCGCGGGACGGATGCCGAGAGCCCCCGGCCCGCGCCGGCCGCCCCGCGCAGGCCCCCCGCGACGGC
>NZ_JOCQ01000066.1 GCF_000720725.1 Streptomyces rimosus subsp. rimosus
GGGGGGGCGGGGGGGTGGGTGCGGGGCGGGGCGAGTCGTGGTGGAGCGGGGTGGGTGTCGGCCGGTAGGCGTCGGCCGGTGGGCGGACCCACCGGCTGGCGGGGCCGGGGCATCGACCGGTGGACTCACCCGTACCCGTGCCCGTACCCGTACCCGAGCCCGTACCCGAGCCCGTGCCCGAGCCCGTCGTCGGCGTCGGCTTGGCGCAGCCCTTCAGGCCCGCCGCCGTCGTTCCGCACGCGGTGACCTTCTTTGGGTCGCCCGACACCGGCACCATCGCGGTGTACGCGTCACCGTCCTGCCCGGCCTTGGCCTTCTCCGTACGGCCCGCTGAACTGATCGCGGCCTCGTCGCCCGGCGCGGCCCCGGTGATACGCGCCCAGGCGGCGCCGCACACCTTGCTGTACCGCACCTCTATCAGCGAGCCGCCCGCGAACCCCCGCGACGGGCTGTCGGCGTTCTGGCCGCCACACCCCATCGTCTCGGGGTCCTTGCCCGCGCAGTCGGCCCCGGCGCACTTCACCCCGGCGGGCAGTACGGGCTTCTTGCTCGGGCTCGCCGACGGCGCAGGCGCGGCCTGCTTGCCGTCCTTGCCGCCGACGTCCAGCAGCAGCACAGCGGCGGCGATCACGAGCAGCGCGCCGACGACACCGGCCAGGAACATCGTGACGCGACGACGACGGAGCTGCCGGTCGGCGCCGTCCGGGGGCCCGGCGGGAGCGGGTTGCCCGGCGAGATGCCCCGTGGCGGGCCCGGGCGGGGGGCCGCCGGAGTCGGAGCGGTACGAGTCAGGGCGGGACGAGTCAGGGCGGGACGCGTCGGGGCGGGGCGGCGGAGCGGCGGGCTCGGCGTCCACGTAGGCGGTCACCCTGGGCCAGGTCACCTTGCCCGGCCGGTCGGTGTCGTTCGTCGCCTCAACCGTCGCCCCAACCGTCGGGCTATCCGCCGGGCCATCCATCGTCCCGTCCGCCGTGCCCGCGGAGGATGCCGCGGACGGTGACGGCGCGTTCGATGGCGAGGTGGTCGACGGCGGCATGGTCGATGATGACGGCATGGTCGACGGCGGCGCGGCCGCGGAGGACCCGGCCATGCCGGGGAAGTCCGCGCTGGACGGCAGGTCGTTGTCGCGGCGCGGCGGCGCGGCGGTTGCCGCGGCCCCCTGAGGCTGCGCGTTCCCCGACGCCTCCCCCGATGCCTTCCCCGGCTCCTCCGACTTCTCCGGCTTCTCGGGCTCCTCCCCCGGCCCTTTCCCCTTGGCCTTCTCCCTGGCCTTGTCCTTGAGCCGGGACTTCGCCTTGCCCGGCGCCGGGCCGAACTCCCCCAGCGCGGCCCGCGCCTGCGCCACCCGGATCGCCTCCATGGTGACGTCGTGGCGCATCTCCGAACGGCTCCAGGCGCGTTCGGCCAGCTCCCACATCGTGGTGAGGTGACCGGCGTGCGCGCCGGTCGCCTCGGCCAGCGCCAGCACGGCGCGCTGCGGCGGCAGCAGCCGTCCGTTGAGGTAGCGCTCCCACGAGGTCTTGCTGTAGCCGGTACGGTCCGCGACGGCGGCGAGACTCAGCCCGCTGCGCTCCACGAGCCGCCGCAGCTGGCTCGCGAACTCCTTCACCTGCGGATCGAGTTCTTCCGGTAGCGCCCTCCAGCGAGGCATTGCCTCCCCCTAACCCCCCATATGCGCCTGCTTGCGCCTGTCAGTGCTCTTGCTTCCGGTGCTCTTGCGTCGACTCCTCCGCCGGGGCGCGGCCCCCGCAGCCCGCCCCAGTGGTTACCCAAAGGGATGCTCAGAGTCAGGATGCCAGTTCCCATCTCCGGGGCGCACGGGAGCATTCGGGCATGGGACACGTAGCCGTACACCCCCGTACACTTCCGCCCGCCGTAGCCGGACCGGGCCGAAAGCCGGTACTCAGCCCGTACGGAAGCACTCGGACCGGCCGCCCCCTGCCGGGCGCAGGCACACCCGCAGCTTCTCGGGCCCTGACGCGGCGGCCATCGGGGTGAAGACGTAGCCGTCGGCGTCGAACCGGTCGGTGACCCGCGTGCTCTGCGGCCTTCCGCCGGGCGCGTCGAATGCGAGGCGGTCGCCGATCCGTCCGCCGCGGAGGCGGCCCCATGCCGCGCCGCATGCCTTGCTGTACCGGATCTGGAGGTGGCGCCCGCCCGTGGCGGTGTGCCTGAGTACCGTGGTCACCAGGCCCTCCCCGCCGCACAGCATGAACAGCGGGTCCTGACCGTCGCACGCCGCCCCGTGGCAGCCCGTGCGCGCGGAAGGCGCGGAGGAGACGGCGGTGTTCGCCTGCCGGTCGGCCCCGCCGGCGCCGGGGTGCGATTCCAGTACGACGGCCAGTACGACAACAAGTACGGCGGCCACGACCAGCACCACCGCCACACCCGTCACCAGCGTCACACGGCGCACACCGAACGGCGGCGCCGATCGCGGGACATCTTCGGGACGTTGCGCCGCGCCGCCGCCCTCTTCCGGCGGAGACGCCACGCCCTCGCGTACGCCCGCGCCCGGCACATCCGGACACTCGCGCTCCGCCGCACGCCCCCGCCCGCTCCACGCCGCGTCGGCCAGTTCCCACAGCGCCACCACCCGGCCGCCGCGCTCCCCGGCCAGGCGGCACAGTGCCTCGACCGCTTCCCTCGGCGGCAGCGCCTTGCCATTGAGGTAGCGCTCCCACGAGGACTTGCTGTACGCGGTTTTGGTGGCCAGGGCCGCCAGCGACAGCCCCGTACGTCCGCGCAACTCCCGTAACGCCGCGGCCAGCCGCGCCCCCTCGACCGGCCCGGACGCTCCCGTGCCGGTCATCGGCGCAGCGCTTCCCAGGTGTCGGGGCCCACGATGCCGTCGGCCGGCAAGCCGGACTTGGTCTGGAAGCGCTTCACGGCGCGGATGGTGTTCTCGCCGACGATGCCGTCGACAGCCCCCGGGTCGAACCCCCGGTGCCGCAGCAGGCACTGCGCCTCCACGACGCCCCAGCCGGAGGTGCCGTTGGCCAGGATCGCCTGGGTGGTGGCGCTGCGGTCCGCGGTCAGTACGCCGTGCGCGCGGTGCACCCGGCAGTCGAACGCCTTGCCCGGCTCGTGCACGAACGCCCCCGGCGACGCGGACGGTTGCACGGCAGGCGGCGTGTCGTCCTGCCACGGCCGGGAGATGAGCAGTCTCGCGGCAAGTGCGGCGATCAGGAGGGCGGCCGTGGCGAGTACTGCCGTACGGGTCGGTGACCGTCTCCGGCGTACGTTCTCGGGCCGCGCGCCCTCAGCCCGTACGGGACCAGGCTCTGTGTCACCAGCCCGTAAGCCTGCGGCACCAACCCCACCAGCCGCCTCCACCTCCGTCTCGGTCTTCGCCCCCGACTCCCACCCCCACCCCTCCGCCGCCACCTCCTGAAGCGCCAGCAGCCGGGTCGGGTCGGTGCCGCAGACGCGGGCCAGGGACTCGACCGCGGCCCTCGGCGGCAGCTTCTTGCCGTTGAGGTAGCGCTCCCAGGACGACTTGCTGTACGCCGTTCTCGCGGCCAGCGTGGCCAGGCTCAGGCCGCTGTGGTCCTTCAGCCGGCGCAGTTGTGTGACCAGCTGCCGGGTCCGCTGGTCAGTCGACGCGGGCAGCTCTTTCCAACGCGACATGTTCCACCCCACACGCGTTCTCCGGTCCCCCGAGGCGTCGCGCCCCCTTCCGTACCGATGATGGCAAAAGCGCTGGAACCGGCCCCCGCCCTTCTTTCATTCCGTGAGCATTCCGGACACGCGGAAGGGCGACGTCCGGGCCGCTCCGGGCCGCTCCGGCCCGCCACCCGGCGTCGGCGCGTCCCGCCCCGTCGTCAGTCCTGTCGGCATCCCAGCAGGTCAGCCGCGCGCTGTCCCACGATGGACCAACTCCCCCGGTCTCTCTGGCCGGTGTACCTGGCGTGCCCTGAAAGTCGGTGGTGCACACCGGCGGCGCGGTCCACCCCGCGCCGCCTCCACCAGACGGAGAGGAACCCGCAATGATGAATCTGCGCAGGAGCGTCGCGCTGTCCGCGGCCACCGCCCTCCTCGGCGGCGGAGCCGCCCTGGCGGCGCCGGCGGCCACCGCCGCACCGGCCACGGGGACGACCGTGGCGGCGGTGCAGGACACGTCGGCGCGCGGGGGCTGGCAGAAGCAGTGGAGCTCCCGTATCAGCGCCGACTACCTCAAGACGCACGGCAAGAAGTGGGTCTCGGGGGTCTACCGCCAGCCCGACTGGTCGAACATGGCGCGCACCACGTTCCGCTGCTCGGGCGGTGGACAGGCCAAGGTGACGATCAAGAACATCGACTCGGGCAAGAAGGCTTCGAAGAAGCACGACTGCAACGGCCGCAAGCACTACGCGACGGTCGCCTACCGCAAGGGCCAGCACGTCCGGATCACCCTCCAGACGACGAAGGGCAAGCCGAAGACCACCACCGTGGAGGCCTGGGCCGGCAACTGACCGGTTCCGCGCGCGGCCGTGGCCCGTCCTCTCCGGGGGAAGGACGGGCCACGGGCCACGGTGCGGGAGCAGCGGGCCACGCGCCGCGGCACAGCGCGGCGCGTGGCCCGCCTCACGCATCCGCCATCTTCTTCTGCACCCCCACGTCCAGCGCGTCCAGGAACTGCTCCGTCGTCAGGTACGGCTGGTTCCTGGAGATGAGCACGGCAAGGTCCTTGGTCATCTGGCCGCCCTCGACGGTCTCGACGCACACCCGCTCCAGCATCCGGGCGAACCGGGTGACCTCGGGTGTGCCGTCCAGCTCGCCGCGGTGGGCCAGGCCGCGGGTCCAGGCGAACACCGAGGCGATGGGGTTGGTCGAGGTGGGGACGCCCTGCTGGTGGCGGCGGTAGTGGCGGGTCACCGTGCCGTGCGCGGCCTCCGCCTCCACGGTGCGGCCGTCGGCCGTCATCAGGACCGAGGTCATCAGGCCGAGCGAGCCGAAGCCCTGCGCCACCACGTCGGACTGCACGTCCCCGTCGTAGTTCTTGCAGGCCCAGACGTAACCGCCGTCCCACTTGAGCGCCGCGGCAACCATGTCGTCGATCAGCCGGTGCTCGTACGTCAGGCCGCGCGCGTCGAAGGCGGCCTTGAACTCGGCGTCGAAGACCTCCTGGAAGAGCTCCTTGAACCGGCCGTCGTACTTCTTGAGGATCGTGTTCTTCGTGGACAGGTACACCGGGTACGAGCGGTCCAGGCCGTAGCGGAACGCGGCGCGCGCGAAGTCGCGCACGGACTCGTCGTGGTTGTACATGGCGAGCGCGACGCCGGGGCCCGGGAAGTCGTGGACCTCCAGTTCGACCGGCTCGCCGCCGTCCCGGGGCGTGTAGGCCAGGGTGAGGGTGCCGGGCCCGGGGACCTTCAGGTCGGTGGCGCGGTACTGGTCGCCGAAGGCGTGCCGGCCGACCACGATGGGCCTGGTCCAGCCCGGTACGAGGCGGGGCACGTTCGCCATGATGATCGGCTCGCGGAAGATGACGCCGCCGAGGATGTTGCGGATGGTGCCGTTGGGCGAGCGGTACATCGCCTTGAGGCCGAACTCCTCGACCCGCGCTTCGTCCGGGGTGATGGTGGCGCACTTGACGCCGACCCCGTGCTTCTTGATCGCGTGGGCGGCGTCGACGGTGATCTGGTCGCCGGTGGCGTCGCGGTTCTCGATGCCCAGGTCGAAGGAGCGCAGCTCGATGTCGAGGTAGGGCAGGATCAGCTTGTTCTTGATGGAGGACCAGATGATGCGGGCCATCTCGTCGCCGTCGACCTCGACGACGGGCTGGGCAACCTTGATCTTGGCCATGCGGTGGGGCGTCCCTCTCGCGCGACGACTGGGGCGGCGACCGGCGGTGTCCCGGACACGTCGATGTGCCTCGTCGTCAAGTTACTCGGCGCGGGGACGCGGCGGCCGTCCCTGAGGGCACGCGCGGGTGTGCGTCACGCGAATGGCGCGGGGGGCCGTTGTACGGGCCGGTGCGGGTCCGTCGTGCGGGCAGCGGTACGGGTCCGTCGTGCGGGTCCGTCGTACAGACCGACGCATGCCCGTCGTACGGGCAGGTGCGTACCCGTACCCCGTCCTACGGGCGCATGCATGCCCGTACCAGGTGCCGGTGCATGCCCGTACATGTACGCGGACGCACGAAGGGGAAGGCCGGAGCGCGCGGCCTTCCCCCGTGCGGGCGTACGCCCCCGGCTCACCACACCGTGAAGTGCACCAGATCGTCCAGGAACGGAATCTTCAGCCACGGCTTCGGCTGCGCCATCAGCGCCAGCAGGACGATGGCCACGCCCAGCCCGCCGAACGTCGCCATGTCGGTGAACCGGGACCGTACGGCCAGCATGCCCACCTTCGGCAGCACTCGGCGCAGCACGGCCCCGCCCAGCAGGGACAGGCCGATCAGGAGCGTCCCGATGCGGAAGCCGTCCAGCGCGACGATGAACAGCCCCAGGGCCACGCCGCCCATGACGGCCAGCAGCGGCCACTGCCGGGCGGGCGGCGGGGCGCTGCCGGGGGCGGTCCTGGCGCCGCCCTCCGGCCGCGCGGTGTCGGTGGTGATCCGCGGGAAGCGGCGGGAGGGCCGCTGCGGCTCGGAGGCGCCTTCCGCGTGCGCTTCGGCACTCATGGGTGGCGGTCCCTTTCCGTGTCCGTTCCGGTGCTGCTGGGCGTTTCCGTGCTGCGAGGGTTTCCGTACTGCGAGGGCCGCGGCGCTGCGGGACGTACGAGGGTCAGCCCGCGGCGCGCTCGGCGGCCTCGACGACGTTGACCAGCAGCTGGGCGCGGGTCATCGGGCCGACACCGCCCGGGTTCGGGGAGAGCCAGCCGGCCACCTCGGCGACACCGGGGTGCACATCGCCGACGATCTTGCCGTTCTCGTCCCGGCTGACGCCGACGTCCAGGACGGCCGCGCCCGGCTTGACGTCCTCTGGCTTGATGATGTGCGGCACGCCCGCGGCTGCCACGATGATGTCCGCCTGCTTGAGCTGCGCGGACAGGTCACGGGTGCCGGTGTGACACTGCGTGACGGTGGCGTTCTCCGACTTGCGGGTCAGCAGCAGCGGGATCGAGCGCCCGACGGTGATACCGCGGCCCACCACGACCACATGCGCGCCGTTGATCTCCACGCCGTGGTGGCGCAGCAGCTGGATGATGCCGTACGGGGTGCACGGCAGCGGCCCCTCGACGCCCAGCACCAGCCGGCCCAGGCTCATCGGGTGCAGGCCGTCGGCGTCCTTGGCCGGGTCCATCAGTTCCAGGACACGGTTGGTGTCGATGCCCTTGGGGAGCGGGAGTTGGACGATGTAGCCGGTGCAGGCCGGGTCCTCGTTCAGTTCCCGTACGACGGCCTCGATCTCCTCCTGCGTCGCGGTGTCCGGCAGCTCCTTCTGGATGGAGGCGATGCCGACCTGGGCGCAGTCGCGGTGCTTGCCGTTCACGTACCAGCGGCTGCCCGGGTCGTCACCGACCAGGAGAGTGCCGAGGCCGGGGGTGACGCCCCTGGCCTTCAGTGCTTCCACGCGGGAGGTGAGTTCGGACTTGATCGCGGCGGCGGTGGCCTTGCCATCGAGAATCTGGGCGCTCATACCCCCATCCTCCCGGATGAGGCCACTTCCGTTCCAATCAGGGCTCGCCATGGCCGTAGCAAGCAGAGCGCGCTATGGCCACTGACAAGAGCGATGACCGGAGATGACCGAAATGGAATTGCGGAATCGATCATTGCACTTGCACAACACATCAGCCTCTTGACTGGACAACGATATTGCGCAACTAGAAGTATTGCGGCTCAGTGCCGCAGGCATCATCGGGGGGCGGGCCACTGATCCCAAGGTTTCCTCCGAGCACGCCCTGCCGTCCCCCACTGAACAACAACGGAGGAAACCAGCCAATGAGCTTTGGCGACCCGAACAATCCCTACGGACAGCCGCAGGGGCAGCCCGGACCGTACGGCCAGCCCCCGCAGGCCCCGTACGGTCAGCAGCCGCCGGCGCCCCCGCAGGGCCAGCCGGGGTACGGCTACCCGCAGCAGGCACAGCCCCAGCCGGGTTACGGCTATCCGCAGCAGGCCCCGCCTCAGCAGCAGGCCCCCTACGGCCAGCCGCCGCAGGTGCCCCAGCAGCAGGCGTACGGCTACCCGCAGCAGGCGGCCTACGGCCAGCAGGGCGGAATGCCGGGTATGGGCATGCCGCAGGGGTACGCGAGCTGGGGGGCGCGGGTGGGCGCCTACCTGCTCGACGGCCTGATCATCGGCGTGGTGCCGGGCATCCTGTACCTCATCGCCTTCGTCGTGAGCGCCAACTCCACCGTCTCCCGCCCGGACACGTCCTACTGCGGCACCGATTTCCAGTGCATCCGGAACGCCTACGACGCGGCCTCGACGACGCCCGCGCTTGCGATCATCCTCATCTGGCTCGCCATCCTGATCACGATCGCCGGCGGCCTCTTCCTGATCGCCAAGGAAGGCTCCACCGGTCAGACCCCGGGCAAGAAGGCCTGCAAGATCCGCGTCGTCCGTGAGGCGACCGGGCAGCCGCTCGGCTTCGGCATGGCCCTGGTACGCAAGCTCTGCCACGCGGTGGACGGTCCGCTGTGCGGTCTGGGCTACTGGTGGCCGCTGTGGGACGAGAAGTCGCAGACCTTCGCCGACAAGATCGTCGGCTCGGTGGTCGTCCGCAGCCAGTAACCGTCAGGCGGTACGTACGGCCCGGGCCCCCTCACGCAAAATCGCGCGAGGGGGCCTTCGCCGCCCCGTAGGCTCTTATCGATCTCTTACCTCACCCGGGACCGCCGGAACCGCGCAGCACCGGCTGACACCAGGTCACACCGCTCGAAGGACACCGCTCGTGAGCTACCCGAACCAGAACCCCTACGGCCCGCCGCAGGGCCAGCCCCAGGGCCCTCCCCAGCCCCAGTACGGCTACCCGCAGCCGCAGCCGTACGCGCCGTTCCCCGGCGGCCCCGCCGGCATGCCGGGCATACCGGTCCCGACCGTGATGCCGGGCGGCGTGAAGGCCGCCCGTGTGATGCTCTACGTCATGGCGGGCCTGACGGTCATCGGTCTGGGCCTGGTCGTGTTCCTGCTGAGCACGATCAGCAAGGCCAGCAAGTCCGAGTACGTCACCTCCAGCAGCTTCGAGAGCCTCCAGGTCGGCAAGGGCCTGCTGATCGCGATGATCATCGGCATGGTGCTCTGGGGCGCCGGGGCGATCGTGGCCGCCTCGCAGCTCTCCAAGGGCGGCAACGGCGCGCGCGTCACCGCGATCGTCGTGTGCGTGGTCGGCATTCTCTTCAGCTTCGTGTTCATGCCGTTCGGTCTCGTCTACGACGTCATGTGCATCATCAGCATCGTGATGGTCTCCAAGACGGACGGCACGGCCTGGTTCACGCGCCCGCGTTACTGAACCGCTCCCCACACGCGCCGAGAGCCGCACCCGGGTCGGGTGCGGCTCTCGGCGCGTTCAGGGACGTACGCGTTCAAGGACGTACGCCTCAGTGGAAGAAGTGCCGCGTCCCCGTCAGGTACATCGTCACGCCCGCGGCCTTCGCCGCCTCGATGACCTGCTCGTCGCGGACCGAACCGCCGGGCTGCGCGACGGCCTTGACGCCGGCCTCCAGCAGTACCTCCAGGCCGTCCGGGAAGGGGAAGAACGCGTCCGAGGCGGCGTAGGAGCCGCGGGCCCGCTCCTCGCCGGCGCGCTGGACGGCCAGCTTCGCCGAGTCGACGCGGTTGACCTGGCCCATGCCGACGCCGACCGTGGCGCCGTCCTTGGCGAGCAGGATCGCGTTGGACTTCACGGCGCGCGACGCGCGCCAGGCGAAGGCCAGTTCCGCCAGTTCGCCGTCGCTCAGCGGCTCGCCCGCCGCCAGCGTCCAGTTGGCCGGGTCGTCGCCCTCGGCCTGGAGGACGTCCTTGACCTGGGCCAGACCGCCGCCGTCGATCGGCTTGAACTCGGCCGGCGGCTGCGGGCCCTCGGGGCAGCGCAGCACCCGGATGTTCTTCTTGCGGGACAGCACCTCGACCGCGCCGTCCTCGTAGTCCGGCGCGACGATGACCTCGGTGAAGATCTCCGCGACCTGCTCGGCCATCGCCACGGACACCGGGCGGTTGACGGCGATGACGCCGCCGAAGGCGGACAGCGAATCGCAGGCGTGCGCCTTGCGGTGCGCCTCGGCGACATCCTCTCCGATCGCGATGCCGCACGGGTTGGCGTGCTTGATGATGGCCACACAGGGCTCGGTGTGGTCGTACGCGGCCCGGCGCGCGGCGTCGGTGTCCGTGTAGTTGTTGTACGACATCTCCTTGCCGTGCAGCTGCTCGGCCTCGGCCAGGCCGCCACCGCCGCTCGTGTAGAGGGCCGCCGCCTGGTGCGGGTTCTCGCCGTACCGCAGCACGTTCTTGCGCTCGTACGTGACGCCGAGGAAGCCGGGGAACTCGCCGCCGTCGCCCGCGTAGTCACCCGCGAACCAGGAGGCCACCGCCACGTCGTACTCGGCGGTGTGCCGGAACGCTTCGGCGGCCAGCCGCCTGCGCTCCTGGAGGTCGAAGCCGCCGTCCGCGACCGCCTTCAGCACGTCCGTGTAGCGGTCGGGGTTGACGACCACGGCGACCGAGGGGTGGTTCTTGGCGGCGGCGCGCACCATCGAGGGCCCGCCGATGTCGATCTGCTCGACGCACTCGTCCGGCTCCGCACCGGAGGCCACCGTCTGCGTGAACGGGTACAGGTTGACGACGACCAGGTCGAACGGCTCGACGCCCAGCTCGTCCAGCTGCCGCCGGTGGTCCTCCAGCCGCAGGTCGGCGAGGATGCCCGCGTGCACCTTCGGGTGCAGCGTCTTGACCCGGCCGTCCAGGCACTCGGGGAAGCCGGTCAGCTCCTCCACCTTGGTCACCGGAACGCCGGCCGCCGCGATCTTCGCGGCCGTCGAGCCCGTCGAGACGAGCTGGACGCCCGCCGCGTGCAGGCCCTGGGCCAGTTCTTCGAGGCCCGTCTTGTCGTAGACGCTGACCAGCGCCCGGCGGACGGGCCGCTTCCTTGCTTCGGCGGTCACGGGATCAGTACCTTTCGTCCCTCAATGCGGTAGCCGTGCCGGGCCAGACGCCCCACGACCTCGACGAGCAGCTTGCGCTCGACTTCCTTGATGCGCTCGTGCAGCGCGGATTCGTCGTCCTCGTCCCGGATCTCGACCACTCCCTGGGCGATCACCGGGCCGGTGTCGACGCCGTCGTCGACGAAGTGGACGGTGCACCCGGTGACCTTGGCGCCGTACGCGAGCGCGTCGCGCACGCCGTGGGCCCCGGGAAAACTCGGCAGCAGGGCCGGATGCGTATTGACGATCCGGTCGCCGTACCGGGCGAGGAACCCGGCGCCCAGGATCTTCATGAAGCCCGCCGAGACGACGAGGTCGGGCTCGTACGCGGCGGTGGCCTCGGTGAGCGCGCGGTCCCAGGCGGCCCGGTCGGCGTGGTCCTTGACCCGGCACACGAAGGTGGGCAGACCGGCCCGCTCGGCACGCTCCAGGCCGGCGATGCCGTCGCGGTCGGCGCCGACGGCCACCACCTCGGCCCCGTACGCGGGGACGCCCTCGGCGGCGATGGCGTCGAGCAGCGCCTGCAGGTTCGTACCGGAACCGGAGACGAGCACGACGATCCGGGCCGGGGATGCGGCGGGAACGGCGTAGGACGGGGAAGCGGAGGCCACGGCGGGGCTCTTTCTCGCGCGGTGCTGCTGTACGGCGGTGTGCGATGTTGTGCGGTCGTACAAAACCATGGGTCGCCGAAAACCGGGGAACCCTACGAAGGCGCCGACCGTCAGCAACGATACCGGCACACCGCGCGGCCCCCACGGGACGGGGGCGCACGCGAGAGGTAGCGTCGGGCGTGAGAACGCACGCTGTTCGTGGTATCCGCCCGCCCGGCCCACCCGTCGGACGTACGGACGAGACAAGGGGAAGACACACTCCAGATGCCGGACCGACGCCGCCGCGCGGCCCTCCTCCTCCCTCTCCCGGCTACCGCCGGGGGGTGCCCCCGGCCCGCCGCCGCTCCCGCGGCGGTGCTGCTGCGCGAGCGCAAGCCGTCCTCCGATTCCGCCGCTCCGGGGGCATCGGGTACATCGGATACGTCAGGTACGTCGGATACATCCGATTCCGGGTCGGGGGCGTCGGACGCCGGGGGTACGGACGGCCCGGCCAGGGAGCGTGCCCGGACCCGGCCCCCGGGGGACCGCGGCGGCGACCGGGACCGTGACAACCCGTTCGCGCCGCCGCCCGCCGACGCGCCCGACCAGCCGTGGCAGCCCCGCCACCACGGGTCGGACCAGGACCAGGGCGACGATCAGGGCCGCTCCGGAGACCAGCAGCCGCCCGCCTGGGGCAGCCAGTGGAGCAGCCGCCAGCCGGGGCGCCAGGGCGGCAGCTTCGGCACCCGGCCGGGCAACCGCAACGGCCAGCAGGGCCCCGGCGGCCCGGGCGGGTCCGGCGGCCTGCGCTGGGACCCGACCGACCCGGCCCAGCGCCGCGCGCGCTACGCGCTGCTCGCCGGCATGTGGGGCTTCTTCTTCGTCCTGTTCAACCTGCCGGAGATCGCCCTGCTGCTGGCGGCGCTCGCCCTCTACTGGGGCATCAGCTCCCTGCGCGCCAAGCCCGCCCGTACGGCCGGCAGCGCGCGGGCCACTGCCGCCGACGTCTCGGGCCAGGCCCCGCCCCGTACGGACTCGGGCGCCTCCGCCACGGGCTACCCGCCCGCCGCCTCCACCCGCCCCCAGACGACCGCTGCTGTGGCAGGGCTGGTCACCGCCTCGCTGGCGCTGGTCATGGTGGCCGCCACCTTCACGCTCCAGCTCGTCTACCGCGACTACTTCACGTGCGTGGACGACGCCCTGACCCAGTCCGCCGCCCACGCCTGCGAGAAGAAGCTCCCCGAGCAGCTGCGTCCGCTGCTCAGCGCTCGGCAGGAGTAATCCGGCAGCCCTGCCTGGCAGACCTGCTTGGCAGCCCGGCCCGGCAATCCGGTCCGGCCATCCGGTCCGGTAGTCCGGTCCTGAAGTCGTCCGTCTCAGCCGCCGCCCTTGTGGGTGGCGGCTGAGGCGTTTCCGGGAACCGCGTTCTCCGGGGCTTCCTCGTGCGGGAGCGTGGTGGGTTCGAAGTCGGTCATCAGGCCGCCGGAGGAGGCGCGCAGTGCCGACCAGCGGGCGCTGCGGGTGCTGGCGTCGTGCCAGGGGTGCCCGCCGTCCGGATCAGGTGCGTACTCGGGTGCGTATCCGGATGCGTACTCGGCTGCGCACCCGGTCCCGTGGCCGCGGTCGTACGCGTAGTCGTACGGTTCCCGGCTGTCCGGGGTACGGCCGCGAGCGTGCCGGGCATGACGGCGGGGTCGGGGGCGGGGGCGCAGCGAACGGGAAGCCGTACGTGCCAGTGCCGTCCAGGCGAAGCGGCAGGCGGCCCACGACCAGCACCCGACGGCGCGGGTGAGGCGTTTCGCGGCGCGTCCGAACCGTACGCGGAGCTTCACCCGTGGCCGGGGCGCGGGCTTCGGCGGGCGGGGTACGCCGCGCAGCCACCAGAGACGGGCGACGAGCGCGCCCGGCACGCCGATGAGCAGGGCCCAGCTCAGCGCCGCCAGCCCCGTCTGCCACCAGCTGGGTCCGAAGCGGGCCAGTGCCGCGCTGCCCAGCGCGCCGCCCGCGAGCCCGGCGAGCACCGCCGACACCACGCCGACGCCGAGCGCCGCGAGCCCGGCGGCGGCGGCCGTTTCGCGCCAGCCGGTCCACTCATGCCGACAGGCCGGCTCCGCACCGGCCGGGCGTGTGGCCACCGGGCGTGTGGCGGCCGCGTACGACTTCGCGGAGAGGGCCGCGTACCGAGCCAGTGCCAGCCCGGCGGCGAGCGGTACCGCGGCGGTCAGCCAGTAGAGCGGCCCGGTGACGTCCGGTTCCGGGAACATGCCGAACAGCGGGAAGTGCGGCAGGCCCGGATGTCCGCTGGTGCCGAGCGGGCCGACCGTGCTCCCCGCGCCGAGCGTGAAGCCGGGGCCGAGCCCGTACGCCAGCCCCCAGACGACGGTGTTCGGCAGCAGGACGAGGCTGAGCAGCACCACGGTGCACCGCCCCGACCAGTCATGGGTGAGCCCGAGGAACCCGTCCCGGACCGCCGGCGCGTGCCAGCCCAGCGCGAGGAGCGCCAGCAGGGCGCCGCAGAGCAGCAGCACCAGGACGCTCGCGGTGGCGGCGCGCAACGCGGTGACGCCGCGCCGTCCCTCCAGCGCGGCACACAGGCCGGACGGCAGCCGGTCGTAGAGGCGCTGGACCCGGTCCGGCAGCGGCACGAAGGCGGCACGTCCGATGCTGTGCCAGGCCGCCACGGCGACGGTCAGGGTGGCCACCACCGGCACGTACAGCAGGGCGCTGAGCGGTTCGACGTACAGCGGGCCTTCGGAGGCGTACAGCAGGGCGGCCCCCGTGACGGACAGGTAGCCCGCCAGGAACCAGCCGAGGAGGAGGCGGGGCCCGGGGTCCGGATCGATGTCGTCGAGGTGGAGGAGGGTGGGGGAAGAGGGTGCGGGAGGGGCCGGGGAGACCGAGGGGACCGGGGGCCACGCGGTGTCGCCGTATGGCGGTGTGGTTTCGAGGATGTGACGGCCGGTCCGGTACAGCAGCCATACGGGCAGGGCCATCAGGAGCAATGGCGTCACGGCGACGGGCGACTCGGCGCCGGACGCGGTCACGGCCCGTACGAGATCGCTGCCGTGGGCGAGGAACCACAGGTCGGCGGCGAGGTGCAGGGCCCGGGACGGGTTGGTGTCCGGGTACGGGGACGCCACCCACAGCAGCAGCACCGCGACGGCGAACGCCCCCAGCCCGAGCCCGGCGGCCAGCACGCCGCCGACGAAGGCGGTGCCGAGCGCGGAGGACCGCTGGGTGGAGGCACGGCCGCGCGACGACAACGTGGGGCCGCGGTCGGTCAATTGGCTCACACCGCCATGCTGCCAACAACACACGTTTCCGCCACGGAGCAGGCAATTGCCGGACGTGTCGCTCAATATATGTTTATGTACCTTTTCACGCCGCTGAGCCATCTCTGCGCCAACGGCACGCGCGCCCGCACGGAGAGGCCGACATGACGAAGACGGAACGGACGAAGACGGAACGGACGGAGGCGGCGGGTGACGTGCCCGTCGCGACGACTGACGGCGCATCAGCCAGCGTGCCGCGAACGCCTGCTGATGACCCATCAGCTGATTCGGCTGGCCCCCTTCCCCCCACCCCCTCGACCGCCTTCGACGCCCTCTACACGCTGCACGCCCCCGACCTGACCCGCCAGGCCATCGTGCTCACCGGTCACGCCCGGCTCTCCCAGGAGGCCGTCGAACGGTCGTTCCAGATGGCTTGGCAGCGCTGGCCCGAGATGGCCGTGGATCCGGACCCGGCGGGCCGGGTGCGGGCCATGGTGCACGAGTACGCGCTCTCGCCCTGGCACCGGACGCGTCCCGGTCTGTGGACCGCCCAGCGGCCGAGCCCCCAGGCACCCGCCGCGCCGCCCGCCACTCCCGCAGAGCGCGCGCTGCGGGAGGCGGTGCTGGCGCTGCCTGTCGCGTACCGGCGGGTGCTGCTCCTGCACGACGGCCTCGGGCTGGAACTGAGCGAGACGGCCGCCGAGGTGGAGGCCAGTACGCCCGCGACGGCCGGACGGCTGCTGCGCGCGCGTCAGGCCCTCGCCGAACGGGTTCCGTGGCTCGGCCTGGCGGGCGAGCCGCCCGTACGCCAGAGAGAGATCCTGCGGGAGCGGCTGGCCGGGCTGGCCCGCGCGCTTCCGGTGGCCCCGCCCGCCGCCAGGGTTGTACGCAGCGGGAGCGAGCGTACGGTCAGCCGGATGACGCAGGGCGCGTTCGGGCTCACCGCCCTCATCGCGGTGGCGACCACCTTCACGCTCGTCCAAGAGGCGGGCACCCTCCCCACCCGGCCGGAGGCCGGTCCCCCGGCCGCGTCGTCCTCCGCCACGTCCGGGGCGGCGGCCAAGGCCACCCGTAAGCAGCACGGGGAACACGCCCGCGTGCAGCAGGCCAAGGCGGACGGACCGGCGAAGAGGAAGGTCGTACGGGCTGGGCACCTCGCCCCGGAAGCGCGTTAGTGCGCCCTCTTACACACGAATGGGCGCGGGCCCGTACCCCCGAGAGGAGTACGGGCCCGCGCCCTGCGCGTGGTGCGATCAGCCGACGAGGATCTCGCGCGCCAGGCGCGCGGTCTCCGACGGGGTCTTGCCGACCTTGACGCCGGCGGCCTCCAGGGCCTCCTTCTTCGCCTGGGCGGTGCCGGAGGAGCCGGAGACGATGGCGCCGGCGTGGCCCATGGTCTTGCCCTCGGGCGCGGTGAAGCCCGCGACGTAGCCGACGACCGGCTTGGTGACGTTGGCCTTGATGAAGTCGGCCGCACGCTCCTCGGCGTCGCCGCCGATCTCACCGATCATGACGATCAGCTCGGTCTCCGGGTCGGCCTCGAAGGCCTCCAGGGCGTCGATGTGGGTGGTGCCGATGATCGGGTCACCACCGATGCCGACGGCCGAGGTGAAGCCGATGTCGCGCAGCTCGTACATCATCTGGTAGGTCAGCGTGCCGGACTTCGACACCAGACCGATCTTGCCGGGCTTGGTGATGTCGCCCGGGATGATGCCGGCGTTGGACTGGCCGGGGGTGATCAGGCCGGGGCAGTTCGGGCCGATGATGCGGGTCTTGTTGCCCTTGCTCGACGCGTACGCCCAGAAGGCGGCCGAGTCGTGCACCGCGATGCCCTCGGTGATCACGACGGCCAGGCCGATCTCGGCGTCGATCGCCTCGACGACGGCGGCCTTGGCGAACTTCGGCGGCACGAAGATGACGGACACATCGGCGCCGGTCTTCTCCATCGCCTCGGCGACCGAGCCGAAGACGGGGACCTCGGTGCCGTCGAAGTCGACGTTCGTGCCGGCCTTGCGCGGGTTCACGCCGCCGACGATGTTGGTGCCGTCGCCCAGCATGAGCTTGGTGTGCTTCATGCCCGTGGCACCGGTCATGCCCTGGACGATGACCTTGCTGTCCTTGGTGAGGAAGATAGCCATGGTGGTCTGAGTCCCTCTATCCCTTACTTCGCAGCCGCGGCGAGCTCGGCGGCCTTGTCGGCCGCGCCATCCATGGTGTCCACACGCTGGACCAGCGGGTGGTTGGCGTCGCTCAGGATCTTGCGCCCAAGCTCCGCGTTGTTGCCGTCCAGGCGGACGACCAGCGGCTTGGTGACGTCCTCGCCCTTGGACTTCAGCAGCTCCAGGGCCTGCACGATGCCGTTGGCGACCTCGTCGCAGGCGGTGATGCCGCCGAAGACGTTGACGAACACGGACTTGACGTCCGGGTCGCCGAGGATGATCTCCAGGCCGTTCGCCATGACCTCGGCGGAGGCGCCGCCGCCGATGTCGAGGAAGTTGGCGGGCTTGACGTTGTCGTGCTTCTCACCGGCGTACGCGACGACGTCGAGGGTGCTCATGACGAGGCCCGCGCCGTTGCCGATGATGCCGACCTGACCGTCGAGCTTGACGTAGTTCAGGCCCTTGGCCTTGGCAGCGGCCTCCAGCGGGTTCGCCGCGGCCTTGTCCTCCAGGGCCTCGTGCTCCGGCTGGCGGAAGTCGGCGTTCTCGTCGAGCGAGACCTTGCCGTCCAGGGCCAGGATGTCGCCGGAGGCGACCTTGGCCAGCGGGTTGACCTCGACCAGGAGCGCGTCCTCGGCGATGAAGGTCTTCCACAGCGTGACCAGCACGTCCGCGACCTTGTCGGCCACCTCGGCCGGGAACTTCGCGGCCTCGACGATCTCGCGGGCCTTCTCCGGGGTCACACCCTCGTTGGCGTCGATCGGGGTCTTGGCGACGGCCTCGGGGCGGGTGGCCGCGACCTCCTCGATCTCCATGCCGCCCTCGACGGAGGCGATGGAGAGGAAGGTGCGGTTGGTGCGGTCCAGGAGGAAGGAGACGTAGTACTCCTCCACGATCTCCGGAGCCGTCTCGGCGATCATCACCTTGTGGACCGTGTGGCCCTTGATGTCCATGCCGAGGATGTTGGTGGCGTGCTCGACGGCCTCGTCCTCGGAGGCCGCCAGCTTCACGCCGCCGGCCTTGCCGCGGCCGCCGACCTTCACCTGCGCCTTGACGACGGACTTGCCGCCGAGGCGCTCGGTCGCCGCGCGTGCCGCCTCAGGCGTGTCGATGACTTCACCGGCCAGCACCGGTACACCGTGCTTGGCGAAGAGGTCCCTCGCCTGGTACTCGAACAGGTCCACGCGCGTCCGTCCCTTGTCTACTCAGAATCGCCGTAGTGATCGCGGTTCGTTGTCTGCATGGGCGTGCCGCGAAGGGCAACGTGACTGCGCTGTCACTGAGGGATGCGTACACGGTGGCCGGTACGCGGCATGTCCGTCTCGCAGGTTATCCCCGCAGGACCGGCCACCCTAAATCGCAGATCACACTGCGGCGGTGATAACAGTCACAGAGACAACGGTCACAGTTCACGGACAGGTACCGGCGGGTGAACGCGGGCTTGCCGGGGTCCGCGTCCATCCGCCGCACAGCATGGAGCCGGGCGGCCCCTTCCCCACGAGGAGCCGCCCGGCGATCCGCTCACCATCCGCCGATGGTGAGCGGGGGTATGCGCGGTGTCAGAGGCCCCGGGCCGGCAGGGCCGGGAGGGCCGGGATGTTGGCGGGGCTGGTCAGGTCGACGGGCGTGGCGGGCAGGGTCCGGGTCGGGAGCGCGCCCGGCAGGCCCGCGGCGGCGCTGCCCGTGATGCCCGCGACGTCGGTCCGTACGGTGCCGGCCAGGCCCTGCGCGAAGGGGGTGGCGTCCGTGGCCACGCCCTGGACGAAGATCTGCGCACCGCCGGCGACACGCTGCACGAACGGGGTCGCCTGGCCCGTCACGTCACCGCCGAGCTGACCGGCACCGCCGACCGCGCCCTGGGCGACGGGGACGGCCTGGCCGATCAGGCGCTGGGCGGTGCCGGTGGTCCTGCCGAGGTCGGTGATCTTGCCGAGGTTGATCGCCTTGTCCAGGTCGGTGACCTTGCCCAGGTCGGCCGTCTTGCCGAGGTCGGTGACCTTGCTCAGGTCGTGGGTCTTGGGGAGGTCGGCGGTCTTGGGGAGGTCGGCGGTCTTGGGCAGACCGCCGGTGGTGGGGAGCTTCGGGGTGACGGGGAGCTTCGAGGTGGTCGGGAGCTTCGGGGTGCCGGGAAGGTCCTGCGTGTGGACGTCGCCGCCGGTGACCCGGCCGGTCACGCCGTCCACGGTCTTCTTCGCGGCGCCGGCCACGTCACCGGTCGGGAGCTTGCCGTGCACCGTGTCGGTGACCGCGCCGGTGACCGCCCCGGCGGCGGGCAGGTCGGCGGTGCCGGGCAGGCCGGCCGCGTTGGCGGCGACGGAGCCCAGGGCCCACAGGCCGGAAGCGGCGGCGGCTACGACGATGGAACGACGGATGTGCGTACGCATGATGAGCAGACTTCCTTCGAATTCAGGGGGTTCGACGGGCAGACCTGTCCCGCCCCCGCGCGGCAGGTCCTGCGCAGACGCGATGTCTGCGGACGGGGAACTCGGACACCGGAGGTCCGGAGGTCTGCCCTAGCCCGGGAATTCGAGGATGTTCGCGGCACGCTGCCGCGTCGGCGGCTCCGCGGCCGCGCGTACGCCTCCGGGCACCAGCCCGAAGTGCGCGGGATGCGCCGGTACGGCGGCGAAGTGGTCGCCGCCGCGCGGGCCGTGGCCGTCACCGGCGGTGTGCGAGGCTGCCGAAGCGGGCCCCTGCGGAAGCCGGCCGGGGAGGCCGTCGTGGCTCTGGCCCGGCTGTCGGCCGGAGACCGAGTCGGCACGCTGAGCGGTACGCGGCGACGCGTCGCCGGAACCCTGCGCGTTTACCGAAGCACGCGCGCACTCCGCGCTTTTCACGCTCGCGGCGGCCTGCGCGTCATCGGCACCGGCCTGGTGCGGGCCGGCACCGTACTGCGGCCCGGAATCCCGGCCCGGCTGCTCGCCGTGCCCGTCACCGCGGCCGTCGTCGTGGCCGTTGTCACCGTCGTGATCACCGTTGCCGTCGGCACCGGGAAGCAGGCCGGGAAGCAGCGCGGGCAGCCGTACGGGCAGGTGTACGGGGAGCGAGTCCGCGTCCCCGGCGCGGTGCACCGCGCGCACCGCGTCCCGTACCGGTTCGGTGACCGGCCGGGTGGCCGGTTCGGCCTGCTCAGTGCCGCTTTCGACGGCCGTTCCGGTCCGCTCGGCGATGGGCCGCACGGCCTTGCCGACGGGCCGCGCAGTCCCGCCGACGGGCATTCCGCCCGCCCGCTTCACGGCTGCCGCCGGGTCGGCCTGCACCGCCGGAGCGAGCCGCGGGTCCGAGCCCGCCGTACGGTCCGCCGCCTGCGCACCGCCGCCGAACGCGAACCCGAGCGCCACGAACCCCGCCAGGAAGAGCCCCGCCAGCAGCGCACGCCGCACCACCACGCTGCGCGGCAGGCGCGCGGCGGCGGGAAGGGCGGTCACGGCAGACACGAGGAGATCCTTTACGGCGGAACATAGCGACGGGGAAGGCGACTTGGGCGCCGGGCCGCGGACGTGCGAGCGCATGGCGCCGACAGCCCTTCAGCCAGGGAAACCGGCGGTACGCGCATCGTGGTGATCGAGCGGCGCCCTGATCCTTGCACGACGAACCAGGGGCCCCGCAAGCCCCGCGGGGCTCTCATCACCGTTACCCCGCCATGTCCGGTATCGGCAGCGGGCGTTTCTCGATCGCGGCCGCCATCACCTCCGGGAAGAGGTCCGGCGTACAGGCGAACGCCGGTGCGCCGAGGGCCGCGAGGGCCGCCGCGTGCTCCCGGTCGTAGGCGGGCGCCCCCTCGTCCGACAGCGCGAGCAGCGCCACGAACTGCACTCCGGCCGCCTTCATCGCCGCGACCCGTTTGAGCATCTCGTCGCGTATGCCGCCCTCGTAGAGGTCGCTGATCAGTACGACGACGGTGTCGGCGGGCCGGGTGATCTGCGACTGGCAGTACGCGAGCGCGCGGTTGATGTCCGTACCGCCGCCGAGCTGCGTGCCGAAGAGCACGTCGACCGGGTCGTCCAGCTCGTCCGTCAGGTCGACGACCGCGGTGTCGAAGACGACCAGCCGGGTCGCGATGGCGCGCATGGAGGCCAGCACCGCCCCGAACACGGAGGCGTAGACGACGGAGGCCGCCATCGACCCGGACTGGTCGATGCAGAGCACCACGTCCTTCTTCACGGACTGCGCGGCCCGCCCGTAACCGACCAGCCGCTCGGGAACGACGGTGCGGTACTCGGGCAGGTAGTTCTTGAGGTTCGCGCGGATGGTGCGGTCCCAGTCGATGTCCCGGTGCCGGGGGCGGCTGACCCGCGCCGACCGGTCGAGGGCGCCGGTGAGCGTGGCGCGGGTGCGGGCCGAGAGCCGTTTCTCCAGCTGCTCGACGACCTTGCGCACCACGGCCCGAGCGGTCTCCTTCGTCGTCTCGGGCATGACCTTGTTGAGCGACAGCAGCGTCCCCACCAGGTGCACGTCGGCCTCGACGGCCTCCAGCATCTCCGGCTCCAGCAGCAGCGCGGACAGCCCGAGCCGTTCGATCGCGTCGCGCTGCATGACCTGGACGACGGAGGTGGGGAAGTACGTACGGATGTCGCCCAGCCAGCGGGCCACGTTCGGCGCCGAGGCGCCCAGACCCGCCGTGCGCGAGCCCCCGTCGTCCGTCGCGCCCGGCCGGCGGCCTCCGTAGAGCGCGCTGAGCGCCCCGTCCATGGCAGCATCCTGTCCGCGCAGCTCACAGCCGGTACCGTCGGCGCCGTCCCCGCCCAGTACCAGCCGCCACCGCCGCAGCCGCTCCTGCGTCCCGCTCATCCGGCCACCCCCGTACGCTCCCCCGGCCGCCCGCCGTCGGTTCCGTTGCCATTGCCGCTGCCCGCGGCGCCCGCTCCGCCGCCCGCGCGGTTCATGTCCCGCGCGCCGTCCATGCCCTCCGGGAGGCCCAGCAGGAGGCGCAGGGTGGGCAGCACGGCTGCCGCCCGGTCGCGGTCCAGGCCGGGTCCGAAGCCCGGTATTGCGGCCTCCTGATCCCCACGTGCGGTGGCGGTCCCGGTGGCGCCGGCCGGGCCGCGGCGCACCAACTCGCCCAGCGAGCGCCGCACTCCGGCGTCGTACTCCGCGAACGTCCGCCGCAGCAGCGGAAGTACATCCGTGAACGCGTCCGCCGGGACGTCCGCCAGCCAGCCGTCCACCAGGGCGAGCAGCCGCTCGTCGTGCACCAGCAGCAGTCCGCCCGCGTCGCCGCCCGCGAACCCCTCGATCCAGCCCGCCGCTTCGGCCGGCGGCGTCCCTGCCGACAGGGCCAGGCCCATCAGGCGTTCCGCGTCCTCGGGAGTCAGCCGCCCGTCGTCGAGCAGCAGCCGGACCGCCCGCCCCCGCAGGAGACCGGGCACCGTTTCCCGCTCGGCCAGCTTCCGCAGCACCCCTGCCCAGCGCTCCCGCAGCCCGCCGGGCCGCCCTGCCGAGCCCTCGTCCAGGAGACCCACCGCGTGGTGCGTCGCGTCCAGATGGTTGCGCATGTCCGCGGCGCCGTCCGCGTCCAGCCCCGTACAGGCCGGGGGCAGGCCGACGAAGACCCGCTCGGCCAGGCCGGTGGCCACCTCGCCGAGGGCGGCGGCGTCCGTGCCGCGGACGTCGCCGTAGCGCACCGAGCGCACCAGCGCGGGCAGCGCCTGGGCGAGGTGCCCGACGTCCGCGTCCAGCGCGGCGCGGTCCGTCAGCACCCGCATGACCACGGGCAGCGCGTCCGGGAGCGCGGCGAGCAGACAGCGCTCGGCCAGCCCCGTCACGTCCGCGAGGGTCGAGGTCCCCACGGCGTCGGACTCCGCCTTGGCCGTCGCGGCAGCCTCCACCGTCGTGCCCCAGATGCCGGCTTCCGCGGCCCGTACGGAAAGCTCCGGCTCCCAGCGCAGCCGCCAGCTCTCCCGGAAGGTGCCGGTGCTTGCCCGGGTCCGGGCGGGCTCGCCCCACGGCACGCCGAGCAGCCGCAGCCGGTGCAGCAGCCGGCTCCGCCCGGCGTCCGTCTCCTTGCGCAGGTCGAGGTCCAGCTCCCGCTCGGCCGCCTCCGGTTTGAGGCGCAGTGACCGCTGGCTGCGGGTGATGTCGCGCTGGAGCGGCACCGCCGGAGCGCTCTCCGGCACCTCTCCCAGTACGTCGCCCACGACCAGGCGGTCGTGGATCAGGGCGGACGGGGCGTCGGAGCCCTCGCCGAGCACCGCACGCACCGCGTCACCGGCCTCGGCCAGCCCGGCCAGGGGCCGGCCGCGCATCACGGCCAGCGCGTCGGCGAGCCGTACGGCTTCGATCACGTGCGCCGAGGAGACGGCATAGTCCTCCTCACGCAGCAGTCCGGCGACCTTCGTCATCCAGCGTTCGATGGGGCGGTCCGGCGCGCCGAAGAGGTGGCCGTACCAGCCCGGCGAGGAGATGCCCGCGCCGTAGCCGCTGTGGCGCGACAGCCTGCGGTGGGTCCACGGCACCCAGGTCACCTCGGGCTTCACCTTCGGGAGGCCCTTGAGGAGCTGCCGGTCGGCGGTCACCGTCGTGCGCCGGGCCAGCGCCGGGACGTGCCACGCGCCGCACACCACCGCGACGCCGTCCCCGAACTCCCGGCGCGCGTCGCGCAGCCGCAGCCGCATATGGGCCTCGCGCACCAGGTCCCGGTCGTGCCCGCCGACGCCGTACGCCTCCCGCAGCGCCGTCATCGCCTCGGCCAGCGCCTCGAACGGGGCGAGCGGGTCCGCCCCCCTCAGCCCGCTCCCGCTCCCACTCTCGTTCTCGCCCCCACTCCCGCTCCTCTGGCGGTCCCCGTGGGCGCGGTGCTCGATCACGTCCTCCCACCAGCGCTCCGGGTCGTCGTACCCGGCGGCTTCGGCGAGCACCGCGACGGGATCGATCCGCGCTTCGGCCGTGCGGTCGGGGGTGGGGGCGGGGTCAGGGTCGCGGTGAGGGTCGGGGTCGGGGGCTGCCGTACGGTCGGCGGCGGCCTCGGCGGCCTCCTCCCGGGCGCGGCTCGCCGCGTCCCGGCCGTCCGCACCCGCGGCTCCCTCACCGCCGTTCCCCTCGTCCTCCCCTTCGCCCTCCCCCAGCGCCAGGGAATGCGCCGCCGGCAGGTCGATGAAGCGCACCGGTACGTCATGGGCGAGGGCCCACCGCATCGCCACCCACTCCGGGGAGAACTCGGCCAGCGGCCAGAACGCGGCCCGCCCCGGGTCGGCGGGCACATGGGCGAGCAGCGCGACCGGCGGGCGCATCGCCTCGTCGGCGGCCAGCGCCACCAGCGCGTCCGCCTCCGGCGGGCCCTCGATCAGCACGGCGGCGGGCTCGTACCGCTCCAGCACGGCCCGCACCGCACGCGCCGAGCCCGGGCCGTGGTGCCGCACCCCCAGCAGCAGCGGCTGCTCCCGGCCGGTCATGCGCCGGCCTCGCGGCAGGCGCGGTAGAAGTCCTTCCAGCCGTCGCGCTCGCGCACCACGGTCTCCAGATACTCCTGCCAGACGACCCGGTCCGCCGCCGGGTCGCGTATCACGGCACCGAGGATGCCCGCGGCCACGTCCCCGGACCGCAGCACCCCGTCACCGAAGTGGGTGGCCAGCGCCAGCCCGTTGGTGACCACGGAGATGGCCTCGGCCGTGGACAGCGTGCCCGAAGGGGACTTGAGCTTGGTCCGTCCGTCGGTGGTGACGCCGTCGCGCAGCTCACGGAAGACCGTGACGACCCGGCGGATCTCGTCGGTACCGGCGGGCGCGGGCGGCAGGTCCAGGGAGCGGCCGATCTGCTCGACGCGCCGGGAGACGATGTCCACCTCCTCCTCGGGCGTCGCGGGCAGCGGCAGGACGACCGTGTTGAAGCGGCGGCGCAGCGCGCTGGAGAGTTCGTTGACCCCGCGGTCGCGGTCGTTGGCCGTGGCGATCAGGTTGAAGCCACGCACCGCCTGGACCTCCTGGCCCAACTCCGGGATGGGCAGCGTCTTTTCCGACAGGACGGTGATGAGCGTGTCCTGCACGTCGGCGGGGATGCGGGTCAGCTCTTCCACGCGCGCGGTCATGCCCTGCGCCATCGCCCGCATGACCGGGCTGGGCACCAGCGCGTCCCGGCTGGGGCCGTGCGCGAGCAGCTGCGCGTAGTTCCAGCCGTAGCGGATGGCCTCTTCCGGGGTGCCGGCCGTGCCCTGTACGAGCAGGGTCGAGTCGCCGCTGACCGCCGCCGCCAGGTGCTCGGACACCCAGGTCTTGGCCGTGCCGGGCACGCCGAGCAGCAGCAGCGCGCGGTCGGTCGCGAGGGTCGTCACCGCGACCTCGACGATCCGGCGCGGGCCCACGTACTTCGGCGTGATGAGCGTGCCGTCCGGCAGGGTGCCGCCCAGCAGATACGTCGCCACCGCCCACGGCGACAGCCGCCAGCGCTCCGGTCGCGGCCGGTCGTCGGCCGCCGCGAGCGCCTTCAGCTCCTGCGCGAACGCGTCCTCCGCATGCGGACGCAGGACCTGCGCGGAGTCATCGGCTCCGGTGCCGCCGACGCTGTCTCCGGTGTGGTTCTCGGACATGTTTCCCCCTCGTCGCAAGGTCTGCGGCCGGCACCCCGCCACTCGTCGGCCGCTTGCGTGAACAACCCTGCACCACACCACTGACAATCACCCCGCACGGCAGCGTTTCCGCTGGTCAGGGCGATTGTCAGTGGTGGCTCGTAGCGTTTGGGGCATGAATCCGCAGGGGGAACGCTGGACGTCGGATCACGTGCTCGCGCTCGCGCCCGACGCACCGTCACGCAAGGCGGGGAGCAGGCTCGCGACGCCGGGCTCCTGGCCGGAGACCGGCACACGGGGCAGTGCGGTGTGGGGCCTGTGCAAGGGCAGCGGCAGCAAGCCGTACCAAACCGTCGTGGACACCGCCGGACCGGCCTTCAAGTGCAGTTGTCCGAGCCGCAAGTTCCCGTGCAAGCACGCACTGGGACTGCTGCTGATGTGGGCCGGGGAAGAAGGGGCGGTCGGCGAGGGCGAGCCTCCCGCCTGGGTGACGGAATGGCTCGGCGCCCGTCAGCAGCGCGCGGAGAAGAACGCGGCGCGCGCCGACAACGGCCGGGCAGGCGACGGTGGTTCGGGCGGTCCGTCGTCCGCCGCGAACCAGGATGCCGCCCGGCGGCGTGCCGCGCTGCGCGTACTGCGGATCGCCGCCGGGGCCACCGAGCTGGAACAGCGGCTGGAGGATCTGCTCCGCTCAGGCCTGGCTTCCGCCGACCGCACGGGGTACGGCACCTGGGACGAGACGGCGGCCCGCATGGTGGACTCCCAGGCGCCCGGACTCGCCGCGCGTGTACGGGAGTTGGGATCGGCGGCGGCTTCCGGTCCGGACTGGCCGTCCCGGCTCCTCGCGGAGTGCTCTCTGATCCACCTCCTCGACCAGGCGTTCCTGGGCGTGGAGCGCCTGCCGCACGCCCTGGCCGCGACGGTCCGCACCCGGGTCGGCCTCACCACCGACGCGGCGGACGTGCTCGCCGGGGCGGACACCACGTCCGTCCGCGACCGCTGGCTGGTGCTCGCCCAACAGGACGCCGAGGAGGGGATGCTCACCAGCAGGCGCATATGGCTGCGCGGCGAGCGGACCGGGCGCATGGCGCTGCACCTCTCCTTCGGCGGGCGGGACCGGCCGCTGGACCTCTCACTGCCCAGAGGCCTCGCCCTGGACGCCGACCTCGCCTACTACCCGGGCGCCAGCCCGCTGCGCGTCGTCCTGGGCACGCGGCACGCCGATCCGGCCCCGGTCAGTGGGCCGCCGCCGGGCGGCGGCACCGACGCCGCACTCGCCGCGTACGGACACGCGCTGCGCGACGACCCCTGGCTCGACGCCTGGCCGGTGGTCCTGACCGATGTCGTACCGATACCGGGGCGCGACGGGGAGCCCTGGCAACTGGCCGACGCCGACGGGGAGTCGGCCCTGCCCGTGGACCCGCGCTGTACGGAGCGGGCGGGTCTGTGGGGCCTGGCCGCGATATCCGGCGGCGAGCCGGTCACGGTCTTCGGCGAATGCGGCCACCGCGGCTTCGTACCCCTGACCACCTGGGATCCGGAACCGGTCGCGCTGTGACCCCGGCGGCCACAGCGCCGCCACCCGACACATCCCAGCCATCCCATGCCACAGCCATCCCATGCCACAGCCACCCGATGCCCCGGCCGCAACCGGCCCTCAGCCACCGCCACCGGCACCGGCACCGGCACCGGCACCACCAATACCCACCAACACCCACCGCCCACCACCCGCCACACCACCCACCCGTCCGATCACAGCCCGGGGGACAACCATGATCGACGAAACCACCGCCTCCGCCACCTGGGACGACCTGGTGAGCGCGGCTCTGCTCGGGACGGAACGCCGTACGCCGCTGGTCACCGGCCGTGCGGACCGGAGCGCCGCGGGGGCGCTGCTGGACGCGGCCGCCGTGAGCACGGTCCGACGCCGGGCCGCGCTGCGCCCCGCACCCGCCCGGGAGCGCCCCGTACCGGCCCCGTCCGACCCGCGCCCGCCGTTGCCGCCGGCCGCGCGGCGCAGACTCGGCCTGTTGCTGGCCGACCGTAACGGCACCAGCGGCGGGCACCGCCGCGGCACGGCACCCGATCTGACCGAGCTGCTTCCGCAGTGGCTCACCGCCGCCACCGAGTACGGCTACCGCGCCCCCGAGGCACTGCTTCCCGCGCTGCTCGACGCGGCTCGCGCGCGCACGGATCTGCGCGCCGCGGCCCTCGGCTTCGCCGGCCCGCGGGCGCTGTGGCTGGCCCGGCTGAACGACGAGTGGAAGTTCGCGCTGCGCGGCGTCGGGAGCACGGCCGCGCTGCCCGGACCCGACGATCCGGAGGCCGTACGCGCCTTGTGGGAGGAGGGTCTGTTCGCGGAGCGGGTCTCCCTGCTCGCGTCGCTGCGCCGCCGCGATCCGGCGGCCGGTCGGGCCCTGCTGGCCGGCACCTGGAGTACGGAGCGGGCCGAGGACCGGCTGATGTTCCTCGACTCGCTGCGCGAGGGCCTGACGGTGGCCGACGAGCCGTTCCTGGAGCAGGCGCTGTCCGACCGCAGCCGTAACGTCCGGGGCACCGCCGCCGAGTTGCTGTCGGCCCTGCCCGGCACCGCGCTCGCCGGGCGCATGGCGGACCGCGCCCGGGCCTGCGTCGAACTGGTGCGCATCGAGGACGGTGCGAGCACCTTCGCCGATGCTGGGCACACCTCCGGCAAGGCCGGTGAGGACGCCTGGACTCTCGTGGTCGAAGCGCCGCATGAATGTGACGCGGCGATGCAGCGCGACGGAGTGGTCCTCCGGCCGCCGACCGGGCGCGGCCGGCGTGCCTGGTGGCTGAGCCAGCTGCTGGAAGCCGCGCCGCTGGACTGCTGGAGCCGGTGGCTGGGCGGCCGGGAGCCCGCGGCGATCGTGGCTCTGCCGGTGGCCGACGGGTGGCGTACCGAGCTGCACGACGCCTGGTGCCGCGCCGCTGTCCGCCAGCGGGACGTCATCTGGACGCGGGCCCTGCTCGGGGCTCCGGGCGCCGCCCAGCCGGGCACAGGTACGTACGGGACCGGCCCGGCCGCGCCGCAGACCGTCGGCCCGGCGGCCAACCCCGCCACGACCACGGCCACCACCGCGACCGGCTCCACGACCGGCACCGCCTCGGCGAGCGGTGCCTCGGCGAGCGGCGCCGCCCCGGACAACCCGGCCGGTTCGTCCCGCGACCTGGCGCGGCTGCTGACGGTGCTGCCCGAGGACGAACGTGCGCGATGGGTCGCGGATTTCATAGCGGCCCACGGCCTGTCCGACGCGTTCCGGATGCTCGGGGTGTGCGCGGTGCCGTGGTCCGAGCCGCTGGGGCGGGCGGTGGTCGACGCGCTGGACATCGCCCGGGACGCGGGCAGTTATCCGTGGAGCTTCAGCGGCGTGATGGGCCTGGCCGAACGGTGCCTGGACCCGGCGGCGGCGGACCGGCTCGACATGCTCACTGCGACCCCGGACGAGCCCGCCGACGGCTCGCCGGGAGCGGTCGGCTACTGGTCCGAGGCGTTCCAGCGGCTGGTGGGCACGCTACGGCTGCGCGCCACGATGCGGGCGGAGCTGGCCCCATGAGCCGCACCACCGCGAACCGCATCGCCGCGAACCGCACCACCGCGAGCCGCACCGCCATGAACCGCACCGCCGCCGCGCCGGTGGTGTGCCGCATCGCCTTGCCGGTGGTGAGCCGCCCGGCCCGGGGCGGCCCACTCGGGGTGTCTGCGCGGAGCCTCGCGCCCTCAGGCCGCCAGCTGCCGCACGTTGGCCCGGACCCACTCCACGATCGACGTGGTGGTGGCCCCGGGCGTGAAGATCTCCGCGACACCCAGCTCCTTGAGGGGCGGGATGTCCGCTTCCGGGATGATGCCACCGCCGAAGACCTTGATGTCCGCCGCGTCGCGCTCCTTGAGCAGCTCTATGACCTTCGCGAAGAGCGTGTTGTGCGCCCCGGAGAGGATGGACAGCCCGATCGCGTCGGCGTCCTCCTGGATCGCGGTGTCCACGACCTGCTCCGGTGTCTGGTGCAGCCCCGTGTAGATGACCTCCATGCCGGCGTCGCGCAGCGCCCGCGCGATGACCTTGGCCCCCCGGTCGTGCCCGTCGAGCCCCGGCTTGGCCACCACCACGCGGATCGGACCCTGCACACCCATCACTGCCTCCCAGCCCTGCACGGCACGACTCGGCACCTGTACGGAACAGGGCCGCCGACCGACAACCGATGTGCGGCCGCGTCGGCCGCCCCAAGCGTGAACGAACGTTATCGCCAGCATCCCGTACCCGGCCGTTTCGTAACACTGAGGGAGGGGGAAATCACACATTGGGACACGTTCGCTACGCGTTGCGTTCCGCGACATTCCACGCGGCGGGACCGGCGCACGGGGAGCCGCAGTGAGGTCGCCGTACCTCCGCGCCGTCAGCCGCACGGCACGGAGGTCCGGCTCCTGAACGCTTCCGTCTTCGTATCCGTACGGCCAAGCAGCAGCTCGTTCACATACTTGGCAGCAGCTCGTTCACGTACTTGTACGTTGCCGGAAACGGCTGCCCATGAGGGCATACGGGGGTCAGAGTCGTCTCCCGCGTGCCATTCGGGAGGTCGGCCATGAAGGCCCTGCCCTTTCTCTGCTGTCTGGCCCGCCCCTCCGCGCTGCTGCGCGCGACGGTAGTGGAGCTGGCGATCCTCGTCGGACACCTTCTGCTGTACCCGACCGGCATCCACCAGGAACAGCCCAGAGCTCTCCCCGGCACACCCGCCGGCCCGGCCCCCGAGGACGACACCGACGCCACCGGCAGCTCCATCGGCTCCGGCTTCGGTGGCGCCCCCCGCGCCGCCACCGGTACGGTCCCCGCCGCCCGGACGGCGCTGCTGCCCACCGAGGGCCGTGCCCACCCCCCGGTGCTCCTGCTGCACGGCTTCATCGACAACCGCTCCGTCTTCGTGCTGCTGCGCCGCTCGCTGCTCCGGCACGGCTGGCGCCATGTGGAAGCCCTCAACTACTCGCCGCTCACCTGCGACCTGCGCAAGGCCGCGGAACTCCTCGGCCGCCACGTCGAGCAGGTCTGCGAGCGCACCGGCCACAGCCGTGTCGATCTGGTGGGCCACAGCCTCGGCGGCCTGATCGCCCGCTACTACGCGCAGCGCCTGGGCGGCGACCTCCGGGTACGCACTCTGGTCACCCTGGGCACCCCGCACGGCGGCACCCGGGTGGCGCCTTTGATGTCGGCCCATCCGCTGGTCCGGCAGATGCGGCCGCATTCCGACGTGATCGTGGAGTTGGCACGGCCCGCCCCGAATTGCCGTACGCATTTCGTCAGCTTCTGGAGCGACTTGGACCAGCTGATGGTCCCGGTGGAGACCGCGCGAATCGACCACCGGGATTTGGTCACCCGCAGCGTGCGGGTATCCGGCGTGGGACATCTCGCCCTCCCGGTCAACGGTGCGGTGGCGGCCGGAATACGGGAAGCGCTCAGTACCGAGGAGGACGCGGAAGGCAGCATGAGCACCACGTCCGTGGCCTGACCCACCTGCTCCGAGGCGCACCCGAGCTGCACCCGTGCAGCACCCGGGCGGCTTCCGGGCGGCTTCGGAGCAGCTTCCGCGCGGGCACTTTCCAAGGTCGCGCGCGCCCTTTCGTTCTCCGCGCGCGCACCGGCGCACCCCGCGCCGCCTCGAACGCCCTTCGAACGCGGCGCCAAGAACGCGCATACTGTCCGCCGAAAGGCGGCCAAATGCCCGTTGTCGAGAAGCCCGAAACCTGCCGAAGATTGTCGCCGTCACGTACTGCCGGGTACAGTCGCCGCTAATTCTCCTGCTGCCGAGGCGAAAGAGAAGTGGTGGTGAACGACCGTCACTCGCCGGAGTCCCCCGCTCCGGCTGTCCCCTCTCCCGATGCCTCGTATGCGCATTACCCGGCCTACGAGTCCTACGGGCATCAGGACACCCAGGCCGGCCAGGCGGCATACGGTGTCGGCGCCCCGCACTTCGGCGCCTTCCCCGGCCACCAGGCCACCGGTGCGCACGACGTTTCGCCGTACGACACCACCACGTACGGCACCGACACGTACGCCACCGCCGCGTACGCGACCGGTGCCTACGGCGGCGGCTACGACGCGGGTACCCACCCCGCGGGCGTCTACGGCCCCGGAACGGCCAACTCCGGCCCGCACGCCACCGGCACGCAGCCGGAGGCCGCCTACGACCCGTACTCCCACACGGCGTACGACGGCGGCTACGGATCCGGCCCCGCGACCGCCCCCGACGCCTATGAGGCCACCGCCGTCTGGGGCGCCGTCGAGTCGGACCTGATCGCCGGCATTCCGGCCCAGGCGGGCCCGCCGCAGCCCGGGCACCCGTACGGCGACGCCGCCAGCTCCCAGTGGGAGACCATGACTTGGGCCGGCCCGGGCCTGGGCTCCTACGGCAACGAACCGCATGAAAACGGGCAGGCGTACGGTTCCGGACCGTACGCGAGCACAAACGATCAGTACGGGTCCGCTTACGGCACGTACGAGGCACCTCCGGGCATGGAGGCCGCGGAGGACCGATTCGCCGACGAGCACGGCCACGGCATAGGGGCCCCGGACACCGACCCGCACGCGGGCCCCCACGGCGCCCCGCACGCGGATCCGTTCAGTTCCACCGCCATCGCCGAAGCGCTCACCCAGACCACTCCGGCGATCACCTCCGGTCTCGACGGCCCGGACGGCTTCGACAGCCTCGCCCCTGGCGCCCCAGGAGCCTCCGGGACCACCGGGACCACCGATGACCCCTACGCCGCCGACATCACTCCCGACGGCGGTCCCGCCCCCGTGGGCGTGCCTGTCGGGCGCGGCTCCCGTTCGCGTCGCGCGGCGCAGGGCAGCGGCTCGTCCGGCCGCGGCCGCCGCCGTACCGCCAAGCGCTCAGCGCTGCTGACCGTCGCGGTGCCCTCGGTCGCCGCCATGGGTGTGTGCGCCGTAGCCGCCGCCTCCGTCACCAGTGGCGCCGAGAACGGCGCCAAGGACGGCATGACGACCCAGGCCGCCGGGGACCCCGCGGCCGTGCAGCCGGCCGTGGCCAACAACAAGCTCGACACCCAGCTCGCCAGCCTGAGCGCGGGCGCCGACGACTTCGCCGATCGCGCCAGCCGTACACAGGAGCGCATCGACCTCAAGGCCAGGCAGGCCGCCGAGAAGAAGCGCAAGGCCGAGGAGGCGGCGCGCAAGGAGGCGATGCGCCCCAAGTTCGTGCTGCCGGTCACGCAGCGCGGCCTCAGCGCGACGTACGGGCAGGCGGGCGTGAACTGGATGTCCTTGCACACCGGTATCGACTTCCCCGTCGATTACGGCACGCCCGTCATGGCCGCCACCGACGGCACCGTACGCACCCAGTTCAACTCCGCCTACGGCAACATGGCGATCGTGACCGCCCCGGACGGCACCGAGACCTGGTACTGCCACCTGAGCACCGCCACGGTCCGGTCGGGCAAGGTCAAGGCCGGGGACCAGATCGCCTACTCGGGCAAGTCCGGCAACTCCACGGGGCCCCATCTGCACTTCGAGGTGCGTCCCGGCGGTGGCTCGGCCGTCGACCCGCTGCCGTGGCTGCGCAGCCACGGCCTCAACCCGACCTGACCGACCGTCCCGCCCATCCGTCCGGCGCTCCCCACCGCAGGGGGCGCCGGACGGCGGCATCAAAGCCTTCCGGCCGGCGTCAAAGCCTCTCGCCCTGCCGACGGCGGGGCGTCTCTGCCGAGGGCCAGGGCGTCTCTGCCGACGTCAGGGCGTCTCTGCCGACGTCAGAGCTTCTCCACCGGCGCGTACCGCAGCAGCAGCCGCTTCGGCTTCTCGCCGCCGAAGTCGATCGTCGCCTCCGCGTTGTCGCCGCTGCCCTTGACCGCGACGACCGTGCCCAGCCCGAAACTGTCGTGTGTGACGCGGTCGCCGACCGCCAGTGAGACCACCTCGCGGTCCTTGGCGCGCCGGGTCGCGAAGCCGCTCGGCCCCGCCTTCGTACGCGACGAGGACAGCCCGGAGCCGAAGCCCCCGCCGCCCGTGCCGGAGATGCCGCCCATCGAGGCGGAGGGCGTCGCGGGGCCCGTGCGGCGCCAGTCCAGGTACTTGTCCGGGACCTCCTCCAGGAAGCGGGAGGGCGGGTTGTACGACGGCTGGCCCCAGGCGCTGCGCATCGTGGAGCGGGTCACGTAGAGGCGTTCGCGGGCGCGGGTGATGCCGACGTACGCCAGGCGGCGCTCCTCCTCCAGCTCCTTGGTCTGGCCGAGGGCGCGCATGTGCGGGAAGACGCCGTCCTCCATGCCGGTCAGGAAGACGGTGGGGAATTCCAGGCCCTTGGCGGTGTGCAGCGTCATGAGGGTGATGACGCCGGCGCCCTCCTCGTCCTCGTCCGGGATCTGGTCGGAGTCGGCGACCAGCGCGACCTGTTCCAGGAAGTCGGAGAGGGTGCCGGGGTTCTCTTCGCCGCGGTCCTGCTCGAATTCGAGGGCGACGGCGGCCAGTTCCTGGAGGTTCTCGATGCGGGTCTCGTCCTGCGGGTCGGTCGAGGCCTGGAGCTCGGCGAGATAGCCCGTACGCTCCAGGACCGCTTCCAGGACGGTGGCGGGGCCGGCGCCGGACTCGACGATCGTCCGCAGCTCTTCCATGAGCGTGTTGAAGCGCTTGACGGCGTTGGCGGAGCGCGCGGCCATGCCGTACGCCTCGTCGACACGGCGCAGCGCCTGCGGGAAGGTGATCTTCTC
The DNA here is from genome assembly GCF_000720725.1 of Streptomyces rimosus subsp. rimosus. Lineage (GTDB taxonomy): Bacteria > Actinomycetota > Actinomycetes > Streptomycetales > Streptomycetaceae > Streptomyces > Streptomyces rimosus_A. The sequence continues at coordinate 34,317 of NZ_JOCQ01000066.1, forward strand.
GCGGGCGGACAGCGCGTCGATCATGGCTTCGGCGCGCTCGCCGATGCCGCGCTTGGGCACGTTCAGGATGCGGCGCAGCGGGACGGTGTCCTCCGGGTTGGCGAGGACGCGCAGGTACGCGAGGACGTCGCGGACCTCCTTGCGCTCGTAGAAGCGCACGCCGCCGACGACCTTGTAGGGCAGGCCGACCCGGATGAAGATCTCTTCGAAGACGCGGGACTGGGCGTTGGTGCGGTAGAAGACCGCCACGTCGCCCGCCTTGGCGTCGCCCGCGTCGGTCAGCCGGTCGATCTCGTCGGCGACGAACTGGGCCTCGTCGTGCTCGGTGTCGGCGACGTAGCCGATGATGCGGGGGCCTTCGCCGGCGTCCGTCCACAGGTTCTTGGGGCGGCGGTTCTCGTTGCGCTCGATGACGGCGTTGGCGGCGCTGAGGATCGTCTGGGAGGAGCGGTAGTTCTGCTCCAGCATGATCGTCGTGGCGTCCGGATAGTCCTCCTCGAACTGGAGGATGTTACGGATCGTGGCGCCACGGAACGCGTAGATCGACTGGTCGGCGTCACCGACCACGCACAGCTCGCCGGCGCTCTCGGCCGGTCCCACCAGCTCCCGTACGAGGGTGTACTGGGCGTGGTTGGTGTCCTGGTACTCGTCCACGAGGACGTGCCGGAAGCGGCGGCGGTAGTGGTCGGCGACATCGGGGAACGCCTGGAGGAGGTTGACCGTGGTCATGATGATGTCGTCGAAGTCCAGGGCGTTGGCCTCGCGCAGCCGGGCCTGGTACATCGCATAAGCCTCAGCGACGGACTTCTCGAAACCGTCGGCAGCCTGCTGGGCGAAGGTCTCCTCGTCGATGAGCTCGTTCTTGAGGTTGGAGACCTTGGCACTGAAGGACTTGGGCGGGAACCGCTTGGGGTCGAGGTCCAGGTCCCGGCAGACCAGGGCCATCAGGCGCTTGGAGTCGGCCGCGTCGTAGATCGAGAAGGAGGACGTGAAGCCCAGCTTCTTGGACTCGCGACGCAGGATGCGCACGCACGCGCTGTGGAAGGTGGAGACCCACATGGCGTTCGCCCGGGGGCCCACCAGGTCCTCGACGCGCTCCTTCATCTCGCCCGCGGCCTTGTTGGTGAAGGTGATCGCGAGGATCTGGCCCGGGTGCACACCGCGGGCGCCGAGCAGGTGCGCGATGCGGTGGGTCAGGACGCGGGTCTTGCCGGAGCCGGCGCCCGCGACGATGAGCAGCGGGCCGCCGCTGTGCACCACGGCGGCCTTCTGCTGGTCGTTCAGCCCCTCCAGGAGGGCGGACGGGTCCACCGCGGGGCGGGGGGCGCCGTCGCGGTAGTACGGGTCGCGGCCCGGGCCCACGGCGTGCGGGATGCCGCCGGGCACGTCGAAGCGCCCGCCGAACAGGTCGGCCGGGATCTCCTCCTGTGCCGGACCGCTCTCGTCCTCGGGAGGTGGCGGGGGCCCCTCATCCGTGGGTTCGAGGTCCGCCAGGAAACTGTCGTCAAAGAGGCTGCTCATCGCCCATCGAGTGTAGGCCGCCGCACTGACAGCCCGGCCCGAACCGCGAAAACCGACCGTGTGACCTGGCCCGCCTCGCCGGCGGGTGGCCGGCGTCACAGGACACGCCCCCGTCGCGGAAAGATCACGAAAAGGTTTCGGGCCTATCGGACATCAGCCTTCCCAGGGGCACCACGGGTTGGCTACCGTGCTCGCTCGGGCAGCCCGCCGTCCCCGCGGTCGAACAGCGTCCGCACGGGCCGCCCCCGCCGAGTCCGGCCCTGCCGCCAGGCAGCCGGAGCCGGGGACCCACACGTACCACCGGGGTGAATCGGCCGGTACGGCATACGGCGAGAGACGCCTCGGGCACCGCCCGAAGGGCCCCACCCCAGGGGCGCCGCCTCCAGGCCCTCTCCCGCAGCCGTACGGACCGTAGGGCAGCCTTCCGTAGCACCGCAGTGAACGCCCGAACCCGACAGCTAACCCGGTAGGCGGTCCACGGAAGGAGTCGCCGGCCTTGGCGTCGCACCGCAAGCCGCGCACCCGCATACTCACCGCCCCCGGAAGCCGCCGTACGGCTGCCGGGCTCACCACCGCAGCCCTCGCCTCCGTCACCCTGCTCTCGCAGACCGCCGAGGCCGCGCCGCGCCAGCCCCAGCAGAACATCGAAGAGGTCAAGCAGAAGGTCGACGACCTCTACCGGCAGGCCGAGGTGGCGACCCAGAAGTACAACGCCGCCAAGGAGCAGGCCGACGAGCAGCGCAGCACCGTCGACCGGCTCCTGGACGACACCGCCCGGCGCACCCAGAAGATGAACGACGCCCGGCGCCAGCTGGGCACCTACGCCGCGGCCCAGTACCGCAGCGGCGGCATCAGCCCGACCGCGCAGCTGCTCCTGGCCAAGAACCCGCAGCAGTTCGCGGACCGCAGCCACCTGATGGACCAGCTGACCGGCGCGCAGAAGAAGGCCGTCAGCGACTATCAGGAGCAGCAGGCCAAGGCCGTACGGCAGCGGGCCGAGGCGTCCCGGAGCCTGGACCGGCTCACCGAGACGCAGGCATCCCTGAAGGAGTCCAAGAAGGACGTCCAGGACAAGCTGGCCGAGGCCCGGCAGCTGCTGTCCCGGCTGACCGCCCAGGAGAAGGCGCGGCTGGCCGAGCTGGAGCGCAAGAAGGAGGCCGAGGCCAAGCGCAAGGCCGAGGAGCTGGCCCGTAAGCAGGCCGAGAAGGAGCGCAAGGAGCGGGAGGACCGCAAGCAGCACGACACTCCGGGGCAGGGCACCGGCTCCGGATCACCGGACGGCAGCACGGGCGGTTCCGGCGGCTCCGGTGGCGGTACGTCCGACGACGGTTCGTACGCGACCAAGGCCGCCAAGGCGCTCGCGTTCGCCCGCGCGCAGATGGGCAAGCCGTACGTCTGGGGCGCGACGGGCCCGAACTCCTACGACTGCTCCGGCCTGACCCAGGCGGCCTGGAAGGCGGCGGGCGTCTCGCTGCCCCGTACGACCTGGGACCAGGTGAAGGTCGGCGACCGGGTGGCGACCAAGGACCTCAAGCCCGGTGACCTGGTGTTCTTCTACAACGACATCAGCCATGTCGGCATGTACATCGGCGACGGCAAGATGATCCACGCCCCGAAGCCGGGGGCCAGTGTGCGAGTCGAGTCGATCTACTACATGCCGATCTACGGGAGCGTACGGCCGGCATGAGGCTCGTACGGTCGGCATGAGGCTCGCGCGGCCGGCATGAGAAGAGGGCCGTGGGGCGCGCCCCACGGCCCTCTGCAGGCCCTCAACGGCTGCTGCTCACGTCCACAGCAGGGCGATGAAGATGTTGACGACCGTCAGCAGCCCCACCGCCAGGAAGAAGGGCTTCTCCACCTTCTCCTCGTCGCGCTTCACGTAGACCAGGCCCAGGATCACGACCAGTACGGCGAGCTTGACGCCCAGCTTGACGTTGTTGAGCGAGTGGTCCTGGGCCTGGTTGAGGCCGACCAGGATGACGCCGGTCACCAGCATCGTCAGCGCGCCGTGCAGCATGGCCGGCACGAAGCGGGCGGTGCCCGCGCTCATCGGCTTCATCTGGGTCAGGAAACCGCCGAGCAGCGACGCGATGCCGATGATGTGCAGACCTACGAAGACCTTGGTTACTACGTCCATAGTGGTGGATCGTAGCCCTCGCCTACCACGGCTTCGCACTCAGGTACGCCTCTCTTCCACTCCCGGTCGGAGTTGGTGCGGGGTGCGCCTTCGAGGCGTACGGCAACGGGCAGGCATACACACCGACGGGACGAGAGCGAGCAATACCCGTCAACCGGCGCTTTTCCGCGGTGGCGAGGTTTAGCGTCGTCAATCAGGCGGTCGACTCCCCACCGCCGCCGGATTCCGCCCCGGCGGTCGTCGGCCGTCCCCGCCGAGAGGAACGGCGGCGGCCCGCTCCCCCTGTTACGGGCCGCCGCCGGACCCAGGGAGGCGGGCCCTGACGGCGAAACCTCCGCCCTTACAAAGGCCCGCCGTAAGATCGGCCGTATGAACCTCCCTATAGATACGGCCGGTTCGCTCTTTCCCTCCCCCTCCTCCCCCTCCTCCCCTCCCCCCGCCGTGCACCCGGACCTCGTCCGGACCTGGGTGCACGGCTTGGCGCGGTGCCGTGGCGCCGCGCCCCCCGTCGCGGTGCACGGCGGCTTCTACGTCGAGGTCCGCGTCCCCGTCTGGTCGCACCGCTACGTCTTCCCCGCCGCCGACCCGGGCGTCCTCCGCGACCTCACCGCCTCGATCACCACCCCCCACCTGTGGATCAACGTCTGCGCCCCGCGCTCGGAAGTCGCCCCCATCCTGCCTCCCACCTGGGAGATCACCGAGCCGCAGTTCCTGATGTCGGCCGCTCTGGCCCCGGCACCCTCGCCTGCGGCGGCACCGGCCGGCTACACCGTCGAGACGGCGGACGAGGACGGCACCGGCGTCTTCCGGTGCCGCGTCCTGGACGCCGCCACCGGCCATCTCGCCGCCCGGGGACGGGCCGGTCTCACCGACGCCTCCACGCCCCCGTCGGCGGTCTTCGACATGATCAGCACCTGTGCGGCGCACCGCCGTCGTGGCCTGGGCCGCCTCGTCATGAACGCGCTGACGGCCCACATGGTCCGGCTGGGCGCCGCCCGCGGCATCCTCGTGGCCAGCCTCGCCGGGCGTGCCCTCTACCGGACTCTGGGGTGGCGGCTGCACGGGCCGGTGACGGCTGTACGGCTGCCGCCGCCGGAGGACTCGGAGACCGGGGCCACCGGCTAGCGCCGACGCCCGGGGCCGGCCTGGGTGTCGTCCTGGCGGCGGGTCGCGTGGAGCGAGCCGAGCAGGTCGAGGGCCTGGGCGCTGGGGCTGCCCGGTTCGGCGTGGTAGATGACGAGCTGCTGGCCAGGAGCGTCGCGTACGTCGAACGCCTGGTACGTGAGCGAGAGCGGGCCGACGTCCGGGTGCAGGAGTCGCTTGGCGTCCCGGGTCTTGCCGCGCACGCTGTGGGCGTTCCAGAGGCGGGCGAAGTCCGGGCTCTGTTCGGTGAGGGTACGGACGACTTCGCGCAGCCCCGGGTGGTCCGGGTCGTAGCCCGCCGCCTGGCGCAGGTTGGCGACGGTGGCCTGGGCCGCCCGGTCCCAGTCCGTGTAGAAGTCCCGGCCCGCGGGGTCGGCGAAGGTCATACGGGCCAGGTTGTCCGCGGGCTTGAACGGGGCGTAGAGGGCGTCGGCCAGGGCGTTGGTGGCCAGGATGCCCAGTGCAGGGCTTAGGACGAGTGCCGGCGTGTTCGGGTAGCCGTCCATCAGCTGACGCAGCGCTGGGCTGACCTGCTCGGTGGTGTGCGTGGCCGCCTGGTCGTCCAGCGCGGTCCCCGCCAGCCGGTAGAGGTGTGCGCGAGCGTCCTCGTCGAGGTGCAGCGCGCGGCTGAGGGCGTCGAGTACCTGCGCTGAGGGATTGCGCTCGCGGCCCTGTTCCAGGCGCGTGTAGTAGTCGGCGCTCACTCCGGTCAGGACGGCGACCTCCTCGCGGCGCAGTCCGGCGACCCGGCGGGCCCCGTAACTCGCCATGCCCACGTCCTCCGGTCGCAGTCCGGCGCGGCGTGCGCGCAGGAAGTCCCCCAGGTGGTTGTCGTCCATGCGGCCAGGTTAGGCGGCGGTCCGGTGGGGTGCCTGGGTGTGTTGCACCCAGGCAGTACGGGGCCTGGTTGGCCATTGCTGACCTGCGCAGAGTCGGTGGAGCGGGTCGGGCCGGAACCGGCCCGGCAGTCGGCACTACGAGTAGCGAGGAACGTTCCCATGGCAAGGCTTCGACTCGACGGCAAGGTCGCACTGATCACCGGCGCGACCGGTGGCATCGGCACGGCGACCGCCGAACTTTTCGCTCGCGAAGGAGCCCGGCTGGTGCTCACCGATGTCGCCGAGAGGCCCCTGCGGGACCTGGCGGGCCGGATCGAGGCGTACGGCGCGGAAGTCACCGCCGCCCGCCTCGATGTCTCCTCGGCGCGGCAGTGGGACGAGGTGATCACCGCCGTACGCGACCGGTTCGGCGCCCTGGACGTCCTCGTGAACCTCGCCGGCATCGTGGACTGGCCGGGCATCGAGGACACCCGGGAGGAGGCCTGGGACCGGGTCATCGACGTGAACCAGAAGGGCACATGGCTCGGCATGAAGGCGGCGATGCCGCTCCTCAGGGCGAGCGGCAACGCGTCGGTGATCAACACCTCGTCGGTGCTCGGGCTCGTGGGAAGCGGCTCGGCGGCGGCCTACCAGGCGTCCAAGGGCGCGGTACGGCTGCTGAGCAAGACCGCCGCGGTCGAGTACGCGCGGCAGGGTGTCCGGGTCAACTCCGTGCACCCCGGCGTGATCGCCACGCCGATGATCCAGGAGGTCCTGGACGAGCAGGGCGACCAGCAGCCGGACATCCGGCGCACCCCGATGCGCCGGGCCGGGCGCGCCGACGAGATCGCGCCCGCGATTCTCTTCCTGGCCTGCGACGACTCCTCGTTCATCACCGGGTCGGAGCTGGTGGTGGACGGCGGACTGACGGCGCACTGAGTGCCGTATCCGTATGACGCCCGTGGCGCCCGTGGCGCCCGTGACGCCCGTGAGGCCCAGGACACCCGTGACACTCAGGTCTCCCGCCGTACCGTTCGGGCGGCGGTCTCTTCCTGTGCGATGCCGCCGGTCAGGGTCAGGCTGCGGGGGCCGACGGCGGCTTCCCCTGCTGACGGCGGCTCCGGTGCTCTAGGCGTGCCGGGGACCGCGGGGATGCTCGGGGCCGCGGCCGTGGCCGGGCTCGGTGCCGTGGCCCGGCCCGGTGCCGCGGCCGTGCTCGGTACCGCCGGTGGGCTCGGTGCCGATGACGCCGCTCAGCCAGCGGAAGACCTCCGGGATCTGGTTCTTCCATACGGCCGTGCCGTGGCCGCCCGCGCCCGGCGGGATCAGCTGGACCTTGACCGTCGTCGGGTTCTTGGCGAGCTGCTTGAGGGCGAGCCCGGCCTCGTAACCGTCGTTGGACGCCCCGGAGATGTAGAGGGCGGTGCGCGGCGGCTTGCCCGCCTTGTTGGCGGACTTGAGGATGGTGAGCGGGTTGCTCTCGACGCGCAGCTTGGGGTCCTGGCCGGCGAGCGAGGCGGGCTCCATCTTCGGGTCGTTGAAGCCGGAGAGGCTGATGGCGGCGCGGTAGCGGTCGGGGTGGGCGAGCGCCAGCTTGGCGGCGCAGTGCGCGCCCGCCGAGTAGCCCGCCACCGCCCAGGAGGCGGGCTTGTCCTCGGCCCGGAAGTTGTCGACCACCATCTGGCGCACGTCGACGCTCAGCCAGCTGTCCGCGTTGACCTTGCCCGGGATGTTGACGCAGCCGGTGTCCACCTTGCCCAGCAGGGTGGTGCGCGGCGCGACCAGGATGAACGGCTTGACCTTGCCCTGCTCCATCAGCGGCTTCAGCTGCTCGGCGGCCTTGAGCGTGCCCAGCCAGGACTTGGCCGAGCCGGGGAACCCGGGGAGCAGCTCCACGACGGGGAACTTCTTGTCCTGGTAGGCGGCGTCGTCGTACTGCGGCGGCAGCCATACGTAGACCTCGCCGCTCACGCCCGATATCCGCCCCTTGAACTCGCCCTCCTGGACGCCCGCCCCGACGACCGGGTCCTTGGGCGGGCCGAACTGCACCAGTTGCTTGGGCTCGTTCTGCGTCTTGAGCCCGCCCATGCCGTCCGGGCCGAGGTCCTTGGCGGCTTCGACGTGGTCGGACGTGCCGAGCAAGTCGTCCCAGTTGTCGTAGAGGCTGTTGGCGTTGTTGACCATCACGAACACCAGCGTGATCGCGGTGACCTGCGCGAACACCAGCATGCCCAGGCGTGCCACCGCCCGCACCGCCTTCGGTCCGCGGACGCGGCCCCACAGCGCGAACGGCAGCACGACCGCGACGACCAGCAGCGCAATCGCGGTCAGGAAGAAGGGCGTGCCCGTCAGACTCATCGGGGATCTACTCGCTTCCAGGGCATGGTGCAGCGGTGGGCATGGTTCTGGCCCTGCCGACGGCAGCGAGCCTCTCCGCAAGATTAGATGGTCATCCGACACGCCCTGGTTGCGCCCTCTGAAGCCTTCTTTGCGAAGGTCCTTCGAAAAGAAGGGGGCTTGTGGTACGGGTCACAGGAGAACGGGTGGGCCTTCCGACGCACCCCGAGCGGCCTCCGAGCGCGCCGTAGGGGCCGTGGTCGGCGCCCTCAGAACGCGCCCCTCAGTGGCACCTCAACTCGCCCCGCAAACCTGACATCCGTCACGCAAACATGTGAGCGGTCCGGTACCAAAGGCTGATGGCCGGGGGCGGCGTGGCCAGCACAATCTCCAGTGAGCGAGAGAGATCGCCGGCCACCACCCGACCGCCGCAGGCTCCGCGGGAGCCCTCGGCCATGCACCGACGGAGACGTGCCATGCCCCTGTCCCCTCCGATGTCCCCTCCGAGCCGCCGCCGCGTACGGCTCGCCGCCACCGCCACGGCCGTCTTATTGGCCCTGCTCGCCCCGGCCCTCCCGGCCTCGGCTGCCGGGACACCCGCCCCGCCCGCTCCCCCGGCTGCGACCGCCACAGCCCGACCGGCCCACCCCGGCCTCGACCGCAAAGCACTCGACCGGACTCTTCAGGATCTGCACAAGGCAGGCATGTACGGGGCCTACTCGGCCGTGCGGGACGGCGACGCGTCCTGGCAGGGCGCCTCCGGCGTCGCCGACATCAAGACCGGCCGCCCGATGAGACCGCAGTTCGAGCACCGTATAGGCAGCATCACCAAGACCTTCACCGCCACCGCCGTGCTCCAGCAGGTCGGTGAGGGCACCATCGACCTCGACGCCCCGATCGGCCGCTACCTGCCCGACGTGGTCCCGGGCGAACGCGGCCGCGCGATCACGGTACGGATGCTGCTGAACCACACCAGCGGCCTGGGCGACTACGACACGGAGATCTGGAAGACGCCGGACGACGTGGTGCGCATGCGCTACCGCCAGTGGGACCCGCGCGAGCTGGTCCGGCTGGGCCTGGAGGCACCCCCGCAGGGCAAGCCCGGCGAGGCCCACCACTACGCCAACACCAACTATGTGATAGCCGGGTTGCTGCTCCGGAAGGTCACCGGCCAGGCGCCGGAGAAGTACATCACCGACCACGTCATACGTAAGGCCGGGCTGAAGCACACGTACTTCCCGCGCTCGGCCCATGTGACCGGCCCGCACGCCAAGATCTACGAGGGGTTGTACGGCCTGTTCGACCCGCCGCGCGACTTCACCGTGCACAACATGTCCTGGGCCCGTACGGCCGGTGCGCTGATATCGACGATGGACGACCTGAACCAGTTCTTCCGGGCCCTGCTGACCGGCAAACTGCTCGACCCGGCCGAACTGCGCCAGATGAAGACCACGGTGCCGACGGAGGTAGGGGCGCGTTACGGTCTGGGCCTGTTCTCAGTGGACTCGACGTGCGGGCGCTTCTGGGGCCACGACGGTCTCGTCTGGGGCGCCTCGACCATATCCCTGTCCAGCGAGGACGGCCGCCGACAGCTGTCGCTCGGTGTGAACCTCACGCGCTACTACGGGCTCGGAGAGGACGGGCTCCCGAAGACCGGCCCGATCGACACTGCCCAGCAGGCCCACATGGGCCAGGCATTGTGCGGGATCTCCCCCACGCGGGACGCGGCCCCGCGTGTGAGTCCGTTCCGCGACCCGGAGTCCATACGGGTGCCCGCTGCGGCCCGGTGAGCGGCTCGGGAGGGGCACGGTAGTCAGGCAGGCGGCGTTCTCCCGGCTCGCGGCCGGACCGGACGCCATGACAGTCCGTGCGGACAAGCACGCCGCCCGGCGCCGTGGGCGCTGGGCGGCGAGGATGATCAGCAACCGGTGTTGTGGACACCCGGCGTCTCGAAGTTGCCCTGGTCCAGGACTGCGATGAGACCGTAGATGGTGCTGCAGCCCAGGTTCTGGTTCTTGAACTTGTACGTCTTGGTGTCGCCCTTCTTGACCGTGTACGCGTTGCTGAGGTGCTTCGTGTTGCCCTTGCGGTAACCGAACTTGACGGTCACCGGGGATCCACCGGTCTTCCCGTAGACGACGTTCACGGTGTGGCCGCCGTCGATGATGCCCACGCAGAGCGTTCCGTTGGAGAGCGAGGTGCAGGAGGGGCCCGCGTTGCGGACCGCAGCGGCCGACCCGGCGGCCGAAGCCGGGGCCGCCAGGCCCGCGGCGGTGAGGAGGGAAGTGGCGACTATGACGCCGGCCCGAGTGTGGTTGCGCATGAGGAGAGTCCTCTTCCTGCAGGTAGCTGTGCTGATCATCGGAAAGGTTACCCAGGCGAAATCAAGCCACCAAGGCTGATGAGCGCTTGAAAATCGGACTCTCACCCTCCGGATGACCCGCGAGATTCAGCCCCGCCCCGAGGGCTGCCACAGGGGGACGGGAGGGGGCGGGAGG
>NZ_JOCQ01000067.1 GCF_000720725.1 Streptomyces rimosus subsp. rimosus
ACCCCCCACTGTCCCCACCCAGGCCACCACCCCGGACGCCGCCCCTTCCCCCAAGGACTCGGCGTCCGACCTCGTCTCCCAGGCGTTCGACAATCCGAAGACGCCGGGGGCTGGGGCTGAGGGGGAGGTTGCTCCGAAGGCTGAGGTGGAGGCCGTGCCGAAGGCTGAGGCGGAGGCTGCGCCCAAGGCTGAGGGGGAGGCCGTGCCGAAGGCCGAGGCGGAAGCCGTGGCCGAGGTGGAGGCGGAGCCGGTGCCGGCGCCGGTAGCCAAGGAGGAAGCTGAGGCGGAGGCTGAAGCAGAAGCCGAGGCGGAACCGAAGCCGCTGACCACGCCGGAGGCTGCGGTCAAGACGGAGGCTGCGGCCAAGACGGAGCCGAACCCGGAACCCGTATCCGAAGCCCCTGAAGCCCCAGAGACCCCTTCCTCCCCCACCTCCCCCACCTCCCTCACCAAGGTCGAGTCCCAGGCCCCCGGTCTCGTCAGCCTCTACAAGGCAGCCCGGGTCTCCCTCGAAAAGCAGGGGCTGGCCACACAGCGCGCGGCCGTCTACCTCGTACTCGACCGCTCCGGTTCGATGCGCAACTACTACAAGGACGGCACGGTCCAGCACCTCGCCGAACAGGCCCTCGGCCTGTCCGCCAACCTCGACGACGACGGCACCGTACCGGTGGTCTTCTTCTCCACCGACGTCGACGGCACCGCCGACCTCGACCTGGCCAACTACGAGGGCCGCATCGAGGAGTTGCACGCGGGCCTCGGCCACATGGGCCGTACGAACTACCACTGGGCCATCAACGCCGTCATCGAGCACTACGAGAAGTCCGGCGCGACCGACCCCGCCTTCGTCATCTTCCAGACCGACGGTGCCCCCACCTCGAAGCCCGCCGCCGAAAAGGCCCTCTGCGAGGCCGCGAAGCTGCCCATCTTCTGGCAGTTCGTCGGCTTCGGCGACCCGGACGCCAAGGGCTTCGACTTCCTCCGCAAGCTGGACGAACTGGCCGTACCGGAAAAGCGCGTCATCGACAACGCGGGCTTCTTCCACGCCGGCCGCGACCCCCGCTCCCTCGCCGACGCGGACCTCTACCAGCAGCTCATGACCGAGTTCCCCACCTGGCTCACCGAGGCCCGCAAAGCCGGCATCCTCCCCGACTGACCTCGCCTCACCTCCACCCCCACCCCCACGCCCATCCCCACCCACCGGCCGCGGCCGGGCCGACCCGGCCCGCCGCGGCCGTCGCCGTATCCAGCCCCAATTGTTGAATTCTTCATCACACCGCCGGGGCAAACGGTTCTTCCGGGACTCAGGCCCATTGTCAGTGCCATGTGTAAGAGTGTTACGGCATTGACCACGCGGGGCTGGGGGGACAACTATGCCTTTGATCGACGAGATCGCCGACGTGTATGCGTACGAAGGCGATCCGGCGGCCCTCGTAGGAGAATTCCGCCGCACCAGTGTCTTGGTACCCGTATCGGACGACGGACTCATGGCCGCTGAAATGGGCGGTATCCGTTGGCTGTATGCATTCACGGACGAGGAAGCGCTGAGCCGCTTCGCACTCGCCAGAGGAAGCTCCCCACAGAGCGAGTGGCAGTACGTCTCCGCCCTCGGCGCCCGCCTGCTGGACGTCGTCGTACCGGCCATCGACGGACCGGCCGGTGTCGCCCTGGACGCGGGCAGCGAGCAGGGCATGCTGTTCCCGCCGGCTCCCGGCATCGTGCCGGACGCCGTGGCCGTACGCACCGACGACAACGGGCAGGCGCCGGTTCCCGGCTCCACGGCCGCGCCCCGCTCCGGTGGTGAACGGATATGAGCGCCGGAGACGGCTACAAGCTCGACGAGCAGGCACTCCAGCAGGTCAGTAAAGGCATCAACGACACCATCTCGGAACTCAAAGAGCTGGGATTCGACAGCCAGGCACAACTCGGCCACGGCTTCGAGAAGATCCAGCTGACCGGAATGGAAGCCGGACATGCCGAACTTGCGTCGACTTTCGAATCCTTCTGTGAACGCTGGACCTGGGGCGTACGCGCCCTGGTGCACGAAGCCAATTCCTTCGCCCGCCGTCTCGACCTGTCGGCCGGCCTTTACCACGAACAGGAACAGTACGTTTCGGGACAACTCAAGGTCGCGACCAACGCGGCGCTGGGAAACCCGACCCTGACCGCCGAAGAACTCAAGGACAAGACCTGGGGCCAGGTTCTCTCCGACAACCCCCTCACACAGATCAGGGACGCCGACTACAACCCGAACTCGGCCGACTCGAAGGCGGCCCAAGAGCGGGTGCTCCGAACATGGGAGCAGACGAAGGAGGACTGGTCGACGTCCCGTTGGGCGGGTGACGCCGAGCACAACCTGGCCTTCAGGGCGGCGGGCATCGGCAAGAGCAAGCCGCAGGAAGCGCAGGAAGCCGGGGGTGAGGGCTGATGGGGGGCCTGTTCGACGGGCTGGTGAACACCGTCAACACGGTGGCCGACAAGGCCGGTGACGTCATGGACGGCGCCGCGGAGAAGTTCGGCGAAGGGGTCGAGTTCGTCACCGACAAGACCGCCGACGCGCTGGACTCGGTCGGTGCGGACGGCATGGCCGACAAGGTCCGCTCCGCGGGTGAGGATATCGCCGACAACCTCGGAGCCCACGTCGACGAACGCAACCTGGGGGAGTCCGAGAACCCCAAGGACCTGATCCACGGTGACGCCGGAGCGATCAACGAAACGTCTTCGCACCTCAAGGACTTCTCCGCCGCCTTCGAACGGGTCGGCCAGGGCCTGCGCAAGCTGGACTCGGGCGGCTGGGAGGGCAAGGCGGCGGACAGCTTCCACGAAGAGTTCGACGCCCACCCGAAGCAGTGGATGCAGGCGGCGGACGCCTGCGAGGCGGCCGGCAAAGCCCTGCACGCCTACGGGGAGACGGTTTCCTGGGCGCAGAGCAAGGCCGAGACGGCCATCCACAAGTACAAGGCCGCCCAGGACGCCACGAAGAAGGCCGTCGACGCCTACCAGGCCCAGGTCGACTCGTACAACGCCAAAGCGGACGCGTACAACGCCGCCTTGGAGAACAACACCGATCCGGGCCAGAAGCCCCGGAAACCAGGCGCCTTCACCGACCCCGGCGCCGAAGGACGCAAGGCCGCCGAAGAGCTGCTCAAAAGCGCCCGCCACCAGCGCGACGAAGCCGCGGAGCGCGCCCAGCACGCCATCAGCCAGGCCCTGGCGCACGCCCCGAAGGAGCCCAGGTTCACCGACCGGGCCCTTTCCGACCTGTCGGACGGTGTGGTGTCCGGTGGCATCCAGCTGACCCACCTGGCAGGCGGCGCGCTCCGGGCCGCGTCCGAAACGGTGAAGCTGGTCCGGACGGTCAATCCGTACGACCCGTACAACCTCACCCACCCCTGGCAGTACGCGTCCAACGTCACCACGACGCTCATGGGGCTCAGCACCACGGTGGCGCACCCCGAACGGCTGCCCAAGGCCCTGCTGGGCACCGGGTGGGGAAGCGACCCGGCGGACGCGGCCGGATCGCTGATCGTCAACCTTGTGGGTGGCAAGGGGGCCGGGGGCCTGGCCAAGGGGGCGTTGAAGGCCGGCGCGAAGGGCGCCGCCAAGGACACCGCGCGCGCCGCCCTGAAGGACGGCGGGAAGACCGCCCTGCGCGACCGCGCCCGCCGCGCCTGGTGCAAGACCTTCGGCAGCGACCCGATCGACATGGCCACCGGCCGCATGATCCTGCCGCAGACCGACATCACCCTGCCCGGCAGCTTCCCGCTCACCTTCTCCCGTACGTTCGAGTCGTCCTACCGGACCGGCCGCTGGTTCGGGCCCACGTGGATGAGCACCGTCGACCAGCGCCTGGAGATCGACGCCGAAGGTGTGGTCCTCATAGGCGAGGAAGGCAACCTCCTCGCCTACCCGCACCCGGCCGTCGGCGTCCCCACCCTCCCCATCGAGGGAGAAGGCCACCCACTCGAACGCACCCCGGACGGCGACTACGTCCTCACCGACCCGGCCGACGGCATGCGCTGGTACTTCACCACGTACACCGACGACATCGCCGTCCTCGACGAGATATCCGACCGCCGCGGCAACCGCCACACCTTCGACTACGACGAGTCCGGTACGCCGACCGCCATCACCCACAGCGCGGGTTACCGCCTCCTCCTCACCACCGAAGCCGGCCGCATCACCGCCCTCCACCTGGCGGGAGCGGCGCCCGACGGCGGCGACCAGCTCATCCGCCGCTACGGCTACGACGAGTCCGGCAACCTCACCACGGTCATCAACTCCACCGGCCTCCCGCTCCGCTTCACCTACGACACCGCGGACCGGGTCACCTCGTGGACGGACACCAACAACAGCTCGTACAGCTACGCCTACGACGACCGGCACCGCTGCATCTGGCAGAGCGGCACCGAAGGCCACTTGCGCGCCCACTTCAGCTGGGGCGACCCCGATCCGGAAACCGGCCTGCGGACCAACCTCCACCACAACTCCCATGACCAGGTGACCCGTCACCTGGTCAACGACCGCCACCAGATCGTCGCCACGACCGATCCGACCGGTGCCACGACGCGTACGGTCCGCGACGCCAAGCACCGCGTGCTGTCCGTGACCGACCCGCTGGGCCGCAGCACCCACTTCGCCTACGACGACGAAGGCCGCCCCACGGAGATCACCCTCCCCGACGGCAGCCGCACCACATCCACGTACAACGACCGCGGCCAGCCCCTGGCCACGACCGGCCCCGACGGAGCCACCTGGTCCCACACCTACGACCTCGGCGGCAACCGCACCTCCTCCACGGACCCGGCGGGCGCCACCACGCACTACGCGTACGACACCCGAGGACACCTCTCCTCCGTCACCGATGCCCTCGGCAACACCACCCACCTCTACTGCAACGAAGCGGGCCTGCCGCTCTCCACCACCGACCCGCTCGGCGCCCGCACCCACTACCGGCGCGACGCGTACGGCCGCATCACCTCCACCACCGACCCCCTCGGCGAGACCACCCACTTCATCTGGACCGTCGAAGGCCAACTCGCGACCCGCATCGACCCGACCGGCGCCGCCGAACACTGGACGTACGACGGCGAGGGCAACCGCACCTCCCACACCGACGCCATCGGCCAGGTCACCCGCTTCGAATACACCCACTTCGACCTGCTCGCCGCCCGTACCGACCCGGACGGCACCCGCCACACCTTCACCCACGACACGGAGCTACGGCTCACCCAGGTCACCAACCCACAGGGCCTCACCTGGAACTACGCCTACGACTCCGCCAGCCGCCTGACCTCCGAAACCGACTTCGACGACCGCGTCCTGACCTACACCCACGACGCGGCCGGCCAACTCACCACCCGCACCGACGCGCTCGGCCAGATCACCACCTACACCCACACCCCCCTCGGCGCCCTCGCCGAGAAAAACGCCGCGGGCCTCGTCACCACCTACTCGTACGACCCCGCCGGTCGCCTCCTCCGCACCACCAACCCCGACGCGACCATCACCTACACCCGTGACCCCCTCGGCCGCGTCCTCACCGAAACCGTCGACGGCCGCACGCTGTCCCTCACCTACGACGCCCTCGGCCGCCGTACGTCCCGCACCACACCCACCGGCGCCACCACCACCTACACCTACGACGCCGCCGGCAACCGCACCCACATGTCGGCCTCCGGCCACCCCCTCGCCTTCGACCACGACGCCGCCGGCCGCGAAACCGCCCGCCACCTCTCCGACGCCCTCACCCTCACGCAAGCCTGGGACCCCACGGGGCGCCTCACCGCCCAGTCCCTGGGAGTCACGACCACAGGTACGGCGCCCCAGCCTTCGGCCCCCCTCCTCTCCCGCACCTACACCTACCGCCCCGACGGCAACCTCACCGGCATCGACGACTCCGCCCGAGGCCACCGCACCTTCGACCTGGACCGCGCAGGCCGCGTCACAGCCGTCAGCGCCGCCGACTGGTCGGAGACCTACGCCTACGACGAGTCCGGCAACCAGACCCACGCAACCTGGCCCGCCGACCACGCCGGCACCTCCGCCCAAGGCCCCCGCACCTACACCGGCACCCGCATCACCCGCGCCGGCTCCATCCGCTACGAACACGACGCCCTCGGCCGCGTAACCCTCCGCCAGAAAACCCGTCTCTCCCGCAAACCGGACACCTGGCACTACACCTGGAACGCGGAAGACCGCCTCACCGCCGTCACCACCCCCGACGGCACCCCCTGGCGCTACACCTACGACCCCCTGGGCCGCCGCACCGCCAAACACCGCCTGACCCCCGACGGCTCCACGATCCTCGAATCCACCCACTTCACCTGGGACGGCCCCACCCTCACCGAACAATCCACCACAGCCCCGGGCTCTCCCCAATCCCTGACCCTCACTTGGGACCACCGGGGCTTGACTCCCCTGACCCAAACGGAGCGCAAACTCACCACGTCCGATCTGTCGTCCGCACCCCAACAGGTCATCGACGAGCGCTTCTTCAACATCGTTACAGACTTGGTGGGGACTCCGACGGAGTTGGTGTCCGAATCGGGAGAGATCGGGTGGCGGTCCTGTCCCACCCTTTGGGGCACCACAACCTGGAATGCAGACGCTACGGCGTTCACGCCATTGCGTTTCCCCGGGCAGTACTTCGACTTCGAATCCCAACTTCACTACAACTTTCACCGCCACTACGACCCGGATTCTGGCCGTTATGTGTCCCAGGACCCCCTCGGGCTTGAGCCCGGCCCTGACCCAGTTGGGTACGTGCTCAATCCAAGTTCCTGGGTCGACCCGCTCGGCCTGATGTCTTGTACCCCGACGAGCGGGGAACGAGGCACCTACGACTTCCGGCCACCGCATCCTGATCACCCGCCACACCAGCCGGCGGTAGAGGCGATGAGGTCTGCTCCTGTGGGGGGCAACGTCGATTGTTCCGAACTCGCCGAGTACATCCTGCGACGGTCCGGAGGGCATGGGAAAATCGTGAACTTCACGACCCCTTCAAGGGAAGAGTTCGCCGTGCCACAGAACTGGGCCCAAGGCGTTCGACACGAGAACTTCATCTATCACGACATATACACAGACGGAAAGTACGTGTATGACCCGGAACTCGGAAGCGATCCCGTCCCTCTCGGCGACTTCAAGCGAGCGCTGCGCCACTCGAACCCGGGAAAGAAAATAATCATGAAAGACGGAGGTTACGATGGCCCTCTCTGGTGAGCATGGACACACCTTCGATCAGATCGTGATCACACCGAAAGAGATCCTGCAGGGGATCTCCACACTGGGACTCCTGGAATGGTCCAAAGTCTCGGGCGGACGAAACCCTCAAGGGCGCCTTCAAGTGCCCTATGCGGCTTGGCGCTACCATGATCGCACGGAGGAAAAGAGGGACATCATCGTCGCTATTTGCTCCTCTTCCCCAAAGAACGTCGACTGGACTTTCGACACCTCAAGGAAGAACTGGCTCATCTGCCCCACACGCTTGATTGCAGAACAACAGGACAGCGGCATGAGGTTCAGCGAGGCCGCCGCCACCATAGAGGCCTCCGATCAATCATTTTGCATGGCAGCT
The DNA here is from genome assembly GCF_000720725.1 of Streptomyces rimosus subsp. rimosus. GTDB lineage: Bacteria > Actinomycetota > Actinomycetes > Streptomycetales > Streptomycetaceae > Streptomyces > Streptomyces rimosus_A. The sequence continues at coordinate 7,574 of NZ_JOCQ01000067.1, forward strand.
CATGCCGACATGGCGAACATCGTCCAAGACATCAGCGACGCGGGTGCACTTCCCTAGTGCATGCATATCCTCGCGTCCCACTAACCGACGTCGACACGCTCTCGCCTTCACGCCCCCAGTCACGGCGACTTGGAAGTCGCTCATTCTTGCCGCAACTACTCGAATAGACAGGTGAGCCATGAGAACGGTGATGACTATTGGCCGTTCTGGAACGAGCAATAGTCAAGTAGCGCGAGAGAATTCATCCAGACGGGGAGACATCACGTCACCGAACGTGCGACAACCGGGGCGTGGCCGTCCGGCGCGCGAGGGGGCCGGACGGCGCCTACGCTGGATTGAGGCTGCGGCACTCCTTCGGCGGGTGGCCGCTGACTCTTGACCACGGCGAAGGCAGGACCCCATGAGCCAGAGCCAGAGTCGGACGCAGGGGCGGGTGGACGACGCGGGGGCGCCTGATCCCCGGCGGTGGTGGGGGCTGGTCGTTATCGCGCTGGCGCAGCTGATGGTTGTGCTGGATGCGACGATCGTGAATATCGCCCTGCCGTCCGCGCAGCGGGAGCTGCACATGTCGGATGCGAACCGGCAGTGGGTCATCACCGCGTACACGCTCGCGTTCGGTGGGTTGTTGTTGCTGGGTGGGCGGATCGCCGACCTGGTGGGGCGGAAGCGGGCTTTTGTCACCGGGCTGGTGGGGTTTGCGGTCGCTTCTGCGTTGGGTGGTGCGGCCACCGGGCAGGGGATGCTGTTCGGGGCGCGGGCTTTGCAGGGGGCCTTCGGGGCGCTGCTGGCGCCGGCCGCACTGTCGTTGCTGACGACGACGTTCACGAACGGCAAGGAGCGGGGAAAGGCGTTCGGGATCTACGGCGCCATCGCGGGTGGCGGGTCGGCTATCGGGCTGATAGCCGGTGGGCTGCTGACCGAGTATCTGGACTGGCGTTGGTGCCTGTATGTGAATGTGCCGATCGCGGTGGTAGCGATCGTGGGTGCCTGGGTGTTCCTGCACGATCGGCGGGGGCATGGGGGCGCAGCTCGGCTGGACGTACTGGGAGTACTTCTGGGCTGTGGTGGGCTCGTCGCCATTGTTTACGGGTGCAGTGAGGCGCAGCCGCGGGGATGGGACGACGGGCTGGTTCTCGGGCTGCTGGTGGGCGGCCTGGCGCTGCTGGTGGTTTTCGCCTGGTGGCAGAGCCGGGCCCGGTATCCCTTGCTGCCGTTGCACATCGTGCGGGACCGCAACCGTGCGGGTGCGTTTCTGACCATGGCGCTGGCGGTCATCGCCATGTTCGGGATGTTCCTGTTCATGACGTATTACTTGCAGATGGTCCTGGGCTATTCGCCGGTCAAGACCGGCATGGCGTTCCTGCCGATCACGGCGGCGATCATCGTCGGATCGACGCAGATATCCGCACGGCTGCTGCACCACATTCCGCCGCGCACGCTGATGGTGCCGGGCGCCGTACTGGCGGCGGCCGGACTGGCCTGGCTGACGACACTGACGGCCGAGCCCGCGTACGTATCGCATGTGCTGCCGTCCGAGATTCTGGTCGGGCTCGGGATGGGGCTCATTTTCATGCCGGTGATGGCCACGGCCACGGCGGGGGTGGCGCCACAGGATTCGGGGGTCACGTCGGCCACCGTCAATACAGCCCAGCAGGTGGGTGGTTCCATCGGTACGGCGCTGCTGAACACGATCGCCACATCGGCGACCGCGACGTACACCGGAAGCCACCTGGCGAGCGCGGCGCGGGAGGCGGGCGGACGCCTCACGCCGGCGGTGCGGGAGGGCGTCGTGCGGGACGGCGTCGTGCACGGATTCACGGTGGCGATCGGCTGGGGTGCGGTGATCATGCTGCTGGCGGGGATCGTCGCGGGCGTACTGGTGAACGGGAGGGCGCCGAAGCACGGAGAGGGGGCGGGCGCCCCGTAACACCCGGCCGTGCCGGTCGGCACGCGCCACGGGAGCGCCCACGACGCCCACGGCTCAGTACGCTGACCCCGTGTTCTCCCCCCAGGGCCCCACGCTCCGCGAGCTGACCGTGCAGGCGCTCTCCTCCGTGGAGCGCGGCTACGACCTGCTCGCCCCGAAGTTCGATCACACGCCCTTCCGCACCCCCGACCGGATCCTCGACGCGACGGCGGACGCGCTGCGCGGCCTGGGGCGGCCGGGTGGCGACCCGGCCGACGCGCCCTTCGGGTCGGGGCTCGACGTCTGCTGCGGCACGGGCGCGGGCATCGGCGTACTGCGTTCGCTGTGCCGGGAGCGGGCCGTCGGCATCGACATCAGCGCGGGGATGCTCGCGGAGGCCCAGGAGACGGCGTACGGGCGCACGGGCGGCCCTGCGGTGACGCATGGGCGTACGGACGGCCCCGCGGTGACGCATGGGCGTACGGACGGCCCCGCAGTGGCGGACGGCCGTACGGGCAACCCCGCCGTGGCATACGTCCGTGCCGACGCCCGCGCCCTCCCCTTCGCCGGCCACTTCGACCTCGCCGTCACCTTCGGCGCCCTCGGCCACTTCCTGCCCGCCGAGCGTGCCGCGCTCTTCGCCGGCGTGCACCGGGCCCTGCGCCCCGGCGGGATCTTCGCCTTTCCCGTCGCCGCGCCCCCGCCTCCCCGCTCCGCGCTGTACTGGACGCTGCTCGGTTTCGACGCGGTGATGCGCGTGCGGAATCTGGTGTGGCGTCCGCCGTTCGTCATGTACTACCGGACTTTGTCGCTGGGGACCGTACGCGCCGACCTGCGCGCGGCCGGGTTCGCCATGGAGCTCGTTCCGGTACGCGGTGCCGCCCGCCGGCCCGACGGGAGCCCCGGCTGGGGGCTGGTCGTGGCCCGTAAGCCCGGAACACCGCACCGGGACGATCAAGAGACGTACCGGACGCGGAAAACCGGGCACGGTGGCCGTACACCGGTCCAGTACGATATTGACGTTCCGTAGAACAAAACCTCACTCACCGTAGCGACTTGGGAGCAGCCGGCAATGGCTCGACACCTCATCACCAGCGCCCTTCCGTACATCAACGGGATCAAGCACCTGGGCAACATGGTGGGGTCCATGCTCCCGGCGGACGTGTACGGGCGGTATATGCGCCAGCGCGGCCACGACGTGCTCTACATCTGCGCGACGGACGAGCACGGCACGCCCGCCGAGCTGGCCGCGAAGGACGCCGGCCAGTCGGTCGACGCGTTCTGCGCCGAGCAGCACGACGCGCAGAAGGCGATCTACGACGGGTTCCACCTGCAGTTCGACCACTTCGGCCGCAGCTCCTCGCAGCAGAACGTGGAGCTGACCCAGCACTTCGCGCGCAAGCTGCACGAGAACGGCTTCATCGAGGAGCGGGCCATCCGCCAGGTCTTCTCGATCGCCGACGACCGCTTCCTGCCGGACCGCTACATCGTCGGTACGTGCCCGCACTGCGGTTACGACAAGGCCCGCGGCGACCAGTGCGAGAACTGCACCCGTGTCCTGGACCCGACCGACCTGATCGACGCCCGCTCGGCGATCAGCGGCAGCAGCGACCTGGAGGTGCGCGAGACGAAGCACCTTTTCCTGCTCCAGTCCAAGCTCCAGGGCGAGGTCGAGCAGTGGATCGACGCCAGCAGCGAAGAGTGGCCGACGCTCGCCTCCTCCATCGCCCGCAAGTGGCTGACCGAGGGGCTGCACGACCGCGCGATCACCCGTGACCTGGACTGGGGCGTGCCGGTACCGGCCGATGTGTGGCCGGAGCTGGCCGCCGAGGGCAAGGTCTTCTACGTCTGGTTCGACGCGCCGATCGAGTACATCGCCTCGACGAAGGAGTGGGCGGACGCCGACCCGGCCGGCCGCGACTGGAAGTCGTGGTGGTACGAGGCCGACGACGTGCGCTACACCGAGTTCATGGCCAAGGACAACGTCCCGTTCCACTCGGTGATGTTCCCGGCCACCGAGCTGGGCACGCGGGAGCCGTGGAAGAAGGTCGACTTCCTGAAGGCCTTCAACTGGCTGACGTACTACGGCGGCAAGTTCTCCACCTCGCAGAAGCGCGGCATCTTCACCGACGCGGCGCTGGAGCTGCTGCCCGCCGACTACTGGCGCTACTTCCTGATGGCCAACGCGCCGGAGTCCGACGACACGTCCTTCACCTGGGAGCTGTTCTCCTCCTCGGTCAACAAGGACCTGGCCGACACCCTCGGCAACTTCGTCAACCGGGTGCTGTCCTTCTCCCGCAAGCGCTTCGGCGACGAGGTGCCGGCGGGCGCCGCGGCCGGGGAGGCCGAGCGGAAGCTGGGCGAGCAGATCGCCGAGCTGCTGGCGGAGTACGAGGGCCACATGGAGGCCCTCCAGTTCCGCAAGGCGGCGGCCGCGCTGCGGGCGCTGTGGAGCGCGGGCAACTCCTACCTGGAGGAGAAGGCCCCCTGGCTGGAGATCAAGACCGACCAGGAAGCGGCGGCGCTGACGCTGCGCACCGCGATGAACCTGATCCGCCTGTACGCGATCGTCTCCGAGCCGTTCATCCCGGCGGCGGCCAAGGCGATGCGCGGCGCGTTCGCGCTGGACGGCGACACGGCGGCCTGGGTCACGGCGGACGAGGCCCGCGCGCTGGCCTCGGTCCCGGCCGGTACGGCGTTCACGGTCCCGCCGGTGCTCTTCGCGAAGATCACGGAGGATGACCTGGAGTCGTACCGGGAGCGGTTCGGCGCGGCGGAGTAGGCGGTCCGACGGCATAGCGCGAGGGCCCGGAACCGGTCACCGGTTCCGGGCCCTCGGCACGCGCGGACGGCGCCTACGCGGACGTACCGCCGTAGGGGTGCCAGTCCGCCGTCCGTACGGTGAAACCCATCGGCTCCGGCAGGGGAATCTCCTGGCCGAAGATGCCCTTCGCGGTCTCGACGTAATGGCGGCCGTCGAGCTGGAGGATGTGCCAGGTGGCGTCGTTGGGGTCGACGATCAAGTAGACGGGGATCCCGGCCTCGGCGTAGCGCTCGCGCTTGTCCTCCCAGTCCGCTTGATGGCCGTACGGGTGATGGAGGCCGTCTCGACGACGGCGAGGACGATCTGCGCGGGCCGGTCGGCCTCGTCGTCGGCTGGGCAGTCAGCAGACCGGATGACGACGGCATCGGCCCGCGGCCGGTAGTCGTCGGCCACCAGCAGCCCTCGCTCGCTCCATGCCGCGAAAGGCGCCGGGGTGTGGCGTACGAAGGTGCGTCCGGGGAGATCGTGGAAGTGACCAGGGTTCGCCTGCACGACAATTTCGCCGTCGAGCAGTCCGGCACGCAGACCGCCCGGCACGTCCAGTTCGCGCCACCTCTTGATGAGGGCGTTGCTGTCCACCGGAGGTCCTTTCAAGACACCGTCCTGCGGAGGTGCCGATCAGGTACGAGCTCTTCACCCGCGGTAGTTCCTCTTGTCGAGGAGAAGATCGAAGTCGCCGCGCGCACCCCGCTCCCTGAGCTGTGCGAGCGCTATGGCTCGACCACGCCGCTTGACCACCTCCGCCAAAGCCATGTTGACGGTGTCCTCCTTGGTCTTCGTGCCGAGGAGCTTCGCGGCTTCCGCCAGCGCCTCGTCGTCGACCTCCAGCCGAAGCTTCGCCATGCCTCAGTGCACCCAGTCCTTCAGCGGCTCGGTGTCCAGGTCGATGCCCACCGGGTCCGGCAGGGTGACCGTCTTCCCGAACGGCACCGTCAGAAGCATCTCGTAGCGGCCGCCATCGGGCTGCGAGTGCACCTTGACCTCGCAGGTGTCCCGGTCGATCAGCAGGTACACCGGGATGCCGGTCTCGGCGTATGCCTTCGGCTTCTCCTCGCGGTCCCGGCGGTTGGTGTCGTGGTCACGGGACGTGACCTCGACGGCCATGAGCACTCCGTCGGCATTCGCCCACTCGCCCTGGCCGGCAAAGGTTCCACGCGGTGCGAGGCAGCCGTCGGGACGAGCGTTGCCCTTGCGGTAGGTCTCGACCCGCAGACCTCGTTCCGGGTAGAGCCACCAGCCCGCGTCCGCCTGGATGCACATGCTGGCCAGCCATGCGATGGCCTCGTCGTGATCGCCGTCCGGCAAAGCCTTCTCCCCGATTTTCCCGTCGATGAACTCAAGGCGTACCGCGTCGCTCAACTGGCCCGCCCGGTGCGCGAGCTCCTCGAACCCCTTCTGGGTCAAGACACGTGTCTTCGAGCCTGCAGCGCCCACGTCGGTCTCCTCCGGGATCGGTGGTGACTTACACGGTACGTCTTCCCGGTCCACCACGACCGGATTCTCTTTGAGCGTCGTCATACCCGGAGCCTGGCACGCGAAAGGGCCCGCGATCATAAGATCGCGGGCCCATCACTCGTACGTGTGAACTACTTGACCTGCGGCTTCCGGATCGACAGGTGCAGCTCCTTCAGCCGCGCCTCCTCGACCTCCGTCGGCGCGCCCATGAGCAGGTCCTGGGCGTTGCCGTTGAGGGGGAAGGCGATGGTCTCGCGGATGTTGGGCTCGTCCGCGAGGAGCATCACGATGCGGTCGACGCCGGGGGCGATGCCGCCGTGCGGCGGGGCGCCGAACTTGAAGGCGCGGAGCATGCCGCCGAACTCGGCCTCGACGGTGCCCTTGTCGTAGCCGGCGATGGCGAAGGCCTTGTACATGACCTCCGGCTCGTGGTTACGGATGGCGCCGGAGGACAGCTCGACGCCGTTGCAGACGATGTCGTACTGCCAGGCGAGGATGTCCAGCGGGTCCTTGGTCTCCAGCGCTTCCAGGCCGCCCTGCGGCATGGAGAACGGGTTGTGGGAGAACTCGATCTTGCCGGTGTCCTCGTCCTTCTCGAACATCGGGAAGTCGACGATCCAGCAGAAGCGGAATTCGCCCTCGACGAAGTGGCCGGTGCGCTTGGCGGCCTCGACGCGGACCGCGCCCATGATCTTGGAGACCTCGTCGAACTCGCCGGCGCCGAAGAAGACGGCCGAGCCGGGCTTCAGGTCCAGGGCCTCGACCAGGGCCTTCACGTCGTCCTCGGTGAGGAACTTGGCGATCGGGCCGGTGAGGGCGTTCGACTCGCCGACGCGGACCCAGGCCAGGCCCTTCGCGCCCTGCTGGACGGCGAAGTCACCCATCTGGTCGAAGAACTTGCGCGGCTGGTCGGCGGTGTCCGGTACGGCCAGGGCGCGGACGTGCTTGTCGGCGAACGCCTTGAAGCCGGAGCCGGCGAAGATCGAGGAGACGTCGACGAGCTCCAGCTCGGCGCGCAGGTCCGGCTTGTCGGAGCCGTACTTGAGCATCGACTCGCGGAACGGGATGCGCGGGAACGGCGAGGTGACCGTGCGGCCGCCGCCGAACTCGGTGAACAGCTCGGTCATCAGCTGCTCGATCGGGCCGAAGACGTCCTCCTGCTCGACGAAGCTCATCTCGACGTCGAGCTGGTAGAACTCGCCCGGCGAGCGGTCCGCGCGGGCGTCCTCGTCGCGGAAGCAGGGCGCGATCTGGAAGTAGCGGTCGAAGCCCGCGATCATCAGCAGCTGCTTGAACTGCTGCGGGGCCTGCGGCAGCGCGTAGAACTTGCCGGCGTGCAGGCGGGACGGGACGAGGAAGTCGCGGGCGCCCTCGGGGGAGGTCGCGGACAGGATCGGCGTCGCCATCTCGTTGAAGCCGAGCGCGGTCATCTTGTGCCGGATGGCGGAGATGACGGCGGTGCGCAGCATCAGGTTGCGGTGCATGCGCTCGCGGCGCAGGTCCAGGAAGCGGTATTCGAGGCGCTTCTCCTCGTTGACCCCGTCCTCGGCGTTGATCGTGAAGGGGATCTGCTCGGCGGCGCCGAGCACCTCGACCTCGGTGACCTCGACCTCGATCTCGCCGGTGGGCAGCTCGGGGTTGACGTTGTCCGCGCCGCGCGCGCTGACCTTGCCGTCGATACGGACGACGGTCTCCTTGGTCAGGGACGACAGCGCCTCGTTGGCGGGGGTGCCGGGGCGGGCGACGAGCTGGACCAGACCGTAGTGGTCGCGCAGATCGATGAAGAGGATGCCGCCCAGGTCACGTCGATTGTGCAGCCAGCCGCTGAGGCGGACGTCGGTGTCGACGTCCGCGGCTCGGAGCTCGCCACAGTTATGGGACCGGTACCGATGCATCGCTCATCCAAGTCGTCGCAAGTTGGAGTGTGAGAGTTAACTGCTCCAGGTTACCGGTCGGCCTAGGCCACTGTTTGGCGCGTACGCGTCAAACAGTGCATGCAAGGATAGAGGTACCGCCGCGGCCCCCGCCGCGCTGGTCGGCTCCCGTCAAACCCACCTAAAGTGATGCAATGCGCACCAAGGACCTCCTGGCCGCCACCGCGACCGGCCTGTGGCGCTGGGACAACGTCTCGGGTCAGGTGACCCTCGACGCCGAGACCGCCCGGCTGCTGGGGCTGCCCGCGCGGCCCGTCGAGCTGTCCGAGGCGGCGGTGCGCTCCCACCTCCACCCGGCCGACTTCGCCGAGATCACCGGCATCGTCAACCTCGCCGTCACCGAGAGCACCATCGCCGAGGCCCGGCTGCGCGTGATGGACAGCGAGGGCCGGGTGCTGCGCGTCGTACGCAGCCGCTCCCGCGCCTTCCTGCGCAGCGAGACCGACCATACGGACTACGAGCTGGTCGGCACCGTCCAGGAGATCCCCGAGGCGCAGCCCGGCACCGCCTCCCCGCACGCCCCGGCCGCCGGCGGCTGGCGCCGCTCCCGCGAGGCGTTCCTGCTGGACGCGGGCCGCGCGCTGGCCGAGGCGCACTCCACCGCCGAGGTGCTGCGGGTCGCCGCCGGCCTGTCCATGCCCGGCTTCAGCCCGGACGGCCTGGCGGTCTTCGGCATCGAGGGCGACCGGATCTCCGTCATCGGCCACCACGGTCATCAGCAGGGCGACATCGAGCCCTTTGTCGACATGCCGCTGGACACCGAGTACCCGGCCGCCGAGGTGGTACGGACCGGCCGCGCCATCTACCTGCCCACCCCCGAGGACTACCGCCGCCGCTACCCCGCCACCTGGCCGCTGGCCGAGCCCTTCCACCGCACGTCCTGGGCCTTTCTGCCGCTGGTCAGCGCGGGCCGCACGATCGGCGCCTGGATGGCGGCCTTCGGCACGCCGGTCGCCTTCACGCCCGACGAGCGCGCGGTGCTCACCACCGTCGCCCGGATGCTCGCCCAGGCGCTGGCCCGCGCGGGCGACCAGGAGTCCCGGCGCGAGCTGACCGACGGCCTCCAGCGCAGCATGATGCCGACCGTGCAGCCGGACATCCCGGGCATGACGGTGGCGGCGCGGTACGTGCCCACCGGCGGCGGCCTGGAGGTCGGCGGCGACTGGTACGACATGATCACGCTGCCGTCCGGCCGGATCGCGCTGGTCATCGGCGACGTACAGGGCCATGACGTACGGGCCGCGGGCCTGATGGGGCAGCTGCGGATCGCCCTGCGCGCCTACGCCTCCGAGGGCCACCACCCGGACGCGGTGCTCTCCCGCGCCTCCCGCTTCCTGTCCGGGATCAACGACACCGAGTTCGGCGGCGAGGACCCGCGCTTCGCCACCTGCCTGTACATCGAGGTGGACCCGGCCACCGGCCTGCTGGACATCGCGCGGGCCGGCCACCCCGACCCGACCATCCGGATGGCCGACGGCACCGTCCTCGTCCGGCCCACCGCGGGCGGCCTGCCGCTGGGCATCGTGCCGGACACCGACTACCCCACCACCCGGCTCGTCCTGGAGCCCGGCGAGACGATGCTGGTCTGTACGGACGGGTTGATCGAGACCGGCGGGCACGACCTGGAGTCGGGCTGGGCGCGGCTGCGGCACGTGATCGAGACGTACGGGGCCGAGGACGTGAACGGGGAGGCCACCGAGACGCTGGTGACCCCGGCCCTGGAGGACGCCGCGGGCCTGGAGCGGCTGGCCGACGCCCTCGTACAAGCCGTGCACGGCCCGTCGTCGTACCACACCACCGGCCCGTTCGTGGACCGGCGCGAGGACGACATAGCGATGCTGCTGCTGTGCCGCGAGGGCGGCAGCTGCGGGGTGGGCAGCGGCGGCGGGGCGGCGCACCGGCCCGTACGCCGTACGGTGCTCACCGTGCGGCAGGCCGAGCCCGAGCGGATAGCGGAGGCGCGCCGCCAGGTGCGCGACGTGCTGCACGACTGGACCGACGAGGACCAGGTGGACTCCGCCGTCCTGATGGTCTCCGAGATGGTCACCAACGTCCTGATGCACACGGACGGCGACGCGCTGCTGGTCGCGGAGATCACCGGGGCGCCGGGCCACCGCCGTATCCGGGTCGACGTGGCGGACGGCAGCGACGAGCTGCCGCACCGCCGCACCCCGGGCGAGCTGGCGTCCTCGGGGCGCGGCCTGGTGCTGATGGAGCTGCTGGCCGGCGCGTGGGGCGTGGACCCGCGCGGCGACGGCAAGTCGACGTGGTTCGAGCTCTACGAGGACGCGGCGGACGGCGCGGAGCCGTCGCTGCCGGACCTGGACGCCTTCTCCGACGACTCGCTGCCCGAGCCCGCGGCGTAGTGCCGGCGCAGCTCCGAGAGCACGCCGAAGGCCGCCGCGGTCAGCGGTACGGACAGCAGCATGCCCATCACCCCGGCGACACTGGCGCCCGCGGTGATCGCCAGCATCACGATCGCCGGGTGCATCTGGACCGTACGGCTCTGCACGATCGGCTGGAGGATGTGGCCCTCCAGGAAGAACACCACCAGGACGATCCCCAGCGTCCACAGCGCGATGGCCGGGCCGCGGTCGTCCGCGAACGCGACCAGCACGGCCACCGAGCCGGACAGGAACGAGCCCAGGTACGGGATGTAGGCGCCGACGAAGACCAGCGCGCCCAGGCCGATCGCGCCGGGCACCTGGAGGATCAGCAGGCCGATGGTGATGCCGAGGGCGTCGATCAGCGCGATCAGCGTCGTACCGCGCATGAAGCCCTCGATGGCCTGGAAGCCGCGGCGGGCCATCTGCTCCAGTCCCGGCCCCGAGTCGCCGGGCGCCCAGTCGTGCAGCGCGCGCACGGCCTTGTCGGAGTCGCGCAGGAAGAAGAAGGTCAGGAACAGGGCGAGCACGGAGGCCGCGAGAGTGGCCGCGACGACGCCTACGCCCTCCAGAAGGCCGCTGGCCGCGGTGCCGCCGAACTTCCCTATGAGGGGCTTCGCGTTCGAGACGATGTCGTCCAGTGACGTGCCCGCGGCGCCGAAGTGCCGGGACACCTCCTTGGCGGCGTCCTTGAGCGAGGCGAGGATCTGGTCGCCGGTGTCGATCAGCGCGCTGACGACGATGTAGCCGGCGCCGCCGACCACCACGACCAGCAGTGCGCAGGTAAGCCCGGCGGCCAGCGAAGCATTGAGCTTCAGCGCCACCAGCCGCCGGTAGACCGGCCCCAGCAGCGCGCTGCCGAGCAGCGCCAGCAGCACGGGGGTGACGGCGGTACTCAGCAACACACACAGCCAGACGCCGACAGCCGCCACGGCGGCTACGAGCAGGCCCACACCACACCAGGCCGCGGCGCGGCGGGCGGCGACCGGGAGGAGCGGCTGACGGTCCGGGGATCTCAGATCGTTTCGCACCCTGTCAGTGGATCACGGGGCCGCCCTTCCTCGGCGGCATTCCGCGGGGAGCGGATGCGACTCCCCACGGCATGCCGCCCGCGCCTCAGTGGCCCTCCGCGACTCCCCACGGCATGCCGCCCGCGCCTCAGTGGCCCTCCGCGACTCCCGCGGCGTGCCGCCCGCCCCTCAGTGGCCCTCGGCCGGCACCGTCCCCAGCCGCCCGGCCTGGAAGTCCTCGAAGGCCTGGGCCAGTTCGGCGTGGGTGTTCATCACGAACGGGCCGTAGTGCATCATCGGCTCGCGGATCGGCTTACCGCCCAGGAGGACGACCTCCAGGTTGGGGCTGCGGGACTCCTGTGTGGTGTCCGCCCGGATGGTGAGCGAGTCGCCGCCGGGGCCGAAGACGACGGACTGGCCCATACGGAACGGGCGCCCGACCGGCCCGGCGGTGCCGCGCCCGGCCAGTCCGTACGCCAGCGCGTTGAAGTCCGAGCGCCACGGGATGGTCACCTCGGCACCCGGGTTGACCGAGACGTGCATCATCGTGATCGGCGTGTGGGTGATGCCGGGCCCCTGGTGACCGTCGATGTCACCGGCGATCAGCCGCAGCAGCGCGCCGCCGTCCGCCGACGTCAGCAGCTTGACCTGGCCGCCGCCGATGTCCTGGTAGCGGGGCGCCATCATCTTGTCCCTCTTGGGGAGGTTCACCCACAGCTGGAGGCCGTGGAAGAGCCCGCCGGTCATGACCAGCTCCTCCGGCGGCGCCTCGATGTGCAGCAGGCCGGAGCCCGCCGTCATCCACTGGGTGTCGCCGTCGTTGATCACGCCACCGCCGCCGTGCGAGTCGCGGTGGATGAAGCTGCCGTCGATCAGGTACGTGACGGTCTCGAAGCCGCGGTGCGGGTGCCAGGGGGTGCCCTTGGGCTCGCCCGGCGCGTACTCCACCTCGCCCATCTGGTCCATCATGATGAACGGGTCCAGGTGCGTGTAGTCGATGCCGGCGAAGGCACGGCGTACCGGGAAGCCCTCCCCCTCGAAGCCGCTGGGCGCGGTGGTCACCGCGAGCACGGCGCGCGGCCGGGCCCCGGCGGGCGCCGCCACACGCGGCAGGGTCAGCGGATTCTCTACGGTCACTGCGGGCATGACGGCCTCCTCGGTCGTTCACCGTTCAATTTAGTTGAAGGCTGAACAACTAGCAAGGCAGGTGGCATTCCCCGGCGGCTTCTGGCCGGAAGGAATCGTTCCGGCGGCGCGTAAGTGCCCGGCGGCACAAAAAAGCGGCGGCACCCTCCGGTGCCGCCGCCGCAAACGGGCCTCAGCCGTACATCCGCCGCATCGCGAAGTCGACCATCTGCTCCACCGACTTGGCGTCGAAGACCATCCGGTGGTCGCCCTCCATGTCCAGGACGAAGCCGTAGCCCGTCGGGAGCAGGTCGAGGACCTCCGCGCCGGTGATGACGAAGTACTTGGACTCCTTGCCCGCGTACCGGCGCAGCTCCTTGAGCGAGGTGAACATGGGGATGACCGGCTGCTGGGTGTTGTGCAGCGCCAGGAAGCCGGGGTTGTCGCCGCGCGGGCAGTAGACCTTGGACGTGGAGAAGACGCCCTGGAAGTCCTCCGCGGACATCGAACCGGTGGTGAAGGCCCGTACCGCGTCGGCGAGGGAGGGCGGGGACGGCTCCGGGTACAGCGGCTGCTCGCCATAGCCGCCGGGGGCCGGTTGCTGCGGCGGGGGCGCACCGTACTGCTGCTGCCCGGCGCCCGCGTTCTGGTCGTAGCCGTACATGCCGCACAGCGTACTGAGTCCGCACCGCCCGCCACGCCGCTACGTTGGGAAACGCCAACGAGCCCGCCACCCGCCGACCACCCAGACGACCACCCAGACGACCGGGGCCGCCACCGATGACCGACCGCGTGACCGACCATGACCGCCGGAAACCGCGCCTCACCCGTGGCGGTGTGCTGCTGACCGTCTCCGCCCTGACCGCCTGCGGACTGATGCTGTTCGGCGCCATCCAGCTCCGGGACGCGGGGGCCGCCTGGTCGCTGACGTACGAGGCCACCTCCACCGGCGGGCCGCCCCGCGCGGCCCAGGTGCGCTACCTGCACGACTCCGACCCGCACCCGGGCGGCGATCGGAGCGCGGACGAGACCGGCGGGACGCGGCTGCCGTGGCGCAGGACGGTCGTCGTGGACGGCGGGGAGGAGGCCCGCGTGGAGGTGACGCCGGCCGGGAACGGCACGGCGTCCTGCCGGATCCTGCTCGACGGCGAGCGCCAGGTCGCCTCGGGGAAGTCGCCGGGCCCGGGGAAGCCCGCTGTGTGCCGGGTGACCACCAGTGACACGTCGGGGAAGTGGCCGGACCGGCCGTGAGTACGCGCAGGGGTGTCCAGGGACGCTCGTCACAGATGGGCGGTCAGGGGTTGCTTCTTATTACCGACGGGTAGCATCATCGGAGCTACTTGCTGGTATTGCGTTTGAGGTCCCTCGCTTCCAAGCGCTGGGTCTCCTCCCGAACCTTACGGAGCCGTACCCATGGGCCACTACAAGTCGAATCTCCGCGACATCGAGTTCAACCTCTTCGAGGTCCTCGGCCGCGACAGCGTGTACGGCACCGGACCGTTCGCGGAGATGGACGTGGACACCGCCAAGAGCGTGCTGAGCGAGATCGCCCGGCTCTCCGAGAACGAGCTGGCGGACTCCTTCGCCGACACCGACCGCAACCCGCCGGTCTTCGACCCGGACACCAACACCGCGCCGGTCCCCGACACCTTCAAGAAGAGCTACCAGGCGTACATGGACGCCGAGTGGTGGCGGCTGGGCATCCCGGAGGAGATCGGCGGCACCACCGCGCCCCGCTCCCTGCTGTGGGCCTTCGCCGAGACCATCCTGGGCGCCAACCCGGCGATCTGGATGTACGCCTCCGGCCCGGCCTTCGCGGGCGTGCTGCACGACGAGGGCACCGAGGAGCAGCACAAGATCGCGCAGCTGATGGTGGACAAGCAGTGGGGCTCCACCATGGTGCTGACCGAGCCCGACGCGGGCTCGGACGTCGGCGCGGGCCGCACCAAGGCCGTCGAGCAGGCGGACGGCTCCTGGCACATCGAGGGCGTCAAGCGCTTCATCACCTCCGGTGAGCACGACATGTCCGAGAACATCGTGCACTTCGTGCTCGCCCGCCCCGAGGGTGCCGGTCCGGGCACCAAGGGCCTGTCGCTGTTCATCGTGCCGAAGTACGACTTCGACTGGGAGACCGGCGAGCTGGGCGAGCGCAACGGCGTCTACGCCACCAACGTCGAGCACAAGATGGGCCTGAAGGCCTCCAACACCTGCGAGATGACCTTCGGCGCCAACCACCCGGCCAAGGGCTGGCTGCTGGGCGAGAAGCACGACGGCATCCGCCAGATGTTCAAGATCATCGAGTTCGCGCGGATGATGGTCGGCACGAAGGCCATCGCCACCCTCTCCACCGGCTACCTCAACGCCCTGGAGTACGCCAAGGAGCGCGTGCAGGGCCCGGACCTGGCCGCCTTCACCGACAAGACCGCGCCGCGCGTCACCATCACCCACCACCCCGACGTGCGCCGCTCGCTGATGACGCAGAAGGCGTACGCCGAGGGCATGCGCGCCCTGGTGCTCTACACCGCGACCGTCCAGGACGAGATCATCGCCAAGGAGGCCGCCGGCGAGGACGCCTCCGCCGCGACCCGCCTGAACGACCTGCTGCTGCCGATCGTCAAGGGCTACGGCTCGGAGAAGTCCTACGAGCAGCTGGCCCAGTCGCTGCAGACCTTCGGCGGCTCCGGGTACCTCCAGGAGTACCCGATCGAGCAGTACATCCGCGACGCCAAGATCGACACCCTCTACGAGGGCACCACCGCCATCCAGGGCCAGGACTACTTCTTCCGGAAGATCGTCCGCGACCAGGGCCAGGCGATGACCGCGCTCTCCGAGGAGATCAAGAAGTTCCTCGCGGAGGCCGTCGGCGGCGAGGCGCTGGAGGCCGCCCGCGGCGAGCTGGCCAAGGCCGCCGCCGACCTGGAGGCGATCGTCGGCGCGATGCTGACCGACCTCGCGGCCACCGAGAAGGACGTGAAGTCCATCTACAAGGTGGGCCTGAACACCACCCGCCTGCTGATGGCCTCCGGCGACGTCGTCATCGGCTACCTCCTCCTGAAGGGCGCCGCGGTCGCGAGCGAGAAGCTGGCGGGTGCCTCCAGCAAGGACAAGCCGTTCTACGAGGGCAAGATCGCGGCGGCGAAGTTCTTCGCCCACAACGTGCTGCCGGGCGTCTCCGTGCAGCGTGGGCTGGCCGAGACCGTCGACCAGTCGCTGATGGAGCTGGACGAGGCCGCGTTCTGAGGTGTCCCGAGGGACGTGGGACGTGCTGAGGGCGTTCTAACGACCGCTTAAGCACCGTCCGGAAACGAACGGTCACCGGGGCGCTCTCACAGCGTTCTCAGACAACCGCGCAAGACTGGCGTTGCCCGCCTCCCATCCCCCGGGGAGGCGGGCATCGTCGTGCGGGGGGAAGGGCCGGGTGCCTCTGGGCGGCGGGCCGGAACGCCCGGCCGGCCGGTGCCCGGAACCGCTCGGCGCCCGGCCGCAGGGCTGCCCGAAAGGGCAATGAGGTTCCCATACCGTGATGCATGCGGATTCGTATACCAGGGAAGGGCACCGCGCAGTCCTTATGCTGAAACCATGAGCCAATCCCCCCGCTTCGACCGCGGCCACACCGACGACCTGATGTCCTTCCTCGCCGCCTCTCCCTCGCCGTACCACGCGGTGGCCAACGCCGCCGAGCGGCTGGAGAAAGCGGGCTTCCGGCAGGTCGCCGAGACCGACGCCTGGGACGGGGAGAGCGGCGGCAAGTTCGTGCTGCGCGGCGGGGCGATCATCGCCTGGTACGTCCCGGAGGGCGCCACCGCCGCCACCCCGTACCGCATCGTCGGCGCCCACACCGACTCCCCCAACCTGCGCGTCAAGCCGATCCCGGACACCGGCCACCGCGGCTGGCGGCAGGTCGCCGTGGAGGTCTACGGCGGCACCCTGCTCAACACCTGGCTCGACCGCGACCTCGGCCTCAGTGGCCGGGTCACGCTGCGCGACGGCAGCACCCGGCTGGTCAACGTGGACCGCGCGCTGATGCGCGTCCCCCAGCTCGCCGTCCACCTGGACCGCTCGGTCAACGCCGACGGCCTCAAGCTCGACAAGCAGCGCCACATGACGCCGATCTGGGGCCTGGGCGAGGTGCGCGAGGGCGACCTGGTCGCCTTCGTCGAGGAGGAGATCGGCGCGGCCGCCGGGGACATACGCGGCTGGGACCTGATGCTGCACAGCATCGAACCGCCCGCCTACCTGGGCCGCGACCGCGAGCTGGTGGCCGGGCCCCGGATGGACAACCTGCTGTCCGTACACGCCGGTACGGTCGCGCTGGCGACGGTCGCCACCGCCGACGACGAGCCCCCGTACATCCCCGTGCTCGCCGCCTTCGACCACGAGGAGAACGGCAGCCAGTCCGACACCGGCGCCGACGGCCCGCTGCTCGGCACGGTGCTGGAACGTTCGGTCTTCGCACGCGGCGGCACCTACGAGGACCGCGCCCGCGCCTTCGCCGGTACGGTCTGCCTGTCCTCCGACACCGGCCACGCGCTGCACCCGAACTACACCGAGCGGCACGACCCGGGCCACCACCCGCTGCCCAACGGCGGCCCCATCCTGAAGGTCAACGTCAACCAGCGCTACGCCACCGACGGCACCGGCCGCGCCGTCTTCGCCGACGCCTGCGAGCGGGCCGGCGTGCCGTGGCAGTCCTTCGTGTCGAACAACGCCATGCCCTGCGGCACCACCATCGGCCCGATCACCGCGGCGCGGCACGGAATCGCCACGGTCGACATCGGTGTTGCCATCCTGTCGATGCACTCGGCGCGCGAGCTGTGCGGCAGCGAGGACCCGCACCTGCTCGCCGGCGCCCTGACGGCCTTCCTGGAGGGCTGAGTTGGACTTCTCCCTGCTGGGCCCGATATCCGTCACCACCGGCTCCGGTGAGCTGGCGCTCGGGCCCGCCAAGCGGCGCAGTGTGCTGGCGCTGCTGCTTCTGCAGCCCAACACCACCGTCCCGCTGGAGCAGTTGATCGACTCCCTGTGGGAGGACGAACCGCCCGAGCACGCCCGTACGGTCGTGCAGGGCCACGTCTCGCGGCTGCGCGCGACGCTGGCCGGGGGCGGCGCCGAGGCGTACGGCATCGAACTGGCCACCCACGGCTCGGCGTACCTGCTGCGCCTGCCGGAGGAGCTGATCGACGCCCACCGCTTCGGCGAACTGGTCGCGCTCGCGCGCCCGGAGGGGGCCCCCGGCGACGCGGTGCCGCTGCTCCGCGAAGCGCTGGGCCTGTGGCGCGGCCCGGCGCTCACCGGCACCGTCACCAGCCCGCCGTTCGCCGCCGCCGCGCACGCGCTGGAGGAACAGCGGCTGACCGCCACCGAGGCCCTGGCGCGGGCCCACAGCGCGCTGGGCGAGCACGAACAGGCCGCCGCGGTGCTCTACACCGCGGCGGTCAACAACCCGCTCCGGGAGGGGATGGTCGCCGAACTGATGCAGGCGCTGTTCCGTACGGGGCGGCAGTCCGACGCGATGGAGTGGTTCCACCGGACGCGGCGGCTCCTCGACGAGGAACTGGGCGTCGGGCCGGGGGCGCGGCTCAAGAGGGCGTACGAGGAGATACTGCGGGCCGAGGGGGCCGGGGGCAACGCCAAGGACACCACAAGGGCCGCCGGGGGCGGGCGGACTCCCACCCGTACGGCCGGGGGCGCCGCCGCCCCTGTGGACCCCCGCGTATCCACCCCCGTGGACCCCCGCGTACCCGCCCAGGCGGTACGCGGCCCGGCCGCCGCGGACACCCCTTCGGGGCGCTCCTCCGCCCCGCGCCTGCTTCCCCGTCCACCCGCCCGCTTCCTCGGGCGGGAGCAGCAGCTCGCCGCGCTGAGCGCCGTGGTGCGCTCCGCCGTACCCGGCGAGAGCCCGCTCGCCGTCGTCACCGGCCCGGCCGGCGTGGGCAAGACCGCGTGCGCCGTGCAGTGGTCCCACGCGTACGCCGAGGCCTTCCCCGACGGACAGCTCTTCGCGGACCTGCGCGGCTTCAACGAAGGCGCGGCGGCCGAACCGGTGGAGATCCTGCGCGACTTCCTGCTCGCGCTCGGCACCCCGCCGGACCGCGTGCCGACCTCCGCGCAGTCCGCGTCCGCGCTCTTCCGGTCGCTGGTGGCCGGACGGCGGCTGCTGGTCGTCCTCGACAACGCGCAGAGTTCCGCGCAGGTACGCCCGCTGCTGCCCGGCGGGGAGCACTGTGTGACGGTCGTGACCAGCCGCAGCCGCCTGGACGGCCTGGTCGCCACCGACGTCGCCCGCCCGGTGCCCGTCCAGGCCCTCGGCGCGGCGGAGGGTACGGCGCTGCTCGGCGCGATGCTCGGCGCGGAACGGGTCGCCGACGACCCGGACGCCGCGCGGGAACTGGTCGCCCTGTGCGACGGGCTGCCGCTCGCCCTGCGCGCGGCAGCCGCACAGCTGACCGCCCGCCCGCGCTGGCGGCTGACCCGCCTCGCCGCCGCGCTGCGCGACGAACGGC
This sequence comes from Streptomyces rimosus subsp. rimosus, assembly GCF_000720725.1. GTDB lineage: Bacteria > Actinomycetota > Actinomycetes > Streptomycetales > Streptomycetaceae > Streptomyces > Streptomyces rimosus_A. The sequence continues at coordinate 26,715 of NZ_JOCQ01000067.1, forward strand.
GGCGACTGGCCCTGCTGTCCGCCGAGGACACCGGCGTGGCGGCGGCCCTGCGGATGTCCGTGGCGCGCCTTTCGGCGGACGACGCGCGGCTGCTCAGAGCCCTCGCCGCCAACGCCGACGGCCACCTGAACGCGTCCGTCGTGGCGTCCCTCGCCGGCTCCGACCCGGAGGACATCCAGGACGGCCTGGACCGCCTCACCGAAATGCACCTGGTGGACGAGGAGTCCACCGACGTCTACACGATCAGCACGCTGACGCAGTTGTTCGCGCGGGACGAGGGAGCGGGGGACGGGGGGAGGTACTGAAAGCCTGATCTCCGCCGGCCGGCCGATGCCGGGCCGAACGGCACCTCGGGTACGTATGTGCTCGGGGCGCCGCTCGGCCGGTGGGTACGGACGCTCGGTCCCTCAGCAGTGCTGCCGTGAGTCGGCCGCGAAGTCCTTGAAGGCGGCCTTGGTCTTCGCTCCGGCGATGCCGTCGATGTTGCCCGTGTAGCCGTGGTACTGCTTCAGGTTGCGCTGAAGTGCCGAGATGGTGTTCTTGCCGACGATGCCGTCGATGTCGTCGTTGTAGCCCCAGTGCCGCTTGAGGAAGCGCTGCATGGCCTTCCAGCTGTCGGTGCCGAGCTTTCCGTCCAGGGCGCCGTTGTAGTCGTAGTACCTCTTGATGAAGCACTGGACCCACGTGGCCTCGCTGGCGTTCAGCCCGAGGTTGTTGACGGCGAGCGGTGCGAGGCGGCCGGTGGTGTGCCCGATGCCGTACTGCGCGGTGTACTGAGCGGGCTGGGCGGGCTGGGCGGCCACGGATGTGGCGCCCGCCAGGCCACCGGCGGCGATGCCGGCGACGGCGGCGAAGCTGACAACTGTCCTCGTAACACCTCTTCGACGCATATGTCCTCCTTGTGTCGGACTGTGCGGGGTGGTGGGTGGCGGAAGGTGGATGGTGGGCGGTGGGTGATGGGTGATGGGAATTCGATGCCGGGGCGCGTGGTCCGATCCGCCGGACCCGGGAAGAGCGTGCAACGGGTCGACGCACGGGGCACCCCACCGCAGGATGAAAGCCGGGTGAACCCTTCCGGTAGTACGCGACAGGCCGCATTTCGGCGCGAAACCTACCTTCCCAACCGGTACGCACCGCCACCGGCGTCTCGTACCGTCCCCGTCGCAGCCACAGCGGCCACTCCGTGCCACTTCCGTTAGGGAAGCGTTAGCCAAGCGGCAGCACGGCAGGTCAAGGTGGCATCGCAGCATGCAGCACGAGCAGCGACCCCGGGAGACCCCATGCCGCGCCACACCGTTACGGAGGCAGCCACCGCACGCCGCGACCGCAGCCGCAGCGGTGGCGGGCGTGCCCGTACCCGCACCCGCACCCGCACCCGCTCCCGCACCCGTCGTACCCTGCGGGCCGCTGCCGCCGGGCTGCTGGCGGTGACCGCCCTCGGGCTGCTCACCGCGTGCGGCGGTCAGGAGGCGCTCAGGACGAGCGACGGCAAACCGTTCCACCCCTTCGGCAAGGACTCCGGCGGTGCGGACGAACCGCTGGGCCCGGAGATGACCGGCTCCCACACCGACCAGGCCGTCACCGGGGCCCACGCGTCCTGCGACCCGGCGAAGGTGACGCTGGCCGCCAAGCCGCTCCCGGAGCCGCCCGGCCGCGTCCTCCTCCAGGTCACCAACACCTCCCGTAACACCTGTTACCTGCACGGTGCCCCCCGCCTGCGGGCCGACGGCCCGGACTCCGCCCCCACCCCACGCGGCAAGCGAACCCTCCGCACCCCGCTCACCCTCACCCTCGCCCCCGGCAGCAGCGCCTACGCCACCATCACGCCGTCCGCCACCGGCCGCGAGGTCCGCACCCTCTCGCTCGGCTTCACCGACCGCGACGGCCGCGCCCTGCCCGGCCTCCAGACCCGCATCCGGCTCCCGAAGGGCGCCCACATGACCGACGACGCGCGCGTCACCCCCTGGCAGCGCGCCCTGAACACCGCCGCCCGCCCCTGACAACCGCCTCCCCACACCACGCGATTGGCACCCCGGCCGCCGGGTACCCGGTCAACGACCGGCCCGGAACATCCAATTGCGTACGGAGGCGGAAACCATGGGCATCGGATGGTGCATCGGTCTACTCGCGCTGGGGGGCATCCTGACCTTCGCGGTGGACTGGCACATGGCCGGAGTCAACATCCACCTCGTCGGCCTGATCCTGATGGCCGTAGGCATCATCGGCATCGCGGCCTACGTCAGCATCTTCAAACGCCGCCGCATGCAGCCCCCGAGCCCGGCGGCACCGGTGGTGGAGGAGACGCATCGGATGCATTACGAGGACTGATCCGATGCATTACGAAAACTGCCAGGGAACGGGCACCAGCCCGTACCGGTCCGTCACCACCACCAGGTGAGGCGCTGCCCGCCGGGCCCGACGTGCAGCCGCATTCGGTCGACCGGCGGGCATCCGTCCGCCCGCATCAAGGGACCGACGACGCTCGATAGGCCCTGCTGCCGAACATCTTGATGGAGCCGGAGGTGAACCTTATGCATTCACCGTCTCCACGGATCTCCACCTGCACTCTCCCTCCCCCGGCCGCGTTGATGGCAACACTATCTTTAGGGGTGTGCAGCCAGCCATCTATGGCAAGTTCTTCCAGTTGACCGAAGGCCAGATAGAACTTGAAAGCGTTCAGGTTTTTTTCGACCCACTCCGGCAACGGCTTGTCCGGGAGCCGCGTGAGGTCGAGGCCGATAGCGAGTTCCTTGTCTCGCTCGTCGATCTGCACGGAGAAAAGATCGCACTGCCCCAGGTCCGGCGCGGAGTCGAAGAACCTGTTGGCCTCGTCTTCATCCTCCAAAAGATCGATCCAGCCCGCTTCAGAACTGTTCATAGTATGTAGCCGCTTCCGCGTTGGGAACACATTCGTATTTCCGGCTGTCCATTTTTCCCGCGTAGTAGTGCCGCACCCGATCCGGCCCGCAGCCGGGTGACCGAAATGCGCTCACCCTCCCTACGGTCAAGGAATCGCTGCTCGTGAATTCGAGGCTGGTTTGGTCACTTGCGACTCGCACCTTGATGCGGCGCCGTTCCAGTGGCGTCAGTTGCACGTCAGCCACCACTGGCGGCTCCCATCGGCGCATCGACACGTTGTCCACGGCCAGAAACCGCACGTGACACTGGAGGCGGTCACACCCGCGCTCCACCCATTCGGGGAGCGGGCGGTCGGGAAATCGCGGCAGGTCCAGGCGAAGGATCACCGTGGGCCCAAACCGGCTGAAGTGAACCGACCGCAACAGCACTTGCTCCAGAGGCGGGATCGACGTGAAGAACTCGCCGAGTTTATCCCCATTGTGAATGAGGTCTGCCCAGTTTTGGATCATACGGATAGTGCTCCTCGCATCCTTCGTACACGCCGTTTCGAGGGTCACTTGCCGGCCTGATGTGAAGGTGCGGGGGCTGGTACCCCTCTTCACCCGGATTGCGGTGCCCCGTGTAGTGATCCTGGAAGATTACTTCATCACCAGACTCGGTCAGGTGCAATTCCGCGGGAAAATAGATGGGGTTATAATTCTCATCGAGGATCTGCTTGCTTCCCGCGTATTCCGGAGTCGTGTACGGGTCCATCCACGAGTCGTAGCACTCCGCACCCTCAGGGATGCCGGCGTCGCGAAATGCCTGGCGCCGCGCCTCGTCGTAGTGGCGGTCCGCGTCCGGGCACTCCAGACCCAGTGGATCGGTCCACGACAGCGGATTGAGTACGTATGCATGGTGGTTCGGGGCGGGTGCCAGGCCGAGCGGGTCCGGGCTCAGATATGAAGCGGTTTCGGGCGAGTAATACCGGAAGTAGTTGTACCTCAGCCCGGACTCGTCATCATGGTACTGGCCCGGGAATCCCAGTGGGCATACCGCCTCATGACCCGCCGGGGGGAGCGGAGCCCCCCATACGGTCGTGCGTTGCCGCCAGACGATGCGGCCTTCGCGGGTGACCAGTTCGCCGGGCGTACCAACGAGGTCGGAGATGATCGCGTAAAAGGATGTGCCGTCCCCTGCCCGGGTCTCGGTCTGGGCGATCGGCTTCCTGGTACGGGGCAGGTAGTCCCAGGTCGTCACCTGGCCTGTTGCCTCGGCCTGCTCCACCAGGGTGGTGCCGTCCCAGGTGAATTCGGTCTGATCGAGTACGGTCACACCGTCGGGCGCGAGCCGCTGTTTAGCCGTGCGGCGGCCCAAGGGGTCGTACTGGTAGTGCCAGCGACCGCCGTCCGGGGTGGTCAGGTCGGTAAGCCGGTCGTCAGCGTTCCATGTGTACGTCCATATATGAGTCTGCCCGTTGAGCATTCGCCGTGTGCGCTTGACGACGCGCCCCTGCGCATCGTGCTCATAGGAGTCGCGGCCGGCCCGCAGCACCAGGGTTCCGGCGTGTAGGCGGTCTCCATTCGCTTCGCCACCGACAGGGGTGGTCGCGTGGATGAGGTTTCCCGCGGCGTCATAGGCATAGCTCTCGCTCCACTGGTCGGCATGCACACCGGTGATGCGGCCGATGGCGTCAAGTTCGTAGGCGCGCCGCCCGCCGCTGTCGTTGATCGATGTGATGTGGCCGTCTGCGCGGCGCTCGTAGGCTCGGTGCAGGAGGTCTTCGCCATCGGGGGTGGTGAGTTCCTGGGTGCGCAGGTGACTCACGGCATCCCAGCTGTGAGTCAGCTGAAGGCCTGGTCCGAGGATGCGCTTGGTCTCACGCCCGGCTGCGTCGTAGGCGAAGGACATGCTGCCCGCTGCCGAGGTGAGCGTGGCGGTACGGGCACCGGCGTCACAGGTCCACTCCGAGAGCACGCCGCTGGGTGTACGGCGCGCAGTGCGGTGGCCGAGGAGGTCGTACGCGTAGGTAATGGTGCGCCCGTTGGAGGTACCTGCGAGGGTCCGGCCGAGCGCGTCCCGCTTGAAGCCAATCCGAGCCTCTGGGTTCTCTGCCTGGACGAGCCGGCCCGCCGCGTCGTAGGAGAAAGTGGTGCGCTCCCCGGACTCAAGGCGTCGCTCGCACACACGGCCGAGCGCATCGCGATGGTAAAAAATGGACTGGCCGGCCCCATTGACACGCGACACCAGTTGTCCGGCTGCATCGTGCCGGTAACCGAGAACCCGTCCGTTGAAGTCGGTTTCGGCGACAAGGCGGCCGGCCGGATCGTATTCGTAACTCCACGTACCCCCGTGCGACGTGGCCACCTGGATGAGCCGTAGCTCGGAGTCATAGGTGAACTCGTAACGGACCCCGTCCGGCCCGGTGCGGGCCGCAATGAGGCCGAAATGGGTGTATTCGAGGTGCGTGACGCCACCCGACGCGTTCACGTGCGTGAGGAGGTTTCCCTCAGCATCCCAGTCCCAGGATTCGCTCGTGCCGTCGGGGGCGGTGCGTGAGATGGGTTTTCCTTCGATGCTCCATTGCGTGTGGGTGCTGTTGCCGAGTGGGTCGGCAACGGTGGTCACACGGCCGAAAGAGTCACGGGCACACCGGGTGGTGTTGCCGAGAGGGTCGGTGCGGGTGAGGATGAGGCCGGCCGAATTGGTGGTGACCGACGTCGTATTGCCAAGAGCGTCGATTCGGTCCTTGATGTGACCGTATTGATCGTAGGAATACGTGGTCTCCGCGCCGACTGGATCAGTGATTGCTGTGCGGTTGCCGCGGGAGTCGTACGCGTACCTCCAGGTGGCGCCATCGGGTGCGACGGCGGTAAGTACCTTTCGGAAGTCGTTGAACGTCGCGGACGTCCGCGTGCCGTCTGCGCGCGTGACCGCTGCGACGTTGCCATCGATGTCGTGCTCGTAGCGGGTGGTGCGCCCCAGCGGATCGGTGCGACTCAGCAGGCGGTCGTACCGGTCCCACTCGGATACGACGGAGTTTCCGAGCGGGTCGGTCTCCCGGACTACCTGGCCGAATTCGTTGTACTCGTACGTCGTTTTATGCCCGAGAGAGTCAGTGTAGATCGTTGTGCGCTGCGCATCGTGGTACGTGAGGGTGGCAGACAGGAAACCATCGGGCCCGAGTCCGCGACTGACGCGCCCTTGCGAGTCATAGAAGAATTGATATCCGGAGTCGTTCCGGTCGGTCCACGAGGTGACTCTTCCGTCGTCATCATAGGTAAAGCGAAAAGGCTGCTCAGCGGAGTTGTAGACCTCCGTGAGGTTTCCGGCCGCATCGTATGCGAAGTTGAGCAGCAGCGTGCCGGGCCCAGACGGATCAGCTTCCAGCAGGTGGAATGCCGTGATCCGGCTCTGCTGGACGCTCACCTTGATGCGGTAGCCGCCACTGTGGCTGATCTCGCACAGATCACCGTTCTCGCTCCGTATCAGATCGATACGCTGACCGTTGCAATCTTCCAACGATCGCAAGGGCAGCTGATAGGCCGGTCCGGTAGCGGGCCAGCCTTGTTCAGGAGCCGAGAAGAGGCGGGAGATTCCGGTCACCGGATCGGTGATCGTAAAACGATCCCTGCGGACGATGTCCCATTCAAGGGGCCAGCGCGGCCCCTCTACAGGGAATACTTCCCCACCGGGCTGCGGCACCGGATATACCAGCAGCATCCCGTCCTCGGAGGCGAATACTGCACCCTCCGCGTCAATCTCCAGGCGCTCGTCGAGAGTCGAGGCCCAGGAACGACCGAACCAGTGCCCCGAGCGGTAGGAAGAAAGGTGCGTGCGGCGCAGAAGCAGGGGCATCCGACCGAGAAGGGTCACATCGGTCTGGCTCATCACCATCTCACCGGTGACCATGTCAATCGGGTCGCCGTTGAGGCAACGACCGCGGGTCGGGGTGGCATGTTCGCGCGGCTCACCTGCGCCCTTGCGCAGCGAGGCAGGGCGCGCTTGCGAATTACCCCGGCCAGGCCCCTTGCCGCGGACAGCTTTCCTGAGTTCGCCGCCTCCGCCCGGGCCTTTAGTGGTGTCGCTGCTTCCTTTGCGGAGGCCGTGGAAGTGGTCGGAAAGCTTCCGGTCGTTCTCGTGATGATTCTTGGCCATCTGCTTGATGCCGCGGGTCATGTTGTCGTCGAGGTGCTTGGCTGCCTTCTTTACGCCGTCCTCGATGCCCTCGATGACTTTGTCCAGCATCACGTTGGCCGCGTCCGCTATGGCGTCCTTGCCCCGCGTCCGACCGTGGTGCCCTCTGGCCTTACCGATCTTCCCGCCGGCTTTGTTACGGAACGTACCGCCCGCACTCTGCAAACTCGTGACGACCCGGTCGTGCTCATCCTTGTCGAAAGTGAAGCCACCGCTGCCGGCGCTACCACCCCCGCTGCCGGTGCCGCCACCCGCGCTGAGCAGAGACATCGGGTTGTCGGCAGCTGACTTGGCAGCATCCTTGGCGTCCTGTACGCCTTGGCCGAAGCCTTCTTTTCCTGCCTTGGCCGTTCGGCCGAGATCGACACCGTCCTGGACACCCAGGGCATTGGCCCCCAGCTGAACCACCAGGTCTCCGACCATCGCACCGAGTGCTTCCTCAACCGGTGTGAGGGCTATGCTGACCACCTGTTCGGCGACCTGCTGGCAGACCTCTTTGAACAGGCGTTTCAAAATCAACCGGGTCGCTTGCGTCGCCCCAAGAGCTCCCAGCTCCGACAGCCCGAAGGTAAACGGAGCCGCGGCCTGCGCTGCGATCACCTCGGCCGCCAAGATGCCCAACTGGACGAGCGCACCGATCTTCGCGCCCTCGATGAGGACGGCCACACCGTCCATTGCCGTCGCCGCGAGTCGGCCGCAGTCGGCGAGCCCCTTGAGGTGACTGCCGTTGACCTTTCCCCAATGCGCGTTCAGGGCCTCGACGGCCAGGGATCCGCCAGCTGACCCCACCAGTCCCTGAATCGCGTCATGCGCCTCGTTGGCTCCCTCGTCGATGTCGCCGGCGAACTCGCGCATGGCGGTGGCCATCTCGCGATAGTCGTCCTCGTCCACGTTCGGCCACGACACACCGATCAGGTCCAGCAGCTCATCTGCCCACCCCGGCAGCACAACACCCACGCGAAACCCGCCCCCTAATGAACATCCTGTAGCAGGAGTTTCTCACCGCACTCTCCCACCTGGGAAACACAGCGCCGAATCACCTGCGGGACGGTATGCACCCAGCGGTGTGCCGATCACCTAAGGTGAGCCATGTCAGTCCGCTCGCCCTTACGAGCGCCCACGTCGGCCGACAGCACGAGTCCGGCAAAGCCGGGCGGAGGCCGTATACCGAGGAATTGCCGAAGTTACGGCGGTATAGCCGGTGACCCGACTCCTGCGCATGCTCCCGCTGCCACTACTCGACCGGCCTCGGTGCGTTGTCCGCACCGCACTCCATTTCGTCTCCGGACACGCAACGGTCCTCGTACTCCGGCTCTGCCGTTCGGTCTTGGACGATGGTGAAGGGCACGTATCGGAAGGTCCGCCGGGTCATCGGCGGTGTTCCCGTCGCTGATGCTGACGCATGAGAACGTTGGCGTCGGTCTGTGCGCTGCCGTCGAATCGTGACCGGGCCTCGGCGCGCTGCGCGGCGAGGGCGGCGCACGTCTCACAGCCTGGTACGGGTACGGGCGGGCGGCTCATGTCGCCCTGAGTTGTGTTCACGGCTCACGGCCCTTTCGCTACGGGTCAGACCGCCAGCGCGGGCGACGTTTCGGGGGGCGGTGGTCCGGTACGTACCGCCAATTCGAACCACACGCTCTTGCCGCCCGGCCCGAGCAACGTGTCCCCAAGCGCGCAACCGCCCCACCGATCCGCCACGCGGTCGAGGATGAACAGGCCGCGTCCACTGCCTGCCTCCAGCGAGGGCGGCCGCAGCGCGGCGGGCAGGAATGGAGCCGTGTCCGAGACGCTGACCCGCAGGACGGGATGCGTCCAGCAGAGACGGACACTTGCGGCGCCCTTGGCATGCCGTACGGAGTTGGTAGCCAGCTCCGAGGTCAACAGCTCGGCACGTTCGATGAGTTCCGGCACTCCGTGGGCGGCCAGCACCGCGCGCAGGGTCATACGGGCGATGCCTGGGCCGCGCGGGTCGCCGGGGAAGGCGAGTTCGTACTCCCACGGATCGGTGAAAGCGAGGGGTTCGGGGTTCGGGGGCCACGGTTCGACGTTCACGGGGCACCTCCATGCGGGGCGCGAAGGAGTACGGGACATACGTTCCGTACGGGTCGTGACGCTCGGGGGCGGGCGGTGGCATTGCCGCGTCTGTGGGCGCGGTGCACTTCCGTGGAGCCGGCACCGGGCGATCTGGTGACGTAGGACACACCGTAGTGGCGGCTTCTTAACGAGTGCTACCACTGTCACTCCAACGAGTGTTTCCATCGAATTCGATGGAAACCCTGCATCGGCTGCCGAGACGCTGTGGCACCCGAGCAAGGAGTTGCCCCATGGCCCCACGCCAAGTCCCCACCGTCCGCCAACGCCGATTCGGCACCGAACTACGGCGCCTGCGCGAGGCCGTCGGCATGACCGCCCCGGTGGCCGGCGAACGGCTGGGCGCGGACCGCACGATGATCTCCAACATCGAGGCGGGCCGGTTCGGCATCAGCGAAGAGCGTCTGCGCCGCCTGGCCAGCATCTACGAATGCGACGATCCCGAACTGGTCGACGCCCTGGCCGCGATGACCGGCGGCCGGTCGAAGGGCTGGTGGGACGAGTACCGGGGCAAGATCCCGCCGGACTTCCTGGACGTCGCGGAACTGGAACACCACGCGACGAGCTTGCGGACGCTGCAGACGGTGCACATTCCCGGCCTGTTCCAGACCGAGGATCACGCGCGGGCGCTGTTCGACCTCTACATCCCCGCGCTGCCCCGGTTGGAGATCGAATTGCGGGTGGCCCACCGCCTGGCACGGCACGGTGTGGTGGCGCGGGAGCCGGGCATTCCTTACGTGGCAACGATCCACGAGACAGCCCTGCGTATGCAGATCGGAGGGCGGAAGACCGCCAAGGAACAGCTCAGGCATCTCCTGCAGGAGAGCGAACGCCCCAACGTCCGGATGCTGGTGATTCCCTTCGACGCCGGCGGCTTCCCCATGGCCGAGGGCTCCCTGATCTACGCCTCGGCTGCGAACCCTCACCTGGACACCGTGGAAGTGGACTCGCCCGTCGGCGCCATCTTCTTCGATTCACCGACTCACCTGGCCAACTTCCGTCGACGTATGGACTGTGTCGAAGGAGTGGCGTTGAATCCGAAGAAGTCGAGGGATCTCATCCTCTCCATCGCCGCTACCCTTTAGGAGGAGCGACCGTGCACGAACCGCAGTGGCTCAAATCCTCGTTCTCCGAGGCATCCGGTAATAACTGCGTCGAAATCGCCTCGACCAACAGCCACATAGCGCTCCGCGAAAGCGAAGACAGCACCCGCACCATCATGACCGGCCCCAGCGCGTTCCGAGGCCTACTCATCGGCATAAAGACCGACGTAGTCGGCACTCGATAGGGATGGGCGACCTGTAAGGCGAGAGTGCCCTGGGCGAGCCACACGGCCATGTCCTGGTCATCGACCGCGTTCGACAGCGAGTGAACAAGGACCGGGCCTACCTGTTACCACGTGCGCCCCGTCCGCCTGCCCAGAAATACCCATTAAGGCTCATACGGGCGCTACATGACGCCGCTGGCGCCCCGCGCCCCACTCGCTATGGTGTCGTTGCCATGCCACCCACACACGCCCCGCCCAACCCGCACCACCGAACGCAGTGACACCACTGGGGGACCCCATGACCGCACGCCGCTCCCGCCGCCCCGCCGCGTACGCGGCACTCGCCGTCGCGATGGCCGGGTCGGTCGCTCTGACCGGCTGTTCCGGGAATTCGAAGAGCAGCAAAACCTCGAAGAAGTCGTCGTCGAAGTCCTCGTCCAAGAGCAAGAAGAAAAAGATCATCGGTGGTGGCGCGGCAGCCGGGGCGGGCGCCGGTGCGGCGGCCGGGTCGCGTGGTGCGCGGGCGTGCGGGCCCGGGATGTTCCGGTTCGAGATTTATTCGCACGCGCCCAACGATCATGTCGTGATCAAGGCCGTGAACACCAGCAGCACCCGCTCCTGCCTGGTCTACAACCACCCGCTGATCCGCTTCAACGGCGCCAAGGACCCGTTGCCGCTGCTCAAGGACAGCAATGTGATGGGTGGCGACGTGGAGACCGTACGGCCCAAGGGGACGGTCTGGGCAAGCATTCCGACCGCCACCGCCGCCCAGAAGGGCAGCGGCAAGAAGACCTACGCGACGATCGAATTCAGCGGCAGTGACCTGAACGGCTCCCCGAAGGGGCCGCCGCAGCGCGTCGACTTCCGTAACGCGCCGGTGGCGGTCGGCGCCTCCCAGGTCACGTACTGGCAGAGCACGCTGAACCGGGCGGAGAGCTACACGAAGCCGAAGGGGTAGGGGGGCGGGCGGGCCGGCCCGGGGATGCCGGGCCGGCCCGTCGTCACTCGGCGGCCGCCTCGTCCATCCCCGCCAGCACCAGCGCCAGCCGCTCCGTCCCGCCCTCGACAACCCGCACCGGAACGCCCCAGTCCTGCTGGTGCACATGGCAGGCCGGGTACTCGATCGCCGGGTCGTCGTCGCAGGACGCCGCCATCGCGGAGACGTGCAGCACGCCCTCCGTCACGCCGTCCGCCAGCACCAGATCGCGGCTGAGGTCGGTGTCCGCGCCGTCGCCGGACGCCAGCAGTTCGGGCGGGGTGGAGCTGACCAGCAGGCGGGTGGACGGGCCGTACCGGAGGTCCAGCTTCTGGCCCGCGGGGGCCTGGAAGATGACGTCGAGGCGGAGCTTGCCGGGGCCCACCTCGGTCGCCGCGCGCTGGGTGCGGTGGGCGACCGACTCGACCCGTACGGCCTCCTCGGGCAGCCGCAGCCGGGTCAGCCGGTGCCGGGCCGACTCGACCACGACGATCTCCGGGTCGCCGGAGCCCTCGCCGCCCACCAGCACCGCGTCGGACGGCTCGCGCAGGTCGGTCGCGAGCGTGCTGACCTCGCCGGTCGCCGGGTCGTAGCGGCGCAGCGCGTGGTTGTACGTGTCGGAGACGGCGACCGAGCCGTCAGGGAGCGCGGTGACGCCCAGCGGGTGCTGGAGGAGGGCCTGGGATGCCGCGCCATCGCGGTGGCCGAAGTCGAACAGGCCGGTGCCTACCGCGGTGTGCACGACGAGGTCCGTGTCCAGCCAGCGCACCGCGCTGGTCTCGGAGTCCGCGATCCACAGCCGGTCACCGGCCGCGGCGAGACCGGACGGCTGCGCGAACCACGCCTCCGCGGCCGGCCCGTCCACCAGGCCCTCGTTGGTCGTACCGGCGGCCGCCTCGACGGTCCCGGTCGCCGGGTCGTACGTCCACAGCTGGTGTACGCCCGCCATCGCGATCCACAGCCGGTCCTGCCACCAGGCCACGTCCCAGGGCGAGGACAGATCGACGTCAAGGGCGGGGCCGGAGGTCGCCGATCCCTGCCACCACTGCTTGCCGGTCCCGGCCACGGTCGCGATCTCGCCGGTCTCCGGGTCGAACGTACGGATGGCGTGGTTGACCGTGTCGGCGACCGCGACCTTGCCGTCCGGCAGCAGCGCCAGGCCCTGCGGCTCACTGAAGGCGTCCGCGCCGAAGCCGCGCTCACCGCTGCCGACCCGGCGCAGTACGGTCTCGCCGTCCGCGGCCAGCTCGACGAGCTGGTGCCGGGTGGTGTCCGAGACGAGGAAGGTGCCGCCGGGCAGGCGCAGGGCCTTGCCGGGGAAGCGCAGGTCGGTGGCGACCGGCTCCGGCGGTACGTACGGCCCGTCCCCGCGCCGCAGCGTCCCCTTCGCCTCGTGCTCCGCCTCCAGCTCGGCCACCAGCGTCTCGATGGCGTGCGCATGCCCCTCACCGGCGTGCTGGGCGACGACGTACCCTTCGGGGTCGATGACGACGAGGGTCGGCCAGGCCCGTACCGCGTACTGCTTCCAGGTGGCCAGCTCGGGGTCGTCCAGCACCGGGTGCTCGACCTCGTACCGCTCCACGGCGTCCACCACGGCCTGGTGCTCGGCCTCGTGCACGAACTTCGGCGAGTGCACCCCGATGATCACGACGGTGTCCCGGTGCCGCTCCTCCAGCTTCCGCAGCTCGTCGAGGACGTGCAGGCAGTTCACGCAGCAAAAGGTCCAAAAATCGAGGATCACGATGCGTCCTCGCAGGTCGGCAAGGGTGTAGTCCTTGCCGCCGGTGTTCAGCCAGCCGCCCTTGCCGATCAGCTCGGGGGCGCGGACACGGGCGCGGCGCGGGGTGTGCGGGGCGGGGGCGGCGTCGTTCATGGTTCAAGGGTGCCACCTGGGCATGAACACGCGGTCACGGGTGTACGACACGCGGCTCCGGGAGGCTCTTACGTCCACGGCCCCGGGCCGCCCTCACGGCCACAGCCCGTGGCCGCCCCTACATCCACCCCACCTCCAGCTCCCTTCCGTGTTCCGCGCGCATGTGGTGCCTGATCAGCACCCGGGCGTCCGTCTCGGCGCTGTGGTCGTAGGCGGCTGCTGCCCGGCGGCGGGCCCGGTCCAGCTGAGTGCACCGGGCGCAGCCGGCTTCCGGGGTGAAGCGTCGTTCGGTCGCCGCGTCTGCCATGAAGCCATGGTCCGTGCGCGGTGCCTCAAGGCGGCGAAGGACCCGCGCAGAGGGCGGGCAAGGCCACCTGCCTGTACGGGCCGGGCGGCGGCGTGTCGGGGCGGGGTGCGGGGCGTTGCCGGGTGGGGGCCGGGAACATGTCCGGCATGAGGTTTCTCGTGCACGACCGGATTTTCGGCATCGGTGACGATTACTGGATCGATGACGAGCATGGGCGGCACGCCTATCTCGTTGACGGAAAGGCGCTGCGGCTGCGTGAGACCTTCGAGCTGAAGGACCCCCAGCGCCGCGTCCTGGTGACCATCCGCAAGAAGTGGCTCGCCCTGCGCGACACCATGACCATCGAGCGGGACGACCGCCCGCTGGCCACCATCCGGCGCAAGCGGCTGTCGCTGCTGCGCAACCACTACCGCGTGGAGCTGGTGGACGGTACCGAGCTGGACGTCAGCGGCAAGATCCTGGACCGCGAGTTCGCCGTCGAGTACGACGGCGAACTGCTGGCGGACATCTCGCGCCGCTGGCTGTCCGTACGGGACACCTACGCGGTGCAGGTGGTGCGGGAGGACGCCGATCCGTCGCTGCTGATCGCCGTCGCGGTGTGTGTCATCCGGCTGGCGGAGAGGGAGCGGGGGGAGGATTGAGGCCCGGGGTCCCCGGTTACGGCCTCACCCACGGTTACGGGGTCTCCAGACCCAGCACCCGGTCGCGCAGCGCCGGGAAGTCGGATCGGGTCTTGCTCACCTTGGCCGGATCCAGCTCCACGGTCAGCACTTCCTCGTACGGGCCGGCCTCCGCCAGCACCTCGCCCCACGGGTCGACGACGACGCTGTGGCCGGCCTGCTCGACGCCGCCGTTCGTGCCCGCGGTGCCGCAGGCCAGTACGTAACTCTGGTTCTCCACCGCGCGGGCGCGGGCCAGCAGCGACCAGTGCGCGCGGCGGCGGGCGGGCCAGCCGGCGGGGATGACGAGGGTCTGCGCGCCCGCGTCCACCAACTGGCGGAAGAGTTCGGGGAAGCGCAGGTCGTAGCAGGTGGCCAGGCCGAGGGTGGTGTCGGGGAGGGGAACGGTGACGGGCTTGTCACCGGCGCCCATCAGGACCGCCTCGCCCTTGTCGAAGCCGAAGCGGTGGATCTTCCGGTAGGAGGCGGCGAGCCCGCCGTCCGGGGAGAAGACGAGGGAGGTGTTGTAGAGGGTGCCGTCGGCGGCCCGCTCCACGAAGGAGCCGGCGTGCAGCCAGACTCCGGCGTCCCGGGCGGCTTCCGACATCGCCTGATATGTGGGCCCTTCGAACGGTTCCGCCTGGTCGGCGAACGTCTCGAACGCGAAGGCGCCGACCGGCCACAGCTCGGGGAGGACGACGAGATCGCTGGTCGCGCGCTCGCGGACCAGTGAACCGGTCCGCTCCCGCCGTGCGTTGACCGGTTCCGCCGTATCCACATGAAGCTGGATCAGTGAAGCGCGCACAGTACCACCGCCTAAGCATTCGAGCCGGTTCGCCGTCAAAAATCGACCTACGATGGTCACCCGAAAGCACTGCCGGGGTGCCCGTGCGCAGCGTAACTTAACTGCACAGACAGCAGCCCGCGTACGACCGTCCGAGGGGTTCCGTGACCGTCCATCCCAGCCTGCAGCCCTCCATCGACGCCTGGACGCACTCCATCGAAGCGATATCCGAGCTGGTCAAGCCACTGGTCGAAGGCGAGTGGAACCGGGCGACGGACCTTCCGGGGTGGTCCGTGCGCGACGTCGTCTCGCACATCATCGGCCTGGAGAGCGAGATGCTGGGGGACCCCCGGCCCATCCATTCTCTGCCGCGCGACCTCTATCACGTACGCACGGATTTCGCCCGCCGGATGGAGCTCCAGGTGGACGTGCGGCGGCACCACACCGGTCCGGAGATGACCGCCGAGCTGGAGTACATGATCATCCGTCGGGCGCGGTCGCTGCGCAACGAGACCCGCGACCCCGAGACGGTGCTGCGCACCCCGCTCGGCGAGGAGCGCACGCTGGCGTACGCCCTGCGGCAGCGGGCGTTCGACGTATGGGTCCACGAACAGGACCTGCGCCACGCGCTGCACCTGCCCGGCAACCTCGACTCCCCCGGTGGCCAGCTCACCCGCGACCTGCTGCTGCTCGCGCTGCCGATGGTGGTCGCCAAGAAGGCGGGCGCGCCCGCCGGTTCGGCCGTCGTGTTCGATGTGAGCGGCGCGCTGGAGTTCATGCGGACGGTCCGGATCGACGCGCAGGGCAACGGCACGATCGACGAGAGTGTCTCGCTCGGCCCGGCCGTGACGCTCTCCATGGACTGGGAGATCTTCCTCCGGCTGGCCTGCGGGCGGGTGCGGCCCGCCGCCGTCGCCGACCAGGTCAAGATCGACGGCGAACGGGCGCTGGCGGAGGCGATTCTGGAGCACTTCGCGATCACGCCGTGAGGACGGGCGCTCCGTAGCCGGTCGCCGCCGCGCGTACGGCAGTGCGCGCCGGCCGGTGCCCCCGCGCCCCTCACACCGGTACGTGCACCGCCTCCACCCGGCTCGTCACCAGCCGCTCCCGCTCGCGCCGGTGCGCCTGGCCGCGCAGCCGCAGGATCTGCGTGACGCCGAGCGCCTGGAGGACGAAGACCGAGACGAACGCGACGCGGTAGTTGTCGCCGGTGGCGTCCAGCAGGATGCCGATCGCCAGCAGCGTCGTCATCGACGCGGTGAAGCCACCCATGTTGACGATGCCGGAGGCGGTGCCCTGGCGCTCCGGCGGGTTGGCCGGGCGGGCGAAGTCGAAGCCGATCATCGAGGCGGGGCCGCAGGAGCCGAGCACCGTGCACAGCACGATCAGCAGCCATACGGGGGCGTGGTCGGCCGGCCAGGCCAGCGTGGCCGCCCACAGCAGCGCGGTGACGGCGACGGTGCCGAGCGCCAGCGGCGTACGGGCGGCGTGGTGGCGGGCGATGACCTGCCCGTAGACCAGGCCGACGGCCATGTTGGACAGCACGACGAGGGTGAGCAGTTCGCCTGCCTCACCGCGCGTCAGGCCCTGGGCTTCCACGAGGAACGGCAGGCCCCACAGCAGCAGGAAGACCATCGCCGGGAACTGGGTGGTGAAGTGCACCCACATGCCCAGCCGGGTGCCCGGCTCGCGCCAGGCGTCGGCTATCTGGCGGCGGACGAAGGCGGCTCCGGTGTGTGTGGCGGGCGCCGGGGCGGGCTCGTAACCCTGGGGGTGGTCCTTGAGGAAGGCCAGTACCAGGACGAGGACGACGATGCCGCCGAGCGCGCTGGCGGCGAAGGTCGGGGTCCAGCCGAAGGTGTGCAGCAGCCGGGCGAGGACGAGGGTGGAGATGAGGTTGCCCGCCATCCCGATGAGGGCGGCGATCTGGGCTATCAGGGGGCCGCGCCGGGCGGGGAACCAGCGTGCGCCCAGCCGCAGCACGCTGATGAACGTCATCGCGTCGCCGCAGCCGAGCAGCGCCCGCGAGCCCAGCGCCATGGCGTACGACTGCGACAGCGCGAAGCCGAACTGGCCGGCGGTGTACAGCACCACGCCCAGGATCAGCACCTTCTTGGTGCCGAGCCGGTCGACCAGCAGGCCGACGGGTATCTGCATGCCCGCGTAGACGAGCAGTTGGAGGATGGAGAAGGTGGACAGCGCGGAGGCGTTGATGTGGAAACGTTCCGCCGCGTCCAGTCCGGCCACGCCGAGGCTCGTACGGTAGGTGATCGCCACGAAGTAGACGGCGACGCCGATGCCCCAGACCGCCATGGCCTTGCGGCCGCCGGGCGGGTCGCCGGGCAGCAGGGCGCCACGGGACCCGGCCGTCGTTCCGCCGCTCATCGGACATCTCCCTGTGCCAGGTTCCGCACCCAGCTGACGTGCCGGTGCACGGCGTCCACGGCCGCGGCGGCGTCCCCGGCGCGCAGGGCCTGGAGGATCTCCCCGTGCTCGGCGATGTTCTTCGCGATGCGGTCCGGGTTGGCGTGCATCACGGCGACGCCCATCCGCAGCTGCCGGTCGCGCAGCTGCTCGTAGAGCCGGTCCAGGATCTGGTTGCCCGCGCTGCGCACGATCGCCGCGTGGAAGCAGCGGTCGGCGACCGAGACCGCGGCGAGGTCGCCGGAGGCGGCCAGCTCCTCCATCTTCGCGAGCTGCTCCTCCAGCTCGGCGATGAGCGCCGGAGCGGCCGGCACGGCCTTGCGGGCCGCGTGCTCCTCGACCAGCAGACGGGTCTCCACCACGTCCGCGATCTCCTGCGCGGAGACCGGCAGGACCAAGGCGCCCTTCTTCGGGTAGAGCTTCATCAGCCCTTCGACCTCAAGGCGCAGCAGCGCTTCCCGTACGGGCGTGCGCGATACGCCGACCGCCTCGGCCAGCTCGCCTTCGGTGAGCAGCATGCCGCCCTCATAGCGCCGTTCCAGTACGGCCTGCTTGACGTACGCGTAGACGCGCTCGGCGGCGGGCGGGGCTTTGGCGGGGGTGGGGGT
>NZ_JOCQ01000068.1 GCF_000720725.1 Streptomyces rimosus subsp. rimosus
GCGCCGTGCGGCGGGGCGGTGGGCGGCGGAGCCGCGGGCCAGCCCGGCGCGGGCGGCGCGGCCGGCTGCTGCTGCGGTACGGGATGGCCCGGGGTCCAGCTCATCGCGGACACGGGCCCCGGCACCGGTCCGTGAGGCGGTGGCAGCGGCGCCCCCACTGCGTGCTGCATCCGGTGGCTCTCCGTCTCGTGCGGTCGATCTCGTGGCCGCCCGCGGTGCGTGGTGCTCACCGTACGGGCGGGGCTGTCGTCCGTACGGCGCTCGGGTGCGCGCCGGGCGTCCGGCCCGGGTGGGCCGATGTGGTTGTCCGGCGAACGGTACCCGCAGAAGGTGACCGCAGTCCTCCCCCGGCGGGGCGGCCGGCGGCCCCGGCCGTCGCCGGAGCGGCGGCCGGGGGTGCGGCGCGGGGCGCCCGGGGCGCGGTGGTCAGCCGGTGGGTTCGGCGGCCAGCGCGCGCAACGCGAGTTCGTACGAGCCGATGCCGAAGCCCGCCACCGTGCCGCTGGCGACCGCCGCGATCACCGAGGTGTGGCGGAACTCCTCGCGGGTGTACGGGTTGGAGATGTGCACCTCGATGAGCGGCGCGGTGCGCTGGGCGGCTGCGTCCCGCATCGCGTACGAATAGTGCGTGAACGCGCCGGGGTTGATGACGACCGGGATCGAGCCGTCGGCCGCCTCGTGCAGCCAGCGGATCATCTCGCCCTCGTCGTTGGTCTCCCGGACCTCGGCCGCCAGGCCCAGTTCCTCGCCGAGCGCGGTGCAGCGCTCGACCAGGCCGGCGTACGACGTGGAGCCGTAGACGTCGGGCTCGCGGGAGCCCAGGCGGCCGAGGTTGGGCCCGTTGAGGACCAGGACGCGCCTCACGCGGCGATCTCCGCGTGCGCGGCGAGCAGCATCGCCGGGTCCGGGCCCTCCAGGACGGTGGGCTTGGCCAGGCCGTCCAGGACGATGAAGCGCAGCCGGTCACCGCGCGACTTCTTGTCCACCTTCATGGTCTCCAGCAGCTTGGGCCACTGGTCGCCGCGGTAGGTCAGCGGCAGGCCCACCGACGCCAGGACGGCGCGGTGCCGGTCGGCGGTCGCGTCGTCCAGGCGCCCGGCGATGCGGCCCAGTTCGGCGGCGAAGACCATGCCGACGGAGACCGCGGCGCCGTGCCGCCAGTTGTAGCGCTCGTTCTTCTCGATGGCGTGGCCCAGGGTGTGGCCGTAGTTGAGGATCTCGCGCAGCCCGGATTCCTTCAGGTCCGCGGAGACCACCTCGGCCTTGACCCGGATGGCCCGCTCGATCAGCTCGGTGGTGTGCGGGCCGTCGGGGCGCTTGGCGCCCTCGGGGTCGGACTCGATCAGCTCCAGGATGGCCGGGTCGGCGATGAAGCCCGCCTTGATGACCTCGGCGAGCCCGGAGACGTAGTCGTGGACCGGGAGGGAGTCCAGCGCGGCCAGGTCGCACAGCACGCCGGCCGGCGGGTGGAAGGCGCCGACCAGGTTCTTGCCCTCGGCGGTGTTGATGCCGGTCTTGCCGCCGACCGCGGCGTCCACCATGCCGAGCACGGTGGTCGGTACGGCGATCCAGCGCACACCGCGCAGCCAGGTCGCGGCGACGAAGCCCGCGACGTCGGTGGTGGCGCCGCCGCCGACGCCCACGATCACGTCGGTACGGGTGAAACCGGTCTGGCCCAGCGCCTTCCAGCAGTACGCGGCGACCTC
This sequence comes from Streptomyces rimosus subsp. rimosus, assembly GCF_000720725.1. GTDB lineage: Bacteria > Actinomycetota > Actinomycetes > Streptomycetales > Streptomycetaceae > Streptomyces > Streptomyces rimosus_A. The sequence continues at coordinate 1,707 of NZ_JOCQ01000068.1, forward strand.
GGCGGTCTTGGCCTCCTCCGCGTTGGGCAGCTGGACGGCGATGGCCTCGTACCCCTGCGAGGCCAGGTCCTCGCGCAGCGCCTCACCGGTGGCGGCCAGTGCCTCCGGGTGCAGCACGGCGACCCGCTGCGCCTTCTTGCCGATCAGGCCTGCCAGCTCGCCCAGCAGCTGCCGGCCGACCAGGACCTCGTACGGGTCGGTGCCCGCGGTGCCGCCGACCTGGATGCGGATGGGCTGCTCCGTCACGGGTGATCCTCTCTCCCGGGCGTCCCGGGGGCCGCGGCGTCCGCCGCCGGGGCCCCGGTCTCCGGTGATGTGTGTAGCTGCAATGCGTCCAGTACGGCGTCGGCGACCTGTTCGGGCGTGCGGCCGTCCGTGGCGACCACGGCGCGCGCGACCTCCGTGTACAGCGGGCGGCGCGCCTCCATCAGCTCGCGCCAGCGCTGCCGCGGGTTGACGGCGAGCAGCGGGCGGGGCGCGTCGAGGCCCACGCGCCGTACGGCGTCGGCCAGTTGGACGTCCAGGAAGACGACGGGCAGACCGGTCAGCAGGGCACGGGTGCCCTCGTCCATGACCGCGCCGCCGCCGAGCGAGAGCACGCCGGGGTGGGTACCGACGGCGGCCCGTACGGCCTGCCGCTCCAGCTCGCGGAAGTGCGGCTCGCCGTGGTCGATGAAGATCTCCGGGATCGGCTTGCCCGCGCCCGCCTCGATGTCCGCGTCGGTGTCCCGGTAGCCCGCGCCGAGCCGTTCGGCCAGCAGGGCCCCCACGGTGGACTTCCCCGCGCCCGGGGGACCCACCAGCACCACGAGCGGCGGCGTCACTTGATCGCCAGGCTGTCGAGGAAGGACCGCACGTTGCGGCGGGTCTCCGGCACGCTGTCGCCGCCGAACTTCTCCGCCACCGCGTCGGCCAGCACCAGCGCCACCATCGCCTCGGCGACGATGCCGGCCGCGGGGACCGCGCACACGTCGGAGCGCTGGTGGTGGGCCTGGGTGGCCTCGCCGGTGGTGACGTCGATGGTGGCCAGGGCGCGCGGGACGGTCGCGATCGGCTTCATCGCGGCCCGTACGCGCAGCAGCTCGCCGGTGGTCAGGCCGCCCTCGGTGCCGCCGGAGCGGCCGGTGGCGCGGCGGATTCCCTCGTCGGTGGAGACGATCTCGTCGTGCGCCTTCGAGCCGGGCACCCGGGCCAGGTCGAAGCCGTCGCCGACCTCGACGCCCTTGATGGCCTGGATGCCCATGAGGGCACCGGCCAGCCGCGCGTCCAGCCGGCGGTCCCAGTGCACGTGCGAGCCGAGGCCGACGGGCACGCCGTACGCCAGCACCTCGACCACACCGCCGAGGGTGTCACCGTCCTTGTGGGCCTGGTCGATCTCGGCGACCATCGCGGCACTCGCCTCCGGGTCCAGGCAGCGCACCGGGTCGGCGTCCAGCCGCTCGACGTCCGAGGGCTCGGGGACGACGCCGTACGGGGCCTTGGCGGCGGCCAGCTCGACCACGTGCGAGACGATCTCGATGCCGGCCGTCTCCTTGAGGTAGGAGCGGGCGACCGTGCCGAGCGCGACGCGGGCGGCGGTCTCGCGGGCGGAGGCGCGCTCCAGGATCGGGCGGGCCTCGTCGAAACCGTACTTCTGCATGCCGGCGAGGTCGGCGTGGCCGGGGCGGGGGCGGGTCAGCGGCGCGTTACGGGCCAGCTCGGCCAGCTCCGCGGGGTCGACCGGGTCGGCCGCCATGACCTTCTCCCACTTGGGCCACTCGGTGTTCCCGACCATGATCGCGACGGGCGAGCCGAGGGTGCGTCCGTGCCGGACGCCGCCGAGGAAGGTGACCTCGTCGCGCTCGAACTTCATGCGGGCACCGCGGCCATAGCCGAGCCGGCGACGGGCCAGGGCGTCCGCCACCATGTCCGTGGTGATCGGGACGCCGGCCGGGAGGCCCTCCAGCGTCGCCACGAGTGCGGGGCCGTGCGACTCCCCCGCCGTCAGCCAGCGCAACCTGCTCAACGATGCTCCTCATGTCCTGCTACTGCGCGAACAGTCTCCCCCTGATCCTCCCACGTCCGCCCCGGCGGACCGCTCCCCGTCCAGGAAGCGGACCGGCGGTGGACACGCCGGGCGGGTCACCGTCCGGCGAGCGCCTTCTCCCCCGCCGCGCGCATCGCCGCCAGCGGCGCCGGCGAGCGTCCCGTCATCTGCTCCACCTGGAGCACGGCCTGGTGGACGAGGAGGTCCAGGCCGCCCACGACCGCGCCGCCGCGGGCGCTCCACGCGGCGGCCAGGGCGGTCGGCCACGGTTCGTACAGCACGTCGAAGAGGGTGCCGGGCCGCTCGGGCACGGCGGCGGCCAGCGCGTCGGTGGTGCCGGCCGGGGTGGTGGCGACCACCAGCGGCGCCTCGAAGGCCGCGGCCGCCTTCGACCAGTCGGCGGTACGGACGGCGACGCCCAGCCGTTCGCCCCAGCCGCGCATCTCCGCGGCCCGCGCCTCGCTGCGTACATAGGCGGTCACCTCGCCCGTGCAGATCCGGGACAGGGCGGCGAGCGCGGAGGAGGCGGTGGCGCCCGCGCCGAGGACCGCCGCCCCTTCGACCTGCTGCACGCCGCGCTCGCGCAGCGCGGCCAGCATGCCGGGGATGTCGGTGTTGTCACCGGTGCGCCGCCCGTCCTCGGTGAAGACGACGGTGTTCACGGCCTCGACGGAGGCGGCGGTGTCGCTGATCGCGTCCAGCAGCGGGATCACCGCCCGCTTGAGCGGCATGGTCAGGGACAGGCCCGCCCACGCGCCGTCCAGCCGTTCGAGGAAGCCGGGCAGCGCGGCCTCGTCGACCTCGTGGCGGCCGTACTCCCAGTCGGCCAGGCCCAGTTCGGCGTAGGCGGCCCGGTGCAGGACCGGGGAGAGGGAGTGGGCGATGGGCGACCCGAGGACCGCGGCGCGGCGGCGGACCTGGACTTCACTGGACATGGTGCTCCTCAGCTCGGACCCGCGAAACGATAGACGAACACCGCGCGGTGACCGAGGCGCCCCCGGACCGGCCGCCCCTGGACCGGCCGCCGCCGGACCGCGGCGACCGGGGGCCGGAGCCTACGACTGGCGCTTGCGCTTGTTGAACTCCTGGACCAGCTTCTCGTGGTCCTTGAGGTTGGTCGTGAAGTCGGTCTTCTTCCCGTCGATGGAGATGAAGAACAGCCACTTGGCGCTCTGGTCCGGGTCGATCGACGCCTTCAGCGCGTCCTCGCCGGGGTTGCCGATCGGGCCGGGCGGCAGCCCCTTGTAGAAGTACGTGTTGTACGCGTCGTTGTAGTTGCGGATCTCGCGCGTACTGATGTCGATCTTGCTCTGGTTCTTCAGGTAGTTGTACGTCGAGTCGAATTCGAGCTTCTGGTTGGTGACCGTGTTGCTCGGCGCGAGCCGGTTGTAGACGACCGCGGCCATCTTGCGGAAGTCGTCGTGGGTGATGCCCTCGGCCTGGGTGAGGCTGGCGACCGTGATGAGGTCCAGCGGCGACTTCAGGCCGAACTTCTTCGCGTTCTCCTCCAGGTCGTACTTGGCGTACTCCCGGTTGGCCCGCGTCACCATCTCCTTGAGGACCTCGGCCGGCTTGGCCTTGCCGCTGACGCTGTAGGTGGAGGGGTAGAGGAACCCCTCCAGCGGGTCCTTGATCTTCGGGTTGCTGTTCGCCCAGGAGGGCAGCCCCAGGTTCTTGGCCTCGGAGGCGGCGACGTCCTTGGTCGTACCGGCCTTCAGGTGCAGCTTCTTGTCGATCAGGTCGTAGACGGCGCCGTTGCGCAGGCCCTCGCGGACGGTGAGGCCGTTGCGGCTCTTGGGGTCCAGCATGAGCTTGACCGCGGACGCCGCCGACATCTGCTTGCGCATCGAGTAGGCGCCGGCCTGGAGCTTCTTGCCCTGGTCGTTCTCGTTCGCCGCCTCGGTGAAGGCGTCGGCGCTCTTGACCACGCCCTCGCGCTTGAGGATCAGGCCCATCTGCAGGACGGTGCTGCCCGACGGGATCTGGACCTGGACATCACCGGCGCCTTCGCCCTGGAAGTCGGGGGCCGGGCCGAAGTGGCTCTTCCAGAAGTCGTAGCCGAAGTAGGCGACCGCGCCGCCGCCGACGAGGAAGACGCCCGCGACGACCAGGCAGGCCGTACGGCTGCGCTTCTTGCCCTTCTTGCCGCCCTTGCCGCGGCGCTCCCGGCCGGCCCGGCGCTCCTCGCGCGGGTCGGCGTCGTCGTCGTAGCCGTCACCGTCCGGGTCGTCCTTGAAGAAGGAGTGCGCCGGTTCCCGGACCTGTTCGTCCTGCTCGGGTCCGGGAGCGGCCCGGAAGTCGTCGCCGGGCGGGGAGGGGTGCGGCGGCTGGCGCAGCTGCTCCGGGCGCACCGCCTCGAACTGCGCGGTCTGCGAGATCTGCTCGCCCTGCTCGCCCTGGCCCTGCGGGTCGTGCGGCCCGGCCTGCTGCTGACGCAGGTGCTGCGGCTGCGGCGGCGGGAACGCGTCCTGGGTCCCGTAGTAGTCGGGGCTCTGGCCGCTGTAGGGGTCGACCGGCGGCTGCTGGCCGTACGGGTCGTACGGGGCGCCGCCCTGGGAGGCGTCCCAGCCGCCATTGTACTGCTGCTGGGCCTGATGCGGGCCGGACAGCTCATCCCACTGGGGCTGCTGCTGGCCCTGGGGGTGTGGCCCCTGGTGCTGCTGGCCCTGCGGATGCGGCCCCTGGTGCTGCTGGCCGTGCGGCTGCTGACCGTAGTGCTGCTGCTGGCCACCCTGCGGCTGGCCTCCGTAGGCGGCCTGCTGCTGGTGCTGGCCGCCGTACTGTCCCCCGTAGTGACCTTGCTGAGGCTGTTGCGGCTGACCTCCGTAACGACCCTGGTCTCCGTAGAGAGGGTCGTCGGGATGCCACGGTTCGGAGCCGTAGCCCCGGCCATACTCAGTCATCGATCCCCTAGAGCCGCGAGGCGGCGCGCTCCTGGGTGGCAGCGCCTGCGGTACCGACCGCCTCTTTCTGCACGTGCGGTTGTTCGATCCGCCGCGACGTCGCGCGGAACGTTACCGTACCGCGATCAGATGACCACTTCGACGCTCTCGCCGGGTGGGTGACCAGACACCCGTTCGGTCTCCAGTGCACTCTGGAGAATGACCACCGCAGCGGCCTGATCCACCACGGAGCGGCCCTTCTTGCTGCGCACTCCGGATGCCCGCAGGCCCTGCGTGGCTGTGACGGTTGTCATGCGCTCATCGACCAGGCGCACCGCCACCGGAGCGATCCCGCGCGCCATCTCCTGCGCGAAGGCCCGCACCTTGGCCGCGGCCGGCCCCTCTCCCCCGTTCAGGGAGCGGGGCAGGCCGACGACGACCTCAAGGGGCTCGTACTCCTCGACGAGCGCCTTCAGGCGCCGGTGCGCGGCCGGGACGTCCCGGCCGGGCACCGTCTCCACGGGCGTCGCGAGGACCCCGTCGGGGTCGCACGAGGCGACCCCGATCCGGGCGTCCCCCACGTCGATGGCGAGGCGCCTGCCGCGCCGCATCTCACTCACGCGCTCAGGCCGCCTCGGCCACGAGACGCTCGACGGCCTCGATGGCCTCGGGCACCGCGGCGGCGTTCTGGCCGCCGCCCTGGGCCACGTCCGGCTTGCCGCCGCCACCGCCGCCGAGCGTCTTGGCGGCCGTACGGACCAGGTCGCCGGCCTTGATGCCGCGCTCGCGGGCGGCCTCGTTGGTGGCGATGACGGTCAGCGGGCGGCCGCCCGCGACGGTGAACAGGGCGACCACGGCCGGGCGGTCGCCCGGGATGCGGCCGCGCACGTCCAGCACCAGCTTGCGCAGGTCGTCGGCGGACGTGCCGTCGGCGATCTGGGCGGCGGCCAGCGCGACGCCTCGCACGTCCTTGGCCTCCTGGGCCAGCCCGGCGGCGGCCTGGAGGACCTTCTCGGCGCGGTAGCGCTCGATCTCCTTCTCGGCCTCCTTGAGCTTGGCCAGCACGCCGGAGATCTTCTCCGGCAGCTCCTCCGGGCGGCCCTTGACCAGCTCGGTCAGCTGCGAGACGACGGTGTGCTCACGGGCGAGGAAGTTGTACGCGTCCACGCCGACCAGGGCCTCCACGCGGCGCACGCCGGAGCCGATGGACGACTCGCCGAGCAGCTTGACCAGACCGAGCTGAGCGGTGTTGGCCACGTGGGTGCCGCCGCACAGCTCCTTGGAGAAGTCGCCGATGGTCACCACGCGCACCCGGTCGCCGTACTTCTCGCCGAACTCGGCGATGGCGCCCTGCTTCTTGGCGTCCTCCATGCTCATGACCTCGGCCTGGACGTCCAGTTCGCGGGAGAGCACCTCGTTGATGCGCTGCTCCACGTCGGTCAGGACCGTGCCGGGCACGGCGGCCGGCGAGCCGAAGTCGAACCGGAAGCGGCCCGGGGAGTTCTCCGAACCGGCCTGGGCGGCCGTGGGGCCGAGCGCGTCGCGCAGGGCCTGGTGGGTGAGGTGGGTGGCGCTGTGGGCGCGGGCGATGGCCCGGCGGCGCTTGACGTCGATGGTGGCGTACGCGGGCGAGCCGACCACGACCTCGCCGACCTGCACGACGCCCTTGTGCACCGTGACGCCGGGCACCGGCTGCTGCACGTCGCGGACCTCGACGACGGCGCCGGACTCCAGCTTGATCCGGCCGGTGTCGGCGAGCTGGCCGCCGCCCTCGGCGTAGAAGGGCGTGCGGTCCAGGACGACCTCGACCTCGTCGCCCTCCTGGGCGGCGGGGGCCGACACACCGTTGGCCAGCAGGCCCACGACGGAGGACTCGCCCTCGGTGTGGGTGTAGCCGGTGAAGACGGTGGCGCCGGAGCGGTCGGCCACCTCGCGGTAGGCGGACAGGTCGGCGTGGCCGTGCTTCTTGGCCTGGGCGTCGGCCTTGGCGCGCTCCCGCTGCTCCTTCATCAGCCGGCGGAAGCCGTTCTCGTCCACCGAAAGGCCCTGTTCGGCGGCCATTTCGAGGGTGAGGTCGATGGGGAAGCCCCAGGTGTCGTGGAGCAGGAACGCCTTGTCGCCGGGGAGCACCGTGCTGCCGGCGGCCTTGGTCTCGGTGACGGCGGTGTCGAGGATGTTGGTGCCGGCCTTCAGCGTCTTGAGGAAGGCGGCCTCCTCGGCCAGCGCGACCGTCTCGATGCGCTTGCGGTCCTCCAGCAACTCCGGGTACTGCTGGCCCATCGTCTTGATGACCACGTCCAGCAGGTCGGCGACGACCGGGCCGGTGGCGCCGAGCAGGCGCATGTTGCGGATGGCGCGGCGCATGATGCGGCGCAGCACATAGCCGCGGCCCTCGTTGCCGGGCGTGACGCCGTCGCCGATGAGCATGGTGGACGTACGCATGTGGTCGGCGACGACGCGCAGCGACACGTCGGTGTCGTCGGTGGCGCCGTAGCGTACGCCGGTCAGGTCGCCGGCCTTGTCGATGACGACGCGCAGCGTGTCGGTCTCGTACATGTTGCGGACGCCCTGGAGGATCATCGCCAGGCGTTCCAGGCCGAGGCCGGTGTCGATGTTCTGGCTCGGCAGGTCACCGAGGATCTCGAAGTCCTCCTTGCCGGTGCCCGCGCCGCGCTCGTACTGCATGAAGACCAGGTTCCAGATCTCCACGTAGCGCTCGTCGTTGACGGCCGGGCCGCCCTCGACGCCGAATTCCGGGCCGCGGTCGTAGTTGATCTCGGAGCACGGGCCGCAGGGGCCCGGGACGCCCATGGACCAGTAGTTCTCCTTCTTGCCCAGGCGCTGGATGCGCTCCTTGGGCACCCCGACGACCTCGTGCCAGATGCGCTCGGCCTCGTCGTCGTCCAGGTAGACGGTGATCCAGAGCTTCTCCGGGTCCAGGCCGAAGCCGCCGTCGTCCTGGGAGCCGGTCAGCAGTTCCCAGGCGTACTTGATGGCGCCTTCCTTGAAGTAGTCGCCGAAGGAGAAGTTGCCGCACATCTGGAAGAACGTGCCGTGCCGGGTGGTCTTGCCGACCTCTTCGATGTCCGGCGTGCGCACGCACTTCTGGACGCTGGTGGCGCGCGGCCACGGCGGCTTGACCTCGCCGAGGAAGTACGGCTTGAAGGGCACCATGCCCGCGGGGACCAGCAGCAGCGTCGGGTCGTCCGCGATGAGCGACGCCGACGGCACGACGGTGTGCCCGCGCTCCTCGAAGAAGCGCAGCCAGCGGCGGCGGATTTCAGCCGACTCCATCAGTGGTCCTCATTTCCGGTCGGTCCGGTCGGTCCGGGGGTAATCGTTCGGTGCTGCGTGATCTGGTACTGCGGCGTGTCGAGCGCGGCGCGGGAGCGCGCCGGGGGCAGTGCGCGTGCGTCGCCCCGGTCCGTCAGGCCCAGCGCTTCGTACAGCTGCCCTTCACGGTCCGACATTTCCGTGCGGACGTCCACTGCAAATTGGCGCAGCCGGTGGCCGGTCTCGACGGCCTTGCCGGCGGCCTGCGCGGCCAGGCTGTCGGGCTGGAGCTTGCGCAGCTTGCGGTGGACCTTGGTGGTGGCCCACACTCCGGCGGCGGCGCCGGTGGTGAACCAGAATGCGCGGCGGAACATCGCGGCGATCAGTCCTTGGAGCGACGGTTGCGGCGCCCGCCGCGGCGGGCGGCGGGCAGGGTACGGCCGACGACGGTGCGCTTCGGCTCGGGCGGTGCGCCCTTCCTGCCGATCGCGCGGCGCACGCCGTAGCCGAACGCCGCGACCTTGACCAGCGGTCCGCCGAAGGCGGAGGAGACGGTCGAGGAGAGCGCGGAGGCGTTGGCGGTGACCTCCTGGACGTCGGAGGCGATGGCGTCGACCCGGGCGAGCTGGGTGTGCGCGGAGCGGACGGTCGCGGACGCGTCGGCCAGCAGCGGTACGGCCTGCTCGGACACCTCGGCGACCATCCGGGTCGTCGCCTTGAGCGTCTGCGCGAGCCTCACCAGCACGAGGGCGAGGAAGGACACGAGGATCGCCCAGAAGACGGCCACGAGGATCCCGGCCACCTCTCCACCGGTCACGTTGGCACCACTCTCCGACTGATTCTGTTCCGGTTCCGTCCTGCTCGAACGGCAGATCCCGAGCCTATCGCGCCGCGGGCGCGCGCCCGTACCGCACTGCCCGTGCGACACCCGGGCAGCACGGGGCCACCGCCGGGCGATTGTACGGTCCGCACACCTGCGAGTACGCTCCGTGTCCCATGCGACGCCCCCTGCCCCGCCCTTCCTCCGCTCGCCTGCGGGTGCCCGGCAATCTGCCCGCGGAGCTGACCCGGTTCATCGGCCGCGACGGCGAACTCGCCGCGCTGGCCGGACATCTGGAGTCCGCCCGGCTGGTGACGCTCACCGGGGTCGGCGGCGTGGGGAAGTCCCGGCTCGCCACCCAAGCCGCGACAATCTTGCAGGATCGCTTCTGCGATGGGGTGTGGCTGGCCGAGCTGGCCCCGCTGCGCCACGGGCACCTGCTGGACCACGCGGTCGCCGAGGCGCTGGGCCTCGCCGACCACACGGGCCGGCCGCCGCGCGCCGCGCTGCGCGACCACCTCGCCGGCCGTGATCTGCTGCTCGTCCTGGACGGCTACGAGCACCTGGTCGACGACTGCGCCGACCTCGCCGCCGACCTGCTGCGGCGCGCGCCGGGCCTGCGCGTACTGGCGGCGGGCCGGCGCCCGCTCGGCCTGCCCGGCGAGCAGAACCTGCCGCTGCCGCCGATGGACGGCCCGGACGCGGCGGGGCTGTTCCACGACCGCGCCACGGCCGTGGTCCCCGGCTTCGCCACGGACCCGTCGGGCGAGGCCGCCGTCGCCGAACTGTGCCGCCGGCTGGACGGCATCCCGCTCGCGCTGGAACTGGCCGCCGGGCGGCTGCGGGCCCTGTCGGTGGAACAGGTGCTGCACCGGCTCGACGACCGCTTCCGGCTGCTGACCGGCGGCTATCCCGGCGCCCGCGCGGGCCTTTCGGCCCCGCGGGGCGCGGCCGAGTGCCGCCACCGGACGCTGCGGACGGCCATCGGCTGGAGCCACGAGCTGTGCACGCCCGCCGAGCGCCTGCTGTGGGCGCGGCTGTCGGTGTTCGCCGGGCAGTTCGACCTGGACGCGGCGGAGTACGTCTGCTCGGGCCCGGACCTGCCGGCGGACGAACTGGTCGACGTGCTCGGGGAACTGGTGGCCCAGTCGGTCGTCGTACGGGAGGAGACCCCGGCGGGCGTGCGCCACCGGATGCTGGACACCGTCCGGGAGTACGGGGCGGGCTGGCTGGACGCGGCGGGCGACGCCGAGCGGCTGCGCCGGCGGCACCGCGACTGGTACGTGGGCCTGGCGACCTGGTGCGAGCTGGACTGGTTCAGCCCGCGGCAGGCCGAGGTGGCCGCCCGTATCGAGTGCGAACTGCCGAACCTGCGGGTCGCCCTGGAGTACAGCCTCGACAGCACCGGGGACGCGCACCTGGGCCAGTACCTGGCGGGCACGCTGTGGTTCTACTGGGCCGGATGCGGGCGGCTCTCCGAAGGGCGGCACTGGCTCGACCGCTCCCTGGAGCTGGAGGGCGACCACGACGACGCCCGGCTGAAGGCGCTGTGGGTGGCCGGGTACGTGGCGGTGCTCCAGGGCGACGCGGTCGGCGCGATAAGCGCCCTCCAGGAGTGCCGCGAGGGCGCGGAGCGCACCGGCAACGCCACCGCCGCCGCCTACGCCCTGCACCGCACCGGCTGCCTGGCGCTGGTCCGCGACGACATGCCGCGCGCCGAGCGGCTGCTGCGCGACGCGCTCAGCCGCTACCGGGAGATCGGCGAGCTCAACAGCAATGTGCTGATGGGGCAGGTCGAGCTGGCGATGGCGGTGGCGTTCCAGGGCGACCTCGCGCAGGCGGTGCGGTTGTGCGAGGACGTACGGCAGGTCTGCGACGACCACGGGGAGCGGTGGACCCTGGCGTACGCGCTGTACGTGCTGGGGTACGCGGCCTGGAGCCGTGGCGAGACGGCGCGGGCCCGTGCCCTGCTGACCGAGTGCCTGGCCATCGACCACACCTTCCACGACCTGCTGGGCGCGGTGCTGGCCATCGAGATGCTGGCGCTGGTCACGCTGGGCGAGGGGGACGCGGCCGAGGCGGCGCGGCTCCAGGGTGCCGCCGGGCGGATCTGGCCGGCGGTGGGGCTGCCGCTGTTCGGCTCGCGGTACTTCAACCAGCCGCACCGGCTGTGCGAGGAGCGGGCGCAGGAGGCGCTGGGGGCCGAGCGGTACGGACGCTGTCTGCGGGAGGGCGCCCGGCTGGACCTGGACGCGGTGGTGGCGCGGATTCTCGGCGGCGGCACGGCTTCCCGGCCGGAGGGCCCGGTACTGGGCACGCGCTCCGGCAGGGCGCCGGAAACGCCCCCGGAAACGGACGAACCCGCCGCCTCCCCCTCCGCGAACGGCGGGGAGACGGCGGGCTGAGCACGCGACCGGCCGCGCGCGGGGCGCGGCCGTGCGGTGACTACGCCTGGATCAGCGGGCGTAGTACTCGACGACGAGCTGCTCGTCGCAGATCACCGGGATCTCCTTGCGCTGCGGGTCACGGTCCAGGCGGAACGCCAGGGCCTTGAGGTTGACCTGCAGGTAGCGGGGGGTCTCGCCCTCGGGGGCGTAGCCACCCTCACGCGCGACCTGGAAGGGGTGCTTCTCGCGGCTGCGCTCGCGGACCATCACGACGTCGTCGGGACGGACGCGGAAGGACGGCTTGTCGACCTTGCGGTCGTTGACCGCGATGTGGCCGTGGACGACCATCTGACGGGCCTGGTAGATCGTCCGGGCGATGCCCGAACGCAGGACGAGCGCGTCCAGACGGCGCTCAAGCTCGATGATCAGCGCTTCGCCTGTCTTGCCTTCGACCTTCCGAGCGCGGTCGTAGGCGCGCACCATCTGACGCTCGCTGATGTCGTACTGAGCGCGCAGACGCTGCTTCTCCAGCAGACGGACCTTGTAGTCACTGTTCTGCTTGCGGCCACGGCCGTGCTCGCCGGGCGGGTAGGGACGGGCCTCGAAGTACTTGACGGCCTTCGGCGTCAGCGCGATGCCGAGCGCGCGCGACTTCTTGACCTTGGGACGCGACTGGTTCACGTGGAACAGACCTCCGTGTAAGTTAGGTTAGGCTTACCTTACTGCGAGGAGAACGCATGTTTCGACCTGGGATCCCCCTGCCCGGTGCTGGTCAGAGCACTGGGATGGGTCAGCCGCGTCCCGTGGAAGACGCCCAGCAGCCAACCGCCGCCGAGCGCGTACGAACCCTCGTCGAGTCCAATGGTATGGCCTCGCTGAACATCCCCGGAATCGAGGACCCCGACGACGCCGGACTCTCCGCACCAGTATGCCGTACGGTCACCGGTGCTGGTGACGTGCTCCTGCTGGTTCCCGGGGACTCCGCGGCCGCCAGGGCCGCCGCACACGCCCAGGACGACGACCTCACCGCGGTGATGGAGATCACCGACGTGGCACCCGTCTCGGTGCCCCACCGCATCCGCGGCCGGGCCTGGGTCGCCGGCTGGCTCACCCCCGTACGCAACGAGGAGCGCGCCCGCGCGGCGATGCTGCTCGCCGAGCGGCACCCCGTCGGCGAACTGCTCGGCATCGGCGAGGCCCTCCAGCCGGACCCGCCACCGGGCATGCTCGGGCGGCCCGCCTGGATGATGCTGCGCATGGAGGTCGGCGAGGCCGCCGTGGACGACCTGTGGGGCGCGCAGTCCGTGGAACCGGAGAAGTTCGCCGCGGCCGAGCCGGACCCGCTGGCGGCCCACGAGGCGGAGCTGCTCCAGCACCTGCACTCGGCCCACAGCGACCAGGTACGCGGCCTGTGCACCCTGCTCGGCGACCGCTCCCAACGCGCCTGCGACTTCCGCGACCGGGCCGTACCGGTGGCCCTGGACCGCTTCGGCCTCCGCGTCCGCTTCACCGACCCCGCACACCGCTCCTTCGACGCCCGCTTCGACTTCCCGGAACCGGTCCGGGACGTCTCGGAGCTGCGACGGGCGATGCACACGCTGTTCGACGCGGCGGCGTCGGGGTGAAGCGTGGGGCCGCCCCCGGGCGGGCCGGATCAAGCCCGTCCGGGGGGCCGCAGGCCGATCACGGTTCCTCGCCGCGCAAGCGGCCCCGCACCCGCTCCGTCACATCCGCATACCGCGCCTCGGAGCCGTACCGCGTGGGCGTGTAATACCGCTTCCCGTGCACCTCGTCGGGCGCGTACTGCTGGGCCGCGATCCCGCCGGGGAGGTCGTGGGGGTACTGGTACCCCTTGCCGTGTCCCAGCTTCTCGGCGCCCTTGTAGTGGCTGTCGCGCAGATGCGGCGGCACCGGGCCCGCGAGCCCGGCCCGTACGTCTGCGAGGGCGGCGTCGATCGCCAGGTAGGCCGCGTTCGACTTGGGGGCCAGCGCCAGCGCGATCGTGGCCTGGCTGAGGGTGATCCGGGCCTCCGGGAAGCCGATCATCGCGACGGCCTGCGCCGCGGCCACCGCGGTCTGCAGGGCGGACGGGTCGGCGAGCCCGATGTCCTCGCTCGCCGAGATCATCAGCCGCCGGGCGATGAACCGCGGGTCCTCCCCCGCCTCGATCATCCGCGCCAGATAGTGCAGCGCCGCGTCCACGTCGGAGCCGCGGATGGACTTGATCAGCGCGCTGGCGACGTCGTAGTGCTGGTCACCGGCCCGGTCGTACTTCACGGCCGCCCGGTCGACGGACTCCTCCAGCGTCTGGAGGGTGATCTCCTTCTCCCCCTTGGAGATCGCGGACCCGGCCCCGGCCTCCAGGGCGGTGAGCGCGCGGCGGGCGTCGCCGCCGGCGATGCGCAGCAGGTGCGCCTCGGTGTCCTCGGGCAGCGTGACCGCGCCCGCCAGCCCCCGCGCGTCGGTGAGCGCGCGCCGCAGCAGGCCGCGCAGGTCGTCGTCGGTGAGCGGTTCGAGCGTGAGCAGGAGGGAGCGGGAGAGCAGCGGGGAGATCACCGAGAAGTACGGGTTCTCGGTCGTCGCGGCGATCAGCGTCACCCAGCGGTTCTCGACGGCGGGCAGCAGGGAGTCCTGCTGGGCCTTGCTGAAGCGGTGGATCTCGTCGAGGAAGAGAACGGTCTCCTTGCCGTAGCCGCCGGAGGCGCGGCGGGCGCCGTCGATGACGGCCCGCACCTCCTTGACGCCGGCGGTGATCGCCGACAGCTCGACGAAGCGCTTGTTCGTGGCCTGGCTGACCACGTACGCGAGGGTCGTCTTGCCGATGCCGGGCGGGCCCCACAGGAAGACGGAGGACGGTCCGGCGGGGCCGCCGTTGCCCTCGCCGACCAGGCGGCGCAGGGGCGAGCCCGGCTTGAGCAGGTGCTGCTGGCCGACGACCTCGTCGAGGGTGCGCGGACGCATCCGTACGGCGAGGGGCGACCCCGCGGGGTCTTTCTCCTGGCGGTCTTCGGCAGCGGCGGTGAACAGGTCGGGCTCCACGCTTCAGAGCCTAAGCCACCCCACTGACAACGCGGCCGGGGGCCGACCGGTGTGCACCGGTCGGCCCCCGGCCGCGTTCCGTACCTCAGATCAGGCTGCTCCAGTACGACCACCACTTGGTCAGGATCAGCAGCGCGATCACGCCGTACCAGAGCACCGGCACGACCCAGTGGAACTCCAGCACCACCTTGCGCAGCCCCTCCGGCGCCGGGATGATCCCGTGCTTGAGGTTGTGCACGGTGGTGTACCAGAACATCAGGATCGTGACGCACCAGGTCAGCGTGCACCACAGGCACAGCGAGTTGATCACGTACAGCGACTGCGACATCAGCCACATGCAGAAGACGGAGCCCGCGAGCGTGCCGATGTTCAGGCCGATCCAGTACCAAGCGCGGTAGCGGGCGCCCGCGAGCAGTCCGGCGCCGATCCCGATGACCACGCCGAACGCGATGAGACCGGCGACCGGGTTGGGGAAGCCGAAGACCTCGGCCTGCGGGCTCTGCATCACGCTGCCGCAGGAGACGATCGGGCTCAGGCTGCAGGCCGGCTTGAAGTTGGGGTCCTTCAGCAGCTCGATCTTGTCCAAGGTGATCACCCAGGACGCGAGGAGCCCCAGGGCACTGGTGACCACCAGCAGCCAGGCCAGGCCCCGCCCCGAGCCGGTCGTGCCGCCGCCGCGGCCGGGGTGATCGTCGCCGGTGGACACGTCGTCAAGCGCTGTCGTCGTCATATCGCCGTTCCGTCGGTGCCTTGGGGAGTGAGCGGAGAGCGCGTGCCAACTGGCGCGCGCCGGGCCCTCATTCTGCCCCAACCGGACACGCGGCCACCGTTCGCTGCGCATAAAGGCCCCCTTCCGAGCCATCGCGCGCACAGCGCGGCGGACGGCCGGAAGGGGGCCTCCTACCCGATGACGGGCGCCCCGTACAGAGGCGGACGGGATCAGCCGAGCCTGCGGCGGACCTCTTCGACGACCTCGGCCAGCGCGACCGGCGCCTGCTCGCCGCTCTCCAGGTCCTTGAGCTGGACGACGCCTTCGGCCAGATCGCGCTCACCGGCGACGACCGCGAGGCGGGCGCCCGAGCGGTTCGCCGACTTCATGGCGTTCTTCAGGCCCTTGCCGCCGTACGCGAAGTCGGTGGCGACCCCGGCCCGGCGCAGCTCGGTGACCGTGGCGAACAGCGTCCGCCGGGCCTCCTCGCCGAGCGGCACGGCGAAGACGGCCGTCGTCGCGGGCAGCTCCAGCTCGACGCCCTCGGCCTCCAGCGCGAGGACCGTGCGGTCCACGCCGAGCGCCCAGCCCACCGACGGCAGCGCGGGGCCGCCGATCATCTCGGAGAGGCCGTCGTAGCGCCCGCCGCCGCCGACCGCGGACTGCGAGCCCAGGCCGTCGTGGACGAACTCGAAGGTCGTACGGGTGTAGTAGTCCAGCCCGCGCACCAGCTTCGGGTCGTCCTCGTACGCGACGCCCGCCGCGGTCAGCAGCTCGCGCACCTGCTCGTGGTACGCCTTGCACGCCTCGCACAGGTGGTCGCGCAGCAGCGGCGCGCCGACCAGCTGCTTCTGCACGTCCGCGCGCTTGTCGTCCAGCACCCGCAGCGGGTTGATCCCGGCGCGGCGGCGGGTGTCCTCGTCCAGGTCGAGCCCGTACAGGAACTCCTGGAGGGCGGCCCGGTAGGCGGGGCGGCACTCCTTGTCGCCGAGCGAGTTGAGCAGGATGCGGAAGTTCTTCAGGCCCAGCGAGCGGTAGGCGTCGTTGGCCAGGATGATCAGCTCGGCGTCCAGCGCCGGGTCCTCGGCGCCGATGGCCTCCGCGCCGACCTGGGAGAAGTGGCGGTAGCGGCCCTTCTGCGGACGCTCGTAGCGGTAGTACGAACCGGAGTACCAGAGCTTGACGGGGAGGTTGCCCGCCTTGTGCAGGTTGGCCTCCAGCGCGGCGCGCAGGACGGAGGCGGTGCCCTCGGGGCGCAGCGCGAGCTTGTCGCCGCCCTTGGTCTCGAAGGCGTACATCTCCTTGGTCACGATGTCGGTGGACTCGCCGACGCCGCGCGCGAACAGCTCGACGTTCTCGAAACCGGGCGTTTCGACGTAGCCGTAGCCGGAGCGCTTGAGGGGTCCGGAGATCGCGTCGCGGACCGCCAGGTAGGTGGCGGACTGCGGCGGGATCAGGTCGTAGGTGCCCTTGGGGGCCTTGAAGGTGCTCACGAAGTTCTCGTCACATTCCTCGTCGCGGAGCCGGGCTGTGCGGTGCGCCGTCTCCGAGGCCGGCGGCCACCTCCCGCAGGAACGGGTTGGTGGCGCGCTCGTGGCCGATGGTGGTCTGGGGGCCGTGGCCGGACAGCACGACGGTCTCGTCCTGGAGCGGCAGGCACACGCGCTCCAGCGACCGCAGAATCTCGGCGTGGTCGCCGCCCGGCAGGTCGGTACGTCCGATGGAGCCGGCGAACAGCAGGTCGCCCGAGAAGAAGACCGGCGGAATGTCGGCCTGCTCGGGCATCCGGAAGGTCACCGACCCCTTGGTATGGCCCGGGGCGTGCGCGACCGAGAACTCCAGCCCGGCCAGCTCCAGCTTCGCGCCGTCGCCCAGCTCCTTGACGTCGTCCGGCTCCCCCACGGTCAGCTCGCCCATGAGCTGCTGCCCGATCGAGGCGCCGAGGGCCTTCTCCGGGTCGCTCATCATGTAGCGGTCCTCGGGGTGGATCCACGCGGGCACGTCGTGCGCGCCGCACACCGGGACGACCGAGGCGACATGGTCGATGTGGCCGTGGGTGAGGACCACGGCGACGGGCTTGAGCCGGTGCTTCTTCAGCGCTTCCTCGACACCCGGCGCGGCCCGGTGGCCCGGGTCGATGATCACGCACTCCTCACCCGCGGCCGGGGCGACCAGGTAACAGTTGGTCCCCCAGGCCCCGGCGGGGAACCCGGCAATGAGCACGTTCGTCCTCAACATTCGACAGCGGCGGACGGATCACCGACGGCGATCCGGAAGATTTCGGCTGTTCCAGAGCCTACCGGCGGCACTCCCGCCCCGGCGAACCCGTATACGGTACGGCCCACGGCCCACCTCAGCGCACACCTAGGAGACGACCGGTGGTCAGCAGCGATCAGCGGCGGCGGCAGCTCGCCCGCGAGAAGTACGAGCGCCAGCGGCAGCGGCGGGACGCGGCCCGGCGCAAGGCCAAGCGCCGCAACGTGATCGTCGCGTCGGCCGTGGCGGTCGCGCTGGCCGCGGGCGCGGCGGCGTACGCCTCGGTCGGGCTGGCCGGCGGCGGCGACAGCACCACGGACGCCGCGGCGCCGAGCCCCAGCAAGGCCGCCGACCCGTGCGGCAAGCCGGCCCCGGGCTCGCCCTCCAAGAAGACCTGGAAGAAGGAGCCGGAGATGTCCGTCGACACCTCCGCGGCGTACGCGATGAAGCTGGAGACGACCTGCGGCGACATCGGGATCAAGCTGGACGCCGCGAAGGCGCCGCACACCGTCAACTCCTTCAGTTTCCTGGCGGGCGAGAAGTTCCTCGACCACAGCAAGTGCCACCGGCTGGTCGACGAGGGCATCTACGTCCTGCAGTGCGGTGACCCGACCGGCACCGGCGCGGGCACGCCCGGCTACACGATCCCGGACGAGAACCTGAAGGACTCCAGGCTCAAGGGCGACGTCTACCCGGCGGGCACGGTCGCGATGGCCAACCGCTACGACGGCAAGGACGACAAGACCCGCAACAGCGGCGGCAGCCAGTTCTTCCTCGTCTACCAGGACAGCAAGCTGCCCCCGAACTACACACCCTTCGGGACGATCACCGAGGGCATGGACGTCCTGAAGAAGATCGCCGGGGCGGGCTCGACGCCCGATCCCTCGACGGGCAACACCGCGCCGAACGCGACGGTGGTGATCAACCGGGCGACCGTCGCGAAATCCTGACCCCGGTGCGCCCCGGGCGCGCCGGAGCCGCCCTTGCGGTGTGCGAACCGCGAAATTTCGGTCGCGCTGGATGCGGACAGCCGGCCCGCCGGTCGCCTAGATTGGCGTTGTGTAGGGTGCCTGCTCCGACGGCTGCCACCCGCACCCGCAAGACACCCGTCGGACCGGCCGGGGCGCTGCCCCGCCGGACAGAAACTGTGGACGATGCCGGGGGGCGACGCGCTCCCGTCGGCATCATGTGGAGGAGGCGCTGTGAGCAGCGACCCATGGGGCCGCGTCGACGAGACGGGGACCGTGTACGTGCGTACCGCCGACGGCGAGCAGGTCGTCGGATCGTGGCAGGCGGGAACCCCCGAAGAGGCCCTCGCCTACTTCGAGCGCAAGTATGAGGGCCTGGTCGTCGAGATCGGCCTCCTCGAACGGCGGGTCAGGACCACCGACCTGTCCGCCAAGGACGCGACGGCCGCCATCGGCCATCTGCGAGAGCAGGTCGACGAGCACCACGCGGTGGGCGACCTGGACGCGCTGCGCAAGCGGCTGGACCAGCTCGTCACCGATGTCGAGGCGCGCCGCGAGGAGCGCAAGGCCCAGAAGGCGCGGCAGAGCGACGAGGCCCGGGACGCCAAGGAGAAGCTGGTCGCCGAGGCCGAGGAGCTGGCGGCCAGCGAGCAGTGGCGGGCGGCCGGCGAGCGGCTGCGGGCCCTGGTGGACACCTGGAAGAGCCTGCCGCGCCTGGACCGCAAGTCCGACGACGAGCTGTGGCACCGCTTCTCGCACGCCCGCTCCGCGTTCTCCAAGCGGCGCAAGGCGCACTTCGCCTCGCTGGACGCGCAGCGCGAGGAGGCCCGTAAGGCCAAGGAGCGGCTGGTCGCCGAGGCCGAGGCGCTGTCCGGCTCGACGGACTGGGGGCCCACCGCGGCCCGCTACCGCGAGCTGATGGCGGACTGGAAGGCCGCGGGCCGCGCCCAGCGCGAGCACGAGGACGACCTGTGGAACCGCTTCCGCGGCGCCCAGGACATCTTCTTCCAGGCGCGCGGCGAGGTGTTCGCGGAGCGCGACGCCGAGCAGCGGGAGAATCTGACGCGCAAGGAGGAGCTGGTCGCCGAGGCCGAGAAGCTGCTCCCCGTCTCCGACCTGAAGGCGGCGCGGGCCGCGTTCCGTTCGATCAACGAGCGGTGGGAGGCCATCGGCCACGTGCCGCGGGACGCCCGCCCGAAGATCGAGGGCCGGATGCACGCCGTCGAGCGCGCCATCCAGGAGTCCGAGGAAGCCGAGTGGCGGCGCACGAACCCGGAGGCGCGGGCGCGGGCGGCCGGCCTGACCGGCCAGCTCCAGGACGCGGTCGACAAACTGCAGAAGCAGATCGACGCGGCCCGCGCGGCGGGCAACGACGCCAAGGCGGACAAGCTCGCCCGTGAGCTGGAGGGGCGCCAGGCGCTGCTGGACCAGGCGCTGAAGGGCCTTGAGGAGTTCGGCGGCTGACCAAAGCCACAAACGAGGGCCCCGGTACGAATCTTCGTACCGGGGCCCTCGTACGTGATCGCTACGGCCTGCGCGCCGACGTCACCCGGTACACGTCGTACACGCCCTCCACACTCCGCACCGCCTTCAGCACGTGCCCCAGATGCTTCGGGTCGCCCATCTCGAAGGTGAAGCGGGAGGTGGCCACCCGGTCGCGGGAGGTCTGGACGGCCGCGGACAGGATGTTGACGTGCTGGTCGGAGAGGATGCGGGTGACGTCCGACAGCAGGCGGGAGCGGTCCAGTGCCTCGACCTGGATGGCGACCAGGAACACCGAGGACTGGGTGGGCGCCCACTCGACGTCCAGGATGCGCTCCGGCTGCTTGGACAGCGAGTCGACGTTGACGCAGTCGGCGCGGTGCACCGAGACGCCGTTGCCGCGGGTGACGAAGCCGATGATCGGGTCGCCCGGCACCGGCGTACAGCAGCGGGCCAGCTTCACCCACACGTCCTCGACGCCCTTGACCACCACGCCCGGGTCGGCGCTGGAGCGCCGCTTGGAGCGCGGCCGGATCGGGGTGGACTCGGCGATGTCCTCGGTCGCCTCGTCCTGTCCGCCGAGCGCCTGGACCAGCTTCTGTACGACGCTCTGCGCCGTGACGTGGCCCTCGCCGATGGCGGCGTACAGGGACGAGATGTCCGGGTAGCGCATCTCGTGGGCGAGGGTGACCAGCGAGTCGCCGGTGAGGATGCGCTGGATCGGCAGGTTCTGCTTGCGCATCGCGCGGGCGATGGCGTCCTTGCCCTGCTCGATGGCCTCGTCCCGGCGCTCCTTGGAGAACCAGGCGCGGATCTTGTTGCGGGCGCGCGGCGACTTCACGAAGCCCAGCCAGTCGCGGGACGGTCCCGCGCCGGGCGCCTTGGAGGTGAAGACCTCCACCAGGTCGCCGTTGTCCAGGGTCGATTCGAGCGGTACGAGCCGCCCGTTGACCCGTGCGCCTATGGTCCGGTGGCCGACCTCGGTGTGCACCGCGTAGGCGAAGTCCACGGGGGTGGCACCGGCGGGCAGCGCTATCACGTCACCCTTCGGCGTGAAGACGAAGACCTCGTTGCGGGACAGGTCGAAGCGCAGCGACTCCAGGAACTCGCCCGGGTCCTCGGTCTCCTTCTGCCAGTCCAGCAGCTGGCGCAGCCACGCCATGTCGTTGACGGCATCGTCCTTGTTCTTCGGTACGTCGGTCCGCACCTTGGACGCCCCGGCGACGGCCTCCTGCTTGTACTTCCAGTGCGCGGCGATGCCGTACTCCGCGCGCCGGTGCATGTCGAACGTACGGATCTGCAGCTCGACCGGCTTGCCGCTGGGACCGATCACGGTCGTGTGCAGCGACTGGTACATGTTGAACTTGGGCATCGCGATGTAGTCCTTGAACCGCCCCGGGACCGGGTTCCACCGGGCGTGGACGGTGCCGAGCGCCGCGTAGCAGTCGCGGACGGTGTCGACGAGGACGCGGATGCCCACCAGGTCGTAGATCTCGGCGAAGTCGCGGCCCCGCACAATCATCTTCTGGTAGACGCTGTAGTAGTGCTTGGGCCGGCCGGTGACGGTGGCCTTGATGCGCGCCGCGCGCAGGTCGGCCTGGACCTCGTCGGTCACTATGGCCAGGTACTCGTCCCGCTTGGGGGCGCGCTCGGCGACGAGCCGCACGATCTCGTCGTACATCTTGGGGTAGAGGATCGCGAAGGCGAGGTCCTCCAGCTCCCACTTGATGGTGTTCATGCCCAGGCGGTGCGCCAGCGGAGCGTAGATCTCCAGCGTCTCGCGGGCCTTCTTCTCCTGCTTCTCGCGCTTGAGGTAGCGCATCGTGCGCATGTTGTGCAGCCGGTCGGCCAGCTTGATCACCAGGACCCGCGGGTCCTTGGCCATCGCCACGACCATCTTGCGCACGGTCTCGGCCTGCGCGGCCTCGCCGAACTTGACCTTGTCCAGCTTGGTGACGCCGTCCACCAGCAGCGCGACCTGGTCGCCGAAGTCGCGGCGCAGGGTGTCCAGGCCGTACTCGGTGTCCTCGACGGTGTCGTGCAGCAGGCCCGCCATGAGGGTGGCCGGATCCATGCCCAGCTCGGCGAGGATCGTGGTGACCGCGAGGGGGTGGGTGATGTACGGGTCGCCGCTCTTGCGCTTCTGGCCGCGGTGCCAGCGCTCGGCGACCTGGTAGGCGCGCTCGACCTGCCGCAGGGTGGCGGCCTCGATCTTCGGGTCGTTGCTGCGCACGATCCGCAGCAGCGGTTCGAGCACGGGGTTGTACGGGCTCTGCCGCTGCACGCCGAGGCGGGCCAGGCGGGCCCGTACCCGGTTCGAGGAGCCCGAACGGCCGGTGTAGACGGGCGGGGTGGGCTTGGCCGGTACGGGCGACGCGGCGGGCCGGACGGCGGGCGGCTGGGACCTGGGCACACCGGTGCCGTCGCTCGGCTGGTGCGCCTTCTGCGTTCCCGAGGCGGCCGCGTCCGCGGGGCCGGGCCGGTCCGGGTGGGCGGGCTGCGACGCCCCCGGGCGGAGTCCGGGAGAAAGCGGCTGGGCCTCGTCTGGCAAGAGCACTCCTCAAGAGGGTCCGGACCACAAGACCACGAACGGGTCGGGCTGCCATGGTATCGACCCCGGCGCCCGGGCTCTTCCGCGGCCGCCGGGTCCGCACATGACAGCAAAAGGGCACCCGGGTTTGTTCCGGATGCCCTTTTGCTCGCTTTTTGCGGAATTCGCGGTCGGACGGCGGCGGTGCGCTCACCTGCCGTACGGCCCGGCCGGAACCCCTCAGACCGTGATCAGCGCCTCCGTCGGAGCGCCCTTCAGGCCCGCCTCCAGCCGCTGCCGCCCGGCCAGGAAACCGAGCTCCAGCAGCACCGCGACACCCGCGACCTCGGCCCCGGCCCGCCGGATCAGCTCCAGCGACGCCTCGGCCGTCCCGCCGGTGGCCAGCACGTCGTCGATGACCAGCACCCGGTCGCCCGGCTTCAGGGCGTCGGCGTGCATCTCGATCTCGGCCGTGCCGTACTCCAGGTCGTACGCCTGCCGGAGCGTCGTCCCGGGCAGCTTGCCCGCCTTGCGTACGGGCACGAAGCCGATGCCGGCCCGTACGGCCACCGGAGCGGCCAGGATGAACCCGCGCGCCTCCAGGCCGACGACCTTGTCGGCCGCGTACTGCTCGCACAGCGCGGCGAACGCGTCGGTCAGCGCGCCGAAGGCGGCCGGGTCGGCGAGCAGCGGCGTGATGTCCTTGAAGACCACGCCGGGCTTCGGATAGTCGGGGACGTCGGCGATACGGCTGAGCAGCAGCTCCCGCAGGCCCTCGGGGGCGCTCACCGGCGCTTGCCCGACGGGCGGCCGCGGCCGCGGTTGCGGGCCGCGGGCTGGTTGCGCTGGCCGACCATGCCGGCCGCGGCCGCGTCCTCGGCGCCGTCCGCGTCCTGCGGCGCGTCCTCGTCCACGGCGTCCGCCGCGGCGTCCTCCCGGCGCTCCGGCGCGTCGGCCTTGGCGGCGGCCGCGGCACGCTTCGCGCGCACCCGCTTGGCCAGCGCCTTCATGGCGGGGTCGCGCTCCTTGAGGTCGGCGACCAGCGGGGTCGCGATGAAGATCGAGGAGTACGCGCCGGCCGCCAGGCCGACGAACAGGGCGAGCGAGATGTCGTTGAGCATCCCGGCGCCGAGCAGACCGCCGCCCACGAAGAGCAGACCGGCGACCGGCAGCAGCGCCACGACCGTGGTGTTGATGGAGCGCACCAGGGTCGAGTTGATGCTGCGGTTGGCCAGCTCGCTGTAGGTGAAGCGGGTCTGCTTGGTGGCGTCCCTGGACGCTTCCTTGAGGCTGTCGAAGACCACGACGGTGTCGTAGAGCGAGTAACCGAGGATGGTCAGCAGACCGATGACGGTGCCCGGGGTGACCTCGAAGCCGACCAGCGCGTACACGCCGACGGTGATCGTCAGGTCGTGGATCAGCGCGATCAGGGCCGCCAGCGCCATTCTCCACTCGAAGGCGATGGCCAGGTAGATCACCACGAGGATCATGAAGATCCCCAGGCCCATCCAGGCCTTGTTGGCGATCTCCTCACCCCAGCTGGGGCCGACCAGCTGGGTGTTGATGTCCTTGACCGGGACGTTCAGGTCCTTGGCCAGGGCCTCCTGCACCGGCACCGACTGCTCGGTGTCCAGCTCGCTGATCTGGATGCGCAGGCCGCCGCCGCCGAGCTTCTGCACGACGGCCTGGTGGCCCTCGGCCGCGGCCTCGGCCCTGTGCTCCGCCTCGGAGGAGGACACGCTCGTCTTCGGCGTGGTGAAGACCGCGCCGCCGGAGAACTCGATGCCCATGTTCAGGCCGCGCACCGCCAGGCCCACGATGGCCGTGATGGTGATCAGGATCGAGATGCCGTACCAGATCTTCCGCTTGCCGATGAAGTCGTAACCGACCTCACCGCGGTAGAGCCGGGCGCCGATGTTGCCGAGCTTCGACATCTCACGCCTCCTTCGTCTCGGTGGGGGCGGTGGTGCGACGGCGGCGCAGCGGCGGCTTGGCGCCCAGGCGCTTGGGGTCCAGCCCGGACCAGGGGTGGCCGCTCGCGAAGAACTTCCGCCGGGCCAGCAGCGTCATCAGCGGCTTGGTGAAGAAGAAGACCACGACGACATCCAGCAGAGTGGTCAGGCCCAGCGTGAACGCGAAGCCCTTCACCTTGCCGACGGTGACGATGAACAGCACGAACGCGGCCAGGAACGACACGAAGTCGGAGACCAGGATGGTGCGCCGGGCCCGCGGCCAGCCGCGTTCGACGGCCGGACGCAGCGTGCGGCCCTCGCGGATCTCGTCCCGGATGCGTTCGAAGTAGACGATGAAGGAGTCGGCCGTGATGCCGATGGCGACGATGGCGCCGCAGACGGCCGGCAGGTTCAACGCGAAGCCGATGGCCGGGCCCAGCAACGTCATGATCGCGTACGTCAGGACCGCGGAGACCCCGAGGCTCGCCAGCGCGACCAGCGCCAGCCCGCGGTAGTAGGCGACCAGGTAGATGACGACCAGCGCCAGGCCGATGGCGCCCGCGATCAGGCCCGCCTGGAGCTGCTCGCCGCCGAGCGCCGCGGTGACCGTGGTCTCGTCGGCGATCTTGAAGGAGAGCGGCAGGGCACCGTAGGACAGCATGTTCGCCAGGTCCTCGGCGGTCTGCTGGGTGAAGCCGCCGGAGATGGTGGCGCTGCCGCCGTTGAGCTGCTGGCTGACCCGCGGGTCGGAGACGACCGCGCCGTCCAGCACGATGGCGAACTGGTTCTGCGGCTGGGCCTTGGCGGCCAGCTTGCCGGTGATGTCGGCGAACTTCTTGCCGCCGGCGCCGGTGAAGTCCATCTGGACGATCCAGCCCTGGCCGCCCTGGCTGTCGAAGACCGCGGAGGCGTCCTTGACGTCGGTGCCCTCCACGCCGACCGGGCCCAGCACGTACTTCTGCGAGCCGTCGTCCTTGCAGGCCACGACCGGATCGGTGGGCTTGGTGTTGGCGGCCTTCTCACCGGCCTGCGAGCGCAGCTTGTCGGTGGAGCAGTCCAGGTCGGCGAGCTGCTTCTGCAGCGCGGCCGGGATCTCGTCGGCGCCCGTGGAGGGCTGCGGCGACGGGGAGCCGCTCGGCTTGGCCGAGGGGCTGCCGGAGACGCTGGGCGGGTCGGACGGGCCCTTCTTGAGGGCGCTGGTCACGGCGCGGCCCTGGGTGGTGTTGCTCGCGGACGGCGTCGCGGAGGGCTTCCCGTCCGCCTTGTCGCCGTCCTTCTTGTCGTCGCCCTTCTTCCCGTCGTCCTTCTTGCCGCTGCTCGCGGAAGGGCTGGGGGTCGGGGTGGCCGACGGCGTCTTCGTACCGGCGGTGGTGGTCAGCACCGGCCGGAAGCCGAGCTGAGCGGTGGTACCGACCTGCTGGCGGGCCTGTTTCGCGTCCGTCCCCTTGGGGATGTTGACGACGATGTGGTTGGTGCCCTGGGTCTGGACCTCGGCCTCGGACACGCCGAGACCGTTGACCCGCCGCTCCATGATGCCCGCGGCGGTCTTCATGTTGGTCTCGTTGATCGCGTTGGGCTTGCCCGGCATGTTGCGCGCCTGCAGCGTGAAGCTCGTACCGCCGGCGAGGTCGATGCCCAGCCGGGGCGTCGAGGTGCCGGAGATGAACATCCCCGCGATCAGCGCCACCATGGCGATCATGATCAGGACCAGGGTGCGCCCCGGCCTTCCCTGACCCCCAGGAGACCTGCGGCCCTTTTTCGGTGCTGCCACCTTCTCGTATCTCCCTGTCCAACCGCCCGGCACGGTGCCGTGCCGGGCGGCCACGAAGTGTAGTGGGGACGTGCCCCCGCCGGAGCCTAGACCGTCCGGGAACCGCGGTGCACCGCTCGGACGGCGCGCCGCGGTTCCGTCGGCGCGTGGCTACTTCGCGTCGGCGCCGCCGTCCTTCTTGTCGGCCTTGCCCGCCTGCGTGCCGGTGCCGGCCTCGTCGGCGTCCTCGGCCTTGCCGGCGTCCTTCGCGTCCTTGACGTCCTCGACGTCCTTCGCGTCGGCGGCGGGCTCGGACTTGGAGAGGTCGGCCTTCGGCGACTTGTCCAGGTTCGCGGGCTTGTCGTCGGAGGTGGTGGCGGAGGCGGAGGTGGCGCCCTCGGTCAGCGAGGAGGCGTCGTCCGGAACGACCGGGTGGTCCTTGCCCTCGGCACCGTCGAGGATGCGGTTGTACTCCTCGTCCGCGAGGACCGCGCCGACGGCGTTCTTGGCGTAGAGGGCGTGCACGCCCGGGGCCACCTCCAGGAGGACGGTGTCGTCGTGGATCTCCTTGACGGTGGCGTACATGCCCCCAATCGTCCGGACGCCGGTGCCGGGCTGCATCTCGTCGCGCATCTGGGCCGCCTGCTGCTGCTTCTTCTTGGCGGACCGGGTCATCAGGAACATGGCCCCGATGAGGACGATGAAGGGGAGGAGAGTCACGATACTCACGGGACGGAAATCCTTCGCACGACCGCGGCGCGGCGGTCTGATATACGGGGGTGGGAATGCCGGACCATACGGTCGGCATCGGCGGAGTCTAAGCGAGTCCGCACCAGTGGAACAACGCCCAGCATGGCACCGCGGTTCCTGACCCGGCGAGTCCCCGCGCCGTCACGCCCCGAAGAGGCCCTGCTGCCCGGCGCCCCCCGCCTGCTGGTGTGGCGGGGTCAGACCCAGGTGGGCCCACGCGGCGGGGGTGGCGATGCGGCCCCGGGGCGTACGGGCGAGCAGGCCCTCCCGTACGAGGAAGGGCTCGGCCACCTCCTCGACCGTCTCCCGCTCCTCCCCCACCGCGACCGCCAGGGTGGACAGGCCCACCGGGCCGCCGCCGAACAGCTTGAGCAGCGCGGTCAGCACCGCACGGTCCAGGCGGTCCAGGCCGCGGACGTCGACCTCGTAGACGTCCAGGGCCTGGGCGGCGGTCTCGCGGGTGACCACGCCGTCCGCCTTGACCTGGGCGTAGTCGCGCACGCGGCGCAGCAGACGGTTGGCGATACGGGGGGTGCCGCGGGAGCGGCCGGCGATCTCCGCGGCGCCGTCCGCCTCTATGTGGACGTCGAGGAGTCCGGCGGAGCGGTGGATGACGCGTTCCAGTTCGCCGGGGGCGTAGAACTCCATGTGGGCGGTGAAGCCGAAGCGGTCGCGCAGCGGCGGGGGCAGCAGACCGGCCCGGGTGGTGGCGCCGACCAGGGTGAAGGGCGGCAGCTCCAGGGGGATGGCGGTGGCTCCGGGGCCCTTGCCGACGATCACGTCGACGCGGAAGTCCTCCATGGCCATGTAGAGCATTTCCTCGGCGGGCCGGGACATCCGGTGGATCTCGTCGAGGAAGAGCACCTCGCCCTCCTGGAGGGAGGACAGGATCGCGGCGAGGTCGCCGGCGTGCTGGATGGCGGGGCCCGAGGTGATGCGGATCGGGGCGCCCATCTCGGCGGCGATGATCATGGAGAGGGTGGTCTTGCCGAGGCCGGGGGCGCCGGAGAGCAGCACATGGTCGGCGGTGGCGCCGCGGGCGCGGGCCGCGCGCAGGACCAGGTCGAGCTGTTCGCGCACCCGCTCCTGGCCCACGAACTCCGCCAGGTCCTTGGGGCGCAGGGCGGCCTCGACCGCGGTGTCCTCGCCGTCCGCGTCGGGCCCCACCAGCCGGTCGCGCTCGTCCGTACCGCCCTGGAGCGGGCCGGCCGCGGTCTCGGTGGGCTCGTCCCAGTTCACTGCGTCCTGCCTCACGTGGTCGTACCGGCTCGGTCGGCCGGCTGCGCGTCGCGGTTCTTACGGGGGTGGCCGACGGCGTCGGCCCGGGCTCGCACCGGGCTCACCGGGCCCGGTTCAGCGACTGGAGGGCCGCCTTGAGCAGCTGCGACACCTGCGGTGCCGCGCCCTCGGCGAGCGCCGCCTCGGCCTGCGGCGCGACGGCGGCCACCGCCTCGTCGGCTTCACGGGTGGCGTACCCGAGGCCGATCAGCGCGGCGTGCAGCTGATCGCCCCACCCGGCCGTCACGGCGCTGCCGACGCCCGCGGCGCCCGTGCCGACGGGTGCGCCGAGCCGGTCCTTCAGCTCCAGCAGCAGCTTCTGGGCGCCCTTCTTGCCGATGCCGGGCACGGCCGTGAGCGTCTTCTCGTCGCCGTTGGCGACGGCGAGCCGCAGCGTGTCCGGGGAGTGCACGGCGAGCATGGCCTGCGCCAGGCGCGGGCCCACTCCGCTGGCGGTCTGGAGGAGTTCGAACGTCTGGCGCTCGTCGTCGTCGGCGAAGCCGTACAGGGTGAGGGAGTCTTCCCGTACGACGAGGGAGGTGGCCAGTTTGGCCTGCTGGCCGACGCGCAGGCCGGACAGGGTGCCCGGGGTGCACTGCACGGCCATGCCGATGCCGCCGACCTCCACGACGGCGGTGTCCGGGGCCAGGGCCGCGACCGGGCCGGAGAGGAAGGCGATCATCGGGTGCCCTTCTGGGGTGCTTCGGACCGGAGTCCGGGAGCGCGTGCGGGGATGCGTCGGGTGGCGGCGGGCGCCGGGCGGGCCCGGGCGGCGGCCTGGGCCTGCTGGAGGCGGTTGGCCGCGTGGGCCTGCTGGAGGCGATTGACGGCGGGGGCGCGCCAGATGTGGCAGATGGCCAGCGCGAGCGCGTCCGCCGCGTCGGCCGGCTTGGGCGGCGCGTCCAGCCGGAGGAGCCGGGTGACCATCGCGCCGACCTGCGCCTTGTCGGCGCGGCCCGACCCCGTCACGGCGGCCTTGACCTCGCTGGGGGTGTGCAGCGCGACGGGCAGTCCGCGGCGCGCGGCGCACAGCATCGCGACGGCGCTGGCCTGGGCGGTGCCCATGACCGTACGGACGTTGTGCTGGCTGAAGACGCGCTCGACGGCGACGCAGTCGGGCCGGTGCTCGTCCAGCCAGGTCTCTATGCCGCCCTCGATGAGCACCAGGCGGTGCGCGATGTCGGCGTCGGCGGGCGTCCGTACGACGCCGACGCCGGCCATCGTCAGCGGACGGCCCGCGACGCCGTCGACCACGCCGACGCCGCAGCGGGTCAGCCCCGGGTCCACCCCCAGCACCTTCATCGGCCCGCTCCCCCACTTCTGCCTTGTGCACCAGCTGTTCGACGCGGGGCCGGGTAACCCCTGATCAGCACAGTATCGGCTGCCACTGACAACGCAGAACGGGCCGGCGGGGTGTGTCCCCGCCGGCCCGCCGGCACGTGCGCGGCCGTCCGCCCGTCAGGCGTCGACCTTGGCCATGACCTCGTCCGAGACGTCGAAGTTGGCGAAGACGTTCTGCACGTCGTCGCTGTCCTCCAGCGCGTCGATCAGCTTGAAGATCTTGCGCGCGCCCTCTTCGTCCAGCTCGACCTGCATGGTCGGCACGAAGTTGGTGTCGGCCGAGTCGTAGTCGATGCCCTCCTTCTGGAGCGCGGTGCGGACCGCGACCACGTCGGTGGCCTCGCTGAGCACCTCGAAGGACTCACCGAGGTCGTTGACCTCCTCGGCGCCGGCGTCCAGGACCGCGCCCAGCACGTCGTCCTCGGTCAGCTCGCCCTTGGGGACGATCACCACGCCCTTGCGGTTGAACAGGTACGACACCGAGCCCGGGTCGGCCATCGAGCCGCCGTTGCGGGTCATGGCCACGCGGACGTCCGAGGCGGCACGGTTGCGGTTGTCGGTAAGGCACTCGATGAGCACCGCGACACCGTTGGGGCCGTAACCCTCGTACATGATCGTCTCGTACTCGGCACCGCCGGCCTCCAGGCCGCCGCCGCGCTTGATCGCCGAGTCGATGTTCTTGTTCGGGACCGACTGCTTCTTCGCCTTCTGGACGGCGTCGTAGAGCGTCGGGTTACCGTCCAGGTCGACGCCGCCCATGCGGGCCGCGACCTCGATGTTCTTGATCAGCTTCGCGAAGAGCTTGCCGCGCTTGGCGTCGATCACGGCCTTCTTGTGCTTCGTCGTAGCCCATTTAGAGTGGCCGGACATCCGCCTGTCTCCTTCGCGTAACCAGATTGAGAAACGAACGCCACAGATCCTACCGGGACGGGATCGGGCCGCCGCACACACGAGGGCGGCGGCCCCGGCCCGGCGGGACCGTCAGGCCCGGCGCACCATGTCCACGAAGGACGCGTGCACCCGGTGGTCGCCGGTGAGTTCCGGGTGGAAGGACGTGGCGAGGACGTTACCCTGCCGGACCGCCACCGTGTGCCCGTCGTACGTGGCCAGTACCTCGACGGCGGCGCCCGTCGACTCCACCCAGGGCGCCCGGATGAAGACGCCCTCGACCGGTCCGCCCTCGACGCCGGCCATCTCGACGGCCGCCTCGAAGGACTCGTTCTGCCGTCCGAACGCGTTACGGCGCACGATCATGTCGATGCCGCCCAGGGTCTCCTGGTCCGCGCGCCCGTCCAGCAGCTTGTCCGCCAGCATGATCATGCCCGCGCAGGTGCCGTAGACCGGCTTCCCGGAGCGTACGAACGCGCGCAGCGGCTCCAGCATGCCGAAGACGACCGCCAGCTTCGACATGGTCGTCGACTCGCCGCCCGGTATGACCAGGCCGTCGGCCTCGTCCAGTTCCTCGGGCCGGCGCACCGGCCGGGCCAGGGCGTCCGCGGTGGCCAGCGCCGTCAGGTGCTCGCGCACGTCGCCCTGGAGGGCCAGCACGCCGATGGTGGGGTTACTCATCCGTCCGTCGCTCTCCCGCTCGCCGTCGCCTCGTGTCCGGGCCCGTTCACCAGCCGCGGTTGGCGTAGCGCTCCGCCTCGGGGAGGGTGTCGCAGTTGATGCCGACCATGGCCTCGCCCAGGTTGCGGGAGACGTCCGCGACGACCTTCGGGTCGTCGTAGAAGGTGGTGGCCTTGACGATGGCGGCGGCGCGCTTGGCCGGGTCGCCGGACTTGAAGATGCCGGAGCCCACGAAGACGCCCTCGGCGCCGAGCTGGCGCATCAGCGCGGCGTCGGCCGGGGTGGCCACACCGCCCGCGGAGAACAGCACGACCGGCAGCTTGCCCAGCTCGGCGACCTCCTTGACCAGCTCGAACGGGGCGCGCAGCTCCTTGGCGGCGGCGTACAGCTCGTTGTTGTCACAGCCGCGCAGCTTGGCGATCTCGCCCTTGATCTGGCGCAGGTGGCGCACCGCCTCGACGACGTTGCCGGTGCCGGCCTCGCCCTTGGAGCGGATCATGGCGGCGCCCTCGGCGATCCGGCGCAGGGCCTCGCCCAGGTTGGTGGCGCCGCAGACGAACGGCGTGGTGAAGGCCCACTTGTCGGAGTGGTTGACCTCGTCGGCCGGGGTGAGGACCTCGGACTCGTCGATGTAGTCGACACCGAGCGACTGCAGGACCTGGGCCTCCACGAAGTGGCCGATGCGGGACTTGGCCATGACGGGGATGGACACCGCGTCGATGATCCCGTCGATCATGTCCGGGTCGGACATGCGGGCCACGCCGCCGTCCTTGCGGATGTCCGCGGGGACCCGCTCCAGGGCCATGACCGCGACGGCGCCGGCGTCCTCGGCGATCTTCGCCTCTTCCGGCGTGACGACATCCATGATCACGCCGCCCTTGAGCTGCTCGGCCATGCCGCGCTTGACTCGGGCGGTTCCGGTCTCGGGCGTACCGGCGGGAGCGGTGGCGGGCGTGGCGTTGGGCGTGGTGGACACGGTATGACCTCACTCGATGCAGGCGGATGTACTCCGCCGCCCACAAAACCGTTTGCCCCGGGCCACTGAAAAGGGCCAATTACCAGGCGGTGGCTCGTGCGGCCCGCGGGCGCCGGAACCAGGCCCCCAGATCAACGGCCTCCCGAACGGTCCCCGAAACCGGCCGGCGGCTCGTCATCCATCTCGAACGCCATCGGGAACGGCGCGTGGCCCGCGAGACGGAACCAGCGCACCACCCGGTGCCGGCGTACGGCGCGGGCCGCCCGCACGGAGTCGTTGTGGAACCGCCGCGCCATCGGCACGCGGCGCACCGCCGCCGTCAGCTCAGTGACCGTCTGCTCACCGCCGGGCGCCTCCCGTACGGCCTCCAGCTGCCCCTCGTCGTCGAAGACCGCGCGCAGCGCCTGGCTCAGCCCGCTCTCGGCGACCTCCCGCTGCTCCTCGGCCGCCTGCCGCGCCTCGTGGGCCGCCTCGTAGAGCACGATCGACGCGGCCGGGTCGAGGAGGCCCGACGTCCCCAGTTCCTGGGCCACCGAGGCCCGGCGCAGCAGCTGCGCGTCCAGCGCCGCGCGGGCCGCGTCGATGCGGGCGTGCAGACGGTCCAGCCGCCCCGCGGTCCAGCTCAGATAGACGCCGATGACGACGAGGGCGGCCGCGATCCAGATCAAAGTGGTCACGCCGGGTCACAGTACCGGCCCACCCGCGGTCAACCCGTGGGTGGACGCCGGTGCTGGACGTACGGGTGGAGGCGGCGTCCCCGGGAACCCACCCGTACTCCGATCCGCCCGACGGCCCCCGTCCCTAGCGTTTTCCGTACAGGGCAAGCCCGATTCCCTCCCACACCGAACAGGAGGCCGTCCCGT
Source organism: Streptomyces rimosus subsp. rimosus (assembly GCF_000720725.1). GTDB lineage: Bacteria > Actinomycetota > Actinomycetes > Streptomycetales > Streptomycetaceae > Streptomyces > Streptomyces rimosus_A. The sequence continues at coordinate 34,558 of NZ_JOCQ01000068.1, forward strand.
GTCACAGCCCGAACGGCACCGCGGCCGCGGCCCCTGGGGCCCGCTGACCCGCTCCGTCACCATCAACGCCGTACTGCCCCTCGCGCTCTTCTACATCCTGCGGGCACGCGGCGCCGAACAGTGGCTGGCGCTCCTGCTCAGCAGCGCGGTCCCGGCCCTGCGGGTGGCCTGGTCCCTGGCCGCCCGCCGCCGGGCGGACAGCATCGACCTGTTCGTCGCCGGCCTGCTCGCCGTCTCCGCCGCCACCTCACTGATCAGCGGCAGCCCACGCGTACTCCTGCTCAAGGACGTGGGCATGTCGCTGGCCCTGGGCGCGTGGATAGCCGGCTCACTGCTGGCCCGGCGCCCGTTCGCCTACCACTTCGGCATCCGACTCGGAGGCGAAGCAGCGGCGGCCGAACGCGACCACCTGTGGCAGACAACCCCCGCCCTACGCCGAGAACTACGCAAACTCACCGCGATATGGGGCGGCGGCCAGCTCTTCGACGCGGCCGTGAGCACCATCACGGCCCTGACACTCCCCGTGGACGTGGTCCCCTTGATCGGCCGCTGCCAGACAGTGGTCGTACTGGGCGCCACCGTACTGATCACACTCCGCCGCGCCCGCCGCTTCCGCGCCCGGTACGGGATGTCCCTGCTGGGTACTCGCAGCACGACAGCACCACCCAAGCCCCAGGACACGCCCGTGGCACCCACGCTCACGCGGACCTGACCACCTGGTGGGCGCGCACCAGGCTTCCTTCAACCTCCCCCACCGGCCCGCACTCGCCCAACCGACGGGGGCGTGTAGGGGGCCATCCCCGCAGGCGACCGAGGCCCCGGCCGCGAATGAACACAAGGTCGCGTCCCCGGCAACGAGGAGTTGGCCTTCTGCGCGCCCCCGCCCCACGACCAAGCAAATGCGCATCCGCGCGAAGCGCGGGCCAGGCACCCCACCTACTCCCGAGCCGCCCCCCACCGCCCCCGCAGCCCCGTCCGCTCATCCGTAGCCACCGCCGCCGCCCCCGCGGCAACCGTCTCGTACACCGCGAGGATGTCGGCACCGACAGTGGACCAGTCGAACCGCCGCACGTGACGGCTGCCGCGCTCGCGCAGTTCGGCCAGCCGCGCCGGATCGCCGAGGAGCCGCACCGCCGCGGCGGCCAGCGCCTCCGCGTCCTCGTTGGCGAACAGCTCGCCCGCCTCCCCCTGATCCAGCACCTGCGCGAACGCGTCGAGGTCACTGGCCAGCACCGGCGCCCCCGCCGACATCGCCTCGACGAGGATGATGCCGAACGACTCGCCGCCGGTGTTGGGCGCGACGTACAGGTCCACGCTGCGCAGCAGCCGCGCCTTGTCCTCGTCGCTGACCATGCCGAGGAACTCCACCCGCGAGCGCAGCTCGGCGGGCAGTTCCGCGACGGCCTCCTCCTCGTCGCCGCGGCCCGCGACCAGCAGCCGCGCGTCCGGCACCGCGGCGAGGATCCCCGGCAGCGCCCGCATCAGGACGGGCAGGCCCTTGCGGGGCTCGTCGATGCGCCCTATGAAGCCGATGGTGCGGCCCTGCCACTCCTCCCGCGGCTCGGCCCGGGCGAAGAAGTCCACGTCCACGCCGTTGGGGATGACCACCGCGTCGCCGCCGAGGTGTTCGACCAGGGTGCGCCGGGCGTACTCGCTCACCGCGATCCGCGCGCTGATCTTCTCCAGCGCGGGCTGCAGGATCGGATACGCCGCGATCATGACCCGGGAGCGCGGGTTGGAGGTGTGGAAGGTGGCCACGATCGGGCCCTGCGCCGCCCAGCAGGCGAGCAGTCCGACCGACGGCGTGCCGGGTTCGTGGATGTGGATGACGTCGAAGGCGCCGTCGTGCAGCCAGCGGCGGACCCGGGCGGCCGACAGGAAGCCGAAGTTGAGCCGGGCGACCGAGCCGTTGTACCGCACGGGTACGGCACGTCCGGCGGAGACCACGTACGGCGGCAGCGGTGTCTCGTCGTCCGCCGGGGCGAGTACGGACACCTCGTGCCCCAGCCGGATCAGGTGCTCGGCCAGGTCCCGCACATGGAACTGGACGCCGCCGGGGACGTCCCACGAATACGGGCAGACGATCCCGATCCTCAAGGCTGCTCCGTTCGCAGGGCGTCGGCGGGGGACGCGGCGGGGGCCGGGGCGGGCCGGCGCGGCTCCAGGTCACCGAGCCACAACCGCTGCAGCATATGCCAGTCCTCCGGATGATCGGCGATGCCGGAGGCGAACGCGTCGGCCATCCCCTGCGTCATGGCGGCGGCCTTCTCCGCCCGGGTACCGGTCTGCGGCACCTCGATCTCCGGGTGCACCCGCCCCTGCAGGACGGGGCTCCCGTCGTACCACAGGGTGACCGGCAGCAGCATCGCCCCGGTCTGCACCGCGAGCATCGCGGGCCCGGCCGGCATCTTCGCCGCCTCGCCGAAGAACTTCACCTCGATGCCGGAGGCGGACAGGTCCCGGTCGGCGACCAGGCAGACCAGGCCGCCCGCCCGCAGCCGCCGGGCGAGGGTGCCGAACGCGGCGCCGCCGGTGTGCGGCAGCACCTCCATGCCCAGGCCCTCGCGGTAGGCGACGAACCGGTCGTAGAGCGACTCGGGCTTGAGGCGTTCGGCGACGGTGGTGAAGGGCACGCCCAGCTTGGTGGTGACCCAGGCGCCGGCGATGTCGTAGTTGCCCATGTGCGGCAGGGCGAGGATCACGCCGCGGCCGCTCTTGAGCCCCTCCTCCAGGTGGTGCACGTCCGCCGGGGCGAAGCCGTTCCTTATCCGCTCCTTGCTCCAGACCGGCAGCCGGAAGGATTCCAGCCAGTAGCGCAGGTAGGAGCGCATCCCGGCCCGGGACAGCTGGGCGAGCCGCTGCGGCGTGGCGTCCGGCACCACCCGCGCGAGGTTCGCCTCCAGGCGCAGCACGCCCTTGCCGCGCCGCTTCCACACCGCGTCGGCGATCCGCCGGCCCAGTGCGTTGGCGGCCGGTTCGGGCAGTCTCTTCACCGCGCTCCAGCCCAGGGCGTACGCCCGGTCGGTCAGCTGCTCACGGTCGATGGTCGGGCGCTTCACGCGCTGTTCCCCCCTTGTGCGATGGCGTCGGCCTCGGCGGACTCCCGGCGTACGGTCACCACGCGCTGGGCGAGGGTGACCGCGCTGCCGACGGCCACCACCCACAGCGCGACCGGCAGCAGGTACTGCACGCCGGGCACCCCGAAGGCGTGCAGCCCGGCGAGGCCGGCCGCGACCAGCGTGATGACGAGCCGCTCGGCCCGCTCCACGAGTCCGTTGACGTTCACCGGCAGTCCGATGCTCTCGCCCCGGGCCTTGGTGTACGAGACCACCTGCCCGCTGGCCAGGCAGAAGATCGCCACCGCGCAGAGCCACAGGCTGTCGCCGGCCCCCGCGTACCAGAGCGCCAGCCCGCCGAAGATCGCCGAGTCGGCGACCCGGTCGAGGGTGGAGTCGAGGAAGGCCCCCCAGCGGCTGGAGCGGCCCAGCTGCCGCGCCATGTTGCCGTCCACCAGGTCGGAGAAGACGAAGAGCGTGATGACGATGGTGCCCCAGAAGAACTCGCCGAGCGGGAAGAAGACCAGGGCCCCCGCCACCACACCCCCCGTGCCGACGAGGGTGACCGCGTCCGGGCTGACCCCGAGGCGGATGAGCAGGGCGGCGAATGGCGTGAGGACACGCGTGAAGAATGCACGCGCGTACGTGTTCAGCATGGCCTTCCCGAAAGGTCGATACGGGCCGCGCGGTCAAGGGGCCACCGGCTGGCCCATCGTAGCCAGGCGGCACCCGCGTACCGCGAACGCACCACGGCCCGGGGCACTGCCGGTGACCGGCCAGGACGGCGCCGCGGCGGCCGTCGCGCCGCCGGGGTGCGGGGCGTCACACCGCGGGGCGCGGACGGTCGCACCGCCGCGGGCGCGCCGTACGGCGCGTCCCGCAAGATCCCTGATCGTCCCTTGTGCGATGTATGGACGTGCCATGACCAGGGTGGAAAGCTCGAACCACCGCAAAGTGTCGACCGGGAGGCGAGACACATGGGCGAGAAGAGGACACATCCAGGAGCCGCCGGCAGGGCGACATCGGCCGACCAGCCCACGTCCCTGAGGAATGTGGTGCTGGTCGGCCACAGTGGTGCGGGGAAGACGACGCTGGTGGAGGCGCTGGCGCTGGCGACCGGCGCGGTCAACCGGGCGGGCCGGGTCGAGGACGGCGGCTGCCTGTCGGACTACGACGAGATCGAACACCGGCAGCAGCGGTCGGTACAGCTGTCCCTGGTCCCGGTGGACTGGGGCGGCATCCGGATCAATTTGCTGGACACCCCCGGGTATGCCGACTTCGTCGGGGAATTGAGGGCCGGTCTGCGGGCAGCGGACGCGGCCCTCTTCGTCGTCTCGGCGGCGGACGGGGTGGACGGCGCGACCCGTATGGTCTGGGACGAGTGCGCCGCGGTGGGCATGCCGCGCGCGCTGGTCGTCACCCACCTGGAAGCGGCCCGCGCGGACTTCGACCAGATGACCCGGCTGTGCGGCAGCACGCTGGGCGGCGACGACCCGGACGCCGTGCTCCCCCTGTACCTGCCGCTGTACGGCACGGCGGGCGCCGACGGCCACGCCCCCGTGCACGGACTGATCGGCCTGCTCACCCAGCGGGTCTTCGACTACTCCTCCGGCGAACGTATCGAGCGCGCGCCGGAGGCCGACGAGCTGCCGCTGATCGAGGAGGCCCGCAACCGGCTCATCGAGGGCATCATCGCCGAGAGCGAGGACGAGTCCCTGATGGACCGCTATCTGGCGGGCGAGGACATCGACCTGAAGACGCTCGTCGGGGATCTGGAGACGGCGGTCGCGCGCGGGACCTTCCACCCCGTGCTCGCCGCGGCGCCGGCCGCCGAGGGCGCCCGGCAGGGGCTGGGAACCATCGAGCTGCTCGACCTGATCGCCCGCGGCTTCCCCACCCCCGCCGAGCGTGAGGCCCCCGCCGTCACCACCCCCGACGGCAAGCCGCGCCCCGCGCTGACCTGCGACCCGGCCGGCCCGCTGGTCGCCGAGGTGGTCAAGACCTCCTCCGACCCGTACGTCGGCAGGCTCTCGCTGGTACGGGTCTTCTCCGGCACCCTGCGCCCGGACGAGACGGTGCACGTGTCCGGGCACGGCCTCACGGACCGGGGCCACGAGGACCACGACGTGGACGAGCGGATCGGCGCGCTGTCCGCCCCGTTCGGCAAGGCCCAGCGCTCGCTGACCAGGGCGATCGCCGGTGACCTGGCCTGTGTGGCGAAGCTGACCCGCGCGGAGACCGGCGACACGCTCTCCGACAAGGACGCGCCGCTGCTGATGGAGCCGTGGTCCATGCCGGACCCGCTGCTGCCGGTGGCCATCCAGGCGCACAGCAAGGCGGACGAGGACAAGCTGTCGCAGGGCCTGTCCCGCCTGGTCGCCGAGGACCCGACGATGCGCCTGGAGCACAACCAGGGCACCCATCAGGTCGTGCTGTGGTGCCTGGGCGAGGCCCATGTGGACGTGGCGCTGGAGCGGCTGCGGTCGCGCTACGGCGTACAGGTCGACACCGTGCCGTACAAGGTCCCGCTCCGCGAGACCTTCGGCGACAAGGCGGCGGGCCGGGGGCGGCACGTGAAGCAGTCCGGCGGGCACGGCCAGTACGCGATCTGCGAGATCGAGGTGGAGCCACTGCCCGGCGGCAGTGGCATCGAGTTCGTGGACAAGGTGGTGGGCGGCGCGGTGCCCCGGCAGTTCATCCCGTCCGTCGAGAAGGGCGTACGGGCCCAGGCGGCGCGCGGGGTGGCGGCCGGGTATCCGCTGGTCGACGTCCGGGTCACGCTGCTGGACGGCAAGGCCCACTCGGTCGACTCCTCGGACGCCGCGTTCCAGACGGCGGGCGCCCTGGCGCTGCGCGAGGCCGCCTCGGACGCCCGTATCCACCTGCTGGAGCCGGTGGCCGAGGTGACCGTCCTGGTGGCGGACGAGTACGTCGGCGCGGCGATGAGCGATCTGTCCGGGCGGCGCGGCCGGGTGGTGGGCACCGAGCAGGCCGGGCACGGCCGCACCCTCGTACGGGCCGAGGTGCCGGAGATCGAGATCAGCCGGTACGCCGTGGACCTGCGCTCCCTCTCGCACGGCACCGGGCGCTTCCACCGGTCCTACGCGCGGCACGAGCCGATGCCGCCGCAGCTCGCCGCGCGGCTGCGGGAGCAGGAGGACGACGGCTCGTGAGGCCTGGCCGGCCGTCGGCCCCTCGGCACTTCCCGGGCGGCCGTCGGCCGGTAGGCTGTGATCGCAGCTCAGAAGGTGTGCGATCGGCGGTAGTTGGGAAGAAGGCCGCAGCAGCGGATGCGTGCGGGCGATGGGGGCGGCAGTGGCAGCAGACGGCTTCGACTTCAGTCCCGGGGCACAGGTCCCGCTGTCCGGCGGTGCCGGGCAGACCGCGGCCACCCAGGCGCTGGCCTCGGCGGCGTACCGGGACAATCCGCTCGCCGACATCGCGAAGGCGGACTCCGACACCGCGAAGTCGACGATCAAGCCGCCCAAACTCTCCCTTTTCGAGCCGAACTTGGGTGAGGCGTTCTCCCGCGCGCTGCAACTGCGGATGCTCGGCGGGGCCCGCGGCGCGCTCATCCAGTCCTTCGGCATCGAACCGCAGACGGTCGTCGAGCACTGCCTGGCGGCCAGCCGCATCCGCAAGATCCGGGACGTCAAACTGACCGTCATCATGCTGGTCTTCGGGCTGCTCTTCCTGCCCGGCGTGCTGCTGTGGCTGGGCGCCTTCCAGCTCAAGAAGCTGCTCGCCAGGGCGCAGGGCACCGGCACCTCGGCGCTCGGCGTGGCGCTGATGATCGCGATGGCCGGGCTCGCCGTGCTGTTCCTGGTCAAGCTGCCGTTCACCGGCTTCTGGTCGGTGTATCTGCGGGCCATGGTCGTGGTGCCGGTGATCGGCTGGTGGTGGGCGAAGCGGATCAGCGAGGCCACCGCGCGGGACCTGCGGGACGCCTGGAAGGGCCTGCTCGAAGGCGGCGGCGTGGGCGCCAAGATCCCCGAGGCGGTGCCCCGCGACCCGAACGAGACCGCCGCCGAGCAGATGCGCCAGAACCTGGCCAAGCTCACCGCCGAGCAGCAGAGCAACGTCGCCTTCTACGCGGGCCCCAACGGCATACTCGGCATGGGCACCCGCTGGGGCAGCTGGCAGATGGCCGAGGAACTGCGGCCCGTCGACGAGGGCGGCGAGATCAACCCGTTCCGCAGCTACGATGTCATCCGCGCCATCCACGACCGGCTGCGCCTGCTGGAGCGCAGCCCGCTGCACACCGGCGGCTTCAAGGACGCCCCTTCCGTACGCCACTGGATCGTGGTGCCGGTCGGCGAGAAGGCCGGTTCGGTCTCCCGCCCCTCGGGCACGGAGGTGGAGGCGTTCCAGGTCCGCGGCCACGAGATAGAGCGGATCTGCAACGAGCAGCAGTTCGGCGCCGGCAGCCGGCACTACCTCGGTGTGCAGTTCGTGCTGTGGGACGGCCAGCTGGTGATAACGCTGCTGATCACCGTCACCGTGCTGCACGAGACGCTGCGCGTCGAGGTCACCGGGCACGCCCTCGGCCCGGTCAACCCGCTGTTCACCTCCAAGCCCTCGCCGAAGACCAAGAGCGTCTCCAAGACGGTCAAGTTCTGGGAGACCAAGTCCGTGAACCTGCCGCTGGTCAACGCGAGCGAGGTGGTGCGCCTCGCCGCCCGCGCCCCGCTGACCTGGTTCCCCGGCTTCCTGGAGTTCCTGGGCGGGAAGCTGACCCTGCCGGAGCCGTTCGGCCTGCGGCACGCCTGGGCCGACAAGCCCTGGCGGCACCGCTTCATGGCCGACGACGCGCTGCGCGCCGCGACGCCGGTACTGCGCGTGGTGCACTCCGCCGCGCTGGGCGTGCTCAAGGAGAACGGCGTGGACATCGCGCGCTTCGACAGCCGTTCGCTGGTGCTGAGCGGTCAGGTGCAGGCGGCGGAGCCGAAGAAGGCGGACGAGTACCACGCGTAGCCGCCGGTCGCGGCGGGCGGCCGGCGACTTCGGCCGGGCCCGCCACCCGCGGCACCGCCTACCGGAAGATCCCCGTGTGCCCCAGTGAATACCGCCCCGGCTGCGGATAGACCGCCAGTCCGTGCGGCCCCTCCCCCACCGGGATCTTGGCCAGCGTCTTCCCCGTCCGGGTGTCCATCGCGTAGACCTCGGAGTTGTAGCGGCCGGAGAGCCAGAGCACCTTGCCGTCGGCGGAGACGCCGCCCATGTCGGGGCTGCCGCCGCCGGGGATGTGCCACTTGTCCACGAGCTTGCCGCTCTTGAAGTCGAGCAGGGACACCGAGCCCTCGCCGCGGTTGGAGATGTACATCGTCCTGGAGTCGCGGCTGACGTAGAGCCCGTGGGCGCCCTTGCCGGTCGGCATCAGCCGGGGCTGTTCGAATGTGTCGCCGTTCAGCACCCACATGCCGTCGGCCATCATGTCCGCGACGTACCAGGTCCGCCCGTCCGGCGAGATCTTCACGTCCTGCGGCATCGCGCCCCGGAACGGCAGTTTCTGCTGCCCGATGACCTTCATCTTCTCGGTGTCGACCTTCAGCAGCTCGGCGGAGAACTCGCAGGAGACGATGAAGTACTTGCCGTCCGCCGAGAAGTCCGCGTGGTTGACGCCCGCGCAGGTCACCGGGACGGTCTTGCGCACCTCCATGGTCTTCGGGTCGCGGAAGACCAGCTCCTTGTCCATGGAGGCCATCACGACCGCGTACTTGCCGTTCGGCGTGAAGTAGAGGTTGTAAGGGTCGTGCACGTCCACCGCCCCGCCGGACCGGCCGGTCGCCGGGTCGATCGGCGTCAGGTCGTGGCCGCGGTTGTTGTTCACCCACAGCGTCTTCATGTCCCACGACGGGACGACGTGCTGCGGCTGCACGCCCACCGGGATGGTCTCGATGACCTTGTACGTCTTGGGGTCGATGACGCTCACCGTGTCGGAGCCGGTGTTCGGCACGTACACCCGCGAGGGGAAGTCCTTGACCTGCGGCGCCAGTTTGCCGGGGCGGTCCGCCGCGTACAGGTCGTGCTCGTCCAGCAGCGGCGGCATGCCCGGCAGCAGGGGCCGGGCGGCCTTCGCGGGCGAGGCCGGGGCCGAGGCGCCGGGGCTGTGGCGGGCGGCCTTCGTCCCGCCGTCACCACACCCCGCCGCCGCCAGTGCGCAGGCGACGGCCAGCAGCGCGGCCCGGCGGCCGCCGCGTACACGCTTCGGGTCTTGGATACGGGTGCGGTCAGCCATCAGGTCACAAGCTCCGTTGTCGTCACCGCGCGCAGTCCGCGCCGGTGCAGGCCGTCGAGGATCGGGGGCAGCGCGGCAACCGTGCCGGGGTGCCCGAGGTGGAGGCTCACGATGGATCCGGCACGGGTCCGGTCCAGTACGGTGCGCCGGACGGCGGGAGCGCCCGGGTCGTCCGCGTCGAGGGAGTCGACGTCGTAGGAGAGGACGTGCGGGTATCCGGCCCGGCGGGCCAGCCGGATCACCAGCTCGGTGGCGTACTGCGCGCGGGAGGGCCGGAACCAGCTGCCGATCGTGCCGGTCAGCGCGCGCAGCCGCTGTGCACAGCCGGTGATCTCGGCGTACGCGGCGTCCGCCGGCAGGGCGCAGATGTCGAGGTGGCGCAGGGTGTGGTTGCCCAGCTCGTGGCCGCCGTCGAGGATGCGGCGGGCCATCGCGGGCTGCTCGTCGAGCCAGCTGCCGACGGCCAGTACGGTCACCCGGGCGCCGGCCCGCTCGGCCTCGCCGAGCAGCGCGGTGGCCGTCTTCGGGTCGCCCTGGCCGTGGAAGGTGAGGGCGACCGCGCTGCCGCGCGGCGGGCCGTGCTGGATCTGTACGGGCAGGCCGGGGGCGCGGGTCGGCGGCCGGGCGGCGCCCGGACCCGAGGGGCGCGCCCCCGGGGCCGGCGGGCCGGTGCCGCCCGGCGACGGGGAGCCGGAGGCC
>NZ_JOCQ01000069.1 GCF_000720725.1 Streptomyces rimosus subsp. rimosus
CCCCCGCACTCCACCCCACCACCCCGCCCCCGCCGCAAGCGCCACGCCCTGCTCGCCGCCGGGGGCGCCGCCATGTCGGCCGCCGCGGTCGTGGTGGTCATCGTGCTGGCGCAGGGCGCGGATTCCGGTGGGACGGCCGGTGCCGGTACGGGGGCCGGGCGTTCGGCCACGGCCGGGGCGAGCACCACGGCGACGAGCGGCGGCCCGGCGGCCTCGGCCGGGCCCCGCCGTACGGAGAACGGTTTCAGCTGGATCCCGCCCGCGGGCTGGAACCGTACCGAGGAGTCGTCCAGCCACGTCACGTACAGCACGAAGGACGGCTCCACGCTCGTCTCCGCGCGCCAGGACCCGTCCTCCGGCGGCGACCTGCTGACCGTCTGGCAGCAGTACGAGGCACAGCAGCACGACGTGCCGGGCTACCGCAGGACGCGGCTGGAGCGCGCCACCTTCCAGGGCCACCCCGCCGTCGTGTGGGACTTCGCCTACCTCAGGGACGGCAAACCGGCGCACGGGCGGCAGCTCGGCTTCCGTACCGGGTACCGGACCTACCAGGTCAACCTCTGGTATCTGGACTCCGCCGAGGCCGCCGCCCTGCGCGCCTACGACCGGGTCAAGGAGTCCTTCCGCACGTCCTCCTGACCCGCCGGGCCGCCGTCGCCGCCGTCCGCGGCGGTCCCGGCCCGGCGCCGGCGGTCCAGCACCAGCCCCACGGCCAGCACGACCACGGCCGCGACCACCGACAGCACCATCTGCTTGCGCCCGTCGGGGCTGTAGAACATGTAGCCGACGACGAACAGGATCAGCGCGATCGTCGCGTAGGTCAGGTACGGGTACAGCCACATCCGTACGGTCAGCCGCTCCGGCATGTCCCGCTCGATGACCTTGCGCATCCGCAGCTGCGAGAAGCAGATGACCAGCCAGACGAAGAGCGCCACCGCGCCGGAGGAGTTCAGCAGGAACTCGAAGACGGTGTCCTTCGAGGTGTAGCTGAAGATCGTCGCGACGAAGCCGAAGGCGACCGAGGCCCAGATGGCGGTCGCCGGGACGCCGCCCTTGTTCACCCGCGCGAAGGACTTCGGCGCGTCGCCGCGCTCACCGAGCGAGAACGCCATCCGGGACGCCGTGTAGAGGCCGGAGTTCAGGCAGGACAGCACGGCGGTGAGCACCACGACGTCCATGACGGTGCCGGCCGCCGGGATGTCCAGCGACTTCAGCACGGCCACGTACGGGCTCTTGTCGAGCGCCGGGTCGTCCCACGGCAGCAGCGTCACGATCACCGTGATCGAGCCGATGTAGAAGAGCGCGATCCGCCAGATGACGCTGTTGACGGCCTTGCGGACGGCCTGCACCGGGTTGGGCGACTCGCTCGCCGCCAGCGTGACGATCTCGCTGCCCATGAAGGAGAAGACCACCAGCAGCATGCCGGAGAGGATCGCGCCGGGCCCGTTGGGCAGGAATCCGCCGTGGCCGGTCAGGTTCGCCATGCCCACCGCGTGGTCGCCGGGCGGCAGCCCGAAGATCGCCAGCGCGCCGACCACGATGAACACCACGATCGCCACGACCTTGATGCCGGCGAACCAGAACTCGAACTCGCCGAACGAGCCCACCGAGATCAGGTTGGTGCCGGTCAGCACGACCATCACCAGCAGCGCCCACGCCCACTGCGGGACGGCGGGGACCCAGCCGGTGAGGATCGAGGCGGCGGCGGTCGCCTCGACGGCCAGCACGACCGACCAGAAGAACCAGTACAGCCAGCCGATGGTGAAGCCCGCCCAGCGGCCCAGCGCCCGGTCCGCGTAGGCGGAGAACGAGCCGGAGGTGGGGGAGGCGGCGGCCATCTCGCCCAGCATCCGCATCACCAGGACGACCAGCAGGCCGGTGAGCGCGTACGAGAGCAGGATGCCGGGTCCGGCGGCCGCGATGCCGGCGCCGGAGCCCACGAACAGGCCCGCGCCGATCACGCCGCCGATGGCGATCATCGACAAGTGGCGGTTCTTGAGACCTGCTTGCAGACCGCCGGGGGACTGGCCTTCGCCGGGGCCGCCGCCGGGATTCCCGGCCGCCCGGCCCGCGTTCATGGTCGGCGGTTGCGCGCCCATGTGCACCGTCCTTCTGTGGTTCTCGGTGTCGAGTCCCCGCATTAGAACTGCGTTAACGGCCGTTTTGGAAGATCTGAATCCGGATCGTTGCCTGGATCTCATTTCCGCATGTCATCGCGTGTACATGGCACGTATGGGCGGTCGGGAACCCCGGCGGCGCCTACCCCGGGCCTGATCGGCCACACACTCGTGCAACACTCGGCACATGCGCGTGTATCTCGGCTCCGACCATGCCGGTTATGAACTGAAGAACCACCTCGTCGAGTGGCTCAAGGCCCACGGCCACGAGCCCGTGGACTGCGGCCCGCACATCTACGACGCCGTGGACGACTACCCGCCCTTCTGCCTGCGCGCCGCCGAGCGGACCGCGGGTGACCCGGACAGCCTGGGCGTCGTCATCGGCGGCTCCGGCAACGGTGAGCAGATCGCCGCCAACAAGGTCAAGGGCGTACGGGCGATCCTGGCCTGGAGCGAGGAGACCGCCAAGCTGGGCCGCGAGCACAACAACGCCAACGTGATCTCGGTCGGCGGCCGGATGCACACCCAGGACGAGGCCACGAAGTTCATCGAGGCGTTCCTGGCCACGCCGTACTCGAACGAGGAGCGGCACACCCGCCGCATCGACATGCTCTCCCGCTACGAGAGCACCGGCGAGCTGCCGGACATCCCGGCCCACCACCCGCAGCAGGGCTGAGCCCGCTCATCCGTACCGCCCGCGCCGCCACCGGCGCGGGCGGACGCCGTACGTACCCCGTGGACCCACCCCGTCCCACCCGCCGAGGAGGCACCGGCCCATGCCCGAGGGGCACACGATCCACCGCCTCGCGCTGGACCACCGTGCGCGCTTCGAGGGCGCGCCGGTCCGGGCGAGCAGCCCCCAGGGCAAGTTCTCCGACAGCGCGGCGCTCGTCGACGGCCGGGTCCTGACCACCGCCGAGGCGCACGGCAAGCACCTCTTCCTCGGCTTCCTCGACTCCGGGCCCGCCGGCTGGATCCACATCCACCTCGGCCTCTTCGGCAAGCTGAACTTCGGCGACGCCCCCGCGCCGCCGCCCACCGACACCGTACGGCTGCGGCTGGCCAACGACACGGCCTACGCGGACCTGCGCGGGCCCACCGCCTGCGCGCTCCTCACCGACGCCGAGAAGCAGGCGATACACGACCGGCTCGGCCCCGACCCGCTGCGTCCCGGGGACGACGGCGAGCGGGCCTGGGCGCGGATCTCGCGCAGCCGTACGTCGGTCGCGGCGCTGCTGATGGACCAGAAGGTGATCGCGGGCGTCGGCAACGTCTACCGCGCCGAAGTGCTCTTCCGGCACAACATCGACCCGTACCGCGCCGGACGTGATCTGCTCCGGTCCGAATGGGACGCGATCTGGGCGGATCTGGTCGCCCTGATGCGTGAAGGCGTCCGGCACAATCGCATCGACACCGTACGCGCGGAACACCTCCCCGAGGCCATGGGCCGTCCGCCACGCGTCGACGACCACGGCGGCGAGGTCTACGTCTATCGCCGTGCCCGCCAGGAGTGCCACATCTGCCGCTCCGAGATCCGCACCGCGTCCCTGGCCAACCGCAACCTCTTCTGGTGCCCTGGCTGCCAGCCGAAGTAATGCCCCGGCCGGGCGGCCGGGGCACCCCGCGCCGTCCTCAGAATCCGTGCGGCAGCCACGGCTTCACATGCCAGCCGAAGGCCACCGACGCCTCGCGCAGCGCGCCGGGCCGCAGCTCCCGCACCCGGCCGGCCGCCGCCAGCGCGCTCAGCGAGAAGCCGCCCAGGTAGGCGGAGCCCAGTTCCCGTACGGACAGGGACAGATCGGCCGGGTCCTCGGTCCGCTCGCAGGAGGCGCCCTTCGGGCCGCCGGTGAGCCGCCACCGCCCCTCGTTCCAGGGGCAGAAGGCATCGGCCACCTCCAGGACCACGTCCAGCGGCGCCGCGTACGTCCGCGCCGCGAGCGCCCTGCCGACCTCCACCAGCCGTACGAACAGCGACTCGCGCACCCTGACCTGGCAGCGCCGGATGTCGTCCACCAAATGCAGCAGCGGATCATCGGCCGGCCGGTTGCGCACCGTCACCCGGGACGTCAGGTCGATGCCGAACAGATAGCGCCACAGCGCCGCGTAGACGACCGGGTCCAGCGCCTCCACGTCGCGCAGGACCACCGTGCCGTCCGGGCCGCCACCGTCCCAGCCCGCCTTGACCGCGTAGCGCGCGTATCCGCGCACCTCGCCGTCCACCTCGGCCAGCACGCACAGCACCGGCCCGGCGCCGTCCCGGTCCGCCTCCGGGTCCAGGAGCGGCAGCCGCTCCCAGCCGGGCTGCCGGGCGAGCATGCCGGGACGGCCGGTGACCAGCTGCTCGTAGACCTTCTCGCAGTCCGTCAGCGCGGTCTCCGGATCGGCCAGCCGCAGCCGTACGGCGTCGGCGCCGGGTGGCGCGGACACGGACAGCCGGAGCGTGTCGAGCGTCATGCCCACCGCCTCGGACGCGGTGCCGTAGCCGAACCGGCCGTAGATGGCCGGTTCGGAGGCGGTCAGCACGGCCAGCGGCTCGCGCCGGTCCCGTATGTCCGCGAGCTGGTGGCGCATCATCTCGCGCAGGATGCCGCGCCGCCGGTGCGTCGGCTGCACGCTGACCATCGTCACGCCGGCCGCCGGGACGACGGCGCCGCCGGGCAGCGCCAGCCGGAAGGTGAACGCCCCCGCCGTGCCGACGACATCGCTCCCGTCCCGGACGGCCAGGCTGCGCTCGGGATCCCCGAGACTCCGCCACAGGGCGCGCTCCTCCGGGGCCTCCGGAGTGCCGCCGAACACCTGCTCCAGCGATGCGTACCAGCCGTCCCACTCGTCCGGGCGCAGCTGCCGTAACTCTGTCGTCATGGGCCATGGGTAGCAGGACGCCTTCCGGCCGCGCGACCGTTTTTCGAACGCCGTTTCCGGGCGATTGCGCCGGGCGGCGCGCCGCGAATCGACGCGCCGCCGAACGGGTGGATAAGGTCCCAGAACAATGGCGAGCAGCTCGGGAGCGGAGTCCCTGACGGCCCGGTGGCGCAAGGCGTTCCACCGGGCCCGCATCAGCGTGCGCAAGGCCGGGGTCGACTACTTCCGCGGCGACGGCTCGGACTGGATCGCCCTGGCCGCCCTCCTGATCGCCGTCCCCGCCATCGCCTGCGGCACCGTCTGGCGGCCCGACTGGATCTCGCCCACCGCGCTGGTCCTGCCGGTCATCGCGGGCGGCCTGCTGCTGCGTCCGGCCAATCTGCTCGCCCTGTACGGCACGTCCGCCGCCGCCCTGATCGTCGAGGCGTCGCTGCTCGGCCCGTACGACCAGGGCCGCGACCGGATCACCCCGGGCACCGTCCTGGTGGTCGCCGCGGTCGGCCTGTCCGGGCTGCTGATCGCGCAGTTCCGCAGCCGGGTCGGCGTGCCGTGGCGGCGCGGCGGGACGATGCTCTTCGACCTGCGCGAACGCATCCGCGTCCAGAGCAAGCTGCCCAAGCTGCCGGCCGGCTGGCACCACGAGATGGCGCTGCGGCCGGCCGGCGGGCAGTCCTTCTCCGGCGACTTCGTCGTCGCCTCCCGCACGCACGGCGGCAACATCCTCGAAGTCGTGCTGACCGACGTGTCCGGCAAGGGCATGGACGCGGCCTCCCGCGCGCTGCTGCTGTCCGGCGCCTTCGGCGGCCTGCTCGGCTCGCTGCCGCCGCACGGCTTCCTGCCCGCCGCCAACGGCTACCTGCTGCGCCAGGACTGGGACGAGGGCTTCGCCACCTCCATCCACCTGGTGCTGGACCTGGAGTCCGGCGACTACGAGCTGCTGTCCGCCGGGCACCTGCCCGCCCTCCAGCTCAGCGCGGGCACCGGCCGCTGGGAGGAGAAGGCGGCGGAGGGGCCGCTGCTCGGGGTGTACGACGGGGCGCAGTTCGATCCCGTCAAAGGCACGCTGCGCCCCGGCGACGTGCTGATGCTCTTCACGGACGGCCTGGTCGAGGCCGCCGACCGGGACATCGCCGAGGGCATCGACCGGCTGACCGGCGAGGCCGACCGCTATGTGGCCTGCGGCTTCACGGGCGCCGCCTGGCATCTGATCGAGGCGGTGGCCAAGGACGTGAACGACGACCGCGCGTTGCTGCTGATCTGCCGCGACTGAACCGTACGGTGGCTGTCATGGCCGACACCCGCACCTTCCGCCACGTCACCTACATCGCCGGCACGCCGGAGAAGGTCTGGCACGCCCTGACCGATGCGGACGCGACCGCCGTCTACTGGGGGCACAGCAACCTCTCCGACTGGCAGGCGGGATCCCGCTGGGAGCACCGGCGCACCGACGGGTCGGGCGTCGCGGACGTCGAGGGCACGGTGCTGGAGAGCGTGCCGCCCACGCGCCTGGCGGTCACGTGGGCGGACCCGGGGGCGGACGCCGGCGGCGCCTCCACCGTGACCTTCGGCATCGAGCCGTACGGCGAGATCGTCCGGCTGACCCTGACGCACGAGGGCCTGGCCGACGAGGCCGAGCGGGACGCGGCGGCCCAGGGCTGGTTTGCGGTGCTCGCCAACCTCAAGACGCTCCTGGAGACCGGCCGTCCGCTGCCGTGCGAGCCGTGGGCGATGCCGTGAGCGCCGGGCCCGCCCGGCTGCGGTGAGCGTCAGCCGCGACCGGCGGCCGAGGGCGCCGGCTCCGTACCGCCGGTCTGCGGCGCGTCCGGCTCCCGGCCCCCGCCGCCCGGCAGGACCCGCGCCAGCCACGCCGACCGGCCGGCCGCCAGCGGCCCGAGCACGGCCAGGATCAGCACGTACCCGGCGATGAACGGCGCCAGCCGCTCGTCCAGCCCGGCGCCCGCCGCCATCGTCGCCAGGATCAGCGCGAACTCGCCGCGGGCGAGCAGGGCGGTCGCGATGTTCGCGGCCGGGCGCGGCCCGAAGCCGTAGATCCGGGCCGCGACCAGCCCGGCGACCACGTTCATCAGTAGCGTCAGCGCCACCGCGATCAGCACCGGCCACACCACCGACGGCAGGTCGCCGGGGTCGATGGACAGGCCGAACGCGAAGAAGAAGATCGCGCCGAAGGCGTCCCGCAGCGGGTGCACCAGCTCCATGATCCGTTTGCCGGAGCCGGTGCTGCCGAGCATCAGACCGACCATGAACGCGCCGATCGCGTCCGCCACGCCGAACCACTCCGAGACGCCCGCCACGAAGACGGCGGCGCCGAGGAAGGAGATGACCAGCAGCTCGTTGTCCTTGGTGGCGATCAGCTTGCCGATCACCGTCGTACCCCAGCGGGCGACCACGGCCAGGAGCAGCAGGAAGCCGAACGCCTTGCCCGCGTCGAGCGCTGCCGAGGCCATCGAGTCGGCGCCGGAGATCACCGGCTGGAGGGCGGCCAGGTACAGGGCGAGGAAGATGTCCTCGACCACGATGATGCCGAGGATCGGCTTGGTCTCGGGGTTGCCGAGGCGGCCGGTGTCCATCAGGACCTTGGTGACGATCGCCGACGAGGAGATGCCGAGCACACCGGCCAGCACCAGCGCCTCGGAGGTGCCCCAGCCGACCAGGAAGCCGAAGAGGAGTCCGGCGCCGACGTTCAGCGCCAGGTAGGCGGCCCCGGCGACGGCCATCTTCCGGCCGCCCTCTTTGAGGTCGTCCAGATGGAATTCGAGGCCGAGGTAGAAGAGCAGCAGCACCAGACCCAGCAGCGAGAGCATTTCCAGCTCGTGCGGGTCGTCGACCAGGGAGATGCCGGGGGTGTGCGGGCCGAGCAGTATCCCGGCCAGGATGAACAGGGGGATCGTGGGGAGCCCGATGCGGCTGCCCAGGCGGGCGAGGACGGCGGCGGCCAGGAAGGCCCCGCCCATCGCGAGGAGGGTGTCTGCGTGTCCGATGGCTCCTCCAGAGGTTCGGCCGGACGATGTTCGGTCAAGGGGGAGTCAAGAAAGCGTTAGTAGTTAGTTTACCAAACGACTTTTCCGGCCGGAACGCCCGACTCCGCCGCACGCTTCGCCGGGCTGCCGCCCACTCCTCCACCGACCCGCCTCCGGACCTTCCCGGGCCTCCCGTCGAGAGCCCTGCCTGGGGTTTTCCCCACCCCGGAGCCACCGGCAGCCGTCATGGCCCAGGTTCACCCCGGCTCCGTACGGTCGAGGGGTGGACCGGACGTACGAGACGGGGGACGACACGATGGGCCCGAGGGGCGAGGAACACCGGTACGGACCGGGGCGGGACGGCGGCGCCTGCGCCGTGGAGCTGCGCGGGGTCCGGCGGCAGTACGGCCGCGGCGCGGGCGCCGTGCACGCGCTGCGCGGCATCGACCTCGCCCTGCCGCGCGGCACCTTCACCGCCGTGATGGGGCCCTCCGGCTCCGGCAAGTCCACGTTCCTGCAGTGCGCCGCGGGCCTGGACCGGCCGACCGGCGGCACGGTCCACGTGGCCGGTACGGACATCACCCGCATGCGGGAGGGCCGGCTCACCGCCCTGCGCCGCGAACGCCTCGGCTTCGTCTTCCAGGCGTTCAACCTGCTGCCGTCGCTGACCGTCGAGCAGAACGTCGCCCTGCCGATGCGGCTCGCCGGGCAGCGCGCCGACCGGCGGCGGACGGCCGAGGCGCTGGCCCGGGTGGGCCTGGGGGAGCACGCCGGGCGCCGCCCCGGTCAGCTCTCCGGCGGCCAGCAGCAGCGCGTTGCCATCGCCCGCGCCCTGGTCACCGGCCCCGACGTGGTCTTCGCCGACGAGCCGACCGGCGCGCTCGACGCCGCCACCGCCGCCGAAGTCCTCGCCCTGCTGCGGCACGCCGTCGACGCGCTCGGCACCACCGTCGTCATGGTCACCCACGACCCGGTGGCCGCCTCCTGGGCCGACCGGGTCCTCTTCCTCGCCGACGGCGCGCTCACCGGCAGTCTGGAGCGGCCCTCGGCCGACGAGGTCGCGGCCCGGATGGCGGCCCTCGCGGGACACGCCCGGCGGTCGGCGGCCTGATCCGAGCGGCCGGCGTTCAGCGCCCGGCGGCCTGATCCGCGCGCTCGGCGTTCAGCGCCCGGCCGGTTCCCTGCGGAACGCCCACGCCATCCTGGGTTCCACCACGCAGCGCAGGGCCCGGCGGACCGGCGGGGTGCACAGCGCGGTCACCGCGGCCGCCGCCGTCAGGCTGACCGCGATCTCGCCGGGCGGCGAGTGCAGCCACGGGTGGTCGTCGAACCAGCCCGCGAAGCGTGTGCCCTTGGTCAGGAAGCCGTGCAGCAGGTAGCCGTAGAGGGTGCCGGCGCCCAGCACCGTGAACCACGTACGGCGGTCCGGCACCCAGGCGAGGAAGCAGGCGACGAGCACCAGCGAGCAGCCGAACATCGCGAGCGTCATCACCACCCCCGCCCACCAGGGCGCCCCCAACTCCTGCGCGCTCTCCCGGTGGTAGAACCACGTCGCTGTCATCCGCGGCACCGCCCAGTAGGCGAGCGTCAGGGCGCATACGAAGACCGGCACGGCCGCGATCCGCGCCTCCCGCCGCCGCAGCAGCGCGAAGTGCTCCGGCCGCAGATTCAGTCCCAGCACGAAGAACGGCAGGAACTGGAGCAGCCGTTGCATGTCCAGGTCGCTGCCGATCTCCGGGGACACCGAGGCCAGTACGGCCACGGCCAGCGCCAGCGGGACCGGCCACCGCACGATCCGCCACAGGGGAGTGGTCAGCCGCCACACGAACAGTGCCGCCAGGAACCAGGTGAGGTACCAGGGGTCCAGGAGACTGACCGGCATATCGGGATCGTGGGCCGCCCGGCGTGCGAACAGGGTGTAGGCGGTCTCGAAGACGACGTACGGCACCACGACGCCGGTGACCAGCCGTTGCAGCCGGTCCGGCCGCAGGTCGAAACTGCGCGAGAAATAGCCCGAGATGACGATGAACGCGGGCATATGGAAGGTGTACACGGTCAGGTAGAGCGCGCCGGCGGCGCGGCTCTGCCCGGTCAGCGGTTCCCAGGAATGGCCCATGGCGACCAGCACGATCGCCAGGTACTTCGCGTTGTCGAAAAAGGCGTCCCGGCCGCCACCGCCGCCGGTCCGCACGGTCCCCGCGGCGACCGCCGGGCCCCGGTCCGGAGCCCGTGCGGTCGGCGGAAGCACACGTCGTGAGGTCGGTGCGGCGGAAAACATCTGCCGCACCCTAGTGGCGGCCGGTGAATGCGTAAAACCCTCGCCGCTGAATGTGTATTACGGGCGGCGCGGCGGGGAATTCCCCGCCGGGAAGCGTTCGGGATTACGTCGCGGTGGCGCTTCCGGGTCTTTTGCGGAGCGCCGGTGAATAACTGTCTCCGTACGCCTCGTCCGGCCATGGAAGGGCATATGCCCCACGGTGGACCCGGGGGGTGATGTCCGCTTCGCTGCCGGTATGTCGGTGACGGATGGCGGCCGTTGGGCGTGTCCGCGTCAGGCGAATTCACGTACGCACAAAGGGGATCCGGGCGGTGTGCGGACCTTCGGCCGGGGGCGCGAAAGGATCCGGCCGTTGGCCGGAAAGCGGTCGGTGGGGCCAAATTCCGTGCGGGCGCGGGCCGTCCGGCCGGGTGCCGGTGCCCGGTCGTCCCGTGTACGGGCAAAGCCTTGGCCGATGATTCGCCACCCGCCTCCACTGGGCAAGGACTTGGTGGCACGATGGTGCCGAGCGGGGGTGTGCGCGGCTGCATGCTTCCGGGGCCGGCCAGGCGTTCCGACCGAGGGTGTGATCAGTTGTGGCTCTTTCGCTGTCCGTCGTGCTGTTGTTGGGCATCATCATGGTCGTGTTGATACGCGGCAAATCGCTCAAGGCGGGTCCGGCGCTGGTCGCCATCCTCTTCGGCTTCTTCCTCGCCTCCACGGGCATCGCGCCGTCCATCAACCGGTTCCTGAACTCGGTGGCCGAGACGATCAACAACATCAGCTTCTAGCGCATCCGGGCCCCTACCGCGCCCGCAGGGGCCCGGCCGGCACGTCAGCGGTCGTCGCGTCCGCTCCGCGCGACCGCCTCCCGTACGGCCTCCTCGCTGCGCCCCACCAGTGCCGTGCCGTCGTCCGCCGTGATGATCGGCCGCTGGATCAGCCGCGGATGGCCGGCCAGCGCCTCGATCCACCGCTCGCGGTCGGCGTCCGTACGCCCCCAGTCGCCGATCCCCAGCTCCTTCGCCTCGGCCTCCTGCGTGCGCGTGATGTCCCACGGCTCCAGCCCCAGCCGTCCCAGCACCTCCCGCAACTCGGCGGCGGTCGGCGGCTGTTCGAGGTAGCGGCGCACCGTGTACTGCGCCCCCTCCCCGTCGAGCAGATCGACGGCGGAACGGCACTTGGAACACGCGGGATTGAGCCAGATCTCCATGGGGGCAGCCTAGCCAGGTGCCCTGGCGGCGGGCACCTACCGCTTCGCGGCCCGGTACCGCTTCAGCAGGGCCGTGATTTTCGCGGGATCGGCTCCGCCGTTCAGCTCCGCGACCAGATCGTCCGGGCACAGCTCGTAGAGGTCGCCCCACCAGCGCCGGCCCCGGTTGTCCCGGATCCGGTAGCCGCCGGGCACGCCCCGCGCGACGTAGCGCCTCCTGGCCATGCCTGCCCCCCCGCAAACACTCAGGGCCAGGTCGGGGAAACACCCTCTGACCTGGCCCTGAACGGTATGGAGCGGGCGACGGGAATCGAACCCGCGTAGCCAGTTTGGAAGACTGGGGCTCTACCATTGAGCTACGCCCGCATGCGCCGCCGGTCGGGTGACCGTGGCACGCGATGCATCGTAGCGGGTCACCCGGGTCCGTCGCACACTCCGCCCCGTTCCGCCCGGCGCGCGCCGGGCCGCCGGCCCGTGTCCGGGGCGTGCGCCCGTGGTATCCGGCAGCCGCGCCGTCCGCGGCCATGTACCCTACGTGTCGCACCGACGGGGTGTGGCGCAGCTTGGTAGCGCGTCCGCTTTGGGAGCGGAAGGTCGTCGGTTCGAATCCGGCCACCCCGACCAGCAGGTTCTTCTCGTTCGGCCGTACGGCGTCCCGGCCCGTTTCTCCTGGCCGGGCCCGCGGCTTTCTCCTGGCCGGGCCCGCGGCGCGACGGCGCCGCGCGCGCCCGGGCCGCCCGGCCGCCCCGGCCCCGCCCCGGCAGGCCCGTAAGCGGCCCGTCAAGATCACATTGCGGCTGCCAACCCGCTTGCGGTTACTATGCAAGCTGCGTGCCCGTGTGTCTTTCTCCCGGGCGCGATCCGCAGGGCGCCTGGACCCCGGGCGCCGGCAGATCTCAAGCAGAACCCCAGAAGTCAGCCCCAAGGAGACCGAACCGTGAAGAGCGCCGTGGAGACCCTGAACCCGACCCGGGTTCGGCTCACTGTCGAGGTGCCCTTCGAGGAGCTCAAGCCCAGCCTCGACGCGGCGTACAAGAAGATCAACCAGCAGGTCACGGTGAAGGGCTTCCGCCAGGGCAAGGTCCCGGCCCGCGTCATCGACCAGCGGTTCGGTCGCGGCGCCGTGCTGGAGGAGGCCGTCAACGACGCGCTCCCGAAGTTCTACACCGAAGCGGTCAACGAGGGTGAGCTGAACGTCCTCGGCCAGCCCGAGGTCGACATCACCGAGCTGAAGGACGGCGAGCTGCTGGCCTTCACCGCCGAGGTCGACATCCGCCCGGCCCTGGAGATCCCGGACTACTCCGGCATCGAGGTCGAGGTCGACTCCGTCGAGGTGTCGGACGAGGACATCGACAAGTCCGTCGAGCAGCTGCGCGAGCGCTTCGCCTCCACCTCTCCGGTCGAGCGCGCCGCCGAGGACGGCGACGTGCTCACCGTCGACCTGGAGGCCAAGGTCGACGGCGAGGTCCTGGAGGACGGCGTCGCCCAGGGCGTCAGCTACACCATCGGCTCCGGCGAGCTGCTGGACGGCATCGACGAGGCCGTCAAGGGCCTGAAGGCCGGCGAGTCCGGCACCTTCACCTCCGAGCTGAAGGGCGGCTCGGCCGCCGGCAAGGAGGCCGAGGTCAAGGTCGACGTCACCGCCGTGGCCGCCCGTGAGCTGCCCGCGCTGGACGACGACTTCGCCCAGCTGGCGAGCGAGTTCGACACGCTGGAGGAGCTGCGCGCCGACAGCGCCAAGCGCCTCGCCCAGATGAAGAAGTACGACCAGGCCACCCAGGCGCAGGAGAAGGTCCTCGACGAGCTGCTGAAGCTGGTCGAGGTCCCGATGCCGGAGAAGCTGCTCGCGGACGAGATCGAGACCCGCAAGCACAACCTGGTCAACCACCAGCTCGCCCAGATGGGCCTCGACCTCGCGAAGTACCTGGAGATCCAGGGCAAGACCGAGGAGGAGTTCGACGCCGAGACCAAGGAGCAGGCGGAGAAGGGCATCAAGACCCAGTTCATCCTGGACGAGCTGGTCAACAAGGAGAAGCTGAACGTCAGCCAGGAGGAGCTCACCGAGCACCTCATGCGCCGCGCGCAGTCCTCCGGCATGTCCCCCGACCAGTTCGCGCAGGCCGTCGTCGAGGGCGGCCAGGTGCCGATGCTCGTCGGCGAGGTCGCCCGCGGCAAGGCCCTCGCGGTCGTCGTCGAGGCCGCCACGGTCAAGGACACCAACGGTGAGGTCGTCGACCTGGACGACGAGGACGAGACGGCCGAGACCGTCGAGGCCTCCGAGGCCGAGGGCACCGACGCCGAGGCGGAGAAGGCCGGGAAGACCGAGGGCTGAGCCCCGGCCTTCCCGGTGGCACGGGCGGCCCCGGCCGCCCCGTGACGCCAGTCGTATGTACGGGCCCGAACACGCCACGCCCGCGTGTTCGGGCCCGTACGGCATCAGGGCCCCGGAAGGGCCCTCGACGGCCCCGTAACGGCCCTCTGACGCCGGTGAGCCTGCGCTCACAGCGAACAGTTGACAATGCGGGATGGCGCCCGCCGACCAGCGCGTTAGGGTCCGTAGATACGAGGGCAGGGGAGTACCCGAAACCGCGCCGGCGGAGCACGCCGCGCCCTCCCCACGCCCCCAGAAGACGACGCTGAGACGGCCCTGGGCCGTCCGACAACGAGCAGGTGGACACGTGACGATCCCGATGCCTTCCGCCGCCGCTGAGCCGACCTTCGGTGGCCTCGGCGACCAGGTCTACAACCGGCTGCTCGGCGAGCGGATCATCTTCCTCGGCCAGCCGGTCGACGACGACATCGCCAACAAGATCACCGCGCAGCTGCTGCTCCTCGCCGCTGACCCGGACAAGGACATCTTCCTTTACATCAACAGCCCGGGCGGCTCGATCTCGGCCGGCATGGCGATCTACGACACCATGCAGTACATCAAGAACGACGTGGTCACCATCGCCATGGGCCTCGCCGCCTCGATGGGCCAGTTCCTGCTGAGCGCCGGCACCCCGGGCAAGCGCTTCGCGCTGCCCAACGCCGAGATCCTCATCCACCAGCCCTCCGCGGGCCTGGCGGGCTCCGCGTCGGACATCAAGATCCACGCCGAGCGGCTGCTGCACACCAAGAAGCGCATGGCCGAGCTCACCGCCCAGCACACCGGCCAGACCGTCGAGCAGATCACCCGCGACTCCGACCGGGACCGCTGGTTCGACCCGCAGGAGGCCAAGGCGTACGGCCTCATCGACGACGTCATGACCACCGCGGCGGGCGTTCCGGGCGGGGGCGGCACCGGGGCCTGAGCGCCCCGATACGCACCCGGCAGCCGACCCAGCCTCTTCTGACCGCCACCAGGACGGTGAACCTCCAGATGAACAACTTCCCCGGCCGTAGCCTCTACGAGCGCCACGACGCCCCGCAGGCCGAGTTCCAGGGCATGCCCGCCGAGTCCCGCTACATCGTCCCGCGCTTCGTCGAGCGCACCTCGCAGGGCGTGCGCGAGTACGACCCGTACGCGAAGCTCTTCGAGGAGCGCGTGATCTTCCTCGGCGTGCAGATCGACGACGCGTCCGCCAACGACGTCATGGCGCAGCTGCTGTGCCTGGAGTCGATGGACCCGGACCGGGACATCTCGATCTACATCAACTCGCCCGGCGGCTCCTTCACGGCGCTGACCGCGATCTACGACACGATGCAGTTCGTCAAGCCGGACATCCAGACCGTCTGCATGGGCCAGGCGGCGTCCGCCGCGGCCGTGCTGCTCGCCGCCGGCACCCCCGGCAAGCGGATGGCGCTGCCCAACGCCCGCGTGCTGATCCACCAGCCGTACAGCGAGACCGGCCGCGGTCAGGTCTCCGACCTGGAGATCGCCGCCAACGAGATCCTGCGCATGCGTACGCAGCTGGAGGAGATGCTCGCCAAGCACTCCACCACGCCGATCGAGAAGATCCGCGACGACATCGAGCGCGACAAGATTCTGACCGCCGAGGAGTCCCTGGCGTACGGTCTGGTCGACCAGATCGTCTCGACCCGTAAGACGGCCGCCTCGGTCTGATCGCGTCCCATCGCGAAGTGAGCCGGAGAGAACGCCCCCTTGGACCGGGTTGACCGAGTCGGTCCAAGGGGGGCCCGTACGGGGGGCCCGGCAAGGTACCGTCGATAGGCAAGCACCCGGGTCCGCGGAGCAATGCGGATCCCAGGCGAAGGGGAAGCACCTCGTGGCACGCATCGGTGACGGCGGCGACCTGCTCAAGTGCTCGTTCTGCGGGAAGAGTCAGAAGCAGGTGAAGAAGCTCATCGCGGGTCCTGGTGTGTACATCTGCGACGAGTGCATCGACCTCTGCAACGAGATCATCGAGGAGGAGCTCGCCGAGACCTCCGAGGTCCGCTGGGAGGAACTGCCCAAGCCCCGGGAGATCTACGAGTTCCTGGAGAGCTACGTCGTAGGCCAGGAGCCCGCCAAGAAGGCGCTCTCGGTCGCCGTCTACAACCACTACAAGCGGGTCCAGGCGGGCGAGAACGGTGGCGCGCGCGGCGGTGACGACGGCATCGAGCTCGGCAAGTCCAACATCCTGCTGCTCGGCCCCACCGGCTCCGGCAAGACGCTGCTCGCGCAGACGCTCGCCCGGATGCTCAACGTCCCGTTCGCCTTCGCCGACGCCACGGCGCTGACGGAGGCCGGCTATGTGGGCGAGGACGTCGAGAACATCCTCCTCAAGCTGATCCAGGCCGCGGACTTCGACATCAAGAAGGCCGAGACCGGCATCATCTACATCGACGAGATCGACAAGGTCGCCCGCAAGAGCGAAAACCCGTCGATCACCCGTGACGTCTCCGGCGAGGGCGTCCAGCAGGCCCTGCTGAAGATCCTGGAGGGCACCACCGCCTCGGTGCCGCCGCAGGGCGGCCGCAAGCACCCGCACCAGGAATTCATCCAGATCGACACGACGAACGTGCTGTTCATCGTGGGCGGCGCGTTCGCCGGCCTGGAGAAGATCATCGAGGCCCGGTCCGGCGCCAAGGGCATCGGCTTCGGCGCCAACATCCGCTCCAAGCGCGAGGTCGAGGCCAAGGACCAGCTCCAGGACGTGATGCCGGAGGACCTGGTGAAGTTCGGGATGATCCCGGAGTTCATCGGCCGGCTGCCGGTGCTGACCTCGGTGCACAACCTCGACCGCGAGGCACTGCTGCAGATCCTCCTGGAGCCGCGCAACGCGCTCGTCAAGCAGTACCAGCGCCTGTTCGAACTCGACGGCGTGGAGCTGGACTTCGACCGCCCGGCCCTGGAGGCCATCGCCGACCAGGCGATCCTGCGCGGCACCGGCGCGCGCGGCCTGCGCGCCATCATGGAGGAGGTCCTCCAGTCGGTGATGTACGAGGTCCCGTCCCGCAAGGACGTGGCCCGCGTCGTGATCACCGAAGAGGTCGTCCACTCGAACGTGAACCCGACCCTGGTGCCGCGCAACCGCGGCGGCGAGTCCGGCGAGCACCACGAGAAGAGCGCGTAGCGCGCCGTCCGTTCCCCCCGCACGGACGGCGAGGGCCGCCCCACGACCACTGGTCGCGAGGCGGCCCTTTCGCTTGCCGGTTACCGCGGGGCGCGGGTCTCGCCGCGCACCACGGCGGTGGTGTCCGCGTACTGCGACAGGTTGATGTCGGAGGCGGAGCGCAGCGAGCCGTTCATGTAGAGCAGCACCGCGGCGGTCGAGCCGTCGGCCCAGCCGCACACCGGCGCGTAGCCGAACGACGCGTTCCGCACGACCTCACAGTCGATCTTGATCGTGCCGCCGGCCTTGCCGGGCCGGAACGTCTCGCGCTGCCGGACGACCGTGGTGCTCGCGTCGGACACGCCGCTGAACATGTTGTCCACGACACGGTCCGGGTCGGAGATGGTGCCGTAGCCGCCGGAGATCATCAGACCGGTGGTCCGGCTGTCGCGGGTGCCCCGGTAGCGGGCGATCTCCTGCGTCACACCGGCGGGCGGCGAGCCCAGCTTCAGGCCGTCACGCTGCAGGGCCGCCTTGTCCTTCTCCAGGGTGTACGCGCCGCCGTCGACCGTACGGGGCGTCGTCAGCCGCATCCGCTGCCCGGTGTCCTCCGCGGCCGGTGACTCCTCGGACGAGCGGTCCGCGTCCGAGCTGGTGGTAGGCGCGGCGGAGCTGTTGCCGTTGGCCTGGGCCCGGCTGCCGTTGTCGTTGCCCGAGGTGAGGACGACGGCCCCGCCGATGATGGCGCCGACGAGCACGACGCCGGCGGCCACCCCGGCGATGATCTTTCCGGTGTTGTTGCCGCCGGGGCCCTGGGGCGGGCCGGGCGGTCCCGGAGGCGGGAACTGTGGCTGCTGCGGGGGCCCGTATCCGTACGGTCCGGGCTGCTGCGGCGGCGGTCCCGGCGGCGGTGCCTGGGGCGGTCCCTGGGGCGGTCCGAAGCCCCCGCCCTGCGGCTGCCCGCTGCTTCCGTACGGCCCCTGCGGCGGCTGTCCACTGCTGCCGTACGGGCCCGGCGGCGGCTGGTTGAAGCTCATGCGTGGTCCTCCCCTGGGGCCGGTGGTCCGGAGCGGCGTGGTGGCTACTTCTCGTGGCGGACGGCGTCGCGGATCTCGCGGGTTTTTTCGGAGAGCTGCTGGGCGGAGAAGGCGGGGCCGGTGGCGTTCATCGGCGCTTCCATCCCGCTGTTCATGACCACGGCCATCGCACTGGAGTCACCCCAGACGCAGTACGTCATCGTGGCGGTCGCGGTAACGCCGAGGTTCGACATGGTGTTCTTGATCGCCTTGCACTTCATGACCGAGCCGTCGAAACCGTCGGGGGAGAACTCCGTCACCGGGGTCACCGTCTCCAACTTGGCGCCCGATTTACTTGCCTTATCCAAGTTCTTGTCAAGCTGGGCGACCATCTTGTTCACCGCGCTCTTGGGATCGGCGACCTTGCCGTAGACACCCGTGACGGCCAGCGACTGCTTCTTGTCGTTCGCGTAGCTGCCATGGACACCGGTGCCCTCGGTGATCCCCATGGCCTTGGTCTCCTTGTCGTTGGCCAGGCTTTCCTTCTTGTCCTCCTTGCCCGGCACCTTCTTGAACGTCCCGCCGAGCAGATCGGCCGGCAGGGCGATCGTGTACGGCTTCACATCCCCACCCGGCCCGAACGCGTAATACGCCCCCACACCGATACCCGCCACGGCCGCCACCGCCAGGATGCTCAGGCCGATCTTCAGGCCCTTGCCCTTGCCGCCGTTCTGGGGCGGCTGCTGACCGTAGGGGACCTGCTGGCCGTACGGGGGCTGCTGCGGCGGCTGGCCGTACGGGGCCTGGGGCTGCTGCGGGTAGCCGTACGGCTGCTGCGGGGGAACCTGACCGCCCTGCTGCGGATAGCCGTAACCGGGCTGCCCGACCGGCTGCGGCACGGGCTGGCCGTACGGTCCGGGCTGCTGGGGCGGCTGGCCGTACGGGCCGGGAGGCGGCTGGTTGAAGCTCATGGAGCGGGTTCCCCTCGTGACAACTGACGGCGACCGATGACGCCCGTCACAGTTGATGTCTCTGCGTTTCCAACATCCTGTACGACGCCACTGTCAGCGGGTGCTCCGGGGGCCAAACCGATTCGAGACTGCGACATCCACGCCCGTACACTGAGCGTCGTGACCGAGAACACTCAGCAGAGCCCCCGAAACGGTGGGCCGAACAGCATCCCCGCACAACTGCCGACCCAGTACGCGCCGGCCGAGGTAGAGGGGCCGCTGTACGAGCGCTGGGTAGAGCGGGGTTACTTCGAGGCGGAGGCCACGAGCGAGAAGCCGCCGTACACGATCGTCATCCCCCCGCCGAACGTCACCGGCAGCCTGCACCTCGGGCACGCCTTCCAGCACACGCTGATGGACGCCCTGACCCGCCGCAAGCGCATGCAGGGCTACGAATCCCTGTGGCTGCCCGGCATGGACCACGCGGGCATCGCCACCCAGAACAAGGTCGAGCAGCAGCTCGCCGAGGAGGGCAAGTCCCGCCACGACCTGGGGCGCGAGGAGTTCGTCGAGCGCGTCTGGAAGTGGAAGCAGGAGTACGGCGGCAAGATCCTCGGCCAGATGCGCCGCCTCGGCGACGGCGTCGACTGGTCGCGTGAGCGCTTCACGATGGACGAGGGCCTGTCCAAGGCCGTCCAGACGATCTTCAAGCGGCTCTACGACGACGAGCTGATCTACCGCGCCGAGCGCATCATCAACTGGTGCCCGCGCTGTCTGACCGCGATCTCGGACATCGAGGTCGAGTACCAGGACGACGACGGCGAGCTGGTCTCGATCACCTACGGTGAGGGCGAGGACACCCTCGTCGTGGCCACCACCCGCGCCGAGACGATGCTCGGCGACACGGCGGTGGCCGTCCACCCGGACGACGAGCGCTACGCCCATCTGATCGGCAAGCGGATCAAGCTGCCGCTCACCGACCGGACGATCCCCGTCGTCGCCGACACCCACGTCGACCCGGAGTTCGGCACCGGTGCGGTCAAGGTCACCCCGGCCCACGACCCCAACGACTTCGCCATCGGCCAGCGGCACGACCTGGAGTCGATGACCGTCATGGACGAGCGCGGTGTCATCACCGTGCACGGTCCCTTCGAGGGGCTGGACCGCTTCGAGGCGCGTTCGGCGATCGTGGCGGCGCTGCGCGAGCAGGGCCGGATCGTCGCCGAGAAGCGCCCGTACGTCCACTCCGTGGGCCACTGCTCGCGCTGCAAGACCACCGTCGAGCCCCGCCTGTCCATGCAGTGGTGGGTCAAGGTCGGCCCGCTCGCCCAGGCCGCCGGTGACGCGGTCCGCGACGGCCGGGTCAAGATCCACCCCGAGGACATGTCGAAGCGCTACTTCGACTGGGTCGACAACATGCACGACTGGTGCATCTCGCGCCAGCTGTGGTGGGGCCACCGCATCCCGGTCTGGTACGGCCCCGACGGCGAGATCGTCTGCGTCGGGCCCGACGAGGAGCCGCCCGGCACCGAGGCCGAGGGCTGGACCCAGGAGTCCGACGTCCTGGACACCTGGTTCTCTTCCGGGCTGTGGCCCTTCTCGACGCTGGGCTGGCCGGAGAAGACCCCCGACCTGGCGAAGTTCTACCCGACCGATGTCCTGCTCACCGGCCACGACATCATCTTCTTCTGGGTCGCCCGGATGATGATGTTCGGTCTGTACGCGATGGACGGCCGGGCGCCGTTCCACACCATCGCGCTGACCGGCCTGGTCCGTGACGAGCACGGCAAGAAGATGTCCAAGTCCAACCCCAACTCGGTGGACCCGCTGGACTGGATGGACGCCTACGGAGCGGACGCCGTCCGCTTCACGCTGGCCCGTGGCGCCAACCCGGGCGCGGACGTGCCGATCGGCGAGGACTGGGTCCAGGCCTCCCGCAACTTCGCCAACAAGATCTGGAACGCCACCCGCTTCGCGCTGATGAACGGCGCCACGCTGGAGGGCGAGCTGCCGCCGGCGGAAGAGCTCTCGGCGACCGACCGCTGGATCCTGTCCCGGCTGAACACGGTCGTCGCGCAGGTCGACGCGTACTACGACGACTACCAGTTCGCGAAGCTGTCGGACGCGCTGTACCACTTCGCCTGGGACGAGGTCTTCGACTGGTACGTCGAGCTGTCCAAGACCACCTTCATGGCGGGCGGCCCGGCCGCCGACGCCTCGCGCCGCGTCCTCGGCGAGGTCCTGGACGTCACGCTGCGGCTGCTGCACCCGATCGTGCCGTTCGTCACGGAGACGCTGTGGACGACGCTGACCGGCCGTGAGTCGCTGGTGATCGCCGAGTGGCCGGCCGACTCCGGCTTCCGCGACGCGGCCGCCGAGCGGGAGATCGAGACCGTTCAGCAGGTCGTCACCGAGGTCCGCCGCTTCCGTTCCGACCAGGGCCTTCAGCCGGGCCAGAAGGTCCCGGCCCGGCTGGACCTGGCCGGTACGCAGCTCGCCGCGCACGAGGCCGCGATGCGCTCGCTGCTGCGCCTCCAGCCGGCCGGCGAGGAGTTCACCGCCACCGCGTCGCTGCCGGTCGCGGGCGCGACCGTGGCGCTGGACCTGTCGGGCGCCATCGACGTCGAGGCTGAGCGCAAGCGGCTGTCGAAGGACCTGGCCGCCGCCGAGAAGGAGAAGGCCCAGGCCAACGCGAAGCTGGGCAACGAGGCGTTCCTGGGCAAGGCCCCGGAGCACGTCGTCGCCAAGATCCGCACGCGGCTGGAGACGGCCGAGGCCGACATCGAGCGCATCAGCGCGCAGCTGGCGGCCCTGCCCAAGGCGTAGCGCCCGGCGCCGGGAACGGCCCCGGCGCGTGCGTCTCCACAGGCCCCTCGTCCGTACCACGGGCGGGGGGCCTGCGCCGTCCCTTGCCGCGCCGGTCGCCGCGTTCGCGTACCGGCCACAGCAGGACGTACGCCGTCGATACGGCCACGAACGCCAGGCGGATGAAGCCGCGCGCCGAGTCGTCGGGCACCGCGAAGACACTGCCGTACAGGATCAGCAGCGCCAGCCAGCTCCACCAGGGCACCAGCCGGCGCTGCCCGATGACGTCCCACAGCAGCGTGCCGAGCAGGACGGACGCGGTGTAGTACGTGTAGACGCTGGGGTCCAGGACGATACGGGCGTTGGCGCCCAGCAGGACCACCGCGGCCCAGCGCCCCCGCCACACCGCCAGGCAGCCCAGCACCAGGCCCAGCGCGAACTGCGCGGGCCGGTCCCAGCCGGGCGTCTCCGGGTCGGCCACGCCCAGCCAGCGCAGCGCGGACGCCGGATGGTTGGGGATGGCGAACTTGGCCGCCGAGAACGAATTCATGTCGCCGACGAAGAACGGCAGCCAGGCCACCGCGACCAGACCCGCCATCCACAGCCCCGCGCGCAGCCACTTCTCCTTCGGGAGCGCGAGGAGCAGCGGTACGAAGGCCAGCGCGGTCGGTTTGGAGTCCATCGCCAGGGCCAGGAAGACGCCGGTCAGCGCGGCGTTGCCGCGGGTCACCGACCGTACGGCCAGCGCGGTGAAGAACAGCGCGAGCACGTCGTCCAGGTGCCCGAAGCGGACCGAGACCTCGATCCACATGGGGATGAACGCCAGCCCGGCTATCAGGACGCGCTGCCGCAGCCGCTGGTGGTTGGTGCCGGTGCCCAGGAAGTGCCAGGCGGCGCTGCGCCCGGCCAGCACCACGATCACCAGGCCGAGCAGCGACATCAGGGCCGCCGCCAGGAACTGTCCGGTGTGCTCGGGGAACGGGTTGAACAGGCCGGCCACCAGGAAGCTGATGGGGCCCATCTGGAGTTCCGGGTGGTGGGCGTAGAGGTTGAGGCCGCCGGTGCCGTCGCCGGCGGAGCCCTGGTAGATCAGCTCGCCACCGGTGCGCAGGTAGTGCCAGGAGAACCCCCCGTTCGGCTCGACCACGACGAACCACAGCACGGTCCACGCGGTGAGCAGCACGAGGTGCATCCGCTGACTGATGGCCGGCACGCGCACGCTTTTTCAGCTCCCGCCCTGCCCGGTGGGGACCGGCGGCCGTCCGCCACCGCCACCGGAGCTTTGATCTTCTTGTCGGTACAGGCTCACAGAGCCCGCCGGGGAAGACGACGGCAGGGGGGTGGTGCGTTGTCCGGGCCCGGCGATCAGAGGCGTGTGTCACGGTGGGGCGGCGGGCACCCGCGTTCTCATCGGTCTCTCATCCGGACGGTGGAGCATGGGGCCGCGAACGGGAGTTTCCGGCAAAAACGCACGATCCGGCCGCACGCCCCGGCCAGCGACGAGGAGCCGCGCCACCCATGAACAAGCCCCTGCGCCGCGTCTCGGTCTTCTGCATCCTGCTCATACTCGCGCTGCTGGCGTGGGTCACCTGGCTGCAGGGGGCCAAGGCATCCACGTTCTCGGACGATCCGCACAATCCACGCGTCTCCATAGCCAAGTACGCGAACCCGCTGGGCAACATCCTCGTCGACGGGCAGCCGGTGACCGGCTCCACCGCCACCGACGGCACCCTCAAGTACCAGCGCACGTACAAGAACGGCCCGCTCTACGCGCCCGTGACCGGCTTCAGCTCGCAGATCTTCGGCAGCAACCAGCTGGAGAACCTGTACGGGGACATCCTCGACGGCTCCGACAGCCGCCTGCAGAACCCGGGCGACGTGCTGACCCGCCAGCGCCCCAAGGGCGGCGACGTGGCCACCACCATCGACGCCAAGGTGCAGCAGGCCGGTTACGAAGCGCTCGGCGGCAAGACCGGCGCCGCGGTCGCGCTCGACCCGGCCACCGGCCGGATCCTCGGCATGGTCAGCACCCCGTCGTACGACCCGGGCAAGTTCGCCGGGTCCGGCAGCGGCGACCAGAAGGCTTGGAAGGACCTGTCCGGCAACAAGGACCACCCCGAGATCAACCGCGCGCTGCGCCAGCCGCTGCCGCCCGGCTCCACGTTCAAGCTGGTCGTCGCGGCGGCCGCGCTGGAGAACGGCCTCTACTCCTCCGTGGACGAGGCCACCGACAGCCCCGACCCGTACACGCTGCCCGGCACCCGTACGGTGCTGAAGAACGAGAGCGCCTCCGCCCCCTGCAAGAACGCCACCATCCGCACCGCGCTCCAGTACTCCTGCAACACCGTCTTCGCGAAGATGGCCGCCGACCTGGGCCAGGACAAGGTCCGCGCGCAGGCGGAGAAGTTCGGCTTCAACGACGGCAAGCTGGACACCCCCGTACGGGCGGGCAAGAGCCTGTACCCCAAGGGCATGGACAAGCCGCAGACCGCGCTGTCCGGCATCGGCCAGTTCGACGACACCGCGACGCCGCTCCAGATGGCCATGGTCTCCTCGGCCATCGCCAACGGCGGTGACCTCCAGACGCCGCAGATGGTGGACAAGCTCACCGACGGCGGCGGCAACACGCTCCAGGAGTACGAGCCGAAGAAGTACGGCAAGGCGGTCTCGCAGCGCACCGCCGAGCAGCTCCAGTCGTCGATGGAGACCGTCGTCAACGACGGCACCGGCTCCAACGCCAAGATCGACGGCCTGACGGTCGGCGGCAAGACGGGCACCGCCCAGCACGGCGTGGACAACGAGGGCACCCCGTACGCCTGGTTCGTCTCCTACGCCAAGGACGGCAAGGGCCACCAGGTCGCCGTCGCGGTCATGGTCGAGGACAGCGACGCGGCCCGCAGCGAGGTGTCGGGCGGCGGGCTGGCGGCGCCGGTGGCGAAGGCGATGATGAAGGCGGCGCTGTCGTAGCGGTCCCGGCCGCAGGCCGCCGCCCGCCGGTGTCGGTGGCGGCTCGTAGACTGGACCCGTGAGCGACGACCGCCCCCGAAACGACGACCCCGACCCGATCCCCGGCCCGGACGGCCCGGCCGACCCCTTCGAGGAGATGGTGGAGGCCGAGACCGACCGGGACCCCGACCTCGCGGTGATCGAGGCCGGCAGCCGGACCCTGCGCGCGCAGGCGGGCCCGCCCCAGGGGGACGGTGTTCCCGCCCGTCCCGAAGACCCCGAGGTGGACCGCGCGCTGCGCGAGGTGGAGAGCGAGCTGGCGGGCCGCTGGGGCGAGACCAAGCTGGACCCGTCGGTGCAGCGCATCGAGGCGCTGATGGACGTGCTGGGGTCGCCGCAGCGCGCGTACCCGTCCATCCACATCACCGGCACCAACGGCAAGACCAGCACCGCCCGCATGATCGAGGCCCTGCTGACCGCCTTCGACCTGCGCACCGGGCGCTACACCAGCCCGCATGTGCAGTCGGTGACCGAGCGGATCAGCCTGGACGGCGCCCCGATCTCCGCCGAGCGTTTCATCGAGACGTACCGGGACATCGCCCCGTACGTGCAGATGGTCGACGAGCGCGAGCAGTACCGCCTGTCCTTCTTCGAGGTGCTCACCGCCATGGCGTACGCGGCCTTCGCGGACGCCCCGGTGGACGTCGCGGTCGTCGAGGTCGGCATGGGCGGCACCTGGGACGCGACGAACGTGATCGACGGGGACGTCGCCGTCGTCACGCCCATCTCGCTGGACCACACCGACCGCCTCGGCGGGACGACCGAGCAGATCGCCGGCGAGAAGTCCGGGATCATCAAGAAGGACGCGACGGTGGTGCTGGCGCAGCAGCCGGTGGACGCGGCGTCCGTGATGCTCAAGCGCGCGGTCGAGGTGGACGCCACGGTCGCCCGCGAGGGCATGGAGTTCGGCGTGCTCAGCCGGGAGGTGGCGGTCGGCGGCCAGCTGCTGACGCTGCGCGGCCTCGGCGGTGAGTACGAGGGCATCTTCCTGCCGCTGTACGGCGCCCACCAGGCGCACAACGCCGCGGTGGCGCTCGCCGCCGTGGAGGCGTTCTTCGGCATCGGCTCCGAGCACGCCCGCACGCTGGACATCGACACCATCCGCTCCGCGTTCGCCGCGGTGGCCTCGCCCGGCCGCCTGGAGGTCGTGCGCAGCAGCCCGACCGTGATCCTGGACGCGGCGCACAACCCGGCGGGCGCGCGGGCCGCGGCCGAGGCGGTCGGCGAGGCGTTCGGTTTCAGCCGACTCGTCGGGGTGGTCGGCCCCAGCGCCGACAAGGACGTACGCGGCGTCCTCGAAGCCTTCGAGCCGATCTTCGCCGAGGTCGTGGTGACCCGTAACTCCAGCCACCGCGCGATGGACCCGGACGAGCTGGCCGCCGTCGCGGTCGAGGTCTTCGGGTCCGAGCGGGTGCAGGTCGAGCCCCGGCTCGACGACGCGCTGGAGGCGGCGATCACCCTCGCGGAGGAGGAGGGTGAGTACGCCGGCGCCGGTGTGCTGGTCACCGGCTCCGTGATCACGGTCGGCGAGGCCCGGCTGCTCCTGGGGAGGAAGTGACCATGCGCACGCTGTGTGCGAGCACGCTGATCGGCGAGTTCTTCGTGATCGGCTTCGCCGGGCTGGTCGCGATGCAGACCTCGGGCCACTCCACGGCCACGGTCTGGACGGTCAGCGGCATCGCGATGCTGCTGTGCGTCCTGCTGTGCGGCGTGCTCACCCGCCCCGGTGGTGTGCAGCTCGGCTGGGCCCTCCAGGCGGCGCTGATCGCCAGCGGCTTCGTGGTGGGCACGATGTTCTTCCTCGGGGCGGTCTTCGCCGCGCTGTGGTGGGCTTCGGTGCACTTCGGGCGCAAGATCGACGAGGCGAAGGCCCGCTGGGCGGCGATGGCCGAGGACGGGCCGCAGCCGGGCGCGGCGTAGGAACGGTTCCCCGCGTCCCGCCGGCCCGGTGATCCGGACAGGCGGGACGTACGGGCCGGGACCGGACATCCGCCCGCGTCCGCACCCGGACGCCTGTACGAAACCCGGCCCACGTCACCCGTACGGCCCCGTAGCGGCTCCGGTACCGCGTACGGATGAGCGCTGTCACCCATGTAGCCTCAGGTCACCTGCCGACTTCCGTCACCCAAGGAGTCCATCCCGTGAGCCAGCGCACGCTCGTCCTCCTCAAGCCCGACGCGGTCCGCCGCGGCCTGGTCGGTGAGATTCTCGGCCGTATCGAGCGCAAGGCGGGCTGGACGATCAGCGCGCTGGAACTGCGCACCCTCGACCGCGCGATCCTGGAGCAGCACTACGCCGAGCACGTCGGCCGCGACTTCTACGAGCCGCTGGTGCAGTTCATGTCGTCCGGCCCGGTGGTGAGCCTGGTCGTCGAGGGCGAGCGGGTGATCGAGGGCGTGCGGACGCTGGCCGGGCCCACCGACCCGATCAAGGCGCCGAGCGGTTCCATCCGCGGCGACTTCGGGACCATCACCCGGGAGAACCTGATCCACGCCTCGGACTCCGAGGAGTCCGCGGAGCGCGAGATCAAGATTTTCTTCCCCGGTCTTTCCTGACCTCCCGTCCGTTCGCGCCCCGGTGACCTGGGGCGACCGCGCTCCTGCGGCCGTCCCACGGCAAGCCGGCGGCGAACGGGGGAACGCTTCGGTGCGACACGGCGTCCCATTGAAGGGGGCGGGTCCGTGTTCCGCCGACAATGGCGAAGGAACCCCGCACTGCGTTCGAGCGGTGGGGACTTCGTGACTACGATGGAGTTTCCGCGCCCCGGCGCACCACACCTGCCGACCTCAAGTAAGCATTCGCTCCAGTTGGGAAGGCCAGACGTATCCTCATGGGGAACAACATGTCGTTCATCGGCCGTGACATGGCTGTCGACCTCGGGACCGCCAACACGCTGGTGTACGTCAGGGGTCGCGGGATCGTCCTCAACGAGCCGTCGGTCGTGGCCATCAACACCAACACCGGCGGCATCCTCGCCGTCGGGGCCGAGGCCAAGAAGATGATCGGCCGCACCCCCGGCAACATCGTCGCGGTGCGTCCGCTGAAGGACGGCGTGATCGCCGACTTCGAGATCACCGAGCGGATGCTCCGCTACTTCATCCTCAAGATCCACAAGCGCCGTTACCTGGCCCGCCCGCGCGTCGTCGTCTGTGTCCCCTCCGGCATCACCGGAGTCGAGCGCCGCGCGGTCATCGAGGCGTCCACCCAGGCCGGCGCCCGCCAGGTGCACATCATCGAGGAGCCGATGGCCGCCGCGATCGGCTCCGGCCTGCCGGTCCACGAGGCCACCGGCAACATGGTCGTGGACATCGGCGGCGGCACCACCGAGGTCGCGGTGATCTCGCTCGGCGGCATCGTCACCGCCCAGTCGATCCGGGTGGCCGGCGACGAGCTGGACAACGCGATCATCCAGCACATCAAGAAGGAGTACTCCCTCCTGCTGGGTGAGCGCACCGCCGAGAGCATCAAGATCACCATCGGTTCGGCGTACGACCTGGAACAGGACGAGCACACCGAGATCCGCGGCCGCGACCTGGTCTCCGGACTTCCCAAGACCGTCGTGATCTCCGCGGCCGAGGTCCGCAAGGCCATCGAGGAACCGGTCAACTCCATCGTCGACGCGGTCAAGACGACGCTCGACAAGTGCCCGCCCGAGCTGTCCGGCGACGTGATGGACCGCGGCATCGTGCTCACCGGCGGCGGCGCCCTGCTGCGCGGCCTCGACGAGCGCCTGCGCCGCGAGACCGGCATGCCGATCCACATCGCCGAGGACCCGCTCGACTCCGTCGCGCTCGGCAGCGGCAAGTGCGTCGAGGAGTTCGAGGCGCTCCAGCAGGTCCTGGACTCCCAGCCGCGCCGCTAGCGCAGTCGGCCGGAAGGCGACATCCCGCCGTACGGGCGGCTGATCGTCCGTACGGCGGATCGTTGATATACAGGCACCACGCCCCAACAGGCGAGCACTGCGTATAAAGGCACAACGCACTCCCCAGCGCGACCGGCGCGGGCCCGCAGCCGGCCGGTCCTACGAGGAAGGACACGGCCGCCGCACGTGAGGGACACACGAGAGAGCCGGCTGCTACTGGTGCTGCTGGTCGCGATCGCGTTCGCGCTGATCACGGTGGACATCCGCGGCGGCGAACGGTCCCCGCTCGCCGGTGCCCGGCAGGCCGCCGCGGCGGTCTTCGGGCCGGTCGAGAGCGGTATCGCCACGGTCGTCGACCCGGTGGGCAACGCCGTCGGCGCGGTACGGGACTCCGGCGAGCGGCACACCCGTATCAGCGCCCTGGAGCGGGAGAACGCCGCCCTGAAGGCGAAGCTGGGCTCCTCCGACCGCAACCGCAACCGCGCCGCCGAGCTGGACACGATGCTCAAGACCGCCGGCACCGGCCAGTACGGCATCAAGGGCGCCCAGGTCATCGCCATCGGCGCGGCGCAGGGCTTCTCCTGGACCGTCACCATCGACGCCGGGTCCCAGGACGGCATCGCCCGCGACATGACGGTGCTCAACGGCGACGGCCTGGTCGGCCGCGTCACCACCGTCGGCCGCACCACCGCCACCGTGCTGCTCGCCAACGACCCCGACTTCACCGTCGGCACCCGCATGGAGAAGACCAACGAAATCGGGTTCGCCACCGGCCAGGGCGGCAACTCGCTGCGCGTGCAGCTGCTGAACGGCAAGGCCGAGGTGAAGACCGGCGACCGGCTGGTCACCTTCGGCTCCAGCGCCGACAAGCCCTTCGTGCCCGGCGTCCCGGTCGGACGGGTCGTCAAGGTCGATCCGTCCAACGGCGATCTGACCCGCTCCCTCCAGGTCCGCCCGTTCGTCGGCTTCTCCAAGCTGGACGTCGTCGGCGTGGTCGTCCAGCCGCCCCGCGAGGACCCGCGCGACACGGTGCTGCCGCCCAGGCCCGCCAAACCCAAGCCGACGCCGACGGTCACCGTCACGGCCACCCCCACCGCGAGCGCCTCCCCCAGGAGCTGACCGATGCGCATCAAGAGGATCCTGCTCTCGGCCGCGCTGGTCGTCGTGGCCCTGCTGGTCCAGGTCGGCGTGCTGGCACGGCTCCAGCTGCCCGGCGCCGTACCGGACCTGCTGCTCCTGGTCGTCCTGGGCCTCGCGCTGGTCTACGGGCACGTCTCCGGCGCCCTGATCGGCTTCGGCGCCGGTCTGCTCGCCGACCTCGCGCCGCCCTCCGACCACGCCATCGGCCGCTACGCGCTGGTGCTGTGCATCATCGGGTACGTGGCCGGGCTGACCAAGCCGGACAGCGGCCAGCACCGCTCGGCCACCATGCCGCTGGTGGTCGTGATCGGCGCGGCCCTCGGCTCGACCCTGCTGTACGCGGGCGTCGGCTCGCTCGTCGGCGACTCCGCCGCCGCCCGGGTGGGCCTGGGCTGGCTGCTGTTCACCGCCACGCTCTACGACCTGCTGCTCGCCCCGTTCGCCGTACCCGTGGTCATGGCGCTGGCCCGCCGTACCGAACACGACCCGCTGGCCACCGACGCGGCCGGCGGGCCGGGCGGCTCCGGCAAGGGGCGCAGGAGCGCCTACGGGTGGCTCGGCTCCGGCACCGGCCTCAAGGCGAGCCGCTCCATGCGCACCAACCTTCCGTCCAAGCAGGCCCGCATCGGCGGCCAGCGCGGCGGACTGCTCGGCAGACCGGTCCGTGGCAAGGCAGGACGCATCAAGGGGGTCAAACGACTGTGACCAACATTCCGGAGACCGGCCGCAGCTCACGCGTCACGATCCGGCTGGTCGCCATCCAGATCCTCGTCTTCTCGCTGTTGCTGACTCTCGGCGGCCGGCTGTGGTACCTCCAGATCCGCAACGGCCGGGAGTACGCCGACGAGGCCCGCAACAACCACGTCCAGCAGGTCGTCGAACCGGCCACCCGCGGCTCCATCCTCGACGCCCGCGGCATCCCGCTCGCCGACAACCAGACCCGGCTGGTCGTCTCCGCCAGCCGTACCGACCTGCTGAAGATGAAGGACGACGGCAAGGCCGTGCTCGGCCGGCTCGCCAAGGTCCTGGGCATGTCCGAGACGGAGATCCGCAACAAGGTCCGGCTGTGCGACGCCAAGACCCCGCAGCCCTGCTGGAACGGCTCGCCCTTCCAGCCCATCCCGATCACCGACGAGGCCACCACCCAGCAGGCCCTCCAGATCCGCGAGCGCTCCGAGGACTTCCCCGGCATCTCCGCCGAGCCCACCGCCGTACGCCGCTACGCCGCGCCCGGCAAGGCCGAGACGGCACAGGTCCTCGGCTACCTCTCGCCGGTCACCGACGAGGAGATCCAGAAGGCCAAGAACACCCGCTCGCCGCTGCTGCGCTCCGACCAGATCGGCCGCTCCGGGCTGGAGCGGACCTACGACAGCCAGCTGCGCGGCAAGGCCGGGGTGACGCGGTACGAGGTCGACAACCTCGGCCGGGTCATCGGCAAGGCCAAGAGCGACAAGGCGGTCCCCGGCTCCAACGTCGTCACGAGCATAGACGCCCGCGTCCAGGCCATAGCGGAACGGGAACTGGAGCAGGCGATGAAAGACGCCCGCAAGGAGCACGACAAGAACACCGGCACCAACTACAAGGCCGACGCGGGCGCCGTGGTCGTCATGGAGAACAAGACCGGCCGGATCGTCTCCATGGCCTCCAACCCGTCCTACGACCCCAACGCCTGGGTCGGCGGCATCTCCGGCAAGGACTACGCGCGGCTGACCGGCAAGGACTCCAACTATCCGCTGCTGAACCGGGCGATCCAGGGCCAGTCGGCGCCCGGCTCGATCTTCAAGGTCATCTCGACCTCGGCCGCGGTCGCCGCCGGATACGACTTCGACGGCACCTACCCCTGCACCGCCTCGTTCAGCATCGGCAACCAGGTCTTCAAGAACTTCGAGTCCAAGGGCTACGGGCCGATCAACCTCGGCCGCGCGCTGGAGGTCTCCTGCGACACCGTCTTCTACGGCCTCGCCTACCAGCAGTGGCAGAAGGACGGCGGCAACAAGCCGAAGGACCCGAAGGACTGGTTCTACAAGACGGCACACCAGTTCGGCCTCGGCAAGGAGACCGGCATCGACCTGCCCAACGAGGTCACCGGCCGGGTCCCGGACCGCCAGTGGAAGAAGCGGTACTGGGAGGCCAACAAGGACAGCTGGTGCAAGCAGGGCAAGTCCGGCGACGACTACGTCTCGAAGATCGCCCGGGAGAACTGCGAGTCCGGCATGAAGATGCGCGCCGGTGACTCCGTCAACTACTCCATCGGGCAGGGCGACACCCAGGTCACCCCGATACAGATGGCGACGATCTACGCGGCGATCGCCAACGGCGGCACGCTGTACAACCCGACCGTGGGCAAGGCGGTCGTCAGCCCCGACGGCAAGCACATCGAGAACATCGAGCCCAAGTCGCACGGGAAGCTGCCGGTGACCGCCAGGACCCTCTCCCAGATCGACGGCGCGCTGGCCGGCGTCGCCACCCGCGGCACCGCCGCCTGGCGCTTCCAGGGCTGGCCGCAGGACAAGATCCCGATGCACGCCAAGACCGGTACGGCCGAGGTCTACGGCAAGCAGACGACGGGCTGGTTCGCCACGTACACCAAGGACTACACGATCGTCATGACCATCTCCCAGGGCGGCACCGGCTCGGGCTCCGCCGGCCCCGCCGTGCGCAAGATCTACAACGCGCTGTACGGGGTGGACGACAAGGGCAAGATCGACGAGAAGCAGGCGCTGCTGCCCAGGCCGCAGACCGGACTGCCCAGGATCCTGGGCGACGGCACGATCCAGGCGCAGCCCATCACGCCCGTCGCCGCCCCGGCAACGCCCGCCGCGACCGGAAGGCGGGGCCGGTGACCAGCTCCCACACGGCGGGCGGCTTCACCGTCCGCCGCTACAGCCCCGACCGCGGCGCCTGGGGCAAGCTGACGGCGCGCGACTCGGTCGTGCGCAAGCTGGACTGGGTCATGCTGCTGTGCAGCCTGGCGCTGTCCCTGATCGGCGCGGTGCTGGTGTTCTCCGCGACCCGCAACCGCACCGAACTCACCCACGGCGACGAATACGGCTACCTGCTGCGCCACCTGCTGAACACCGGCATCGGGCTGGCCCTGGCGGCCGGCGCGATCTGGCTCGGGCACCGCACGCTGCGCGGCGCGGTGCCGATCCTCTACGGCCTCTCGCTGGTGCTGGCGCTGCTCGTCCTCACGCCCCTGGGCGCCACGATCAACGGCTCCCGCTCCTGGCTGGCCATCCCCGGCGGGCTCTCCCTCCAGCCCGCCGAATTCGCCAAGATCACGATCACACTGGGGATGGCGCTGATCCTCGCGGGCCGGGTCGACGCGGGCGACCGCCCGCACCCCGACCACCGCACCGTCGTCCAGGCCCTCGGCCTGGCCGCCGTACCGGTCGCCATCATCATGCTGATGCCGGACCTCGGCTCGGTGATGGTCCTCGGCGCGATCATCCTGGGCGTGCTGCTCGCCTCCGGCGCCTCCAACCGGTGGATCCTCGGACTGCTGGGCGCCGGCGTCGTCGGCTGTGTCGCCATCTGGCAGCTGGGCCTGCTGGACGACTACCAGATCGCCCGGTTCGCCGCCTTCGCCAACCCGAGCCTGGACCCGGCGGGCGTCGGCTACAACACCAACCAGGCGCGCATCGCCATCGGCGGTGGCGGGCTGACCGGCTCCGGACTCTTCCACGGCAGCCAGACCACCGGCCAGTTCGTGCCGGAGCAGCAGACCGACTTCATCTTCACCGTCGCCGGCGAGGAGCTGGGCTTCCTCGGCGCGGGCCTGATCATCGTGCTGCTGGGCGTCGTGCTGTGGCGCGCCTGCCGCATCGCCCGCGAGGCCAGCGAGCTGTACAGCACGATCGTGGCGGCGGGCTTCATCGCCTGGTTCTCGTTCCAGTCGTTCGAGAACATCGGCATGACGCTGGGCATCATGCCCGTCACCGGTCTGCCGCTGCCGTTCGTCTCGTACGGCGGCACGTCCATGTTCGCGGTCTGGATCGCCATAGGGCTGCTCCAGTCCATTCACGTACAGCGGCCGGTGTCGGCCTGAGAAACCGGCGCTCAGCGGCCGGACGCGGCGCTGTAGGAGCTGTACGCGACGAGGACGGCGAGCACGGCGGCGCTGGTCACCGTGGCGAGCACCACCCACAGCGCGACACGTGCCGTCCGCGGCCGCGTGCGGGGCTGCCGCGGGGGCCGCGCGTACTCCGTCGCGCGGGGCGCCGCCGGTTCGGATCTCATCGCGATGTCGGCCAGCAACCGGCGGCAGGCGGCGGCCAGTTCGCCCGTGCCGCTGTCCAGCCGCATGACGGTCTCCGCCCGCGCGGGCGCGCTCGTACCGCCGTCCAGGATGCGGCCCGCCCGTATGAGTACGTCCCCGCGGGTGCCGGTGGCGGACAGACTGATCCACCGCTCGACGTGCTCGCCCCGTATGACCACGCCGCCCGTGCGGTCGCGGTAGACCGTGTGCTGCTGCCACAGGACGGCCGCCAACTGCCGTGCGGTGTCCGCCAGATGCGTGAGCATCGTCTCCCCCTGCCGTCATGTCCCTCAACCGAGGACGGCACTGTACCGGTAAGGGGTGACAGCCCGGGGCGGGGGTTGTGGATCATGCGGGTGCCCGGCCCGGGGAGCGCCCGCCCCGGCGGTACGGGACGGGCGCTCCGGTCGGGTCACGGTGGTTCCGGTCAGGTCACGGTGACTGCTGCAGCCGCAGCAGCGAAGAGACCAGCTGGTCCACCTCCTCAGGGGTGTTGTAGAGGGCCAGGGAGGCGCGTACGGCGCTGTCCAGGCCGTAGTGGGCCAGCGCGGGCTGGGCGCAGTGGTGGCCGGAGCGGACGGCGATGCCCTCCAGGTCCAGGGACTGCGCCACGGCCGTCGGGTCGTGGCCCGCGAGCGTGAACGCCAGCACCGCGATGCGGTCCGGGGCGTCCCCCAGGACTTCGAGGCCGGGCACCATGGCCAGCGCCTGCCGCGCGTACGCCAGCAGGTCGGCCTCGTACTTCGCGATGGCCTCGTGGTCGAAGGACGACAGCCAGTCGAGCGCGGCGAGCAGCCCGACCACGCCGGAGATGTGACCCGTACCGGCCTCGAAGCGGTGCGGCGCGGGCGCGAACGTCGTGCGGTCGAAGGAAACGGATTCGATCATGTTCCCGCCGCCCTGCCACGGC
Organism: Streptomyces rimosus subsp. rimosus; assembly: GCF_000720725.1. Classification (GTDB taxonomy): domain Bacteria; phylum Actinomycetota; class Actinomycetes; order Streptomycetales; family Streptomycetaceae; genus Streptomyces; species Streptomyces rimosus_A. Next base: position 34,852 of record NZ_JOCQ01000069.1, read on the forward strand.
ACCATGGCCGCCAGCAGTTCGGGCTTGGCGTACAGGGCGCCGATGCCCGTGGGCGCGAACAGCTTGTGGCCGGAGAAGGCGTAGAAGTCGGCGTCCATGGCCTGTACGTCGACCGGGAAGTGGGCCACCGCCTGGGCGCCGTCCACCAGCACCTTGGCGCCGTACCGGTGGGCCAGCGCCGTCATCTCCGCCACCGGGGGGACGGTCCCCAGCACATTGGAGGCATGGCTGACGGCCACCAGCCGGGTACGGGAGGAGAGCAGGTCGGCGTAGGCGAACTGGTCGATCTGCCCGTCCGGCAGCAGCGGCACCGGCACCACCCGGGCATGCGTCCGGGCGGCCAGCTGCTGCCACGGGACGATGTCGGAGTGGTGCTCCAGCACGGGGACGAGGATGTCGTCGCCCGGACCGATGTTGGCCCGCCCCCAGGTCTCGGCGACCAGGTTGATCGCCTCGGTGGTGCCGCGGACGAAGACGATCTCCTCGGGGGACGGGGCGCCCAGGAAGTCCGCGACGGCGGCCCGGCCCGCTTCGTACAGGGCGGTGGCGTCGCGGGCCATCGTGTGGGCACCGCGGTGGATGTTGGAGTTGGCCGAACCGTAGAAGGCCGCCACCGCCTCGATCACCTGGCGCGGCTTCTGGGTGGTGGCCCCGTTGTCCAGCCATACGAGCGGCCGGCCGTTGACCAGCCGGTGCAGGATCGGGAAGTCCCGCCGGGCCATCTCGGGGGAGAAGGCACCGCGTTGGGCGCCGGGGAATTGTTGGGTGAGTGTCGGGGTGGTGGGGATGGTGGTGGTTTCGGAGTCCGCGGTGGGGATTTGGGCCGGAGCGGTCGGGGCCGCGCTCATGCCCGGGACCGTTTCCATACCCGGAACCGTCCCCATACCCGGTACGGCGCTGGTGTCCGACAGTGCGCTCGTGCCCGGTACGGCGCTCGCATCAGGCACCGCGCTCGGAACCGGCTGCATACCCGGCAGACCCGCCGTGGCCGCGGCCGGGACGACGGTCGCCCCCGCGCCCGGAGCCGCGCCCGTGCCGGGAGCCGGTGCCGTGGTCGTGGCCGTGTCCGTACGGACGGCCGTGTTCGTGCCGGTGGCAGGGGCCGCTGCCGCATCCGCCGCGCCGGTCTTCGCCTCCTTGCCCAGGAGCGCGCTCAGCGGTGCCGCGAGCCCCGTGAACTCAGGAGTAGTCATGGTACTTGGACACCTCGACGTTCTGGAGGACGGCGAGGGCGTCCTCCACCAGGACGGCCGTGTTGAAGTACGCCGTGACCAGGTACGAGGTGATCGCCTTCTGGTCGACGCCCATGTTCCGTACGGACAGGCCCGGTTCGGCCTCGTCCGGTACGGAGGCCGGGCGCAGGCCCACCACGCCCTGCTCCGCCTCGCCCACCCGCATCAGCAGGATCTCGGTCGTGCCCGCGCCGTTGATGTTCACCTTGTCGGACGGCAGCAGCGGCACGCCGCGCCAGGTCAGCAGCGGACTGCCGAACCGGGTGTCGGTCACCGGGGGCACACCCCGGCGGGTACATTCCCGGCCGAACGCGGCGATCGCCCGCGGGTGCGCCACGAAGTACCCGGGCTGCTTCCACACCTTGGCCAGCATCTCGTCCAGGTCGTCCGGCGTCGGCGCGCCGGTGCGCGTCTGCACCCGCATGCCCGGCGCGACCTGGTTGAACAGCCCGAAGTCCGGGTGGTTGAGCATCATCGACTCCTGGCGCTCGCGCAACGCGTGCACGGTCAGGTTGCTCTGCGCCCGGGTCTGGTCGATCGGCTGGTTGTACAGGTCGGCGACGCGGGTGTGCACGCGCAGCACGGTCTGCGCGAGGCTCATGTGGTACTCGCGCGGCGCGTCCTCGTACTCCACGTACGTGCCCGGCAGGTCCGGTTCGCCGACGTGCCCGGCGGCCAGGTCGACCGGCGCCTCGGCACCCGGCGTCGGCATCTCGCCGGCGCAGTAGGACTCCAGCGTGGTGCGCAGCGACTCGTCGCGGTCGGCCAGTTCCGCCAGCTTGGCGCGGCTGATGCACAGCGCGACACCGGGGGTCAGCGCGCGCACCTGGTACGGCTGCGACTCGCCCTTGGCCCAGGCGGTCAGGTCGAAGAACTGGCCGTCGCCGACGACCTCCAGTAACGCGTCCTCGCCGTACCGCCCGGTCACCCGCTTCTCGGCGCGGCCGCGTACCAGCACCCACAGGCGGTCGGCGTTGTCGCCCTCGGAGCACAGCGTCTGCCCGGCGTCGAAGGTGACCTCGTCGCACGTCTCGGCCAGCTCGCGCAGCTGCCCCTCGTCGGCCTGCCGCAGGAACGGCAGTTCCCGCAGGTCCTCGGGCACGATGCGGTGGCTGTCGCCCTCGGAGAAGGTGCTGATCCGGTCGTCGCCCAGGATGAAGGTGCGGCGGCGGTTGACGCGGTAGACGCCGGACTCGACGTCCACCCACGGCAGGGCGCGCAGCAGATAGCGCGGGGTGATGCCGCGCATCTGCGGCGTGGTCTTGGTGGTGGTGGCGAGCTGCCGTGCCGCGTCGGGACCGAGACTCAAACGGCCATTTGTGGTCATCACGACCTCCTCGGGAAAGGGCGCGCGGGCACGCGGCGGCCCTCGTGGCCGCCGCGGTCCGCACGGTGTGGAGGGGACCGATCGTCCGAGCGGCAACTGCCGACGGCAAGACGGCGTATTTCCGCAACAGGCCGGAAAGGAGCTATCCGGCATTCGCAGGTGTTCGTGCAGAGATGAACTGTTTTTGCCGTGGATGCCGTGTGGCCAGGCCGGAATCCGTCCGCCGGGCCGGGCGTCACCGCGCGAACGTCCGGTCGGGGACTGCCTCGGCGCCCCACACGCGGCTAGATTCGATCCATGGCGGACACCGTGCGGGAAATCGAGCGGAAGTACGAGGCCGACGACAGCACCGAACTGCCCGACCTGACCGGCGTCGCCGGGGTCGCGGCCCTCGCGGACCAGGGCACCGTCGTCCTGTCCGCCACCTACTACGACACCCCGGACCAGCGGCTCGCGGCCGACGGCATCACGCTGCGGCGGCGCACCGGCGGCGGCGACGCGGGCTGGCACCTGAAGCTGCCGGTGGCCCCCGGCGTACGGGACGAGGTGCGGACGCCCCTGGCGGACCGGCTGCCGCGCAAGCTCGCCGCCCTCGTGCGCTCGCGGGTGCGCGGCGCGCCCCTGGCGCCGGTCGTGCACCTGCGGACCCGGCGCACGCTGTGGGTGCTGGAGACCGCGGGCGGCGAGCCGCTCGCGGAGGTGGCGGTGGACGACGTGGTGGCGCACCGGCTGGGCGACGGGGCGAGTCCGTACGGGGCGGAGGACGGGACGGACGACGGGGCGGGTCCGTACGGGACGGAGGACGCGGAGCGGCGGCCGGCACAGCCGGACCGGGTGACCACCGGGGTCCGCTGGCGCGAGATCGAGGTGGAGCTGGTGGGGGACGGCGACGCCGGGTTCCTGGACGCGGTGGACGAGGTCTTCGCGGCCGCGGGCATCCGTCCGGCCGGTTCCGCGTCCAAGCTGGCCCGCGCGCTGGCCGAGACGGCGGACGGCAACCGGGCGGCGGGCAGCAACGAGACGGCCGGCGCCGGGGAAACGACCGCCACCAAGAACACCAAGTCACCCAAGAAGGCCGACAAGAAGACCAACGACAAGCCCCGCAGCAAGACCAAGGCAGCCAAGACAACCGAGACAACCAAGGCGACCAAGAAGCCCAGCCCCCCACCCGCCACCCCCCGCACCGCCGGTGAAGCCGTCCTCGCGTACGTCCGCGAGCAGGTACGCACCCTCGTCGAGCTGGACCCGGCCGTCCGGCGCGATCTGCCCGACTCGGTGCACCAGATGCGCGTCGCCACCCGCCGCCTGCGCAGTGCCTTCCGCTCGTACGGCGCGGTGCTGGACCGGTCCGTCACCGACCCGATCGGCGATGAACTCAAGTGGCTCGCAGGGGAGTTGGGAGTGGACCGGGACCGCGAGGTGCTGGCGGACCGGCTGCGCGCCGGGCTGGCGGGCCTGTCGCGCGAGCTGCGGCTCGGCCCGGTGGCCGCGCGGCTGCGCCTGTGGTCCCAGCGCCGCCGCCTCGGCTCGCGGCAGACGCTGCTCGCGGTCCTGGACGGCGCGCGGCACCTGGCGCTGCTGGAGCGCCTGCACGCGCTCCTGGCGGACCCGCCGCTGCGCCCGGCCGCGGCCCGCCCTCCGGCGCTCCCCATGGGGAAGGCCGTGCTGAAGGACTACCGGCGGCTCGCCGGGCGGGTGGCGGCCGCGCTGTCGGCGCCGGCCGGGCCGGACCGTGACGAGGCGCTGCACAGTGCCCGCAAGGCGGCCAAGCGCGTGCGGTACGCGGCGGAGGCGGCCGGGCCGGAGCTGGGCCGCCCCGCGGAGAAGTTCGCCAAGCGCATGAAGCGGGTGCAGCAGCTGCTCGGCGACCACCAGGACAGCGTGCTGGCCCGGGAGGCGCTGCGCGACCTTGCCGTACAGGCGCACGGCGCGGGCGAGGGCGGCTTCAGCTTCGGGCTGCTGTACGGGCGCGAGGAAGCGGCGGCGGTCGCCCGCGAGCGCGAGCTGCCCGAGGTCTGGCGGAAGGCGTCGAGGCCGGGGCTCCTGCGGAAACTGGGCGCCTGACCAGGCCCGCGGCCCGCTCGTCCGGCGAGCCGTGGGCGGCGCCCGCCCGTGACCCACCGCACCCGCCCCGTGACCGCCCGCTCACCACCGATACGGCCCGTCAACGCGATCCCGTTCCCGGGGTACGCTGGATGGTCACCCCTGCCAGCTCATGAAAGACGCCGCGATGCCTGTCGAGACGGTCTTCCCGCGCCTGGAAGCGCTTCTCCCGCATGTCCAGAAGCCCATCCAGTACGTCGGTGGAGAGCTCAACTCCACCGTCAAAGACTGGGACGCCTGCGATGTGCGCTGGTCGCTGATGTACCCGGACGCCTACGAGGTCGGGCTGCCCAACCAGGGCGTCATGATCCTCTACGAGGTCCTCAACGAGCGCGAGGGCATTCTGGCCGAGCGCACCTACAGCGTGTGGCCGGACCTCGAAGCGCTGATGCGCGAGCACGGCGTACCGCAGTTCACCGTCGACGCGCACCGCCCGGTGAGCGCCTTCGACGTACTCGGCGTCTCCTTCTCCACCGAGCTGGGCTACACCAACCTGCTCACCGCCCTGGACCTCTCGGGCATCCCGATCGAGGCCAAGGACCGTACGGACGAGCACCCGCTGATCCTCGCGGGCGGCCACGCGGCCTTCAACCCGGAGCCGATCGCCGACTTCCTGGACTGCGCGGTCGTCGGCGACGGCGAGCAGGCCGTCCTGGAGATCAGCGACATCATCCGCGCCTGGAAGGCCGAGGGCCGGCCGGGCGGGCGCGACGAGCTGCTGTTCCGGCTCGCGAAGACCGGCAGCGTGTACGTCCCCAAGTTCTACGACGTGGAGTACCTGCCCGACGGGCGCATCTCGCGCGTCGTGCCCAACCGCTCCGGCGTCCCGTGGCGGGTGTCCAAGCACACCGTCATGGACCTGGACGAGTGGCCCTACCCGAAGCAGCCCCTCGTCCCCCTGGCCGAGACCGTCCACGAACGGATGTCGGTCGAGATCTTCCGTGGCTGCACCCGCGGCTGCCGTTTCTGCCAGGCCGGCATGATCACGCGCCCCGTGCGGGAGCGAAGCATCACCGGCATCGGCGAGATGGTGGACAAGGGCCTGAAGGCCACGGGATTCGAGGAGGTCGGCCTGCTGTCGCTGTCCTCCGCGGACCACACCGAGATCGGCGACATCGCCAAGGGCCTCGCCGACCGGTACGAGGAAGACAAGATCGGCCTGTCGCTGCCGTCGACCCGCGTCGACGCCTTCAACGTCGATCTTGCCAACGAGCTGACGCGCAACGGCCGTCGCTCGGGACTGACCTTCGCGCCCGAGGGCGGCAGCGAGCGGATGCGCAAGGTCATCAACAAGATGGTCTCGGAAGAGGACCTGATCCGCACGGTCGCCACCGCCTACGGCAACGGCTGGCGGCAGGTCAAGCTGTACTTCATGTGCGGCCTGCCCACCGAGACCGACGAGGACGTGCTCCAGATCGGCGACATGGCGGTCAACGTGATCGCCAAGGGCCGTCAGGTGGCCAACTCCAACGACATCCGCTGCACGGTCTCCATCGGCGGCTTCGTGCCCAAGCCGCACACGCCGTTCCAGTGGGCGCCGCAGCTGTCCGCCGAGGAGACCGACGCGCGCCTGGAGAAGCTGCGCGACAAGATCCGCGGCGACAAGAAGTACGGCCGCTCCATCGGCTTCCGCTACCACGACGGCAAGCCCGGCATCGTCGAGGGCCTGCTCTCCCGCGGCGACCGCCGCGTCGGCTCGGTCATCCGCGCCGTCTACGAGGGTGGCGGCCGCTTCGACGGCTGGCGCGAGCACTTCTCGTACGACCGCTGGATGAAGGCCGCCGAGGAGACGCTCCCCGAGTACGGCGTGGACGTCGCCTGGTACACCACCCGCGAGCGCACCTACGAGGAGGTCCTGCCCTGGGACCACCTCGACTCCGGCCTGGACAAGGACTGGCTCTGGGAGGACTGGCAGGACGCCCTCGACGAGACCGAGGTCGAGGACTGCCGGTGGACTCCTTGCTTCGACTGCGGGGTGTGTCCTCAGATGGACACCGAGATTCAGATCGGTCCCACGGGCAAGAAGCTGCTGCCGCTGACCGTCGTCAAGTAAGCGTTCCAGGTACGTGCCCCGGCCCGGTCCCCGCAGCGATGCGGCGGCCGGGCCGCCGCATGTGCGTGACAGTGCCCATAACGGGCGCAAGGGGGAAGAAGCCGCATGGAGCCCACGGCCGGGCCGTCGCTGTCCAAGGAGCATGAAGGGGGCCGGGCGTCTGCGGGGCACCGGGCGCCCGTGCCGGAGCGGGTGCCCGAGCGGTACGCGCCCGGGGAGGGGTGCCTGACGCGGCTGGTCCGGATGCCGGTGCGCATCGTGGTGCTGGTGCTCGTGGTGCCGGTGCGCATGGTGTGGGACTTGCTGGTCGCGGGGGCGCGGGCGCTGGACCGGGTGCTGCTGCGTCCGGTCGGCCGTGGGCTCGCCTGGCTGGGGCGCGTCCTGATCGTCGCGCCGCTGGCCTGGGTGTACCGCTGGATGCTGACGCCGGTCGGGCACGGCATCGCCTGGACGGTGCGGGCCTTCGGCGCGGCGCTGGGCTGGCTGGGCAAAGCGTTCTTCTACTGGCCGTGGGTCGCGTTGTGGCGGTACGTGCTGGTGCCTGCCGGCACGGCTGTCGGCGTGGCCGTGGCCTGGCTGGTCCACCACCTGATCGTGGTGCCGGCGCTTTGGGTCCACCGCCGGGTGCTCAGGCCGGTCGGACATGGTGTCCGGTGGATGTTCCGGGGGCTGGGCGCGGGCCTCGCCTGGCTCGCCCTTCACCTGGTCGTGTTCCCCGCCCGCTGGTGCTACCGGCACGTGCTGACGCCCGTCGGGCACGCCATCGCCTGGGTGGTCCGCGGCATCGGCGCCGCCGTCGCCGCACTCGTACGGTGGACGGTCGTCGTCCCGGCCGTCGCGGTGTGGCGGTACGTCCTCGCCCCGGTGGGCCGGGCGGTCGGCGCCGCCGTGACGGTTGTGGCGCGCGAGACCGGCGCCGCCTTCGGGCACGCCTGGCGGGTGGCGGGGCACGTCTCCCGGGCCGTCGGCCGGTTCCTCGGCACACTCCTGCGGTGGATCTTCGTCGAGCCGTTCCGGTGGGTCTACCGCGCCGTCCTCACCCCGGTCGGCCACGCCGTACGGGACGTGCTGTGGCGCCCGGTGCGCAACGCCGTACGGGAGGCGGGCCGGTCCGTACGCCGTGCGCTGGGCGCCGCCCGGCAGTCCGTACGGCAGACCCGCGCCGAGATCCGGCGGGCGCTGTTCGGGGGCGCCGGGGTGCCGGAGCGGCCGGAGCCGGCCGCGGTGCCCGAGCCCCGGCGGGAACAGGCGGTACCGGCGGCACGTACTCTAGGTAAGACGTCCGGGCGCGACGTGTCCCCGCCCACGCGGGGGCCCGGACTGGGCGACGCTGGGTAGGCGTCATCCGGGACCGTCCCCGCCACCGCGGGGGTGACGTCCAGTAGCGCCCTCACACCAAGGAGAAGTAACACTGGGCAAGCGACAGCCCGAAGGCCCGCCGCCCGCACCGGCGGTGCAGCGCATCCGACTGCGCTACACCAAGCGCGGCCGCCTCCGGTTCACCAGCCACCGCGACTTCCAGCGCGCTTTCGAGCGGGCGCTGCGCCGCGCCGAGGTCCCCATGGCGTATTCGGCGGGCTTCACCCCGCACCCGAAGGTGTCGTACGCCAACGCCGCACCGACCGGTACGGGCAGCGAGGCCGAGTACCTGGAGATCCAGCTCGCCGAGCGCCGCGACCCGGACACGCTCCGCGCCCTGCTGGACGAGTCGCTGCCGTCGGGCCTGGACATCACCGACGCGGTGGAGGCCCGTACGTCCGGGCTCGCCGACCGGCTCCAGGCGTCGGTGTGGGAGCTGCGCCTCGACGGTGTCGGGGCCGCCGAGGCCGCGCACGCCGTCGAGACCTTCCTCGCCGCCGAAGAAGTGCAGGTCGAGCGCCGTACCAAGAACGGCATGCGGACCTTCGACGCGCGGGCCGCAGTGGCCCGGCTCGAAGCCGCGGCGGCGGACGGCGATAGGCCGGGCGGCGATGCCTGTGCGATACTGCGGCTGGTTGTTCGGCATGCGACACCTGCCGTACGACCCGACGACGTCCTGTCCGGCCTCCGAGCTACGGCCGACCTGGCGCCGCCGGTCCCCGCTGCGGTGACCAGGCTGGCGCAGGGGCTGCTCGATGAGGAGACCGGCGCGGTGACCGACCCGCTCGCGCCCGACCGCGACGCTGCCGAGGCCGACAGAACAACGGCCGCCGGCTGAGTGCCGCGAGGCGCCGGACGGTCCTGCACAGGACCGCCGTCGTCGCGTCGCCGATCAACCAGGGAGCCACCCCGGTCCGGCAGACGCACTGACCAGCAGACTTTCGCCGGTCCCGCAGACGGGCCCGGCGAGCGAGACGACAGCTCCCGTGCGGCGCCCGCGCCCCGGAGGGCGGCACCGCGCACATCACGCGGGCCGCGTCCGGAACCAGGCGCGGCGCCCGGGAGCGTGACGGGAGAACCGCCCGCATGCTCGAACCCATTGAGCCCAACGAATCCAGCGGCCCTGCGGAACAGCTTTCCGAGGGCAGCACCCCCAGCGACACGCTGCCGCCGCGCCGCCGGCGCCGCGCCGCATCCCGGCCGGCCGGCCCGCCCACGGCGGCGAGCACGCCCGCCGAGGCACCGGTGACCGCCGACGGCGGCGCCGAGGCGCCCGCCACGGCCGCGAACTCCGCACAGGACGACACGGGCGCCGCCTCGACGGTCGTCTCCGGCGACGACGCCAAGCCCGCCCGTACGCGCCGCCGCGCCACCCGTAAGGCCACCGCTCCCGCGGGCTCCCCGCAGGTGAGCGAGGCCGCGGAGAGCGCGCCCGAGGCCCCGGCCGCGCAGCCGGAGCAGCCCGCCGCCGAGGACGAGGCGCCGCGCGCCCGGCCCCGCCGCCGCGCCACCC